>JBFWVD010000004.1:0-143026 GCA_050246915.1 Acidimicrobiia bacterium | reverse complement strand
CTTCTCACCATCAGCGGGCGCACCCTCTACCGATAGGGCTCCAAACCCCGCGTGCACCAGTGCTGACCCGCCAACGGCTCCCCACACGAGCATCGCTCATGCAACACCCGTACACCCCCATTAGCGTGCGGGCCTCATGACGATGTCGTTCGCGCCGCTGCGTCACCGTTCGTTCGCGCTCATGTGGTCGGCGGCGTTCGTATCGAACATCGGCACGTGGATGGAGACCGTCGCACTCGGTTACTACGTGACCGACGTGACCGGGAAAGCAGCGTGGTCCGCGGTCATCGCCGCCGCAGGGTTCGTGCCGATGGCCCTGCTTTCCCCAGTCGGCGGAGCACTGGCCGACCGCGGCTCACGCCGACGGCTGATGTTCATCACCACCTCGGTCCAGGCCATCTTGGCCGGGGTGATCGCGGTTCTGACCGCCGTCGGTGAGCCGCATCCTGGCGTGGTCGCACTCATCGTTCTGGGGTCCGGGTTCGCCAGCGCGATCGGTTTCCCGGCTTACATGGCGATGATCCCTGATCTCGTCCCCGCCGATGAGTTGGTGGCTGCCGTCGGCCTCGGCTCCGCTCAGTGGAACCTCGGTCGGGTCATCGGCCCCGCCGTGGCCGGCGTCGTGATGGCCATCGGAGGCATCCCGTGGGCGCTCGGGATCAACGCCGCCAGCTTCTTTGCTGTGCTCATCGCATTGACCATGATCGATGTCGGCACACGCCCGATCACCACGCAGCATCAACGGTTGCGCACCGCCATCGCCGACGGCGCCAGATTCGTGCGGGCCGAGCCGGGGCTGTGGCTGGTGTTCCGGATCATGTGCCTCACCAGCCTGCTCGGCGCACCGTTCATCGCGCTGTTGGCCGCCATGACCGTGAAGGAGCTCGATGGGGGCTCGGCCACCAATGCCGTGTTGGTCACGGCGCAGGGCATCGGCGCGGTGGTCGTGGCGCTGTCCATGGGCGATCTGGTGAAGCGCCACGGCAGCCGCAAGGTGTTGTCGATCGGGCTGGCAGCGTTGGTGGTGTCGCTGGTGGTGTACGCCGCGGCACCCAACACCGCGCTGGTGGCATTGGCCCTCATCCCCCTCGGCGGTGCCTACCTGGCCTGCCTCACCAGCTACACCACCATCGCCCAACAGCGCGCACCCGGCGCACTGCGCGGCCGCGTGGTGAGCCTCAACGCCATGATCCTGGGATCGCTCTATCCCCTCGGAGCACTGGTGCAAGGACGCCTCGCTGACGCCTACGGCCTGCGACGCGTGACCGCCGGCGCCGCGGTGATCTTGGGGGTGGTGCTGATCGGGTCGCGGCTCATCCGGCCTGACATCATGCATCCGCTCGACGTCCCACCGAGCTCGGATGATGTGCCCATGCCGATGGAGGCGTGAGGCTCGCTACTTCTTCTCGGGCGGGGGTGAGCCGCTGGTCGTCACCGCGGTGGTCGTCGGGGTGAGAATGGCGGTCCCGGTGGTCGTCGGTACCGCGATCTGCACCAGGTAGACCTGCACGAGAGCACCGAGGCACTCGAAGCGTTGCGGACAATCGGGCGGGCCACCGAAGCGCAACGGCTCGGTGACGCGGGCCAGGTCGAACAACGATCGCAGACCCAAGCGGTTGGCCACCGCTGAACGGACGGCCACGACGTTGGTGTCGTTGGCTTCGGTCGGTTGGAGCACCGACAACGAGCGCTTCTCCAATATGGCTCGGAGCGAGGCGACCAGCACATCGGCCGGTCCCTTGGCTTCCACCCCGAGATAGGTGAGGTACGCGCCGAGGTACTCGACCGTCATGTCAATTGTTCCTGCCTCGAGAGCGGGCAGCACCAGTTCGCGGGTCCCGAGGCTCGCCACGACGTCCACCTGCATCCCATGTGAGCGCAACGCCGCGGCATAGAGCTGTGCAACCACATCGGTCTCCGCCGAGCCCGATGTCATCACCCGCAGAGTCCCGGACAGCGCCGGGACAGCGGAGTCGAGGCGCTGCCCAGCCAACCACTGCGTGGCGAGGTCCTCGGGGCGTAGCCGGTCGATGGAGACAGACCGGTTCAAGACGGCCAGCTCGGCCGAGGTGAGTCGAGACGACACCTGTGCGAACACCTCGGCCGCCTCGGCCGACACCAGTGATGTGCGCACAACGGGCACCAGCCGTTGCGACAGTTGGGTGTCGAGTTCGTCGGTGAGCACGACCACGTCAGCGCCGACCAAGGCCGGTTGGGTGCCGTACACCGCGGCCATGTCCACGCTGCCATCGGCCAGAGCGGCGAACGTGGCGGGGCCCGCGGCGTCGAGCGGTACGAACGTGAGCGGAACCGGCGGGGCCGGGACGGTGGGCGGCGGGATGGTCGTCGCAACAGTGGTCGACGGCACCACCGGCCGCGTCGTGGTGACCGGCGGCAACGTGGTGGTCGTCCGCTCCGGGAGCGGGGTTGCCACGACCGTACGCCCAGGCACCGAGCACGCGCTCAGGACGATGGCGGCGGCGAGGAGCGTCGACAACGCGACGGTGCCTCGGGCGACGTTTCGCATCTCGAGATTCTTGCGCCCGGGGGCGCCGAGGATCAGGACCCGAAGGTGACGATGGTGAGCGTTCCCCAACCGAACAAGGCGAAGGTCACCGTGTAGATGACCGCCTTGGTAGCGGCCCGCTTACGCGGATCACGCACGTAATCGTCGATGATCACCCGCAGGCCGTTGAGGCCGTGGAACAAGGCGAGGAACAACAGGGCGAAGTCGTAGGCACGCCACAGCGGGTTGTCCCAACGCTTCTGCACGAACTCGAGGTCAGTGTCCTTCACATCGTTGATGATGTGGGTCATGGTGAAGTGGCCGAGGGCCAAGAACACCAACACCAGCCCCGAGATGCGCATGAAGTACCACTGCCACGTCTCGAAGTTCTGCTTCGGGCGGCGGCGGCCCTTGTCGGGCTTGGGGCCGGTGACGGCAGCGTTCGATGATGGACGCTCGGGCTTGTTGACCACCTGTGCCATCTCAGAGGTTCCCGTCGATCCAGGGCTTGAGGATCACATACGACATCGGCAGGCAGACCGCCACGGTCAGGAACAGCACGATGCCGGTCAACTGCTTCTCCTTGCGCACCGCGCCGGGGAAGAAGTCGACCGCGATGACACGCAAGCCGTTGAGGGCGTGGAACCACAGCGCGAACAGCAGCCCGCACTCGAACAGGCGCATGAACACGTTGTGGTAGAGCGCGTGCACCTGGTCGTAGAGGCCCTCGTAACGCGTGAGGCTCACGTCGATCACGTGCATGAGGAGGAAGAAGAACACCAAGAACCCGGTGACCCGGTGGGCGACGAACGACCACTGGCCGCTGCGGCCCTTGTAGACGGTGGAGTCGCCGACTTTCAGCGCGGTCACTTCGTCCTCCGATACCAACGATTGCCCCACACCGTGGTCCATGCGACATAGGTCGCGAACCAGGTGATCAGCAGTGCCACGACAGTCAGGCCAGCAGTGAAGATCCACTGCGCTTTGGTCAGAGCCAACATCACGAGCGGACGTTACTCCCGTGTTGCCTCAGGCCAGAAAACCGGAGGGCACAACAGGCCAGATGACCACGAGGTCATCCGATGTGGGTGCGGCCCCGCATGTACGGCAAGAGCGGCTCGGGGATGGCGACGGTGCCGTCGGGTTGGCGATGGGTCTCCACCAACGCCGCCCACACCCGGGGCACCGCGAGGGCCGAGCCGTTGAGCGTGTGGACGATCTCGGTGCCCTTGCCCACGGCCGACTTGTAGCGGACGTTGGCACGGCGGGCCTGGTAGTCGCTGAACCAGGAGACCGACGAGACCTCCAGCCACTTGTCGCACCCAGGCGAGTACACCTCGATGTCGAAGGTGCGCGCCGCGGAGTTGCCGATGTCGCCGGTGCACAGATCCAGCACCCGATACGCCAGACCGAGCGAGGCGATGATCCGCTCGGCGCGGCCCAAGATGTCGGCGTGCACCTCGGCAGCCTGGGCCGGTGTGCAGTAGGCGAGGATCTCCACCTTGTCGAACTCGTGGATGCGCAGCAGGCCGCGTGTGTCCTTGCCCGCCGAGCCTGCTTCGCGCCGGTAGCACGATGTGTAGGCCATGAGACGCATGGGCAACGCGGCCTCGTCGAGTACCTCGTCGCGGGCCAAGGACGTGAGCGGGACCTCGGCGGTGGGGATGAGCCATAGGTCGTCGCGCTCGACCGCGTAGGCGTCCTCCTCGAACTTGGGGAGATGCCCGGTGGAGACCATGGTGTCGGTCTTGACCACCGTGGGCGGGCGGATCTCCTCGTAGGCGTCGACGTTCGAATCGAGCGCATACTGTTGCAGCGCACGGTTGAGCGCCGCGCCTTGGCCTCGGTACATGACGAACATCGAGCCCGACAGCTTGGCCCCACGCTCGAGATCCAAGATGCCGTGTTGGGCACCGATGTCCCAGTGAGCCACGCGCTGATGCTCACCGTAGCTGTCGGGATCGAACCCGACGACCTTGGTGATCACGTTGTCGTGTTCGCCGGCACCGTCCGGGCAATCGTCGGCTGGCAAGTTGGGTTGACGCAGCAGGATGTCGCGCAGCTCGGTCTCGATGCGCGTGGCGCGCGCCGCGAGTTCCGACTCGGTGTCTCCCAGGGCCCGGCTCTCGGCCATGGCCGCCTCCGACGCCGCGACATCGCCGGCCTTGCGCAACTGCCCCACTTGCTTGGACAGTTCGTTGACCCGGCGACGAGTGTTGTCGCGCTCGAGTGCGATCTCGCGCAACTGGCGATCGAGCTCTGCGGCGTCGTCGAGTGGAGAGGTGTCGATGCGACGACGGGCCATGGCCGCCTTGGTCGCTTCGAGGTCGGTGCGCAGCTTGCGGACGTCGATCATCGTCCACAGACCGTAGCGGGGCCGAGGCGGATCGGACCGGAACGATGCACGTCATGGCGCGTGCCACGCGACCGGGCTCTCGACGGCACGACGCTCTAGCCTCATCAGCCGTGCCTGCCGTGATGGTCGACGATCTCGTCGTGCGATACGGCGATCTCATCGCCGTCGATCATCTGTCGTTCATTGCCGAGGCCGGCGCGGTGACTGCCGTGCTCGGCCCCAACGGTGCCGGCAAGTCCTCGACCATCGAGACGCTCGAGGGGTATCGCTCCCCCGATGGAGGATCAGTGCGCGTGCTGGGCCTCGATCCGGTGGCCCAACACGGTGAGCTCGTTCGCCGCATCGGTGTCATGCTCCAGCGCGGTGGCGTGTACCCGGGCATCCGGGTCGGCGAGGCAGTCGCACTGTTCTGCTCCTACTTCGAAGGCTCACGCGATCCTCGCGAGCTCGTCGATCGGGTAGGGCTCAGTGATCGCTCGCGCTCCACGTGGAAGCAGCTCTCGGGCGGCGAGCAACAACGATTGTCGCTGGCGCTGGCGTTGGCCGGTCGGCCCGAGGTTGTGTTCCTCGACGAACCGACGGCGAGCGTTGACGTCGCCGGCCGCCAACTGGTGCGGCGCATCATCGGTGAGCTGGCCGCGTCGGGCACCGCCGTGGTGCTCACCACCCATGAACTCGACGAAGCCGAGCGGGTGGCAGACCACGTGGTCATCATCGACCGCGGCAAGGCGGTGGCATCGGGCAGTCCGGCCGAACTGATGCGTTCCGGCAGGTCCGGCGACATCCGTTTCGGGTCGATCACCGGGCTCGACGTGGCGTCGCTGTCGCGACGGCTCGACGCCGTCGTGCGGGAGATCACCGTGGGCGAGTATCTCGTCGAGGCCGAAGCATCCCCGTCCACCGTCGCGGCACTGACGGCGTGGCTGGCCGAGCACGATCTCCCGTTGGCCGATCTGCGCGCCGGGCGCCAGCGTCTCGAAGATGTGTTCCTCCGCCTCACCGGCGACAGCGATGGTGCGGTGCGCGATGTGCCGTCGAGCGCGCCACAACACAAACGCCGATCACGGGGGCGACGCCGATGAGCGAGGTCGCCGCCTCGTCTCGCAAGCGACCATTCGTGGCACAGACGCGCGTCGAGCTGATGCTCACGTTGCGACGCGGCGAGTCGTTGCTGCTCGCCCTCGGCATCCCGGTGATGCTCCTGGTGTTCTTCTCGTTGGTCGATGTCCTGCCGAGCGGCACGCCCGACTCGGTGGACTTCCTGGCCCCCGGCATCTTGGCCCTCGCTGTCATGAGCACCGCCATGGTCGGCCTCGGCATTGCCACAGGGTTCGAGCGCAGCTACGGCGTGCTCAAACGACTGGGGGCCACGCCTCTCGGGCGCTCCCGGCTGTTGGCGGCGAAGACCGCAACGGTGGTTGCCGTCGAGGTCCTGCAGGCCGTCGTGCTCATCGTCATCGCGCTGTTGTTGGGATGGTCCGGCCATGGCAACTGGGCCGCCGCAGTGGGCGCCATCGTGCTGGGAACCGTCGCGTTCGCCGGCATCGGTCTGGCCATGGCCGGGCGCCTGCGCGGTGAGGTGAACCTCGCCGCGGCCAATGGCCTTTACCTGGTGCTGTTGCTCCTCGGTGGCATGGTGATCCCACTCACCAAGCTCCCGTCAGGGTTGCGGGCCGTCGCCCGAGCCCTGCCGTCGGGCGCTCTGAGCGATGCGCTGCATGGAGCCCTCGGCCCTGGTGACATCCCTGACCGCGCCTGGATCGTGCTGATCGTGTGGGCTGTCGTCGCCCCCGTCGTGGCCGCACTCACCTTCCGCTGGGAGTGAGGTCGAGCGCCACCCCGCAGGCGAACTCGGGAGAGTTCACGACAATATGTGTGGTCGATTGTCGTCAGTTGGCCTGCGGTTGGGGTTCGGGTGGTGGCTCGGTGGAGTCGAACACGTTGGCCACGTCCTCGAACGTGAGCTTGTCCTCCTCGAGCGCGGGCGGCACGTAGCGGCGGTACCCCTGATCGGCGTTGAACGACCGGGCGAAGTGACGGATCCACAACACCACCACCACCGCCCACAGGAACACCGAACCGCCGACCTTCATGACGACGCCAGCCAGCTGCTGGTCGTAGGTGGGCGAGAGGCCCCACACTCGCACCGGCGACGTGTAGTGCTTGTACACGACGCCCTCGGCGAACGTCAGCCAACCGGCGGGTACGGTCGGCACGACCGAGTTGAGGAACAGGTAGATCATCGTGGCCGCGGGCCCGATTCGCCACTCGGGGATGGGTCCACAGATCGACATCCACAACGCCAGTCCGGTGGTGACGACGAGGACATGCATCAGATAATGCAATGGCCCGTTGGACACCGAGGCGTTCACGATGCCGGGTATGTGGGTGATCATGATCACCGCGTTGAACGCGACGCCGGCGACCACCGGTTTGCAGCACCAACGCAAGGCGCGCTCTGAGCGACCAGAACCGATGATCAGACGAGCGAGCCAGGTCGGAGTCGCCAGCATCACCATCGGGGGAAGGAAGTAGCTCAGCGCCATGTGCTGGAACATGTGCACCGAATACAGGTACTCCTCGGCGATGTCGTGGACAGGCCAATCGCTGGCGCCCCACAGGACCAAGACCGCCGCCGCGAACCAGCGCTTCTGCGCTCGGGTGACAATCGCTTCGCCCGACGGGACCACGTGCGGGCCGATGCGCTTCACGGCATAGACGTACGAACCCACGACAGTGGCGACCAAGAGCCATACCTCGGGATGGAGCTGATAGCGCCATGGGGCGGGGTTTGTTGCGACGTCGGCCAACAACATGGACGACCTACTTCCGATGTGCGGTGGGTCGCCGGGGGGAGCGACCCGAGGATGTCACGTTCCCCAGAAGTCAGCGGTGGTCAAGAACGCCACGTACACGGCAACTGCCAGCGCCAGTCCGGAGTAGAAGATCCATGTGAAGAGCTTGTTGTCGAACCGCAGGTGCATGAACACCGAGACAACCATCACGAACTTCACGGCCATCAACAGGAACAGCAACGGCAAGAACGCCGCCCCGAGATCGCTCTCCATGTAGCTGAGCGCAACCTCGGCTCCCGTGATCACAACCAAAATGGCGAAGACCCTCCAGTACATCCCGTCCGAGGGATGGTGGGCGTCCGTGTGGCCAGCGGCCTCGTGCTCGGAGTGGTCGACCGTTGAGGTAGTCACCGTGGCCTCCTCAGGCGGGAATCAGGTAGACGAGGGTGAAGATGATGATCCACACGATGTCGACGAAGTGCCAATACAGGCCGACGATCTCGACGGTCTCGGCCTTTTCGGGTCCCCAGTTCTGGCGCTTGGCCATGGCATACACCGACAGCAGCATCATGATGCCGATGGAGACGTGGACGCCGTGGAAGCCCGTGAGTGTGTAGAAGCTCGAGCTGAACAAGTTGGTGGTGAAGCCCGCACCTTCGCGATAGAAGGCGGTGAACTCGTACACCTGGCCGGCCACGAAGAGCGAGCCGAGCATGGCGGTGGCCACGATCCAGTTGCGGGCACGGGGTAGATCGCCGCGGGTCATGGACGACACGGCCAGCACCATGGTCAACGACGAGCACAGCAGCACGAACGAGCTGGCCGATGTGAAGGGGATGTCGAACATGGCGTTCGGTGTCGGACCACCCGCGGTGCGGCCCCGGTAGAGCATGTAGGTGGAGATGAGACCACCGAACAGGAGGCACTCCGAGCCGAGGAACAGCCACATGGCCAACTTGGTGTTGCTCATGCCGGTGGCACCGTGGCCACCGTGATCGCCGTGACCAGCCGCCGGAGCGTGGGCGGCGGGGGCGTGCCCTGTCGTTTCAGGAGACACAGTCATCTCAGCCAACGGGGGTCAGCTCCTGGCTCGGGGCGGAAGGCCCGCCGTGACTATCGGATTCGTCGGGCTCGGTCGGGTCTTCGTTGGCCCAGGCGTACACCGCTCCCACGAGCAACAGTGCACCGACCACACCGATGGCTCGGAGGTAGATGACGCCGAGTCCGATGAGGAACATGCTGAAGGCGACCACGATGGGCCAGTAGGACGGTGACGGCATGTGGATGTGGTCGTCCACCCCCATGTCCTCGATCACCTGCTCGGCGGTCTTCACCTGGATGAGGTTGCCGTCGGCGTCCTCTTCGTACTTGCGGTGCCAGAACTCGTCGATGGAGTGGACGGTCGGAATGGCCGCGAAGTTGTGAGCCGCTGGCGGGTTGGAGGTCATCCATTCCAGCGAGCGGGAATCCCACGGATCGAGTTCGGTGGCGATGTTCTTGCGGCTGCGCCACACGTTGATGATGAACAGCAACACGCCGAAGGCCAAGGTGAACGAGCCGATGGTGGCGACGAGGTTCCAGAAGTCGAAGCCCATGCCTTCGTCGTAGCGATACATGCGCCGCGGCTGACCTTGGAGACCGGTGATGTGCATGGGGCCGAACGTGAGGTTCATACCGACCACCATGAACCAGAAGCCGACCTTGCCGAGACCCTCGTCGAGCATGCGACCGAAGATCTTGGGCCACCAGTAGTAGAAGCCGGCGAAGAGGCCCATGACCGCTCCACCGAAGATCGTGTAGTGGAAGTGGGCGACGATGTAATAGGTGTCGGTCTGCTGCGTGTCCCACGGGCTGATGGCGTGGGTGACTCCGGAGAGCCCGCCGATGGTGAACAGCGCTACGAGCGAGACCGCGTAGTGCATGGCGACCGTGAAGCGAAGACGACCGCCCCACATCGTGGCGATCCAGTTGATGATCTTCACACCGGTGGGCACGGCGATGAACATCGTCGTAGCCGAGAACACGGCAACGGAGATGGGCCCGAGGCCGGAGGCGAACATGTGGTGGGCCCACACGCCCCAGCCCATGAAGCCGATGGCCACACCGGAGAACACGACGAACGGATACCCGAAGAGCGGCTTGCGGGAGAACACCGGCAGTACCTCGGACACGATGCCGAAGGCGGGGAGCACGAGGATGTACACCTCGGGATGGCCGAAGATCCAGAACAGGTGCTGCCACAACAGCGGATCGGCACCGGCTTCGACGTTGAAGAACTTGGCGCCGAACTCACGCTGGAAGGTGAGAAGGAACAGTGCCACGGTGATGACCGGCACGGCGAACAGCAACAGGAACTGCACGACGAGCTGCATCCACGTGAAGATCGGCATCCGCATGAGCTTCATGCCTGGGGCTCGCATATTGAGCACTGTGGTGATGAGGTTCACCGCACCCACCAGCGACCCGACGCCGGCGATCTGCAGACCGATGGCCCAGAAGTCCATGCCGTGGCTGGGCGAGAAGATCGTGCCGGTGTTGGGTGCGTAGGCGAACCAGCCACCATCAGCGGCGCCGCCGAGGAACCAACCGAGGTTGACGAACAGGCCGCCGAAGAGGAACACCCAATAGCTGAGCGCGTTGAGGCGTGGGAACGCCACGTCACGGGCACCGACCTGCAATGGCAGGAAGTAGTTGGCGAACGCAGCCGCCATCGGCATCACGAACATGAACACCATCGTCGTGGCGTGCATGGTGAACATCTCGTTGTAGGTCTGGGCCGACAACACGGTGCCGTTGGGTCGAGCCAACTGCAGCCGGATGAGCAACGCCTCGCAACCGCCGACGACGAAGAAGAACAGCGCCGTGGCGCCGTACATGATGCCGATCTTCTTGTGATCGACCGTGGTGAGCCAGCTCTTCCAGCCCGGCTTGTCGGCCGGACGGGCGAACACGCCGAGAGCCTCACGCTTGGTGACCACCGGAGCTGCCGCGAGCTCAGGTGTGGTCTTGCGCTCGATGATTGACATCAGTCGTTCCTTCTCGTCACATCAGGCCGTGTCGTCGCTGCGGGCCGCGTCATCACTGCGTGTCCCATCACTTCAGGCTGTAGAGGTAGTCGGCGAGATCGTTGATCTCTTGTTCAGAGAGGCCCAGTCGGGGCATGCCGCGCTTGTCGTCCGCGGCCATGGGCAGCTCCTTGGGCGGGTCACGCAACCAGGCTTCGAGCTGTTCCCGGTTCTGGATCACCGCGCCCCCCGCGTACGGATCGGCCTCGTTGGCCGGCGTGCTGGGATCGTCGAGATAGGTCGGCCACGTGGCACCGGCGAATGTGCTGCGGCTGGCGAAATGCGTCAAGTTCGGCGCCGCGCCGGCGATGAGCGACGCGGATGCATCGACCACCAGCGGCTTGCCAGACGCATCGAGGATGCCGTTGATCTGATGGCAGGACGCACACTTGGCAACAAAGGCGGCCTCGCCGCGCTTGAGCGCCTCGTCCGTGGGTGACACGTATGGCTTGGTCTGCGCGGCTTCCCACTTGGCGAAGTCGTCCTTGCTGAGTGCCCGCACACGGATGCGCATGTTGGCGTGGCTCAGACCGCAGAACTCGGTGCACTGCCCCCAGTAATCGCCGGGCTTGTCGGCACGGATGTTGAGCTTGTGGACACGACCAGGCACCGCGTCCTTCTTGCCGGCCAGGCGCGGGATCCAGAACGAGTGGATCACGTCACGGCTGGTGATGGACAGATAGACGTCGGTGTCGACCGGGATCACCATCTCGTTGGCGGTGATGATGCCGTTGTCGTTGTAGTTGAACTCCCACCACCACTGTTGCCCGATGACCGCCACTTCCATGGGATTGTCGGGCTTGCGGTTGAGATCGAAGATCGTGGTGATGGTGGGCACGGCGATGGCGGCCAACAACACTGCCGGTGCGATGGTCCACGCGATCTCGAGCTTGGTGTTGCCGTGCGTCTGCTTGGGCGTACGCCCATCTCCCTTGTCCCGGAACTTCACCACGACGAGCACCAGCGCGATGGCCACGATGATGCCGACCACGATGGCGACGATGCCGACGGGGATGGCCAGATCCTTGATCGTCTCGGCGCGAGGGCCCTCGGCCTTGAACGTGTCCTGCGGCGCGTCGGACGCGCAACCGGCGAGGACAAGACCCGAAAGGGCAACTGCACCCAGCGCGCCGCGCCGGACACGTGAGGTTCGGATGCGTGACGGATTGTGTCGAGCCATGCGGTCGTTCACCTTTGGAATGCTAGGTGCGGAGCCGTTTCGGTTGGAAAGGCGTAGCGGGTTGCCGGTCACTGGACGGTGATCACAGTCTCGGCTTTGACGTCCCCGCCTTCGCTCACCGCGCGGTACTTGCCGGGCGCGTTGAGACGGACCGTGAGGACGGTTGCTTGGTCCTGTTCGACGAGGTTCGAAGTGGCGATGACCGTGCCGTCCTCGGCCTCGATGACGAGGTTGTGCTTCGAGGAGTCCGTGTTACGGAACAAGAAGTTGACCGTGGTCGCCTTGGCCAACACGATCGAGCTGTCACCGGAACCTTGCACCTCGACGGCGAACTCGTTGCCCTGCAACGTGATGGTGGCCGCCACGCCGGACTTGTTCGACACGGTGCCGGTGCCGTCGCGATCTTCTGCCGTCTCTTCGTGGAAGTGCCGCTCGCCCTGCACCGCACCGACGATGCCGGCAGTGAGGATGCCCGCTCCGCCGAGCACCAGCAGCACGGGCACCAGCGTGCGACCGAGCTTGGGTGCATAGGAGATGGCAACGAACACGACGAACACCGCTGCGGCAACGGCGGAGAAGATGGCGACCGAGACGGTCTTGTCCGCGGCGAGGATGATGCGAGAGAAGCCGAGCACCACGAATGCACCGATGATGATGCCGAACACCGGGAACTCGAACGGCCGCATGATCTTGCCGCGCAACGCCTTGTTGTATGCGGGATCGTCCGATGCCCGATCGGACCAACCCTGCACCGCCCATTCGAGCGTGGCGACGACCATCAGCACGACACCGAGCAGGAACACCCGCGAATCGAGCACCAGGCCGAGGGCGGTGACCATCACACCGAACGCCGCGATGATCGGCCATGCGCTGGGGCTGACCCGAGGAGCGATGGGTCCGCCGCCGGTCTCCGCGGCGAGCCATGCTTCGCGTTCGGCCTGCGACGGGTTGGCGTCACGGACGCCGACGAGGAGCAGACCGAGGAAGGTCAGAGCGAAGAATGCGCTCATGAGCGTCCAGAAACCGGCGAACTCACCGCCGGTCTTGGAGGTGATCATGTATACGACGGAGGCGACCAAGAACGCGCCGGCCGCTCCGAAGGAGAGCTTGGATCCAGTGGTGAACATCGGGTTCCTACCTGCTCACTTGACCACGTAGATGACGAGCCACATCGCGGCGTAGGCCACGAGGAGGAAATCCCACAACAGCGATGCGGCCGAGAGGCCCTCGGTGTCACGGGTCGAGTAGCGGCCGCCCAGGGTGCGGAACGCCAGCAGCGCCGTGGCCACACAGGCGCCGATCAACATGGCGAAGAACGTCCCGGTGATCGAGTACACGAGGACGGCGTACTTGCTGTTGTCCACCGTCATCTTCATGTTGATCCAGGTGTAGCCCTGGGCATTGAGCACGGCGATGCCGAAGATGGTGGTGAGACCCAGCGCGATGTAGGTGCTCTGGCGATCGGAGCGCTTCATGGCCCACACGGCCCAACGCGCCATGACCGAGGCGGCCAGCATGGTCGCCAACATGATGTTGGTGGCGACCTCGGGGATCTTCACACCGGTGGGCAGCCATGCGACACCGGTCTCCAGCTGCGCGTCACGCTGCGACAGATAGAAGGCCAACATCGACCCGAGGAGCGCGGTACCGGCGACGCACGCCATCGCCGTCCCCACCAACAAGGTACGAGGACGAACCGGCGCCGGTGCCGGGGGCAGGGCGAGACTCACGAGGCCTCCCGAGTGTCGAGCAGCGGACGATCAGAGGACACGACCGGCAACGGTCCGGCGAAGTTGCCGGGCGGTGGCGGCGACGTGGTGGCCCACTCCAGGGTGTGACCCTCGAACGGATCGGCACCGGCCGGCTCGCCACCTCTGGCCAGCACGGCTTGGACGAGCAGCGCCAGCGAACCGAGAACGGCGAGGGCGACGAGGCCGTAACCGACGGTAGCGAGCACGTTGAGCACGCCGGTGGCGTCCTCGTCGATGAACTCGACGGCGCCGCGTGGCTGGTCGATGAACCCGGCCACGATGAGCGAACCGCCGGTGAGGGCAACGCCCAGCGCTCCGAGCAGCGCCAGACCGGACGCGGGACCGTCGGGCAATGTCCGGCCCCACAACTTGGGACCCCAGTACGCGAGCCCGGTGAGGCCGCCGAGGATGGCGACGCCGGCAGCGACATCGAACTGTGCCTGCTCGTAGGCGGAGCCGAGGAGTTCGAGGCTCTTGATGGGCAAGAGCACAGCGACGACACCGCCGGCCATGGCCAACAGCCCGGTGAGCATCGCCCACACGAACGGCGCCCGGGCGCTGATCTTCACGCCCTTGCGGACCGACGAGAGCGATGCCGCGACCACCAACACCGCGGGGAGCGCCATGAGGATGCTGATGATGATGAAGGTCGCTTCGGTGGTGACCTTGTCGTACACCTTGTCCTGGGCGAAGGCGCCGAAGCTGACCACGCCGGCCAGGGCGATGGCTCCACGCACTGCGCCACCCACGCGGTTGCGTCCCCTGGTGAACACCGGGATGACGTCGGCGATGACGCCGAGCGCAGGGATGACCATGAGGCCGGTGGTGGGCTGGCGCACCATCCACTGCAGGTACGGGGCGATGCCCGTGTTGCCGAGGAACGCGATGCGGCCGTTGCGATGGTCGACGTACTGGAACACCAGCTCGCCGACGAGGACCGGGAGGACGAGCAGCACCATGACGCCCTGCACCAACGCCGACCAGGCGAAGAACGGGACCCGGTCGAGGCGCATGCCCGGGGCACGATGGGTGAGCACGGTGGTGGCCACGCACGCCGCCGCCACGAGCAGGCCGAGGCAGATGACACCGAGGCTCAGGAGGTAGAGGCCGACCGCATCGGGCTCACCGCCCGCAGGGCCGCCGTTGCCGATGATCGATCCGATGAGACCCGCCGAGCCGGCGAGCCACAACCAGAACGAGAACGTGACCGCACGGGGGAAGGCGATGGATCGCCCGCCGACCTGCAACGGCACGACGGCCACGGCGAGGCCGATGAGCAACGGCAGCGCGGCGCAGAACATGAGGCCCCACACCGCCAAGGTGTTGGCCTGTGCGGCGTCCGTGGCTCGATCGAACAGCGAGAGCGCTGCTGGATCGATGCGTTCGACGGCCACCAGTCCCGCCAGCGCCAAGGCTGCGGAACCGAACAGCAAGGAGCAGACGACATAGAGGCGTCCCACCTTGGTGTGGTCGGTCGTGGTGAGCCAATCGGCCACACCACTCATCGGCTGGGCACTGAACGCCTCGGACGATGCGTGAGCCGCCTCGTCATGGGCGCCTGGCCTGGTCTCGGTCATGGTCATGGGCACACCACCGGGCCGCTCGGGGCGGCATCCCTCCACTGGATGTCGAACGGAACTTCCGAACACTACACAGCGACCCCCGCAGCTCCCGATTTCCCCGTCGCGCTCGTGGTCACGACAGCAAGAGTGGGACTTTGGTCCCGTCGTCAACCGTCAACTGCCGCCGTGAGCGGTCGACATCGGTATGCGGAGACGGACGCACGCGCCTCCTTCGGGTCGGTTCGCCGCTTCGGCAGCACCACCGTGCGCGGCAACGATGGCATTGACGATGGCGAGCCCCAGGCCGGCGTTGCCGCGGGTATCACCACGACGATGACGGTCGAACACGTGCGGCAGGACCGTGGGGTCGAATCCCGGTCCGTCATCGAGCACGTCGAGCACCCCGTCGCGCCCATCGATGCGAGTCACCAGCTGGACGTTGCCGGCACGACGAGCGGCATTGGTCACGAGGTTGTCGAGGGCTTGGCGCAGCAGCGCCATATCGGCATCGACCACGACAGCCGGCGACGGTTCGGCGCTGATGACGCAGCCGTCGGGTCGGATCGACGCCGCCACCTCCTCGGCCAGCAGATCGAGGCGCAGCGGCGCAGTGCGTGGGATCACCTGGCCCGAATCGAAGCGGGCCAGATCGAGCAGTTGCGTGACGCCGGCCGACGCCCGCTCGGAGGCCGAGCGGATCTCCGACAGCGAACGAACGTATTCCTCACTGGAGCGACTGCGGCCGAGAGCCTGACTTGCCGAGGCCAGGATCACCGCCAACGGGGTGCGCAACTCATGGGCGGCGTCGGCCAGGAACCCCTGCTGATCGGCCAGCGCCTGACGGGCCGGTCCGAGGGCTCGTGATGCGAAGAACCAGCCCGCCGCCCCGGCCAGAGCGGTCGCAGCCAACACCGCCATCAGCAGACGCGCCTGCAGGGAGGACTTGTCATCCTCGTAGCCACTCGTGGCCACGATGGTGACGTAGCCGCGCTGAGGCTCGATGGCCCGCGCGTACGCGACGTAGTTGCTGCCGCCTTGTTGGAACTCGTCCCAGGCCTCGCCTTCGCCCGCCGCAGTCATGAGGTTGAACAGGGGCGGTTCCAGGCTGGTTTCGCTGAACGCCTCGCTGGACCGGTTCGGGACGTCCACCCACCACGACGGCGAGTCCTCGGGGTTCGCCCCGTTCTTGCGGTGCTGGAGCAGGACGTCGTCCATCTGTCGCAGCAGATCGGTCTCGAGCCGATCGTCGATGCGACCCGCGCCCCGGTGCAAGGCCATGTTCACCGGGATGGCGGCACCGAGCGCGGCCACGATGGCGAACTGGACGGCGAACGCGATGCGCAGGCGTCGGAGTCGCTTACCGAGGTTCACGGCGCGCATCCTGACAGGCCGGCCGGCGGACGAACGTCACGAGATGCGGTAGCCGACACCACGGACCGTCTCGATCGGATCGCTGCTCCCCGGCAGCGAGAGCTTCCGGCGAAGGTTGGCCACGTGCACGTCCACGACGTTGGAGAGCCCGTCGTAGTTGGCGTCCCACACCGCCTCGAGCAGATCACTGCGTCGCACCACCTCCCCGGTGCGGTCCATGAGGTAGTGCAAGAGCGCGAACTCCCGGGCGGTGAGTGGCACCACCACCCCCGAGCGCCGCACCACGTGGGCCGCCGGGTCGAGCGTGATGTCACCGACTTCGAGCGTCGGCGAACGAGCGTCATCGGGGCGACGCAGCAAGGCCCGCACCCGGGCCGCCAGCTCTTGGAAATGGAACGGCTTGGTCAGATAGTCGTCGGCGCCGGCATCGAGGCCCACGACCTTGTCACCCAACGAATCGCGTGCGGTGAGGATCAGCACGCGGGCTCCGGAGCGCAGGCGCCGAACCGTGGCGAGCACGGCGAGACCGTCACCATCGGGCAGACCCAGGTCGAGAACGATGAGCTGGTACGGGTTCAACTCGATCGCTGCGTTGGCTCCCGCGACCGTGCGCTCCAGATCGACGGCATGGCCTTCCTCGATCAGGCCCCGCAGGACCACCGCCCCGAGGGACACATCGTCTTCGACCAGAAGTACTCGCACGACCGCCGATTGTCGCAGCCGAGACATGAAGGTCAGGTGAAGCCCGGCCTCACGTTGGTTTCACTGCCCGAGGCGCACCGTTGCCCCATGGTCACCTTGCAGCGATCGTCCGTCCTCCGCTCCTCCAACCGTCGCTCCACCCGCCGTCAGCTGCTCTCGGGCCTGCGGTCGGGGGTCTGGCCGCAGGCCGGTGCGGTGGATGACCGCGCCCTGGTCGCGCATCTGCTGCGGCGAACGACGTTCGGTCCGTTCCCCGGGCAGGTGGAGGCACTCGCCGAGCGCGGCATCGACGTCGCGGTGCGATCAGTGCTGTCGGCCAATGCGCTGCAGTTGGATCCGCCCGAGTTCGGCACCGACGATGACGAGCGCGTCCTGGTGGACTGGTGGCTCGACGCCATGGCCAATCCGGCAGCTGGCCTCCACGAGAAGATGGTCTGGTTCTGGCACGGCCATCTCACCTCCAGCCTCGACAAAGCCGAGGTGCAACTGATGTGGCGTCAACATCAATTGCTTCGCAAGCACGCCCTGGGGAACTTCCGAGATCTGTTGCAGGCAATCACAATTGACGCGGCCATGCTGGCGTGGCTGGACGGCAACGGTTCCACATCCGAGGCACCCAACCAGAACTACGGGCGCGAGGTCATGGAGCTGTTCACTCTCGGCCACGACGGCGGCTACAGCGAGGCCGACGTCGCTGCGGCGGCCACTGCGTTCTCGGGATGGTGGATAGACGACGAGAGCAACAACACCGTTCGCTTCGACCCGCAATCGGGTCCACAGGGCCCCGTGACGCTCTTGGGGTCCCAGGCCACCACTGCCGCAGATGCGATCGACATCATCTGCGATCACCCCAGCTGCGCGCCGTTCATCGCAGCCAAGCTCCATCGCTCGTTCACCGGTGAGAACCCGAGTCCCGAACGGACCGCCGAACTGGCGGCCATCTTCACCGGTTCGGGCCTCGAGATACGGCCACTCATCGAGGCCATCATCGGCCACCCGAGCTTCCTGGAGATGCGGATGAACCGTCCGCGCGTGCCTGTCGAGTGGTATCTCGCCGCCAACGCCGTGCTGGGAGCGAAGCGGGACATGTGGATCTTGAACCTCCTCGGTCAGATGCCGTTCAGTCCTCCCAACGTCGCGGGATGGCCGATGGGAGACCGTTGGTTGTCCGCAGGGGCAGCGTTCACCCGAGCCCAAGTGGCGTGGGACCACGCCTGGGACACCGAGGTCACCGACGACGCCGACCCGGTGGCGGCGATCCTCGCCAAGGCGTCGCTCTACGAGGTGAGCGACGCCACCCGCAATGCCCTGAACACCGCAGCGCGCACCATCGAGGAACGACGGGACCGGGCTTCGATCCTGCATGCGCTCGTCGTGTGCTGCCCCGAGTTCGCCCTGTCCTGAATCGCCCTGCTGACCCTCGCCCCATCTGACGTCACCCGAGAAACGAGTTCGAGATGAGTGATGAAACCGATCCCGCCGCAACCCAGATCCCCAGCATGCACCGGCGCCGGTTCCTGAAGGTCGCCGGGATCGGCGCAGGCGTGACCCTCGGCGCGGCGGGTTGGCTGCGCGACACCAGTGGTTCCGGTTCCAACAACGACGCGGCGGCGACGTCGGACTCCACCCTCGCTGCCAGGGATACCCGGCCGGCCACTGCCGCACCGGCCGGTAACGCCAAGGGCAAGGCGGGTACCCGCCGGCTCGTGGTGGTGGAACTCGACGGCGGCAACGACGGCATGAGCATGCTGGTACCCGCCGGGCTCGGTCGCTATCGAGACCTCCGCCCCCGCACAGCCATCGCCGACGATCAGCTCATCGAACTCGATGGTGCCTACGGCCTGCACAAGAACCTCGGGCGGCTCCACAAACGTGGACTGGCCATGGTGCAGGGCGTTGGCTCGATGGAGCCCGACGGCTCCCATTTCGCCATGATGCAGCGATGGTGGGCCGGCGACGCCGTCGGCGGCGCGGCGTTGCGCGGTGGCTTCTTCGGCCGATTGGCCGATCAGCTCGGCGATCCCGCTGCGGCCGCCGTCGGGGTGTCCATCGGCTCGGGGAGCCATCCCGCCCTGGCCAGCGAACGAGTCACGACGATGTCGCTGCCCTCCCCGGATGCCGCCGGGTATCTGTTCGGCGCGAGCCCCGACGACGTCACACGGAGCATGTTCCAACGCGAGTTCCTCGCCATGATGCAAGAGGGCGACCTCACGCAGCTGACCGCGGCCCGCAGAGCCGGCGCTTCCGCGGTTGCGTTCGCCCGGACGCTCACCGCCCTCGGTGAGGCCAAGGGGGACTATCCCGGATCGAACCTCGGCAATGGCCTCCGGCTGGCCGCGTCCTTGCTGGCGGCCGACCCGAACGTGCGGATCGTGCACGTCCCCGCAGGGCTCGACTTCGACACGCACGAAGATCACCTCGGCCGCCATCCTGCTCTGCTCGATGACATGGACGCGTCCATCGATGCGCTCCTCGCCGACCTCGACGATCGCGGGATGGGTGATGACGTGCTGGTCATGACCATCAGCGAGTTCGGGCGCACGGCCAAGGACAACGGCTCCAATGGGCTCGATCACGGCACCGCGTCGGTGGCGATGCTGGCCGGGCCGGTGAAAGCTGGGCTGTACGGCGAGCCCTCGAGCCTCGACAAGCTCTCCGACAACGATCAACTCGTCGCCACAATGGGCTTGGATCAGTACTACGCGACGATCGCCGAGAAGTGGTTCGACGTCCCCGCCTCGGAGGTGCTGCCCGGATCTCCGAAGGCTGTCGATCTCGGGCTGTGACCCGAGATCGACGGCTCAAAGGCCGTAGCGGATGAGGACGTCGACGGCCATGGCCGCGAACAACAACGTCACGTAACTGATCGAGAACGCGAACAGCCGCATCGATCGGGCCATCGTGGGACGACGGTGCAGATCGGCGCACAACGCGATGAACCCCGCCCCGAGGATGATCGCCGTCACCCAGTAGGTCGGTCCGAGATCAGCCACCGGGGCCAGCAACAAGGTGGAGGCCACGAGCGCGAACGTCCAGCGCAGCATCCTGCGACTGGTCACCTCCATCGAGGCGACCGCCGGGAGCATCGGCACGTTGGCCGCTCGGTAGTCGTCGGCGTACTTGACCGCCAGCGCCCATGAGTGCGGCGGGGTCCAGGTGAAGATCACCAGGAACATGACCCAGGGCGCCCATGCCAGCGAGTCGGTCACTGCCGCCCAGCCGACCAACACCGGCATGCACCCGGCAGCACCGCCGATGACGATGTTCTGGGTGCTGGTCCGCTTGAGCCACAACGTGTAGACGAACACGTAGAACGCCGTGGCCGACAGGGCCAGGACCGCGGACAGCACGTTGACGAATGACGCCAGGACGGCGAACGCCAGCACTTCGAGGCCGATGGCGAACACCAGGGCCTCGCGCGGCCCGAGCAAGCCGGTGACGAGTGGACGGCCCTGCGTGCGGGGCATGAGCTTGTCGATGTCGCGGTCGACCACCATGTTGATGGCGTTGGCGCCCCCGGCGGCCAACGTGCCGCCGATGAGCGTGGCGACCACCAGCCACCAGTCGGGGAGACCCTTGGCTGCCACCACCATGGGCGGCACCGTGGTGATCAGGAGCAACTCGATGATGCGAGGCTTGGTCAACGCGACGAAGCCCAGGATCTTGGTAGTGGGCCGGCGCAGAACGTCACCGTGACCGAACCCGTTGCCGCGCGCCAATCGGGACGGGACGAGGGGACGCGATCCGACGGCCATGACAACAGCGAGGTTAGAACCATGCTTGCCCGCATGGGAAAGCGATCGGTAGGGCAGAATTGACCAGTGCCCCCCGGACCCGCCCCGATCGAGCTCGATGAGCCGTCGCTCGACCAGGAGGCCGCCACCGATACGCCCTGGGTGGTGCTCGTTTGGAACGACCCGATCAACCTGATGAGCTACGTGACGTTCGTGCTCCAGAAGGTTTTCGGATATTCCAAGGAGAAGGCCACCTCGATGATGTTGGACGTCCACCACAAGGGTCGGGCCGTGGTGTCCAACGGCACTCGGGAGAAATGTGAGGTGGACGTGTTCAAGCTCCACGAGCACGGGCTGTGGGCCACCATGCAGCACGACACGTGATGTTCGGGAACCCTCGGGTCAAGGCCACTCGACGCGGCACCTGGAAGCTCAAGTTCACCGACGTCGAGATCGGCATCCTGCGATCGCTCGGACCGCAGCTGCGCACGTTGCTCATCCACGGGCCCGACGATCCCGATCTCCGGCGCCTCTTCCCCACCGCCTATCCGGACGATCCCGACGCCGATGCCTTCTACCAGTTGCTGGCCAAGGACGACCTGCTGGCTCGCCGGCTGGCCAATCTGGACACCTTCGAGGCGTGCCTGGGCTCCGACACCCTCACCACCGACGAGCTCACTGCCTTCATGGGCGCGGTCAACGACCTCCGACTGGTGCTGGGCACCAAGCTCGACGTGAGCGAGGAGGACGATCTCACCGCCATGGCCGACGACGATCCGAACGCCCCAGCCATGGCGCTCTACGCGTTCCTCGGTTTCGTGCTCGAGTGCGTCGTCGATGCCCTCTTCGGCACCGTGCCCGAACGCGGCACCGAGTCATCCTGACGCCCTGGTCCCCGCGCCTCACCCCAGTGTCTCAGCGTTCGTAGTCGATGACCGCCTGCACCTGCTCGACGGTGAAGCCGGCACTGGCCTCGGTGAGGATGTCACCGACCACGCGTTGCTCGCTCTCACCGGTCGTTGTCGTCACGGTCAGCTCGGCGATCCATTGCAGCCGCACGGCCAGGGCCTTGTCTCCCGCGGTCGACCACAGATACCCCACCGGCGATCGGCCCGGCTCGCCCGCGCAACTCGATGTCGCAGCCACGGCATCGCCGTCGACCATCCACTCGACAGCGGTGACGTGAGCGGTGCCCACTGCCGTGCTCCCATCCGACAATGTGAGGGGGCCGACCGCTATCGGTGCGTCACCGGTGCACACCAGCTCGAACGGGTACGCCACCAGACCTCGGGCGGCGGGATCGGTGTGAACCGTCGGTACGGGCCACACCCGAGAACCTTGCACCGCTTCTGAGATCTCGGCATCGGCGGGCAGATTCGCCGCCGCGGCTGGGTCGACCGGCCGGCACACCGGACCATCGACGATGACGTGACCGTCCCAGGTGGTCACGATCCGGCGCAACTGCAACCCAGGTTGACCACCGGTGATGCACACCATGGCGAACTCACCCGGATAGGCCTCGACGCGGCGACGCGTTCGCTGGAAACCAGAATTGCGCACGCCTCCACCATTGACATGGCGTTCGCAGTACACACGCAATGCGTCGGGTGCGGTGCTGGCCTCGCATCGCACCGAGTCGGCCGATGCGTCGGTCATGGACGCGACGACAAGCGATGTCGTCATCGTGAGTGTGAGGAGGATCAGCACCCGAACCGGGGCCGTCCACCAGCGACGTGAGTTCATGAGGATTCGCCCTGCCAAGAAGGAGATGGCTCACGGGCAAGGTAGAGCAATGGGCAGGCCCCGTGGCAAGGGCCGATCAGTTCCGGGCTGTGCCCGACGAGGAGCGCAGCCCGTTTCCTATCACCCGAAGATCCTCACTGGGGAACGGTGATGCCGGACCGACCCCCGTGGCTCCCGGCAACTGGCGCTGATTGTCGATGGGTAGGCGCCGCTGGGTTGGGACCTCCGTCTCCACTTGCCTCGACGAGCCCGAGGCGACACAGTGATCGCTGCCGTCGGGGGTCGGCATCACGTCGGCCCCTTCGTCCGTGGGGGAGTGAACGATGTCCGATGCATCATCCGTCGAGCGCCGTCTGAGTTGGCTGATGGACAAAGAGGAGATCCGTGAGGTCATCTACCGCTACGCCCGCGGCATCGACCGCCTCCAGTACGACCTCGTGCGCAGCTGCTACCACCCTGACGGCACCGACGACCACGGTGACTACCGAGGAGGGATCGACGGGTTCATCGAGTACATCACCTCAGGACTGGGCGCCTGGGAGCGGACCATGCACTTCATGGGCAACTGCCTCATCGAGCCCAACGGGGACATGGCCCGCGCCGAGACCTACGCGCTGACCTATCACCGTGTGAGCGCCCGAGGGGACAAGCCGGCTCTCGACTTCCTCGGGGCCGTCCGCTACCTCGACGACTTCGAGAAGCGCAATGGCGAATGGAAGATCCTGAGTCGTGTCTGCCTGGTGGACTGGACCCGCACCGATGCAGTCGCGGCACGGGGCTGGCGGCGACCCGACGACTACACCCAGCCGCACCGCGGCCTCGAGGACCCCGTGTTCGCCGATGTGCTGCGTGACATCCACCTCCGTCAACGCTGACACGGGGGCAGGCTGGGTGATCGTTCCCCTCGGCCGGGCAGACTGGGCCCATGGCCAGAGGCGCGCTGCGCATACATCTCGGTGCAGCCGCCGGCGCGGGCACCACATACGCCATGCTCGACGAGGCGATCCGTCGTCAAGCGCGCGGCGCAGCGGTGATGGTCGGCTGCGTCACCACCCACGACCGCCCTGCCACGTTGGCCAAGCTCGCCGAGCTCATCGGAACCGATCCGCTCGACTGCTCGCGGTCGCGCCGATGCCCCGAATCGAGCACAGCACTCGACGTGGCGGCGATCGTTGATCGCCGTCCGGCCGCGGTCATCATCGACGACCTCGCCTTCGACAACCCTCCCGGTTCTCCCAACGCTCATAGATGGCAGGACGTCGAGACCATCTTGCAAGCCGGCATCGACGTGATCACGACCTTGACGGTGCAACACATCGAGTCGCTCTCCGATCTCGTTGAGCGCATCGTGGGCCACGGCCCCGACGCCCACGTGCCCGACGAGTTCCTCCGACGCGCCGATCAGATCGAGTTGGTGGACATCACCCCCGAAGCGATCCGTCGGCGCATCGCTCATGGGAACGTGTTCGGACGCGACCATCTCGATCCGACGAGCTCCGAGCTGTTCAACACCGATGCCTTCGCACAATTGCGTTCGCTGCTGCTGTTCTGGATGGCCGACCACGTTGCGGTGCATGTCGTGGAACCGTCAACCGTCATTGCATCGCACATCACCGAGGCACGCGAACACGTGGTCGTGGCGGTGACCGGCGCCCCGACGTGCGATGCGGTCATCCGACGCGCTGCCCGCATCGCCCGGCGCTCAAGAGCGCCGCTGGCGGGCGTGCACGTGCGCAAGCGACACAGCACGGAGGTCTCGGAGGTGTTGGACGCCCATCGCGCACTGCTGCACGACGTGGGTGGTTCCTTCCACGAGATCGACGGTGACGACGTGGCCGCGTCGTTGCTGTCGTTCGCCGAGGCGGAGGGAGCGACCCAACTCGTGCTCGGCACCTCCGGAGGCGGCCGGGTGCGGGGCTGGGTGCGGGCGTTGGGGCTCAGCGGTTTCGTCGGTTCGCGTCACGGCTCCGTCGTCGACGAGATCTTGCACCGCACTCCCGACGTCGACGTGCACGTGATCTCGCATCGGAGATCCGAGGACTCGTCACGTCAACAACCGTGGCGCTGGTCTCCGGCTGTCCTCACTCGACGACGCCAGCTCGGCGCATTGTTGCTCGGGGCCATCGGCCTGGCTGCACTCACCGTCGGACTCGTCGCCACCCGCGAGATGACCTCAGTGTCAACTGCACTTGCGCTGTATCTGCTCGCAGTGGTTGCCATCTCGGCCACGGGAGGTCGTCTCCCCGGAGTCATCGCCGCTGTCGCCGCGCCGCTGTTGGCCAACTGGTTCCTCATCGAGCCCTATCACACGCTGCGCGTGAACGACGGCCAGAACGCCATCGAGCTCGCAGTGTTCGTGTCGGTCGCCGTCATCGTGTCGTCGTTCGTGTCGGTTGCCGCACAGCGATCTGTCGAGGCGGAGCGAGCACGTCGAGAGGCTGCGGCTCTGGCCGCTCTGGCCGGTTCCGGGGGGCCCGATGCGTTGCAGTCGATCACCGACCTGCTGCGCGACACGTTCGGTCTCGACGGAGTCGCCGTGCTGCACGAGGACGGCGGCGATACCGATGTGGTGGCCACGTCTGGCCCCCGAGCTCCGATCGAGAGCGCCGAGGGCGACTTCTCCGAACCGATCGCACCGGGCGTGGTAGTGGCCGCGCGCGGCCGCACGCTCACCGCTGACGAGCACCGCGTGCTGCGCGCCTTCCTGCTTCAGCTGTCGAAGGCGCTCGAGCAACATCACATCGCGTCGATCGCCGCCGAAGCCGACGCGCGCGGCCGCGCCGATGAGCTGCGCACCGCGATCTTGCGAGCGGTCTCGCACGACCTGCGATCGCCGTTGGCCAGCATCAAGGCCTCGGTCTCGTCATTGCGCCAACACGACGTGCGATGGCCCGAGGAGACGCGCGATGAGTTCCTGGCTTCCATCGAGGACGAGACCGATCGGCTCACCGCGATCGTGACGAACCTGCTCGACATGAGTCGACTGCAGGCGGGTGTGGTCCGCCCGGTGCTCCGACCAGTGTCGCTCGAGGAGGTCGTGCCCGCCGCACTGCACAGCCTCGGCGATCGCGCCGCCACGGTGAGTTTGAACCTGCCAGCCGGTATCGCCGACGTATCGGCGGACCCCGCGCTGTTGGAGCGCATCGTGGCGAACCTGGTCACCAATGCGGTGGATTGGTCACCTCCCGACGATCGGGTGCAGGTCATGGCTCATCAGCGTTCCGGCGACGTGCAGATCTACGTCATCGACCACGGCCCGGGCATCCACCCCAAGAACCGCTCCACCGTTCGGCGTCCCTTCCATCGTCTCCTCGACTCGAGCGCACACGGTGGAGTCGGCCTCGGCTTGGCGATCGCCGACGGACTGACGGTGGCCATGGGCGGGGCGCTCGATCTGCGCGACACACCCCGCGGTGGACTCACGGCCGTGGTGACCCTCCCGATGGCGATGCGATGACACGCATCTTGTGCGTCGACGACGAACCGCATCTGCTACGTACCCTGGGCGCCAACCTGAAGGCCCGCTCCTACGAGGTCGACCTGGCCGCCACCGGCGAGCGAGCGCTGGAACTGGCGGTGGCCAACCGGCCCGATGCCGTCATCGTCGACCTGGGTCTTCCCGGCGTGTCGGGCCTCGAAGTGATCCGATCGCTTCGCCATTGGACCCAGATCCCCATCATCGTGCTGTCGGCACGAGATGGTGAGTACGACAAGATCGCTGCGCTCGACGCCGGCGCCGACGACTACGTCTCGAAGCCGTTCGGCATGGGAGAACTGCTGGCCCGGCTTCGTGCCGCACTCCGTCGCAGTGCCCCGGCCGAAGAGGCTCCCACGGTGATCACGCCGGACATGACGTTCGATCTCGCCGCCCGACGAGTCACGACCGCCCACGGTGAGGTGAAGCTCACCCCCACCGAGTGGCACCTGGTCGAGGTGCTGGTACGCAACGCCGGTCGCCTGGTGTCGGGAAGGGAGTTGCTGCAGCAGGTGTGGGGTCCCCAGTACGGCGACGAGACCAACTACCTGCGCGTCCACATGGCCCACATCCGCCGCAAGCTCGAACCCGAGCCCGGACGTCCTCGCTATTTTCTGACCGAGTCAGGGATGGGGTACCGGTTCCAACCGCCAGAAGGCCGCTAAGAACGCGCTAAGGATCGGACAGCGCCCGCGCCAACCCGGCATGGTTTGCGAGCCGATCGATCGGTACCTATGCCAAGACTCAAAAACATCCTCCTCGGCTCACCCATCTCGAGCGCGGACGAGCACCATCAGCGGCTGAGCAAGAAGATCGCCCTGCCGGTGTTCGCATCGGACGCCATCTCGTCGACGGCGTATGCCACCGACGAGATCCTCGTGGTGATCCTGCTCCAGGCGAGCGTCGGCACCACCGCCTATCGCACGCTGGTTCCCATCGCGCTCGTGGTGTGCGCCCTGATGCTCATCGTGGTGCTCAGCTACCGCCAGACGATCACGGCCTACCCCTCCGGCGGTGGTGCCTACATCGTGAGCCGCGAGAACCTGGGCGTGACGCCGTCACTGGTCGCGGGGGCATCGCTGCTCGTGGACTACATCCTCACGGTGGCGGTGAGCGTGGCCGGTGGCGTGCTCGCCATCCGCACCGCCACGGGCTTCGACTCGAAATGGACGGTACCGGTCTGCTTGGCCTGTGTGCTGTTGATGACGATCGTCAACTTGCGTGGCGTGAAGGAGAGCGGCGCGGCCTTCGCCGGACCGACGTACTTCTACATCCTCATGCTCATCACGTTGATCGTGGTCGGCCTGTACCGCATCTTCGTGCAGGACATCGGCCCCATCCCCGAGTCGCTGCTGAGCGAGGATGCGGTGGAACTCAGCAAACAGACCGGAACGCTCGGGCTGTTCATGTTGCTGCGAGCGTTCTCGTCGGGAGCGGTGGCGCTCTCCGGTGTCGAGGCCGTGTCCAACGGCGTGCCGGCCTTCGCCAAACCCGAGAGCAAGAACGCCGCCACCACGCTCATGTGGATGGGCGGCATCTTGGGCAGCTGTTTCCTCGGCGTGTCGATCCTGGCATCACACCTCAAGCCCTACCGCGGTGAGGAGGACGGCAACGGCCTCGGCCTCATGGCCCAATACCTCTACGGGGGCAAGGGCGTCATGTTCTGGCTGACGATGATCGCCACGTTCCTCATCTTGATCCTGGCCGCCAACACCGCCTACGCCGACTTCCCCCGTTTGGCCTCGATCGTGGCCAGAGATGGGTTCCTCCCCCGGCAGTTCTTCAATCGCGGTGCTCGCCTGGTGTTCTCCAACGGGGTGCTCTTCCTCGCTGTCGTGGCCAGCGCATTGATCGTGGCCTTCAACGGCGACATCTCCAAGCTCATCCCGTTGTACGCGTTCGGCGTGTTCACCGGCTTCACGCTCAGCCAGAGCGGCATGGTGCGCCATCACCTCAAACACCGCGAGCCCAACTGGCGCATCGGCATGGTGATCAACGCCATCGGTGCCGTCACCACCGGCATGATCGCGGTGATCGTGGTGGTCTCGAAGTTCACCGAAGGCGCCTGGATCCCGGCGCTGCTCATCCCGATCATGGTGACGATCTTCCGGTCCATCGGCCGCCACTACGAGCGGGGACGCGAAGCGCTCAAGGTCGACGTCGGCTACTGGCCACGGCGCGAGACACACACGATGATCGTGCTGGTCGGCGGCATCAACAAAGGCGTGCTGCACGGCATCCAATACGCCCGATCGCTGAACCCCGATCGCCTCATGGCCGTCACGGTGGCCACCGATGACGAGGATCGTCAACGCATCGAGAAGCAGTGGGCCGATCACAAGGTGCCCATCGAGCTCCACACGGTGTACTCGCCCTACCGTGAGCTCACCCGGCCGGTCATGGGGTTCATCGACGAACTCGATCAGTTGTACGGCGATGACATGATAACGGTGGTCATCCCCGAGTTCGTCACCAGCTGGAAGAGCCAGTGGCTGCACAACGGCAGCGCGTTCGCGCTCAAGGCCCGGCTGTTGCATCGACCGCACACGGCCGTGGTGTCGGTACCCGTTCACATGAATCACGGTGTTGTCACCGATGCTTGAGCAGAAAGAGGCGCACGTCTGATGCACGTCGTCGTAGTGGGTTGTGGGCGCGTCGGCTCGACGGTCGCGCTCGAGTTGGTGGAGGCCGGTCACGACGTGGTCGTGATCGACAAGAAGTCCACGGCCTTCGATCGGCTCGGGGGAGACTTCGGCGGTCGAACAATGGTCGGCGTCGGTTTCGACCGTGGGTTGCTGACCCGGGCCGGGGTGACCGCCGAGAGCGCGGTCATGGCAGTCACCAGTGGTGACAACTCCAACATCCTCATCGCCCGAGTCGCGCGCGAGACGTTCGGGGTCGATCGGGTCATGGCCCGCATCTACGACCCCAAACGCGCCGCGATCTACGAGCGGCTCGGCATCCCGACAGTCGCCTCGGTGGCATGGACCGCAGGGCGGGCGCTGCGCCATGTTCTCCCGGGTCACGAGTCGGTGGACTGGATCGACCCGTCATCGCAGTATGTGTTGGCCGAGCGCAAGGTGCCGGGCAGCGCCGCCGGTCGGACCGTCGCCCAATTGGAGCACGCCGGCGCACGCGTCATGCTGCTCACCCGCCTGGGCCAGCCCCAGATCCCGGCGCCCGGGATGCTCGTGCAACAAGACGACGTGCTGCATGTCGTGCTGTCCTCCGCTGCAGCCCGCGAGGACTTGTTCGCTTCTCACGGTGGAGGTCACTGATGAAGGTCGTCATCGCCGGCGCCGGCAGCGTCGGGCGGCACATGGCCCGCCAACTCCAAGGTTCCGGTCACGAGGTAACCCTCATCGATCAGACCGCCGACCTCGTCAAGCGTCACTTCCGCGACAACGACGCCATCACGTGGAAGATCGGTGACGCGTGCGAGATCAAGACGCTCACCGATGCCGGGTGCATCGACGCCGATGTCGTCGCCGCGGTCACCGGTGACGATGAGGACAACCTCGTCATCTCGTTGCTGGCCAAGCAGGAGTTCGGCGTGCCGCGCGTCGTCGCTCGCGTGAACAACCCCGACAACGAGTGGATGTACAACGAGATGTGGGGCGTGGACCTGTCGGTGTCGACGCCGCATCTGCTCACCGCCATGGTGGAAGAGGCGGTCAGCGTCGGGTCGTTCGTGCGCCTCATGTCGTTCGAGCGCGGCAACGCCAAACTTGCCGAGGTGACCTTGGCATCGGGTTCGCCGGCCATCGGACGCGATCTGGCCAGCCTCGGCCTGCCGCGCGAGTCGACCATCGTGGCGGTGATCCGCGACGGCCACGTCGTGGTGCCGCGCGGCGACACCGTGCTGCGTGATCTCGACGAGGTCATCGTGCTCGTCGGCGCCGATGCCGACGCCGACGTGCGACAGGTGCTGGTGGGGTGATGGCACTGCTCGGCCGACGCGGTTCCAAGGCAAAGGCCGACGCGCCGACGGCGACCAACGTCGACGCTGCGTTGGCCGGCGTGGTGGCCATCAACCTCGCCCAACCGCGCATGCGGGTGAAGGTGACTGGTCAGGTGATGCGCATGCGCGCCCGACCCACCAACGGTCTCCCATCGCTGGCGGTGACGATCTCCGACGACACCGGGTCGGTGGTGGCGGTGTGGACGGGGCGGCGTGACATCGGCGGCGTGACCCTCGGACGCAAGATCGTGGTGGAGGGCGTCGCCACACGCGGGGTGAAGCTGCTCGAGCTCACCAACCCCGAGTACACCCTGCTGCCCTGAAGCACCCGAGCAGGTCGATCGGCCGCTGCACCCACACCAAGGTCTGCGCGTCTATGCAGGTGTACCTGCCCGGTGACCTGTACGACGAGTTGAAGCGACGTCACCTACCCGCATCCGAGATCGCCAGATCGACCACGCGGTCTGACACATGCTCGTACTCGCCAGCGGCGCCGTATCCCGCCTGTCGGCTCGCACTGGTCGATCCCCGGCGCGACGCCAATGCCAACCGCTTCTTCAAGACGTGCATCATCGAACCGCTCGTGAGCGACGAGGTCGCGCGGCGCGCCGCCGAGGTTCTGCCGTCGACGCAGGGACCATGGTCCGGGTGTGAGCACCCCCAACGGGATTCGAACCCGTGCCGCCACCTTGAAAGAGCAAAGAATCGGGTCTCGACGGTCCAAACACGCAGGTCACAATGCACGAGATCCCTCCGAGTCCGGCCGATGTCGGCCGGTCTGCTGACAATCTGCTGACAGCCGAAGTTGCCGAACGACACCCGGGCACGCTCAACGCTCAGCCGATGGAGTATGCGACAGCTACCGTAGAAGTCGTTGACTTCGGCGCCGCTACGTCAGCCCACGATGCGGCGTCGGCGAAGGCCCCGTCGACGCCGATGCTCTCGCTGGTCCATCCGTCGCGGTAGCCGGTGTCCTTCACGACAAGGTCGTCGATGTTTCCAGGGGCAACGCCTGGCGGGCGGAACAGCATGATCGGCTCGTTCTTGAGTATCTGAGCCCGCTCGCGGTCCGTAGCGTTCGCGTGGTTACGTCCACACCCTGCGGCGATGACGCACAACGCGACGATGGTTGCAGGCACGGCTGCCCGACTGCCGTTCAAGGCCGTTCACCTACTCAGCGACGAGAAGTATGGGCATCACGCCTGGACCGGGTCAGACTCGAAGCCGAGCTTCGCGAGACACTCCGGATCGGTCGGACGCGCACTGAACGCTGGCATCGTCTCGTCGTGAGCCGGTGTACCGGCGAAGTACTGGATGACATGGCGATACACACTCACGACAAATCGAGCCTTCCAGTCTCCGTAGTCTTTGAAGAACCCGGCCGTGTCCCCGGATACCCCGCATCGAATGTCTTCCAAGCGCCACCCGTTCTTGATTGCGGCGTTGATCATGGCCACGAACATCGTGTTCGGGTCTTGGTTCACGTCCGCGAACCCACCCTCCACACCGATGCCTTCGCTGGTCCATCCGTCGCGGTAGCCGGTGTCCTTCACGACAAGGTCGTCGATGTTTCCAGGGGCAACGCCTGGCGGGCGGAACAGCATGATCGGCTCGTTCTTGAGTATCTGAGCCCGCTCGCGGTCCGTAGCGTTCGCGTGGTTACGTCCACACCCTGCGGCGATGACGCAAAACGCGACGATGGTTGCCGGCACGGCTGCCCGGATGCCGTTCATACCGGTCCTATCGACCTGCGCACCGAGGCATGGCATCACGCCTGGACCGGGTCAGACCTGAGGCCGAGCTTCGCGAGACAATCCGGATCGGTCGGACGCGGACTGAACGGTAACGACGGAGTATCGTGAACATCCGTCGCGGCGAAGTAGGTGATGGCGTGGCCATACACACTCACGACGTACCCGGCCTGCCAGTCTCCGTAGTCCTTAAAGAACGCGGCCGCGGCGCCCGATGTCCCGCACTGCACGCCCTCGGCACGCCACCCCCGCTCGATTGCGGCGTTGATCATGGCCACGAACATCGTGTTCGGGTCTTGGTTCACGTCCGCGAATCCACCGTTGACCGCAATGCTCTCGTTGATCCATCCGTCGCGGTAGCCGGTGTCCTTCACGACGAGATCATCGATGTCTGCAGGGGCAACGCCTGGCGGGCGGACGAGCATGATCGGTTCGTTCTTGAGTATCTGAGCCCGCTCGCGGTCCGTAGCGTTCGCGTGGTTACGTCCACACCCTGCGGCGATGACGCAAAACGCGACGATGGTTGCAGGGACGGCTGCCCGGATGCCGTTCATGCCCGTCCCATCGACCGGTGCACCAACGTTCTGTAGGTGTTGTGGTCAGGGGCTGCAGGTGCGTTGGTGTTCACCGGCGCAGGTGTCGGCGCCTGGCCCACCCGTTGGGCGATCGGCCGCCCACACCGCCGCACGTCAAGGGCTCGATCATGTGCAGGAGCGCCCAGCGAGGCACCCTGAGCGTGTTGGCGCTGAACACGAGTTCCGGGATGCCGGCCGTGCCGCCAGAGTCGAGGCACTGGCGGGCCAACACGTACGCGCCCGACCGGACGATGTGCAGGATCCGGGGAGCACCCGAACGGACCGCACCACACCCGACACAGAAACGAAAGTCACACCCGATCCCGCGCCCGAGTGGTGGGAGTGTCGTGGCCTCAGCGGGTGGCGACTCGCTCGATCAACTCGCCTGGGGTGAACACTGCGACGTCGATCGCGGCGGCGTGCAAGTCCCGGTCACCGCTACAGATCACAGCATCGGCCGCCGCGGCGAGAGCGACGAGGTAGTCGTCGCCAGGGTCGCGGGTCACCGCAGCGATCGGACAGGGATCCGGGTGGTGCTCGGCAATGCTGATGATGTCGGCGACATAGCGGTCGAGTCGATCACGGGTCCGCCACCGCTCGAACCGCTCCCGTGCCAGCACTGCGGTCAACTCGGCGACGAGCAGCGGGCACACGACGATCACCAACACGCCGGTGGACGCGGCGTCAACCACGCTACGGCTGGTGCCCGAGGTGATCGCCGCCGACACGAGAACGTTCGGGTCAACGACCACCCGCGCCACGGCGGCAGACGTCGGCATCGTTCAGGTGTTGCCGGCGGTACGTGCAGCGCGTACCGTCGCGAGCTCCTCTGCCGCGATCGAAAGCGCATCTGCGTCGGACAGCGGGTCGGGGCGCGACTGGTCCTCGGTGTCGAACTCGGCAAGAAGCCGGGTCAAATCCGCGCCGGTCACGAACCGTTGTATCGCCTCCGTGATAACGACACGCACATCGACCCCGCGGCGATCCGCTTCGCTTTGCGCCGCGGCGACCACCTGCGGATCGAGCTCGATCGTTGCCATACCCGAAAGGGTACCGGCCGGACCGATCGCCCGCCGCCCGATTGCACCGCGGCCGCGTCACGGTCCGGACCTTACGAACGGTCGCAGGCCTCAGCCCCTTGTCCGTCGCGAGATGGGTCAGGAATGACGCCACCAACCGGGGTCGGATCTCCGACACCTTCCGCCCGCCGAGCACCGGGACGATGTGCCTATCCAAGTTCTGCCGGTTATGCACGCGGCTCGAAGCCGCCAACCGCGGGCTCGACGCCCACCACTCGGTGATCACCGTCGACAACGTCGTCTGATCATGAAACCCCTTGGCCACCTGCAACCGCAATTGACGTTCCAACGCCACGACCGCCCGCTCTGACTCCGCCGAACCAGACAACTGGCGACGCTTCCCCGTCACCGGATCCGCCTTGCCCTGCACCACCACACGCCACCGACCACCGCGCTTCGCGATCACTCGCCGTCCCGTCCAGACCACCAACAACCCCTGCTGACAGAATTGCTGACGAGGCCGATATCCGGGCCCTGTAACTCAAGAGGCCCAGGTCATCTGACTTGGGCCTTCGAGGAGCACCCCCAACGGGATTCGAACCCGTGCCGCCACCTTGAAAGGGTGGTGTCCTAGGCCGCTAGACGATGGGGGCAGGACGCGCGTGAAGCACGCCGACGTTACCGGCTGGCGAGACCCACCCGCTAACGCGTTGACGATCGACCGCGCCCGGCACCGTCACCGACGCCGCCGTCGGCAACGGACGAGACCGCCGGGGACTCACGAGGCGGATGGCTCGAGGTCCACAACAGCACCGCACCGACGATGACCGCCGGGCCGCTCGCCACCGCCATCGCACTACGAGGGCCGGCCGAGTCGACCAACACCGAGGACAGTCCCGCGCCGACAGCCGAGCCGCCGAGGATCGCCGCGTTGAGCATGGAGAACGCCTCGCTGGTACGGGTGGCAGGCACGCTCTTTTGCACGAGAACGCTGCACGAGGTGCTCATCACGGCGAACGGCGCTCCGGCAGCCAGCGCCATCAGCGCGGCGAGGCCGATGTTGGGCGCCACCGCGAACGGCAGGACCAGCACGCCGAACAACATCAGCATCGACACCGCGTTGAGACCGAGGTTGGAGCTCGCCGCCGCCTTCGGTCCGAAGAGCAGTCCACCGCTGCCGCTCCCGAAGGCCATGCACGCCACGAACAGTCCCCCAACCGCAGCGTCGTGACCAAGGTCCGACGCGAAGGCGGGAAAGGTGGCATCGACGCACCCGATCGAGATGCCAAGAGCGACGGCACCTGCCACCGCGCCTTGCATCGCGCGGATCTTGAGCTGTGATCCCTCGTGCACCGGGGTGTCGGCGCTGTGCTGTGCCGGCGCCGATGGAAGCCGATGCACGGCATAGGCCCCCGCCAGTGCGCACACGCTCATGGCCACGAACACCGCCGAGGGCCCACTCACGAAGGCGACCAACCCGGCCACCGCCGGGCCGGTGACGAAACACAACTCGATGCAGACCCCATCGAAGGCATACGCAGCACCGATCTCTTCGGGCGGCACGACCGTGGGCAGCAGCGCGCGATAGCCACCGGGGATGGGAGCGATCACCGCCCCGAGGGCCACCGAAAGTGCCGCCACCAATGGCACATTCTCGGTGAAGGCCACTGCGGCGGCGATCGCCACAGCCACCACACCGACGGCAATGCCAGCGCGTCGCAAACCGACGCGCACGTCGTTGCGATCGAGGTATCGGCCACCCCACACCGAGGTGACCATGCCGGTCACGGTGTACACCGCCGCGAGGCGACCACCGAGGCCGAACGAGCCGATCTCCCGCCCGGCGAGCACCAGACCGAACACCGGCATGGTGCCGGGAACCCTGGACAAGATGCAGGCCGCGACGTAGCGGGTCCAAGCGGGGTACTTCATGAGCCGTCGATACGACATGAGCGTGCGGTCCTGAGCGAGTCGGCCACGGGCGCAGTCGTGACCTGTCGTTGGGGTCCGCCAACCTCACCGAGGAGCGCGCTCGGAGGCCTGAGCCGGGCGCGCGGGGTGCCCCCGTCGACCGGCCGGATGGATGGCAACGACGATGGTACCGGCCGAAGAGGTGTCGATCATCCCCGTATGCTCCGCCCATGCCAGTCACCGGTGAGTACGAGCCCAGCCCGATCAAGTGGGTGCGCGAACAAGTCGACACGTACGTGGCATCGGGGGGTACCAAGGCCAACACGCTGCGCGATACCGGGCAGCCGATCATCCTGGTGATCACCAAGGGTCGCACGAGCGGCAAGGTCCGCAAGTTCGCCCTCATGCGAGTCGAGCACGAGGGTGAGTACGCGCTGGTGGCCTCCATGGGCGGCGCTCCCAAGAACCCCGTGTGGGTCAGCAACCTCCTCGCCAACCCCGACCAGGTCGCTGTGCAGGACGGGCCCGAACCATTCGACGTCGACGTTCGCGAGATCGCGGGTGAGGAGCGTGCACTGTGGTGGGAGCGCGCCGTGGCCGCCTTCCCCAACTACGCCGAGTACCAGGCCAAGACCGAACGCGTCATCCCCGTGTTCATCGCCTCGCGCAAGAAGGATTGACGCGAGCGCAGGACAGGGTGCTCAGCCCTGCAGGTGCAGAGCCAGGAACGCCGTGGCATCAGCCCACGACGCTACATCGGCGGCGTCGTTGCGCAGCGGGGCCACCGGCGCACTGAAAGCATGCCCTGCACCGGGGTACACGTCGATGCGATGGTCGATCCGCCACGCCGTCAGTCGGCGCGCCACTTCCGGCATCAGGTCCACAAGGATCTCGTCGGCATCGCCGTAGATGAACTGGATGGGGCACTTCACCGCCCAGAGCACATCGATCGGGTCGAGCGGATGGCGGTCGTCGTGCACGGGGAACGTCGGCTGGCTCGGGAAGAAGATCACCGCCGCCGCCAGTCGTCGATCGACCGCGGCCGACAACATCGCCAGCGTCGAGCCGGTGCAATAGCCCCATACCGCAACGCGGTCGCCGTCGACGTTGGACAACGATCGCGCGTGGTCGATGCCGGCAAGGATGTCACGGGTCGCTTCGACGAAGTCGAGGTTGCCGATGAACTCCATGACCTCCGAGAAGTCGAGGTAGTTGTCCGGTTCCTTCAAGCCATTGCCCCGGTAGTAGTCAGGCACCACCACCACATAGCCGGCAGCGTTGAGCCGCGACGCAACATCACGGGTGAACTCGTTGATGCCGTATGCCTCTGGTGACAGCACGACGGCTGGATGCGGACCGGGACCAGGGAGGTCGTACACCAGGGTCGGCGTCGACGCTCCGCCGACGTTCAAGATGACGCTCGTCGGGGCAGTCACTTCGCGAACAACTTCCGCGGGCGGTCGACCAACTCCACCAAGATCCCATCGGGGTCACGGATGAACAAGATGGTGAGTCCGTCGGTGAGCTTCGTGCCCGGCAGCGCAAACGTGTAGTAGGGCTGACGGGGAATACCCAGTTCGTCGAGCGCAGCGGTCGATGCCTTCACGTCGTCAACTGCCATTGCCATGCGATAGAGCGCATGGTGATACGGCATCGCATACGTCGGCCCCTCGGGTATCGGTCCGGAGAACGTCGTGAAGATGAGCGCGAAGGTCGGATCATCGGTGGCGACGATGGCGCGCTCCTCGCTCACGGCGTGCGAGCCATCGTCGGGATAGGCCTCGGCGCCAGGGATGAAGGGCACCTCGTCGGTCTCGGTGAACCCCAGTTGCTTCCACCACCCGAGCGTTCGCTCCATATCGGACACCACGATGCGGATGGTGCTGAACGTCGTTGGCCCTTCTCCTCGGATCACCTCGACGCTCACGCCTTCCGGGTCTTTCAGCAGCAGCCAGTCGGCGCTGCGACGCACCAATGTGCCGCCGGTGGCCACGGCTCTCGTGGCCACCGCTTCGAGGTCCTCCACCTGATAGCCCACCGACTGCATGCCGCGATACCACGGCGCGGGATATGGATGGCCGAAGGTGGGGGGCGTGGTCCACTGCACCAACTCCAGCGAGTTCGAATGGCGACCACCGCGATGGTCGTAGAGGAACACGGTGTCGGAGCCGACTTCGTCGTAGATGCCGAACGGCGTCCCGTCCATGCCGGTGGTGGCCGTGCGCATGATCGGTTTCAGATCGAACAACGGCTGGTACCAACGCTCGAGGTGCCCGACGTCGTTGCAGTTGTAGTTGCAGTGCAGGAACCGGCGAACTTCGACAGGTGGACGCATCCGCCTATCCTGCCTCATCACGACGTGCCTCCGGTCACGTCCAACACGGTTGAGCGAACGCCCCATCCACCCTGGGCCACCGGCCGCCTGCAACGCTCCGAGGTCGCAAGGGAAAGGACGTGGGCATGTACGCAGAAGTGAGCAACTCCACCATCGGCATCATCGTCATCGTGGTCATCGCCGTCATCGTGTTCTTCTCGTCGTTCAAGACGATCGAACAGGGCAAGGTGGGTGTCGTCACCATCTTCGGCAAGTACCGCCGGGTGCTGCGGCCGGGTCTCAACTGGCTGATCCCGTTCATAGAGAAGATCCAGTCCAAGCCGTCGTTGCAGAACCAGTCGGTGGAACTCGGGTTCCAGGCCATCACCGCCGACCAGGCCAACGTCCACTTCGCCGCAATGTTGCTCTACGCGCCCATCAACGACTCCGAGGAGACCATCAAGGCGGTGGCCTTCAAGTTCGTCAACGACAAGGCGTTCATGACGGCGCTGGCCCGATCCATCGAAGGCTCGGTGCGCGGGTTCGTGGCCACCAAGAAGCAGAACGAGATCCTCGCCCTGCGTTCGGAGATCGTGGCCGAGGTGAAGGCCCAGCTCGACGAGACGCTCGAGACGTGGGGCTATCACCTCATCGACGTGCAGCTCAACGACGTCACCTTCGACGCCGTCATCACCGACTCGATGGCCCGCGTCGTGGCGTCCAACAACCTCAAGGCCGCGGCCACCAACGAGGGCGACGCGCTGCTCATCCGCCGCACCAAGGAGGCCGAGGCCGAAGGCGCCGCCATCCGCATCGCCGCTGAGGCCGAGAAGCTGGCTGCTCAGCTGCGGGGCCAGGGCGTGGCCTTGTTCCGTCAGGAGGTCGCACGCGGCCTCACCGAGGCAGCCACCCAGATGGAATCGCAGAACGTCGACCCGTCGCTGATCTTGTTCGCCATGTGGACCGAGACCGTCCGCCAGATGGCCGAGGTGGGCCGGGGCAACGTGATGTTCCTCGATGGCTCCCCCGACTCGATGCGCCGAACGCTGCACGAGTTGGCCGGCATGAAGCTGGCCACCGACCCGAACTTCCTCCCTCCCCCGCCCCCGCCACCGGACGTGATGATCACCGATCAGGTCGCTTGAGCGCTCGCACCACCGGGAACTGTTTGGGCACGGCGCGTCCGACGCTGTAGCGTTCGCTCTCGCAACAAATGCAAGAGGTCCCGTGGTGCAGTTGGAGTGCACGCCGGCCTGTCAAGCCGGAGGTCGCGGGTTCAAGTCCCGTCGGGACCGCGACACGAAACACCAGATGGCCCCACGGAAGTGGGGCCATCGCTTCGTTTCACAGCGATACCGTTTCCACAGAAGCGCAGCAATCAACCCACGGTCGAGTAGCTCAGTTGGCAGAGCGCACGCCTGAAAAGCGTGAGGTCACCGGATCGACGCCGGTCTCGACCACCACCAAGATCACCCAGTAGCGGCTTCGGCCAGCACCCTGGCGTGCAACTCATCGGTGACCTGCTGGAGGTACGAGGCCTTCGGCCAGCCGGAGTGGGCAGCGAACTGCAGTACCACCTCTCGCATCTCGTCGAAGGTGATGAAGTGGCGATCGCGACGGCTGAGTCCCGGGCGCTTCCACATCATCGCGAACACGAAGTTCAAGATGCCGTTGCCGTAGTACGGCACATCGCGCGGCGGGTCCGGGACGAGGTTGGTGTCGAGGAACCCCTGCTGGCCAACCCTCCGTAGAAGTGATCGGACCGTACCGGTTAAGACAGTTGACTTTCGCACCTTCCCCGGCTTGTATTGCTTTGTGACGGCCGTCTCAGCCAAGGTGCAACTGGTGCTCACCGCCGAGCGCTTGTTCGCGCAATACGGCATCAACGGTGTGTCGTTGCGGCAGATCAGCCTCGAGGCGGGGAACGGCAACAACTCTGCGGTCGCCTATCACTTCGGGTCGCGTGACGGTCTCATCCACGCCATCTTCGAAAATCGTCTGATCGAGATGTCCGATCGACGGGCCGAGCTGTTCGCTCGGGCGATGCCATCCCACGACGGCGATGAGCTGAGGACGTGGCTCACGTCCTACTTGCTCCCCATCGTCGATCAGGCCGAGCAACCCGGGAACTACTACCTGTCATTCCTCGAGGAGCTGCGTCGCTTCGACAACATCGCCCGATACTTCGACCGACTACCGGTGGAGTACCGCGTCATGACCGAGCAGTTCTACGACCAAGTGGACCGCTTGCTGCTCGAGGTTCCCGCACCGATCCGTCGAGATCGCGTGTTCCAGGTCATGCAGATGGCCGTGACCGCATCAGCCGACCGGGAACGCGCCCATCGCCATGGGCGACCCACTTCGCCGTTCGAGACGCACTTCACCAGCATGCTCGACGGCTTGATCGGGTATCTCCGAGCACCGATCTCGCCCACCACGTTGCAGGCGTTGGCCGACGCGGCAGCACTCGCCCCCATCCCACGGAACAGCGCTTGACGCTGCCCGAGCCAGACGAGGATCAATGAGCCGACCCCATCCCATCGACCTCGACGGCGCCGCAGCGCTCATCACAGGTGCCGGCAGCGGCATCGGGAAGGCATGCGCGCTGGCTCTCAGTCGACGCGGTACCTCCATCGTGGTGGCCGACATCGACGCTTCACGATCTGTCGCTGTGGCCGACGAGATCACTGCAGAGGGCGGTCGCTCCATCCCGCTGTGGTGTGACGTGACCTCGCTCGGGGATCTGCAATCGGCCCGAGATCGCTGCCTCGAGGAGTTCGGACGCGTCGACATCGTGATGAACAACGTGGGCGTGCTCAGCGTCGGGCCCGCCGAGTCGATCCCCATCGAGGAATGGCAGCGGGCCATCGACATCAACATCATGGGCGTGGTGCGCGCCAACGCCGTGTTCCTGCCGATCTTCATGGAACAACGACGCGGCCACATCATCAACACCGCTTCGATGGCCGGACTACTGCCCTATGGCTACGACCGACTTCCCTACGTAGCCACCAAACACGCCATCGTCGGCATGTCGGAGTCATTGGCGCTCTACCTCGCACCACACGGTGTCAATGTGAGTTGCCTGTGCCCAGCTGGCGTGGCCACCAACATCGTCGAACAGATGACGTTCTTCGGCGGCGCCACCACCGTGGTGCAGACACCGCCGCTGCCCATGGTGACCGCCGACGTCGTCGGTGATCTCGTGGTCGACGCCATCGTCAGCCAACGTTTCATGATCCTCACCGCGCCCGAGGCTCGTGCTGATGTGATCGCGCTGGCCACCGACCCCGACGCATATCTGCTCGAGTACTCGAGCGCCGAACAAGCCAAGCGCTCCCGCTCGAAAGGCTGACCCCATGGATCCCATCGACGCCACACGGCCACCAACGATCATCCGCTACGACATGCGTTCGCCGTCGTTCGCACGACCGCATGGGGAGCTCTACGGCGCGATGCTCGAACAGGTCCGCTGGGCAGAGCGTGTCGGGATCGACACTGTGCTGTTCTCCGAACACCACGGTTCCGAGGACGGATACCTACCCTCGCCCGTCATCGCCGCGGCTGTGGTCGCGGGCGCGACGTCGTCGATACGCATCATGGTGAGCGCGTTGTTGCTGCCGCTCTATGACGTCGTGCGCGTCGCCGAGGATCTGGCCGTGCTCGATCTGGCCAGCGGCGGGCGCGTCGACATCACCATCGGCGCCGGCTATCGCCCCGAGGAGTACGAGATGCTCGGACGATCGTTCCCCGGTCGCGTGCGGGCCATCGAGGACGGCATCGCCTTTCTGCGCAAGGCGTGGACCGCACAGCCCTTCGAGCACAACGGTTCGACGGTTCACATCACCCCGGCGCCGTTGCGTCCCGGCGGGCCGATGATCTTCCTCGGTGGTTCGTCACCGGCGGCCGCTCGGCGTGCGGCACGTCTTGCCGACGGGTTCTTCCCCACCAACGACGAACTGTCGTCGGTGTACCTGGACGCGTGCGCCGAACTGGGCCGTACCCCGGGGCCGACCGGTGGGCCCAAAGGGCAGATGTTCCTCCATGTCAGCGAGGACCCCGACCACGCCTGGGCCAAGATCGCACCCCACGCGCTGCACGAGTCGAACTCGTACGGGCGTTGGCTCGCCGCGGCGGGAGATGACATCACCCTCTACAAGGAGATGGAGGACGCCGACGCGCTTCGCTCGAGCGGGCTGTACCTCGTGCTCACTCCCGAGGAGTGCATCGCTCTGACGCGCGAGCAAGGTTCGTTGACGCTGCACCCACTCATGGGCGGGCTCGACCCCGACGTGGCCGCCGAGTCACTCGACCTCATCGAGCACAAGGTGCTGCCACATCTCGCGTGAGTTCGACCTCGCGCCGTTGATGCTTTCCCGCGCTCAGCCCTTCGGCCGCTCCTCGGTGTAGCGATCGACCGCGTGTTGCACCTCGTCGTAGAACGAGCCGGGGATCGAATAGCCGTCCACCGCTTGCACCAGTGCCATATTGGCGGCGATGTCCTCGGCCGTCGGGGGCTCCTCGCCCGGTGACACCCAACCAGGCGCAAGGCCCATGAACACCCGGGCGTAGCGGCCGCCGATGGCCGAGAAGGTCTCGCCGCTCTCCCGACAACTGCTCGACGAGAGGTACGTGACCATCGGTGTGACCCATGCCCCGCGGATTCGGTGCTTGATGGGAGCGAACGTTGCCGTCATGCGATCGGCCTGATCACCCTTGTTGGCCCCCATGCGGGTGAGGCCGAGCGGCATCAGCGCGTTGGCGGCGATGCCGTGCTCGCGCCCTTCTTGAGCGAGCACGTTGGTGAGGCCGATGATGCCCATCTTGGCCGCCGCGTAGTTGGCCCGGCCCGGGTTCCCGAACCCCTGATTCGAACTCACCAGCACCAGGCGACCGTATCGCTGTTTGATCATCTGACGAAACGCCGGTTGAGCGATGTTGAACGCGCCGAGCAGATGCACATCGATGACGGCTCGCACGTCCTCGAACGGCATGTCCACGAAGGCGTTGTTGCGCAAGATGCCCGCGGAGTGGATGACCACGTCGACACGACCGAACGCTTCGATGCCAGCAGCCACGATGGCCTCGCCGCCCTCGGGGGTGTTCACCGTTTCGACCGATGCGACCGCCTTGCCCCCCAGCGCTTCGATCTCCTCCACCACGCTCTGGGCAACGCTCGCCGACACGCCCTGGCCATCGACCGTGGTGCCGAGGTCGTTCACCACGATGGCCGCACCGCGCGCCGCGAGGTCGATCGCGTACTTGCGGCCCAGGCCGTTGCCTGCACCGGTGATCACCGCTACCTGGCCGTGGAAGTCGATCATGGGTTCCCTCGCTCCGGACGGAGCGCGCCGGGTCGGCCCGCTCTGTGACGACCAGACACGATCACACTCCGCCGGGTCGCCGCAATCTGATCGCGCCCCAATGGTCACGAGACCGTCACCGCCATCGGGGAACCATCAGGGGTCCCGAAGCCATCTGAAGGCCATGTTGAACACGGGCACACACACCACGTCCACATCGGCCATGCGACCGTTCCCGCTGCGGCGTCCCCGATCCCCTCTTGCCCGATCGGTCACGGCCATCGCCGCAGTGTCGGGACTGATGCTGACGGCTTGTGGCGACGACGGCGGATCGTCAGCGTCGGTCTCGGTCGCCGATCGCGCTGGCAGCCAGGTCGTCGCCGAGGGCGCCACCGCCACGACCGCTGCCGCGGCGGCCACCACGGTCGCTCCTGGGAGCCCGAGCAGCAACACCGGCGGAGGTTCGAGCACACCGGTGCCCACTCCACCGGCGGACCGGAAGGTGATCGTCACCGTCACACTCGACGTGGAGGTGGCCGACGTCGGGGCGGCGTCGCTGAAGGCGTCGACCTATCTCGAAGGTCTCGGCGGCTACGTCGCCAACCAGCAGACCAACTTCGGTGGTCCGGGCCGCACGCCGTCCTCGACCATCGTCATGAAGGTGCCACCGGCCAAGGTCTCCGCACTGCTCCAGAACCTCAACGGATTGGGAACCCTGCTCACCCAGACGCAGCAGTCCGAGGACGTGACCGCCACCTTCGTAGACGTGGAGAGCCGAATCTCAGCGGCGCGCGCCAGCGTGGAGCGCGTCCGGCTGTTCATGGCCCAGACCACCGACGTGAACCAGTTGGCAGCTGTCGAGTCGGAGCTGACCCGCCGCGAGACCGAACTCGAACAACTCCTCGGTCAACAGCGGATGCTGTCGTCACAGACCGAGATGGCCACGGTGACGTTGACCCTGCAGCCCACCCCGACCGAAGCGGCTGCGCCGACCACGGCCGATGACGACATGACCGTCGGGAAGGCGCTCGAACAAGGCACCGATGCTCTGTTGGGGGCCGGACTGGCGATCGCCATCGTGGCGGCGTGGCTGGTGCCGTGGCTGATCCCCGCGGCGATGCTGCTCGGCGTGTGGCTCATCGTTCGCCGCCGCCGGCGCACTCCGGCCTCGGTCGCTGCGGTGGAAGTGCCGGTGCCGCACGACGAGCCCATCGACGCCTGAACTCCAGTCTTCTAGGTACGAGAACGCACGCCGGCCGTACCTTCTCGTGCACAGAACGATCGGGGTGGGTTTCGCCGGCTCAGGAACCGGGTCTGGTCAGGAACCAAACGGGAACCCGAGGTCCTCGGCGGTGAGCAATGCCGCGAAGGCGATGCCGGCATCGCGGGCCCTGGCGCCCGCGGTGCCGCCGCGATCGACGAGGGCCAAGATCATGAGCACCTCGGCCCCGTACGCCCGCACCACCTCGACCGCCTCCATCGCTGAGGTGCCACGGGTGGCGGTGTCCTCGGTGACGATCACATTGTCGCCGGGCAACAACGCACCGGCGATGCGACCTTCGACGCCGTGATCCTTGGCTTCTTTGCGGATGGAGAAGCTCCGCAGTGAGCGACCTTTGAGCGCACCGATGGCGGCAACGCCGTACGCCAGTGGATCGGCCCCCATGGTGAGCCCACCGATGCTCGTCGCCTCGGCCGGAATGAGCTCGAGCGCAGCCTCGGCCACCAACGTGATGCCGTCAGGACGGCACAGCGTCTGCTTGGTGTCGAGGAACCACGTGGACTTCGCCCCGGACTTGAGCGTGAACTCGCCTCGCTTCACCGAATGGGTCAGAACGTGATCGCGAAGCGCTTGCCGGGACGAGTCCATGGGCCCGAGCCTACGGTCGGGCCGAAAGTCAAAGGCGTCCATCGACCGACGCAGGTGACCCTCTCAAGCACAGTCCTGTGTCGACTCGACTCGTCCAAAGGCTCCGCACCCGCTCGCATCCCGACCCGTCAACCACTGCGCTACTGGTTCGACAAGATCCCGACCTCCATCAGGTGCCCTACGGCATCTCGGACCACGAACGACGATCCTTCCGTGGCGGTCGCCATCCAGACATTGTTCTCGATGAGCACGGTCCGCTTGTCGCTCGAGACGACCGATGCGCCATCGGGAACAATGCCCGCGACGATCCGCTGAGTCGAGGCGCTCGCCTGGACGTCGAGCACAAGTCGACCGGCTAGAGCCTCGCTCAAAGCCGTGCAGCCGCTCGGCTCCCAGTCACTGAGCAGCAGTGAGAGACAAACATCCCCCGAGGGAAGCACGGCAACTACTGCAGACCCGAAGACGCGCTCTGTGGCAACGGCCGCGAGCGTCTCCCCCGGATCTCGACCACGGTCACTCGGTGACCAACCGACCGAGTGCGGGGCTACCCCACTGCGCCTGACCTCCTCAACGAAGGACACTGCCCCGGTGACGACATCCCCGGTCACCACCATGGTCCGCGGGTCGGAGCCGCTGGGTCCCGCGGTTGGGAGGGTCGGGCCGCCCGCAGCGCGCGGCCCGGCCAACACCATGATGAGGGCGGCAGTCGCAGCCGCGCTGACTCCTGTAATGATTGGTGCTGAACGTTTCATCGATCGCAACCTCTCTCACTCGTCACGGGTACAGAGCCCAACAGGCGGCCGTATGCCAGCCGCTCGAACTGCGATTCCAACAGCCCGGACGGACAGAAGACTCCGTTGCGTGCAGCCCCGTTGACAGCGTCCCGCCGCCACAACTGCTCGAAGACACAACTCGTATGTATGAACCTGCTGGCACCGGGTTGCCTCCACCTTCGTACTCGAGCACTGGCCCTCCGAACAGTGACATGTTCATGACACCCAGGCACGCTCAGTTGCCCTCAATTCGACTCAAGGGGGTCGGGACCGGTACGCAACCGTTCATACGCATCGGCGTTGGTTTCAGCGCCGAGAGCCTGGCGCGCCGCTGCGAGGACCCGCTTGAGATGACGAGGGGAATACCCGAGCGCCTCAGCCGCCGCATCTACCGAGCACCCGCCTGCTCCGATGAGTTGGAGCGCCTTCATCGCAACCATTGCCTGATTCCTACCGACTTCTGCACGAAGACGCAGTTCCCATGTGGACTCGCCTGGACCGATCACCCCGTCACCCCCCTTGAACTCGCCCACCTGCCGCTTGCTATACGCGCTTGTGCGATGCCCCGTCACACGGCATCTGCGCGACGAGTGCATCCTCTCCAGGCGCTTCGCCGCCGAGCGCGGCGATCGTCGCGCCCCTGCCCGCTCGTGACGGCCCATCCCCGACGACGCTGCACCGGTCTTCAAGATTGAGGAACGCTTCACCCAAGAAGTGGTCAAGGGCGGTCGATACCTCACACGGCTATCACGGGGAGGACCGACGGTGCCCACACCACGCGACGATGTCGCACATCTGCTCCGGCGCGCCGGATTCGGGGGAACGGTTGCGCAGATCGACACGCTGGCGACCACGCAGGACCTCACGACCATCGTCGACGATCTGCTGAACTTCTCCGGGGCGCCGGCCGACACGCCACCGGCCGGACTCACCGACCCGGCCGTGAGTAGCGGACAGCGCTACTTGAACCTGATCTGGTGGTGGTATGACCGTATGGCCACCACGACCAAGCCGCTGCAAGAAAAGTTGACGTTCTTCTGGCACGGTCACTTCTGCTCCGAAGACCGCGACGTCGGCAGTCAACAGCTGATGTACCAACAGAACGCCCTGTATCGAGCCAACTGCGCCGGCAACTTCCGAACCTTCACCAAGGCGATGTCCATCGAGCCGGCGATGCTGCGCTACCTGAACAACGAGACCAACCGCGTCGGCAAGGTGCAGGAGAACTTCGCCCGTGAGTTGTGGGAGCTGTTCATGCTCGGCGTGGACAACTACACCCAGGACGAGGTGGTCGAGTCCGCTCGCGCCTGGACCGGTCACGGTCTCAACTCCGCCCGCGACACGTACTCCTTCAACCCTTCCCGCCACGACAACGGCAACAAGACCATCTTCGGCCAGACCGCGAACTTCGACGGGCCTGGTGTCATCGACTGGACGCTGGATGGACCCAAGGGCACCATCTGCGCCCGCTACATCGTCACCAAACTCTGGAAGTTCTTCGCCAACACCAATCCCACCAGCACGGTCATCGACACGTTGGCTGCCACCTTCCAGTCCTCATGGGACATCGCGGCGACGGTCCGTCAACTGCTCTTGATGCCCGAGTTCTACGCTCCGGAGTGCAAGGGGCAGTTGGTGCGTTCACCAGTCGAGTACATGGCAGCGGCCATCAAGCTCACCGGTGTCCCGGCCGCCACGGCCCGACCCGACAGCTATCACGTGAACATGAACCAGGAGCTCCTGAACCCACCGGACGTATCGGGGTGGAAGAGCAACGGCTACTGGATCAGCTCGGCCGCCTATTGGGCTCGCGCCGCGTTCGCCAAGAACATCGCCAACAAGGCCAAGGACGCCGGCGTACTCGCCGGCACCAACCTGCTGAGCGTCAACCAAGCGGTCGACGCCGCCATCGCGCAATTCGGATTGACATCACCATCGACCACGACGGTGAACGCCATGCGGAGCTGGCTCACCGCCGAGCGCAGCGCTTCCGGGTACAGCGCCGTCACCGAGCAGGTGAACCTCATGGTCCTCGTCCTGCTGTCCCCCGACTTCAACATCGCCTGAGCCCTCAAGACCGCGTGAGTACGGAGATCTGACCATGGCCTACAACGATCTCGAGTGGGACGACACCTTCGAGCTGCTGAGCACACCCGACACCAGTCCGGTGAGCCGTCGACGCTTCCTGCAGGCCGCCGGCGCTGGTGTGGCGCTGTCAGCCATGCCGGCGTGGGCCACCCGCTACGCCGAAGCGGCGACGCCGATCGGCGCCAATGACGGCGTGCTGGTGATGCTGTACCTCGGCGGCGGCAACGATGGCGTCAACACGGTGGTGCCGATCAACAACAGCGCCTATGCCGGGCTCCGCGGTGCGCTGGCGTTGTCGCCCAGCGCCGTGCTGCCGTTGGGCGGCGGCGGCGGTCTCGCCCTCCATCCCAGCCTCACCAACGTGCGTGACTGGTGGAACCAGGGCAAGGTCGCCATCGTGAACGGGGTGGGCTACCCCAACATGAGCCTCAGCCACTTCGACGCGCAAGCCATCTGGTCGGCCGGTCATGTGAGCGGCGGGAACCCCGGTTCGGGTTGGCTCGGCCGTTACATCGATGGCCTCCCGGGTGGGCCGGACGCATTCCACGCGGTGTCCATCTCGAGTTCGGTACCGCTCGTCGTGCGGGGCAACTATCGAAGCGGATCGGCGTTCCCCACATCGCTGTCGGGAGCGTTCGGGGCCAGCAACAACGCGGCAGAGAAGCGCCTCTACACCGGCGTGCGTCAGTTCACCTCCGGGGCGCAGAGCTCCACGTGGGGCGACACCTTCGCGGCCAGTGGTGCACAGGCCATGGACCTGTCGTTGCAGATCAGCCCGAGCTACAGCGGGCTACCCGGCGGATCGTCCAGCGGCCTGGCGCTGTGCGCCAACTTGATCAACGCCAACCTCGGCGTGCGGGTCATGCACGCGTCGCTCGGCGGCTACGACACACACTCGGCGCAGGCCACCGGCCACGCGTCACGACTCACCGAGGTGAACAACGCGCTCAAGGCCTTCTTCGATCGCTTGAACCCCCAGTTCCGCAATCGGGTGACGGTGATGATCTACTCCGAGTTCGGCCGCCGACCGGAGGCCAACGTCTCGGTCGGGACCGATCACGGCACCGCCGGTCCGGTCATCGTCATCGGCGACAACGTGCGTGGCGGCATGTACGGGTCCTATCCCTCGCTCACCTCGCTCGATCGCAACAAGAACCTGAACTGGAACATCGACTTCCGGTCCGTCTACACCTCGGTGCTCGAAGGATGGTTGGGCGCTCCGGGGTCCGCGGTCCTCGGCGGGAACTACTCGAACCTCCAGTTGTTCTCTGCCGGACCCGGCCAAGTTCCGGTGCAGTCGAACCCGGGCGGCGACGGCTACTGGATGGTGACCGACGCCGGCAAGGTGAGCGGCTTCGGTGGATCAGCGGCGTACGGCGATGCGCCCGCCGGGTCGGTCGTGTCGACGATGGCGTCTCGGCCGCAGCACGACGGCTACTGGCTGTGCACGCCGGCCGGCAAAGTGTTCGCCTTCGGCGCGGCTGCTCACTACGGCGACATGTCGTCAACTCCACTTGCCGGCGGGATCGTGGCCATGGCATCGACGGCATCTGGTAACGGCTACTGGCTCATCGGCGCCGACGGTGGCGTGTTCACCTTCGGCGACGCTCCGTTCTTCGGGTCCACGGGCGACCTGCGCTTGGCCCAACCAGTGGTGGCCATGGCCCCCACACCGACGGGGAAGGGCTACTGGTTCGCCGCCCGAGACGGTGGCTTGTTCGCGTTCGGTGACGCCGCGTTCTACGGATCGATGGGCGGTACCCGACTCAACAAGCCGATGGTCGGCATGACAGCGACACCGAGCGGGAAGGGCTACTGGATGGTCGCCGAGGATGGCGGCGTGTTCGCGTTCGGTGACGCTCCGTTCCACGGCTCGACGGGCAACCTCACGCTGACCCAGCCGGTCATCTCGATCGTCCCCACCCGCACCGGCAAGGGCTATTGGTTCGTGGCCCGCGACGGTGGTCTGTTCGCCTTCGGCGACGCCGGCTTCCATGGCAGCCTGGCCGGAACCGGTGCCACTGTGGTGGCCATGGGCGCGTGATCGTTCAGCAGCAGGCCTTGCAGCACTTCACTTCCAGGCGGCGAGCACGGCACTGAGCGTTGCCGCATACGCCTTGGCGCCATCAGCGTTGGGATGCACACAGTCGATCCCGTTCACCCAGTTCTTGTCGATCCAGATGTTGTGTCCCGACGCGCAGTAGGCCTGGATGCCTTGCGTGTCGGACAGGATCTTGCGAGCCGACGATGGAACGGGGATCCAACTGGGCACCCCGACCTGACGCCAACTGTCGGGACCCCAACCGTTGGGCGCTCCGTGACCGTCGAAGCGCTTGGCCACATCGGCCAGACGCACCCGATCGGTCGAGAAGGTGCGCACGGTGTCGGCGATCGTGCTGTTCAACTGTGCGAGAACGCCGGTGACGGCGTCGGAGAAGCACTTTCCCGAACATGATGGAACACCCACCGGATCGGCCGCGGTGGGGTTGTGATAGGTGGTCACCATGATGCGAGCCCCGGTGTTGTCCACCAGTCGCGTGAGCACACCACGCAGCGATGTCGTCAACGCGGCGAGGTTCTTGTCCACGATCGATCGATCCAACGTGCCATCCGCACGAAACAAGCGCTCGGGGTAGACGAAGCGCAGATCGTTGGCGCCGATGGTGATCGAGATGAGGCCGGGGTCCTCGGCGATGGCCTTGTCCACCTGTTTCCCCATGCTCGCGGCGGTCTCGCCCTTGCAGCCCAGCAACACGAACTTGTAGCTGGACTGCTCGGTCTTGGGCGCCGCCTTCTTCCACGAGGAGAAGAACCGCCCCGCGTAGGAGTCACTGCCCGATCGCCAGCAACTGTCGGGGGTGAGCCAGTCACGCCATTGCAGTCCCATCCCGGCGGCCACCGAGTCACCCAGCGCGACGAGGGTGTGGGGATGGGCGGGGACCTTGGCCGCCCGAGGCGCGGCCAGCACGGGGCGGACCGGTGAGGCGAGGCCGGTCGCGGTGATCGCCACTGCGACCGCCAACGCCGCTCGGCGCGACGGACGACAAGAACGAACGCGGGTCCCCAGCACGAGCGGGAGGCTAGCCAGGCTGAGAAGGGCGCAGATCGCGGCGGAGTACATCACTGCTTCTGTCGATCCGCCCGCCGTCGAGTCGCGGACCCCTGCTCAGAGATGGAAGGACTGCCGTCGGGACGTTCGACCCTGACGATCATCTGGCGGAGGCGCACGATGACCTCATGATCGGTCTGCTTCCTCTCCTGTTGGTGCTGATCGTTGCTGCGGTCATCATCGAACGCTCTCGCAAACGCCATGTGCCCTTCGTCCACATGGGGCCGCACATCACGGGCTCCCCAGCTGGCGGAGCCGCTGACTCGGGGCCTGACCCATTGCGCCGCAAGCTCGAGCAATGGACGTCGGCCGGCCTCATCACCCGCGACCAGAGCGAGGCCATCTACGCCGCCGAACACGAGGCGGCCCCGCCTCCGCCCCGGGTGCCCCTGGCCACGGAGGCCGTGGGCTATGTCGGTTCGGCGTTGGTGCTCACCGCCATCGGCATGATCATCGGCAATACCTGGGACGACATCGGTGCCGCCGCCCACATCGCCGTGCTTGCCGTCCCGACGATCGCGGTGATCGCTGCTGGGGCGTTCGTGTTGCGCTCGACCGACGCGGCCATGGCGCGCCTCGGCAGCGTGCTGTGGGCGTTGTCGGTGGCTGGTACCGCGGCAACAACGGTGGTGACCATCTTGGAGATCACCGGAGACAGCGATACTCCGTCGCGCGGCACGCCGTTGATGGTCGGGTCGGCCGCCGCCGTGGTCGCCGCCGTCGAATGGGTGCGACATCGGGAGTTGCTGCAGCAGGCGGCGCTGTTCGCGGCGGTGATCACCACCGCCGTCGGCGTGGTCGAGGTCCTCGAGTCGAGTGACAGAACATTCTCGTCGCCGGTCTGGGCAATGCCGGTGTTGATGGTCGGCGCGCTGTGGACGATCGGTGGTGTCCTCGACGCCCTCGAGCCATCCGATGAAGCATGTCTGTTGGGACCGGCCGCGTTGTTGGTGGGCCTACAGATCTTCGCCGCCGATCAGCGGGCCATCGGTGTGTGGTTCGGTACGGCGGTCGCCATTGGCATGCTCGCCGTCGGCATGCTCCGAGATCACCCGATCCTGTTGCTGGTCGGCACGCTCGGCGTGTTCATCTGGACGCCGCAGCTGGCGCTCTACTACCTCGCCGATGAGGTGGGCACCGAGGCGACGTTGATGGTGCTCGGTCTGCTGCTCATCGGTGTCGCCGTGATGGTCACCAAGTATTGGCGTTCGCGCAATGGGATGTGGGGCCGTGGACGAACGGCCGGTGCCTGACATCGGTCCCCGACGCGAACGAGCCCCGGCCGATCTGGCTCGGGGCTCGTTCGGTGACGTACCGGTTGTCAACGGCGCGAGCGGAGCCGACGAACGATCACCACGTTCAGCAACGTGAACAACACGCCAACCGGAGGGTTGAGCGCCGACACCACGGCCGAGACGTAACTGTGCCCGAGCGCAACCTTGGTGAGCACACGACTGCGCCGTGCGATGCCGATCGCCTCGACGGCCCGCAGGGTTCCTTCGATCAGGGCCGCCGCAGCGAACATGCCCTCGCCGACAGCGGCCAGGAACACGCCGCTGGCGATGATGATGAGCGAGTGGACGCCCACCAGCGTGAGCGCGGTCCGGTCGACCCCATCCCTCGGCGCGACCGCGGGTGTGGGAGCGGTACTCGTCAACAAGTCGGTCGGACACGGCGGCGCGAACGAGGCGGGGGTGGTGAACGTGAGCGTCGAATCGGTGAGCATGATCTTCTCTTTCGGGTCGGCCCACCGTGTGGCGAGCGTTGGTGTCCCGATCGATGCCGCGATGGCACCGCGAGTTCCGCGTCCCGAAAAGGAAGTTGTGTCGATGTGCGTCAAGCCAGGTCGGGAACCAGGCTTTCGGCGCGCGTGGTCAGGTGAGGTTCACGTCCGATGCGGGTCACGCCAGCGGCAGCAACCAGACACAAGACCCCGGAGATGACGAACGCCGCCTGATAGCTGCCGGTGACATCGCGGATCTTGCCTGCGCCGAACGCGGCGAATGCAGCACCGAGTTGATGGCCGGCAAAGACCCAGCCGTAGACCACCGTTGCTCGACGGGGGCCGAACACCTCGGTGCACAGCGCAACGGTGGGCGGCACGGTCGCCACCCAATCGAGGCCGTAGAAGATGATGAAGGCCCACAGCCCCATGGACGACGCATCGAGAGCTTGATGCAGCGCCAACAACGACAGGCCGCGGAAGCCGTAATAGAACATGAGCAGCCGTCGGGGATCGACGCGATCGGTGAGCCAGCCCGACGCCAACGTGCCGGCGATGTCGAAAATGCCGACCAGCGCCAGCAAGCTGGCCGCCTTCGTCTCGGCCAGTCCATGGTCGTGAGCCGCCGGGATGAAGTGCGTTCCCACCAATCCATTGGTGGAAGCGCCGCACACGAAGAAGCTCCCGGCCAACAGCCAGAACGCTCCCGATCGCCTCGCCTGGGTGAACCCGTCGAACGCTGCCCGCACCGGATTGGTGGTGGGTTGCATCTGTTGCCACGACTCGTCGGCACCGTACGCGCTGAGCCCGACGTCGGATGGTTGGTTGCGCAACAGCAACGCCACCAACGGCACGACCGCCAACGCCGAGCCACCGACGATGACCGCCACCGTCTCCCAGCCGATGTCGGTGGCCACGCGGCTCAGCACTGGGAGGAACACCAACTGTCCGGTGGCACCGGCCGCCGTGAGCGCGCCGGTGACGATGCCCTTGCGGGCCACGAACCATCGGTTCGCCACCGTTGCGGCGAGCACGGTGGCCATGCAGCCCGATCCCGTGCCGACCACCACGCCCCACAGCAACCACAGTTGCCATGGATGGGTGATGGCCGTGGTGGCCAACGCGCCCGACGACACGACGATGAGCGCGGTGATGACGACCTTGCGCAGACCGAAGCGGCCCATGAGCGCGGCGGCGAACGGACCGATGAGGCCGTAGAGGATGAGGTTGATGGAGATGGCCACCGAGATGGTGGCCTTGCTCCACCCGAAGTCGTCCTGCAACGGCTCGATGAGCACACCCGGCGCAGACCGGAACCCCGACGCCCCGAGCAACGTGACGAAGGTGACGGCGAAGACGACCCAGGCGTAATGGACCTTTGCCCGCTTCGGTGCTGATGTCGCTGTGCTGCTGTCAGCGGTGCTCACAGCATCAGGACCCGACCGGAGCCGGGAACCACCTCGCCGATGATCCATGATTCATGGCCGTTGCCGGCGAGATGGGCGATGACGTCAGGAGCGATGGCCGCGGGCACAGCGGCGATCATGCCAACCCCACGGTTGAACACACGGTCCATTTCCTCGAGTGCCACACCGCCGAGGCGGGCGATCTCATCGAAGATCCTCGGCACCGGCCACGTCCCCCGACGCACGACGGCATCAACACCGTCATGCAAGACACGCACGAGGTTCCCCGGGATGCCACCGCCGGTGATGTGAGCCAGACCGTGCACCTCGAATGCCCGTGTCAGTTCCACCAACGCTCGGGCGTAGATGACGGAGGGACGCAACAGCTCGGTGCCCACACTGGTGTCGGCACCGTCCCACGCCGGCGCATCGAGCGGAAGCCCGGCGCGCTCGAGCAACACTCGACGGGCCAGCGAATAGCCGTTGGAACGCAGGCCCGGTGAGGCCAGGCCGATGAGGACATCGCCGGGACTGATGGCCGCTCCGGTGATGAGCGCGTCACGCTCCACCACGCCGACCACGAACCCGGCCAACTCGACGTTGTCGTCGTCACCGGCACCAGGATGCTCCGCGACTTCTCCACCGACCAATGCACAGCCGGCTTCCCGGCAACCCAGGGCGATGCCAGCGACTATGGACTCGACGACCTCGGGTCGCAGCGTGCCGACGCCCACGTAGTCGAGGAAGAACAGCGGCTCGGCGCCTTGCACCACGATGTCGTCCGCGCACATCGCCACCAGATCGAGTCCGACGGTGCCCCATTGGTTCATCGCCCGGGCCACCAGTGCCTTGGTACCGACGCCGTCGGTGGAACTCACGAGCACCGGATCGCGGTAGCGGTTGCCGAGAGCGAACAGCCCACCGAATCCGCCGATGTCGCCGAGCACCTCGGGGCGGAACGTGGAGCGCACGTGGCTCTTGATCCGATCGACGGTCTCGTCGGCCGCTTCGAGGCTCACACCGGATGTCGCGTACGTCTCGCCGCTCACCGCGTCTCCAACACGTGCTTGCCCAACTCCACCGGGACCTCCACCGGGTACGTACCGGTCAGACACGCGTCGCAGAACCCCGCACCAGGGGCCCCGGTGGCGGTCAGGAGGCGATCGAGCTCGAGATAGGCCAGCGAATCGGCGCCCACGTAGTCACGGACCTCGTCGACGGTGAGGCTCGCGGCCAACAACTCGGCCCGGTTGCCGGTGTCCATGCCGTAGAAGCACGGCCAGCGATACGGCGGGCTCATGATGCGCAGGTGCACCTCGGCCGCGCCCGCCTCACGCAACATGGCCACCACCGCGCGCGTGGTCGTGCCGCGCACGATCGAGTCATCGACGACCACCAGTCGCTTGCCGGCGATGTTCTCCCGCAAGGGGTTCAGCTTCATGCGCACGCCGAGGGCTCGCATCTGCTGATCGGGGGCGATGAAGGTGCGACCGATGTAGCGGTTCTTCACCAGGCCGTCCTCATACGGGATCCCGCTGGCCTTGGCGAACCCTTGCGCCGCCGGCACTCCCGATTCGGGAACCGGCATGACGATTGCTTCGCGCCCGGTCGCATCGGGGGCCAGTGGCGCTTGCTCGGCCAGCTGCTCCCCCATCCGCACGCGTGCCGCGGCGACGCTCCGCCCGTAGAGCTGGGCGTCTGGGCGGGCGAAGTACACGAACTCGAACAAGCACAGATGTGGGCTGACGCGCTCGGGCGGGAACGGGCGCGACGAATGGGTGCCGTCGCGATCGATGACCACCATCTCGCCGGGCTCCAACTCGCGCACGAAGTGAGCGCCGACCGTGTCGAGCGCGGGTGATTCGCTGGCCAAGACCCAGCCGCCATCCAACTTGCCGAGGCAAAGCGGCCGGAAGCCGAACGGATCGCGCACGCCGATCACGCGCGTCTCATCGCACAGCACCAAGGAGAACGCTCCCTGCAGATGGGGCAGCACATCGTGCAGCGACTTCTCGAGGTCGCCGGTGGTGTGTACCGAGCGCGCGAGCATCTCCGCGATGAGGTCGCTGTCGCTGGTGACCGCACCGGGAAGCATCCCGAGGTCGTCGGCCAGCTGCATGGTGTTGGTGAGGTTGCCGTTGTGCCCGAGGGCGAACTCGTGATGACCGGCGTCGCGATAGACCGGCTGAGCGTTGGCCCACACCGAGGAACCCGTGGTGGAGTAGCGCGTGTGGCCGATGGCCAGGTTGCCGGTGAGTGCAGCAAGGGTCCGGTCGTCGAACACGTGGGCAACCAGGCCCTCGTCCTTCATGACCGTCAGATGCCGGCCATCGGCCACCGCCATCCCGGCGGCCTCCTGACCGCGATGCTGCAGCGCATAGAGACCGAGATAGGTGATGTGGGCGACGGCCTTGCCCGGCGCGAACACGCCGAAGACCCCACACGCTTCCTTGGGCGAGTCGACCATTGCTCGCAGTCTGGCATGCCCACCTGCGATCGCCACAGCTTCGGGCCCACCGTTACGCGATGCTCATCTTTTCGTCGGCACGGGCTCTCCACCTGCTAACGAAGGTGCATGGCAACGATCGTCGGTCGCGCTCCTGGCCGAGTGAACCTCATCGGTGACCACACCGACTACACCGGCGGCTGGTGTCTGCCCATGGCCATCGATCGCTGGACAGAGATCACGGCAATGCCCAACCCGGCGCGGCCAGTGGTGCGTCTCGCCAGCGACACCGAGAGCGCTCACGCGGTGGTCGCCATCGACGCGACCGAGCTCCCGTCCGGTCCGTTGTGGGCCCGCTTCGTCGCTGCGGTGATGGGCGAGGTGAAGCCGCTCATCGGCTATGTCGGCAAGGTGCGCAGCACCATCCCCATCGGCGCTGGCTTGTCGTCGAGCGCGGCGCTCGAGGTGGCGTGTGCATTGGCGCTCGGAGCCGACGATCATGATCGCGTCGCCTTGGCGCGGTTGTGCCAGCGCGCCGAGGTCGCGGCGCGCGAAACACCGACAGGCATCATGGATCAGCTCACCTCCTGCGCCGGGGTGGAAGGCCATGCGCTGTTGCTCGATTGCACCACGTTGGACATCGCGCCGGTGCCGATGCCCCCGCCCGATGAGTACGAGATCGTCGTGATATCGGTGGAGCCCCGAACCCTGGACGAGTCCGCGTATGCGATCCGTGTGGCGCAGTGTGCTCAGGTGGAACAGATCATCGGACCGCTCCGCGACGCGTCGCTCGATGCGCTGCCGTCGTTGACCGATCCGGTCCTACGACGACGCGCTCGCCATGTCGTCAGCGAGAACGCACGCGTGCACGCCGCAGCGGCAGCACTGCGTTCGGGCGACGTGGTGGAGTTCGGTCGGCTCATGAACGAGAGCCATACCAGCTTGCGTGACGACTACGAGTCGTCGTCAACCTCCCTCGATGACGTGCAGCGATTGGTACTCGACATGCCGGGCGTCTTGGGCGCGCGCGTCACCGGCGGTGGATGGGGTGGAAGCGTCGTGGTGTTGTGCCGACCGGGAGCGCTCGGACAGCTGGGTTGGACGGTGAGGGCCGTCGGCGGAGCGACCGTCACCCGCCGCTGAGGTGACCGATGTGACCCAGTATCGGTCAGTGGGCGACGGCTTTGCCGAACGCCTCGGGGAGCGCGCCCTCGAAGCGTTCGACCACTGTGTCGAGGGCAACGTCGATGCTCGATCCGACGCGCACGCGGCTGCCGCCGGTGCCGCCCACCACTCGCGCGTGCACACCCGCCGCGCTGGCTCGTGACAACACCTCGGCGGCGTCGCTGGTGACGACCAGCACCTGCGACGGTGTCTCGGCGAACGGTTCCTGACCGCTCTCCACCACCACGCCGCAATGCCCACGGGCCGCGAGCTCCGCGGCGGCCAACGCCAGTCCACCGTCGGCGAGATCGTGCAGCGCACTCACCGCGTCGGCATTGACCAGCGATCGCACCACATCAGCAGTGCGGACGTGCTCCTCGAGATCGAGGGGGGCGAACGATCCACCCTTGCGACCCACCGACCATGCGGCACGCGAGCCGACCAGACCGTCGTGGGGATCGGGGCCGATGAGCACCAACACACCGTCGGGCGTCGCGCCGCCAGAGGGCGGGCGACGCTCGAGCGAGTCGATGACACCGAGCACGCCGACAATGGGCGTGGGGTCGATGTCGGTACCGGCGGTCTCGTTGTAGAGGCTCACGTTGCCGCCCACAACTGGGAGCTCGAACGCCGTACAAGCCGCAGCCATGCCGTCGATTGCTTCCGACAGCTCCCACATCACCTCGGGATGCTCGGGGTTGCCGAAGTTGAGGCAGTTCACCAATGCCATCGGCCGTGCCCCGACGCAGGCCAGGTTCATGACCGCTTCTGCCACCACGCGCGTCGTGCCTTCGCGGGGGTCGATGGCACACCAACGATGGTTGCCATCGGTGGTGAGCGCCAGCGCGCGGCCGGTGTCAATTCCAGTTGACGGGTGCTTCAGACGGAGCACAGTGGCTTCCGAACCGGGGCCGCTCACCGTGTTGTTGAACAGCATGTGGTCGTATTGGCTCGACACCCAGGTGGTGTCCACGAGCATGCCCATGAGCGTCGCCGTCGGGTCGATGAGCGCTTCGGGCGGCACGGCGACCCGTTGGCGGGGTCGCATCGGCCGGTCGTACAACGGCGCGTCCTCGTGCAGCGACGCTGCTGGCACGTCGGCGAGCACTTGACCGTCGTAGCCGTCCATGATGCGCAAGCGACCGCCCTCGGTGACCGTCCCGATGACGCTGGCCCGCACATCCCAACGAGCGCAGATCGACAGCACTTCGGCCACGGCCTCGGGGGTGACGATGGCCAGCATGCGCTCCTGGCTCTCCGACGTCATCGTCTCGAACGGTTCCATGCCGATCTCGCGCTTGGCGATGGCGTTGATGTCGACGTCCATGCCCATGCCGCCGCGGCTGGCCGTCTCGCTGGTGGCACAGGTGAGCCCGGCACCGCCGAGATCTTGGATGCCGACCACCAGGCCGGCATCGAGCAGCGCAAGGCAGGCTTCGATGAGTCGCTTCTCCTCGAACGGATCACCCACCTGCACGTTGGGGCGCTTGGCCTGCTCGGCTTCCTCGTCCTCGGTGAAGCCGGCCGAGGCCAGCACGCTCACGCCGCCGATGCCGTCTCGGCCCGTGGCGCTACCGAGCAGCACCGCCAGGTTGCCCACGCCGGTGGCCCGACCGAGCACGAGGCGATCGGTGGGCAGGGTGCCGAGGCACAGCACGTTGACCAGTGGGTTGCCCTGATAGCAAGCGTCGAACACCACCTCGCCGCCGACGGTGGGCACGCCGACGGCGTTGCCGTAGTGGCTGATGCCCGACACCACGCCCTCGGCGATCCACTTCGAGCGGGGATGCTCAATCGGCCCGAACCGCAGCGGATCCATGAGGGCGATCGGGCGCGCGCCCATGGTGAACACGTCGCGCAGGATGCCGCCGACGCCGGTGGCTGCGCCCTGCGCCGGCTCGATGGCCGATGGATGGTTGTGGCTCTCGATCCGGATGGCGGCGGCGATGCCGTCTCCAACGTCGATCACACCGGCGTTCTCCCCCGGCCCGACCAGCACCCATGGCGCCTCGGTGGGAAGTCGCTTGAGGTGCATCCGCGAGCTCTTGTAGCTGCAGTGCTCGCTCCACATCACCGCGTACATCGCCAGCTCGAGGTGGTTCGGTTCCCGCCCGAGGATCTCGGTGATGCGGGCAGCTTCGTCGTCGGTCAACCCGAGCGCGCGGTGAATGGTCACGGGCCAACCGTAGTTGGCCCGCCCTCGCGCAGGCCCCGGTTGTGACCGCTGTCCATCGGGTGTCATGCGAGGGGCAGACTGGGGTCATGCTCGATCACCTCGCCATCCAGTGCACCGATCCGGCCAAGAGCGCCGCGTTCTATGACGCAGTGCTCGCCCCACTCGGCGGGAAGCGCATCATCGAGCACGGCATCTTGATCGGGTTCGGGGTGCCGCCGATGCCCGACTTCTGGATCGGGCCGTTCGACTCCGGGGAAGGCTTCCGCGAATCGCACATCGCCTTCCGCGCCCCCGATCGCGCTGCAGTGCAGGCATTCTTCGATGCCGCGGTGGCTGCCGGAGCCGAGGTCCTCCACGAGCCACGACTGTGGCCCGAGTACCACCCCAACTACTTCGGTGCCTTCGTGCGCGATCCCGACGGCAACAACGTCGAAGCGGTCTGCCACCGGCCCGAGTGACGCGAAAACCGTTCGGCTGCACGGCTCTCGATCCGACACACTCGCGCCTTCATCACAAGAGCCCACAACGACGTGGGCCCGAAGGGCGAAAGTTGCACTGCCATGCAGACCATCAACCCCAAGCTCCTGTCATGGTCGGTTGACACCGATCCCGGCACCATCAAGCAAGCCGAGAAGACGGCGCGCCTGCCCATCATCTCGGGGCACGTGAGCCTCATGCCCGACGCACACGTCGGTCTCGGCGCCACGGTCGGTTCGGTCATCGCCACCGAGAACGCCGTCATCCCCGCCGCCGTCGGGGTCGACCTCGGCTGCGGCATGATCGCCGTGCGCACCGATCTACGCGGCGGCGACCTCCCGCAGTCGTTGAACCGTCTGCTCGACGGCATCGAGGCAAACGTGCCGTCCGGTGTCGGTCGTGCCCATCGCGAGGCAACCCCGGCGGCCGATGCGTGGTTCGCCGCCCATCGCCATCCCACCGGTCTCGATGACCGCATGACCCGCGACGCGCGCATGCAGTTCGGCACCCTCGGTTCGGGCAACCACTTCGTCGAGGTGTGCCTCGACAACGACGGTGGTCGGGTATGGGTGGTGCTGCACTCGGGCTCGCGCGGCGTGGGCAACAAGCTGGCCAGCCGCCACATCAAGGTGGCCAAGGCACTGGCACGCGAGGCCGGCACGCCACTCGAGGATCCCGATCTGGCGTGGTTCCAGGCGGCGACTCCCGAGTTCGATGCCTACATCGCCGACATGCACTGGGCGCAGGAGTACGCGCTCGGTAACCGCGAGGCGATGATGGACGCCGTGCTGGCGGTGCTGTTCGCCGCAGTCGGGCACGGTGCCGAAGTGCAGCGCATCAACTGCCATCACAACTTCTGTCAGCGCGAGCATCACGGTGGCAACGACGTGTGGGTCACCCGCAAGGGCGCCATCAAGGCGTCCACGGGCATGCTCGGGGTCATCCCCGGGTCGATGGGCACGCGCTCGTACATCGTGCGTGGTCTCGGCAACCCGCTGTCGTGGGAGTCGTGCTCGCATGGCGCCGGGCGTTCCATGAGCCGGATCGAGGCACGTCGTCGCTTCACCGCGGCGGACCTGGCGCAGCAGATGGAAGGCAAGACGTGGCTCTCGGGTCGAGCCAAGGCGCTGGTGGACGAGATCCCGCAGTCGTACAAGGACATCGATCGGGTCATGGACGCACAACGCGATCTGGTCGAGGTGGTGTGCGAACTGCGTCAGGTCCTCAACTACAAGGGCACCTGAACACAGCAGTCAGCGAGGGTCATCACCAACGTGGTGACCCTCGCTGTGGTCGCTCGCCATTCGGCGCAGTACTTCGACCCATCGAGTGCCGAGATCAGCGCCGACGACTCCGCTTGGGCGCTGGCGACAGCGCGGACGGTGGTCGTCGCCGTCGGGTCGGTGTTGACTGCTGGGCCTCCGGACCTGTTCGAGTAGTCGCCAGCGGAACCGGCACCATCGGGCGCCCCGCCACCGTGTCGTGGAACGTGCCGCTACCTTCGGCCAGCCACTCGGCGGCGCGGATCGTGACCTGAACAGAACGGCCGAGCCGATGTTCGGCGGTACTTGCCGCGGCATACACCGCATCACGATCGGGGCCTCCGAGTACGAGGAGGTCGATGTCACCCACCGGTCGATCGCCGTCCTCACCGGAGAACCGAGCAGCCCAAGAGCCGTAGACGAACGCGGCGGTGATCCCATCGACGTCGGCGAGCGATTCGCCGAGCACCCACGGAACGCCGAACGCCTTGACGAGCACATCGGACAGCCCGTCGAAGTAGGGGCTGGCCTGGTCGGCACGGACGAGGCGCGTCCGCCCGACGAGTCGGCTTGTCAGCAGCCCTGCCGCACTTGCGCGCTCGACCTCGCGGTGCACGGACGCGTACGGCATTCCGGTCCGTTCGGCGAGCTGCACAAGGCTGTGCTCCACCGACGGGTCACCGAGCAGGAGGGCCAGCAACTCGGCCTGCTGCTGTGACCGGAAGATCGGCAAGAGCGACGGCGTGGGTGTTCTATCCACGAGCTGGATTATAACTCTCAAATCGTGAGAAGTCGATGCTGGTGCATGGGGACCTCGCTGCGACGCTCCTCGCGTGATCGCCTCACGCGGCGATGAGGCCGGCCAGGTTGGTCAACACCATGGCCAGCGCGAAGAGCGCGTGCACCACGGTGATGGTGCGAGCACTGCGTCCTTCGTCGGCGGCCATGCCCCGGCGACCGAACACCACGCCGATGACCGGAGCGATGAGGGTGACGGTGACGCCGACCCCACCGGCAACGGCCTTGGCCCACAGCGGGGCCGACACCGGATCATCGCCGTAGCCCAACATGGCGATGAGTCCTTCACCCAGCACCATGCCCACGATGAGGCCGACGGCGTCGGCGAGCAGCATCCATCTCGCTCGCGTGGTCCACGCGTGGAAGATGACCGATCGATGGGGATGGAGGTGAACGATCGACATGGGTGATCATCCGCGCCGCGCACCGTCCCGGCAACAGCGACGAAGGTCCCGATCACGCGGTCACCCGTCACGCGCCGGGCCCACATCTGGCACGCAACGACCGCCAACCGTCGTTGCGACCTCGTCCTCTGGCCATGGCCACGGCGATCGGAGCATGCTCTGGGTGCGCCCTGCCAGGGACGTCAACTCGAGGAGGACCCGTGGGAACCAAGCAAGAACAGGTGGTGCACTCCTATCTGGCCGCTCTGGCCGCCGGGGATCGTGACGGCGCGGCAGCCCACTACGCGGACGACGCCACGTACAGCGTCAACGCCTGGCATCACCCCATCGTCGGCCGCGACGCCATCCGCGCCGACCTCGAACGTCAAGCCGGCCATTGGTCGGACTTCCGCTACAAGATCATCAACATCGCGTCGACCGAGGACGTGGTGTTCATGGAACGCATCGACACCGTCTTCATGTTCGGCAAGGACATCACCTTCCACTGGGTCGGCGTCCACGAGATCGATGCCAACGGCAAGATCCGCGCCACACGCGACTACTTCGACATGAAAGAACTCGAAGCGCAGCTGACCTGATCGAACGCCGGAGGAGCTGGCCCCTAGATCGTGGTGTAGCGGGCCGTGGCCCGGCGCACCACATTGCGATAGTTGGCTCGTTCGTACGCGTCGGGATCAGGCACCGCCGTCGCGCACATCGATCCGCGCAGCTGATCGACCGATTCGTAGTCGTGATCATCGAGCCACTCGACCAGTCCCCGACGCAATGCCGCCAGATGGTTGGGCCCGTGCTTCAACAACGCCGACGTACTCATCACCACATCGGCCCCGGCGGCGATGGCCTTCACGACGTCGGCACCGGAGTGCACGCCGCCCGACAGCGCCAGCCCTGCGCCGGTCTCCCCGTGCAGGATGCCGATCCACCGCAAGGGAAGTCGCAGATCGCTCGGCGTCGACAGTTCCAGTGTGGGTGACACATCGAGCAGATCGAGATCGAGATCGGGTTGATAGAAGCGGTTGAACAGCACCAACGCGTCGGCACCGGCATGCACCATGCGACGGCACACATCACCGAGCGCCGTGAAGTACGGCGACAACTTCACCGCTATGGGCACATCCACCAGATCGCGCACCGCGGTGACGAGATGGATCAACTGTGTCTCCACCGACGCCGCGGTGTCGGCCGGATCGGCCGCCACCACGTACACGTTCAGCTCGAGTGCGGCGGCACCCGCTTCGACGAGGGCTTCGGCATATCGCAGCCATCCACCGCGTGTGGTGCCGTTCAAGCTGGCGATCACCGGGATGTCGAGAGCCCGCACCGCACGTTCGACGAGATCGAGATGGCGATCGGGGTCGCCGCCGGAGCCGGGTATCTCCGGCAGATAGGAGTTGGTCGCTTCGGCGAACACGCCCGCGCCTTGCTCGTGCCAGCGATGGACATCGAACGCCGATTCGGTGACGTCCTCCTCGAACAATGACGGCAGCACGACAGCAGCGGCACCCGCCGCCGCCAGACGCTCGAGGGTGTCGATCCGACCGGTGAGCGGTCCAGCCGACGCCACCAAGGGGCTCGACAGATGCAGACCGAGGTAGTTGGTGCGCAGATCGACGCTCATCACGCCTCCTCAGTGGTCGACTCGAGATGTGCTCGCGTCTGCTCCATCGCCGCCAGTTGGCTGTAGAGCCGCCAACGCTCGTTGACATCGGACTGGGCGAGACTCAGCAGACGATCGGCCTGCTCAGGATCGGAGCGGCGCAACATGGCAAAACGTCCCTCCGAGGCCACGAAGTCCGACAACGGGATGGACGGTTCCTTGCTGTCGAGATGGAACGGCACTGCGTGCGCGTCGTCCCCAGGCCGATAGCGATAGAGCGGCCAGTAGCCCGATCGCACCGCATCACGCTGATGGCTCATGGACGTGCGCATCTCGATGCCGTGGGCGATGCAGGTGGAGTAGGCGATGATGAGCGACACCCCTGGCCACGCCTCAGCCTCGGCAAACGCCTTCACGGTCTGAATGTCGTTGGCGCCCATGGCCACCTGTGCCACGTACACGTTGCCGTACTGTCGGGCCACCGCTCCGAGATCCTTCTTGGCGGTGGTCTTCCCGCCGGCGGCGAACTTGGCCACCGCAGCGCGCGGCGTGGACTTCGACGCCTGGCCCCCGGTGTTGGAGTACACCTCCGTGTCGAGCACCAGGATGTTCACGTTGCGGCCCGAGCCGAGCACATGGTCGAGGCCACCGGAGCCGATGTCGTAGGCCCATCCGTCGCCACCGATGATCCACACGCTGCGGGGCACCAACACCGACACGATGGGCGATAGGCGCCGGGCCAGGCGCGCTGCCTGCTCGTCCTTGGACCCGACGAGCACCACCAGCTCCTCCGCCAATCGCTGCGTCAACTCACGTTGACGCGCTATCGCCGCATCATCTGGTGACACCGCGGGATCGAGCGCCAAGATGTCAGCGGCCAGTTCGCTGCCGATCCACGGGGCGAGCTCGCCCACCATTGCTCGCGCCGCGGCTGCCTGGTGATCGACGGCCACCCGAATGCCGAGGCCGAACTCGGCGTTGTCCTCGAACAGCGAGTTGGCCCACGCTGGTCCGCGGCCGCTCGAGTCGGTGGACCACGGCGTTGTCGGGAGGTTGCCGCCGTATATCGACGAGCAACCCGTGGCGTTGGCGACCAACAGCCGGTCACCCACCTGCTGGCTGAGCAGTCGGAGATACGGCGTCTCGCCGCAACCCGAACACGCGCCGGAGAACTCCATGAGCGGGATGCGGGTCTGGCTCCCCTTCACTGTTGCCGGATCGAGCGTGCCCGGCTCCACCGCAGCCATCGCTTCGAAGAACGCGAACGACTCGATCTCGGCGTCGAGGTGCGCGCCGATGGCGTCCATGTTGAGCGCCTTGTGCTTCACCTCGGTCTTGGATCGAGCCGGGCACACATCCACGCACACGCCGCAACCGGTGCAGTCCTCCGGTGCCACCTGGATGACCAGTTGGAGTCCGGGGTTCTGGGCGGAGCGGAACGCCTTGTCGCGGAACTGTCTTGGCGCACCGCCGAGCGCGGCTGGTTCGCACACCTTCATCCGGATGGCGGCATGCGGGCACACGAGGGCACAGCGGGCGCAGTCGATGCACAGGTCGGGGTCCCAGATGGGGATCTCGTCGGCCAGCCGTCGCTTCTCGTAACGGCTGGTCCCTGTGGGGAAGGCGCCGTCCACGGGCAGCGCGCTCACCGGGAGGCTGTCGCCGTTGCCGGCCAGCATCATGGCCGTGACGCGTTGCACGAAGTCCGGCGCGTGCGCCGCCACCGGTGAACGGCGGGACGCGGCGTCGAGGCTCACGGCAGTCGGGATCGTCAACGGCGACAACGCTTCCAGCGCCGCGTCCACCGCCGCGATGTTGGCGGCAACCACCGGCCCGCCACGCTTGCCGTATGCCTTCACGATGGAGGTCTTGATGGCCGCGATGGCCTCGTCGACCGGTATCTCCCCGGTCAGCGCGAAGAAGCACACCTGCATCACCGTGTTGATCTGACCGTTCAGACCCGCATCGCGAGCCACGCGGGAACCATCGATGATGTGGACCTGCAAGCCCTTGTCGATGATGGACGCCTGTACCTCCCGCGGTAGTCGCGCCCAGGTGCCGTCGACACCATGGGGACTGTTGATGAGCAGCGTGGCCCCGGGAGCAGCAACGTCGAGGATGTCCTGACGATCGAGCAGGCCGAACTGATGACAGGCCACGAACTCGGCGCGGCCCGGCTCGACGAGATACGTCGAGTTGATCGGCTCGGCGCCGAATCGCAGATGCGACACCGTGATCGATCCCGACTTCTTGGAGTCGTACACGAAGTAGCCCTGCGCGTGATGACCGGTGAGATCGGCGACGATCTTGGCCGACGCCTTGTTGGCGCTGACCGTGCCGTCGGACCCGAGCCCGTAGAACACCGCTCGCAGCGATGCCCGATCGGTGGACCAGGAGCGATCGAAGCGCAAGCTCAGGTGCGTGACATCGTCGATGATCCCGACGGTGAAGCGCTTCTTGGGCTTGGGCTTGGCGGCCTCGTCGAACACCGCTTTCACCATCGACGGGGTGAACTCCTTGGAGCTGAGGCCGTAGCGCCCGCCGATCACTCGCGGCATCGAACGGTCGCCATCAGCAGCGGCCGACGCCAACGCCTCGACCACGTCGAGATAGAGCGGCTCGCCCGACGCGCCGGGCTCTTTCGTGCGATCGAGCACGGCGACGGTACGCACGGAGTCGGGGATGATCGAGGCGATGAGCGCCGCGGGAAACGGTCGGTACAAGCGCACCTGCACCATGCCCACCTTCTCGCCCGCGGCGCACAGTGCGTCCACGGCTTCGCGCGCGGCGCCCGAACCCGATCCCATGAGCACGACGACCCGCTCGGCATCGGGTGCTCCCCAGTAGTCGGCCAGCCCGTAGTTGCGGCCGGTGCGATCGGCCAGTTCGTCGAGTACGCCGGCCACGATGCCGGGCACGGCGTCGGTGAAGCGATTGCCGGCCTCGCGCGCCTGGAAGAACACATCGGGGTTCTGGGCACTGCCACGCAGGACCGGACGATCGGGGTCGAGAGAGCGCAACCGATGATCGACGATCCACTGCTCGTCGATGAGGGCACGCAGATCGTCGTCGGTGGGCAGGCTCACCGTGTTGAGCTCGTGTGAGGTCCGGAACCCATCGAAGAAGTGCAGCATCGGCACCCGCGATGCCAGCGTGGCGGCATGGGCCACCAGGGCGAGGTCCGCCGCCTCCTGCACCGAACCGGCACACAGCAGCGCGCATCCGGTGGTGCGAGCGGCCATCACGTCGCTGTGATCGCCGAAGATCGACAGAGCGTGGGTGGCCAGCGATCGCGCCGCCACGTGGATGACCGCTGGCGTGAGCTCACCGGCGATCTTGAACAGGTTGGGCAGCATGAGCAACAAGCCCTGGGACGCCGTGTATGTCGTGGCCAACGAGCCGCGCAACGTGGCGCCGTGCAAGGTGCCGGCCGCGCCGGCCTCCGACTGCATCTCGATGACCTCGGGGACAGTGCCCCACAAGTTGGGTCGATCGGCGGCCATCCAATCGTCGGAGTGCTCGGCCATTCCCGATGCCGGCGTGATCGGGTAGATGGCGATGACCTCGGAGAGTCGGTAGGCGACGTCGGCGACGGCCTCGTTGGCATCCATGGTGCGGCGGGTCTGATCAGGCATGACGCTCATGAGCGTGCGCCTGCACTCCCAGGAGGCGACAGGGGCTTAGGTCAACCGCAGTGGGGCCCAGGATCACGCGCACGGGCCGCCGGGGCCCAGCGCTCATTCGTCATTCCAATCGGACAACGTACAATCGGCCACGGAGACGGGGAGACGACGTGGCCAACACCAACCGATCGGCCAGCCGGAATCCGAACCTCGGGCTCGCCGTGGTGTGCGTCGCCATCTTCATCATGGTGATCGACAACACCGTCCTCAACATCGCGCTGCCGGCCCTGTCGCGCGATCTCGGGGCCAGCAATTCCGATCTGCAGTGGATCGTCGACGCGTACACCTTCGTGTACTCCGGGATCTTGCTCACGGCGGGGAGCCTGGGCGATCGCTGCACGGCAACCGACCCATCCATCACCGACCCGTCCATCGCAGCGCACTGACCGATCACGAAACGACGGGACTCGATGGCGACGATGCGAGCAGCACCAACCAGCACCAACCGCTACCTCGGCCTCGCGGTCGTGTGCGCCGGAGTGTTCGTGATGGTCATCGACAACACGGTGCTGAACATCGCCCTGGTCGCCCTCTCGAAGGACCTGGGCGCATCGAACTCCGAACTGCAGTGGATCGTCGACGCCTACACACTGCTGTACGCGGGCGTCATGCTCACCGCTGGTGCGCTCGGTGATCGCTTCGGTCGCGCCCGCTCGTTCTGGTGGGGCTCACTGACGTTCGGCATCGCATCGGCCACCGCGGCGTTCGCCACGTCCTCAGCCACCCTCATCGCGTGTCGCGCCGCCATGGGCATCTGCGCGGCGTTCGTCACACCCGCCACCTTGTCGATCATCACCAACCTCTTCACCGACCCCGTCGAACGCGGCCGCGGCATCGCCATCTGGGCTGCAGTGGCGTCATCAGGTGCCGCCGCAGGTCCGGTGGTCGGAGGGATCTTGGTGGACCACTTCTGGTGGGGCTCGGTGTTCTTGGTGAACGTGCCGGTCGTCATCGCCATCTTGATCTGCGTGCCGCTGTTCGTCCCCGAGTCGAAGAATCCGAACCCCTCCAAGCTCGATCTCGTCGGCGCCGTGTTGTCGACGGCTGCACTCACCACGTTGCTGTGGGCCACCATCGATGCCCCCGAGCGCGGGTGGACCAGTCCGACGATCCTCGGTGCGTACGCGCTCAGCGCCTCGCTCCTCACGGCCTTCTTGTGGTGGGAGCACACGTCCCATCATCCGATGCTGGAGCTGAAGTTCTTCGCAGCACGCGCGTTCTCGGTGGCCACCGCGGCCAACTCCATGACGATCCTGGCCGGTATCGGCATGAACTACGTGCTGAGCCTCACCTTGCAGGGCGTGCTCGGCTACAGCCCGTTCGAAGCCGGCATCCGCCTGGCTCCCTTCGCAGTCATGAACGCGCTCATGGGATTCATGAGCCATCGACTCACCGGTTTCATGGGCCGCTGGCGCGTCATCATGCTCGGCCTCATCGTGCAGACCGCGGCGGCGGTGGCGTTACTCGGCTTCCATCGCGACAGTGGGTATCTCACCTTGTTCGTGATGATGATGGCGTTCTCGGGTGGACAGGCGTTGGTGTTCGCGCCGGGAGTGGCCTCAGCAATGGCCGCTGTTCCCAAGGAGCGGTCCACCGTTGCGTCAGCTGCCAACAACACATTGCGCCAGACGGCGGTGGCGTTCGGGGTGGCCATCATGGGCAGCGTGTTGGCATCGGGCTATCGCGCCCGCCTCGACACCTCGGGAACGGCCGCCGGCCTCGATGCGGCAACGCTCAGCGAAGCGTCGAGATCGCTCGGCCACGCCAGCCGCCTCAGCGCCGAGTTGCCGACCGATCAGGGTTCACAGTTGCTCGATGTCGCTCGCAACTCGTTCATGCACGGAGTGCATCTGGCCACCTATGTAGCCATCTTGACGTGCGCCATCGGTTTGGTCGTGGCGTGGCGATGGCTACCGAGAGACCACCGCGACACCGGGGTTCCGGTCGAATCGCTCAGCGATCCCACATCGACGCCAGACGCTGTGTAGCAACGTCGAGATCGTCGGGCGACAGCGTGGCGAACGAGAGGCGCATGGCGCTGGCGTGCGAGGTGCCGTCGACCGCGAACGCGCTGCCCGGAACGAAGGCCACGCCGACGCCGACCGCTCGGCGGAAGAGGGCGGTTGCATCGACGCCCGCCTCACGGGCCACGACCCAACAGAACATCCCGCCGCGCGGTGGCGTGTAGGTCACCCGCTCACCGAGATGTCGATCGATGGCGTTCGTGAGCGCGTCGGCGCGCACCCGGTAGTGCTCACGCGTCCGCGCGAGCTGCTGCGAGAACCACGCCTGATCCTGTAACAACTCCGAGGCGATGAGCTGCGGCAAGCCCGGGGTGTGGAGATCGACGCTCTGCTTGAGGCGCACAGCGGCGGCGATCAACCACAACGGTCCGACCATCCACCCGACCCGCAAGCCGGGGGCCAACACCTTCGACGTCGTGCGGACGCGAACGCAGCGGTCGGTGAGCAACGCCATCGACCCGGGAGCTTCGAGTCGGGCAGCGTCGCCGGTACCCGCGTCGCCGTTTGCCGCGTCGAACGCGATGGAGCCGTAAGGATCGTCCTCGATGATCACGAACCCGAAGCGATCAGCCAAGGCGGCCAGATGGCGTCGCCGAGCGTCGGACATCGTGACGCCGGTGGGGTTGTGGAAGTTGGGGACGACGTAGACCGCGCGCGGCTGCAATCCCTCGATCAGCATCTGTTCGAGGCTGTCGGTCAAGAGCCCCTCACCGTCGCTGCTCACCGCCACCGTCGTCGCGCCCGAGGCCGCGAAAGCCTGCAGCGCGCCCAGATAGGTGGGGTCAGCCGTCACGATCACATCGCCGGGATCGCACAGGCAACGGGCGAGCAGGTCGAGCGCCTGCTGCGATCCGGTCGTCACCAAAACGTGATCGACACGCTCGCCCAGGGAAGCGGCCACCAGTTCGCGCAGCTCCGGTGCCCCTTCGGTCGGGCCGTACTGCAGCGCTGGTGGGCCGGTCATGCCTCCTCGTGCCAACACTCGCTGCGCAGCGGCGGCGAGCTCCGTCATCGGGAAGGTCTCCGGGGCCGGGAGCCCACCGGCCATCGACAACATGCCGCTCTGCTGGGTGAGCGCGAGCAGGTCACGGATCTGCGACGAGCGCAGGGAACGCACCATCTTCGACAGCGGCGACTCCATCACGGGCATCGTGTGATCGGAACACGACAACGTGCATCTGCACAGTGGGTGATGATCCTGGTGGTGGCAACACCACCTCACAGCGGGTCCTGGTCTGATCCAATGGCCGGCGATGGGACGGCGCGACGATCTGGCGGAATTCCTGCGGGCACGACGCGCCGCGGTGAACCCTCGCGATGTCGGTCTGCCCGAACCGGACCGTCACGACTCGGGTCGACGGCGAGCCCCTGGGCTCCGCCGTGAAGAGGTGGCCCTGCTGGCGGGGGTGTCGGTGAGTTGGTACACGTGGCTCGAACAGGGCCGGCCGATCAACGCCTCGCGCCAGGTGCTCGACGCACTGGCGCGCACCTTGCGTCTCGACGCCGCACAACACGCGCATCTGCTGGCGCTGGCCAGCGATCCCGAAGCGAGCAGCCCCATCGACATCGATGTCCCCGACGCCATCGCCCGCCTGCTCGGCGCACTCGATCCATCCCCGGCCTATGTGCTCGGACCACGATGGGAGTTCCTGGCCTGGAACGAGGCGCAGGCGCGGCTGTTCCCCCAAGTGACCGATCTCGACGCGCGTCAACGCAACTTGCTGTGGATCGTGTTCGCCGCCCCATCGATCCGCGATCTCATCGTCGACTGGGAGAACGAGGCGCGCTTTCTGTTGGCTCAGTTCCGGGCCGACACTGCGTCGATGCGCGACGATCCGCTGGTGGCCGCGCTGGTGAGCGAGCTGCGCGAGCGCAGTGATGAGTTCCGCACCTGGTGGGCTCAGCACGACGTGTCCGGCTTCCACACCCGGCTGCGGCGCTACCACCATGGAGAGGTCGGGGATCTCATCTTCGAGTACCAGCTGTTGGCCTCGGTCGAATGGCCGCAACTGCGTGTCGTCGCCCAACTCCCGGTCCCCGGCGATGACTCCACCGCACGGCTCGCCGGCGGCTGATCGAGCGGTCGTCCGTTCGCCGTTGGACCTTCGGCCCTTGTCCCATCGCCGCCGCAGGTGTCCTATGAAGATACCGCCGGAGGTATCCGGGTCTCCCGTCTCCCTCTCTCGGATGCCCCCGACGGGCGGGTCCCGCACGTGGACCCGCTTCCGATGTGGAGGTCGTCATGAGCCGCAAGAAGGTGTTGGTCCTGGGCGGGAACTTCGGTGGTCTCACCGCCGCGCTCGCCGTCAAGCATGAACTGGACGGCGATGTGGACGTGACGGTGGTGTCGGCGTCCGATCGCTTCTTGTTCAACCCGTCGCTCATCTGGTTGCCCTTCGGTAAGCGGCGCCCCGACGACATCACGTTCGCGCTGGCGCCCACCTTCGAAGACCACGACGTGGCGTTCGTGCACGCCGAGGCCACTCGTCTCGACCTCCCCCACAAGAAGGTCGAGACGACCATCGGCACGTACGACTACGACTACCTCGTCATCGCCACCGGCTACAAGAACAAGTTCGACGTGATCCCCGGTCTCGGACCCAACGGGAACGCCGTCACCATCACCACCCTCGAGGATGCCATCAAGGCCGGCGAGGCCTGGAAGCGGTTCCTGAACGACCCGGGCGACGTGGTCATTGGTGCCACGCAGGGAGCCGGATGCTTCGGTGCGGCGTACGAGTACCTGTTCAACATGAGCCATCAGCTCCGCAAGGCCGGGCTCAAGAAGCAAGTGAACTTGACGTTCGTGACCTCGGAGCCGTTCCTCGGGCACTTCGGCATCGGTGGGCTCCCCCATGGCGAGGGGCTGCTCGGCATGTTCTTGAAGAAGGAGAAGATCGAGGCCAAGGTGGGCGTGGCCATGGACCATGTGGACGAAGGCCGGGTCGTGATGGCTGACGGGTCGAACGTCGACTTCTCCTACGGGATGATCATCCCGCCATTCATCGGGCAACCCGTCATCGCCGCCAGCGAGATCGCCGACGACAAGGGCTACGTGAAGGTGCGCGACACCTATCAGAGCGAGATGTACGACGACGTATACGCGGTCGGCATCGCCGCCGCAGTGAAGGTGCCCTGGACCACACCGGTACCGGTCGGCGTTCCCAAGACCGGGCTCCCGACCGAGCAACAGGCCCACGTGGCGGCCAGCAACATTGCCAAGCAGATCCGCGGCGAGGAGCCCGACGTGCACAAGGAGTTCGGGGACATCAAAGCGGTGTGCGTGATGGACGCCGGGAACAACGGTGTCCTGATCCTCGCCGACAAGATGCTCCCGCCCCGCAAACACGGTGTGCTCATCCCCGGCCCGCAGAACCACGCCATGAAGTTGGCGTTCGAGAAGTACTTCTTGTGGAAGGCCAAGCACGGATACGTGTCGCTTCCGTGATCAACTGTCGCGGTGTTCGATCTCTCCGCTGAACAAGTCCGCATCCTCGGTTGCCTCATGGAGAAGCAGGTGACCACCCCCGATCAGTACCCGCTGACCGTGAACGCACTGATGAGCGCCTGCAACCAGAGCACCAGTCGGGTGCCGGTGGTCCGCTACAGCGAACATGCGGTCAACGAGGCGCTCACGTCATTGCGATCACTCGGCCTCACCCGAGTGGTGCATTCCACCTCCAATCGCGCCGCCAAGCACCGCCAGGTGGCGAGCGAGGTGTGGAACCTCGACGAACCGGCCCATGCACTCATGACCGTGCTGATGCTGCGCAGCGCGCAGACCGTCGGCGAACTCAAGACCCGCACCGAACGTATGCACACCTTCAGCTCGCTCGGTGAGGTCGAGACGGTCCTCGATGCGCTCGCCGCCCGCGAGGAGCCGCTCGTGGTCAGGCTGCCGCGCGCACCGGGTCAGAAGGACGCCCGCTACGTGCACCTGCTCAGCGGGACCCCGGACGTCGAGGCACTCGACACCATGGCGGCAGCGCCAACTGGAGCTGCCGCGGTGCGCGCCGATCGCATCGCTGAGCTCGAAGCTGCCTTCGCGGCCTCCGTGGCGCGCATCGACGATCTCGAGGCGCGCATCGCACAACTCGAGGAGTTGCTGAACTGAGTCGGCAACGCGATGACGCGGAACGGTCCTGCCCCGGCGGGCGGACCAGGGCAGGACCAGAACAGCTGTTCACCTCATACTCGGCACGACGGGCCAGCAGGACAAGGGCCGTTATCGGTCAATTCATCCAGCCGTCGCTGCGTCGGCACTGCGGCGCTAACGTCCCGATCGGTCGTTCACGGGGAATCGACCGAGGCCACGCTGGCCGAAACATCTGTGGGGAATCGATGACCGAGAAGCATGCCCTCGTGGTCCTGTCCAACGCCGTAGACGGCCGGGACGAGGAGTTCAACACCTGGTACGACAAGCAGCATCTGCCCGACGTACTGAGTGTCCCCGGATTCGTCGCCGCCCAGCGCTACACCGCCAACCCGGCCCAGATGGGTGAAGCACCGCTGACCCACAAGTACCTGGCGATCTACGAGATCGAGGGCGACATCGGCGCAGCTCTTGGTGCCCTCGGTTCCGCCGTTGAGGCAGGCATGGACATCTCGAGCATGCTCGACATGGACACCGTCAGCGCCGTCGTATTCACCCCGAATGGGCCACGCCAGGTCACCAAGAACACCTGAGCCGCGGACCGTCGCTGACGGCGGGGCTGACGACAGTGGTGCTCAGTCGGCCAACAGCCGATTGAGCGCCGGGGCGACGTCGCGCGCCGTGCGCACCGACGCCAGCAGACCGCCACCGGTGCGCGCCAACTCTCCGGCCAGCCACGCGTCGTGCTCCCCATCGTTCTGCAACATCACATGCAGGCGCGGCAACCGGGCACTGATGAGACGGGGGTCCTCGCCGGCGTTGTGCACGCAGTCCGACAACAACACAGCGATGCGCTGACGGGCACTCGATCGCGCCAACTCCTCGGCCGCCACCTGTAGGCCGGCACTCACGTTGGTGAGCCCCTTGGCCGGGAGCCGCAGTAGATCGTCGAGCACCTGGCCCGGATCGAGTCGCTGACGAGGCGTGTGCAAGATGGCGCAGTCCTTCCAGAACGCCACGATGGTGAGCTCCTCGCGATGGAGCTCACCGGCCAGCGCACCCACGGTGGCCGCGGCCACCTTGGCCTTCTCGCCCTTCATCGATCCCGAGACGTCCACGATGAGTGCCACCGCCCGACGGGTTCGAACCCGCGACCGCACGATGATGTCCTCGGGCTCGGGGAAGGGACGCTCGGCCAAGATCTCGAGGGTGCGATCGAGATCGATCTCGTCGGCATCGAAGCGATAAGGCAGGCTGATCGCCCGCCCCGGACCGCGCTTGGCATGGCGCAAGTTGCGTTGACGCTTCAGGCCGAGCAGCGCGGCGATCTGTTTGGCTGCCGCCTTCACCGCCGGGTCGGCGTTGTGTTCACCGAGGATCTCGTCGAGGCTGCGCACCTCGCCGCGCTCATCGGTGACCTCGTGCCCGCTCTTGGTCGGAGGCGGCGGACCGTCACCGGGTTCTCCGTCACCGGCCTTGAGCACCATCCCGTTGCTGCCGCGCTGGAAGCGCGCCGGCTCGGCATCGAGTTGCTTGGGCTTGCGGGCCAGGGGACCGCCCGGCTTGGACCGCCGCTGCTCTGAGTGAAGGACCACAGCCGGCTTGATGTCCAGAGCTCTTCAACCAGGCGCCGCCTGAGCGGGACGCAAGATGAAGTGGTCCTCCCAGATCTCGCGCAGGATCTGCTCGGGGGTCAGCCCGCTGGTCTCGTCGAGATGGATCCGACCCGACAGGGCGACGATGAGTGCGTCGAACACGGTCTCGGCATAGTCCTGCCCACTGACCGCAGCGAGTTGCAGCAGTTGCTCGGCCACCAGCACCAGATCGATGGCACCGCGCACGCTGGAGCCCTGGCGGATCTCGGTATGGATCCGGGTGATCCGGGTGAGGGCAACGGCATCGTCAGCCAACCGCTCGTGCGTGGTGCCGGTGCGACGGCGGACGATCTCGACCTCTTCTTCGCTCGACTGATAGCCGACGACGATCCGGCACAGGCGGTCGTACACGCTGCTCGAGATGCGGCTGGTGCCGACGTTGTCGAACGGGTTCATCGACGCCACGATGCGGAAGCCGTCGGCAGCCACCACCTTGCCGGCGCGGGGAATGTGGATCTCGCGCTCGGCGATCGCCGTCAGCAACGCGTTCATGGTGTCCTCGGGAGCGCGGTTGATCTCCTCGACGTAGAGGAAGCCGCCGCTGCGCATCGCCTCGACCAGTGGGCCGGGCACGAACGTGTCGTGGGAGAAGTCTTCCTTGAGCACACGTGCCGGATTGTGATGACCCACGAGCTTGGCTGTGGTCAGCTCGGCGTTGCCCTCGACGAACATGAGCGGCACGCCGACCGCCTTGGTGACCGCCCGCAGCATCGTGGTCTTGGACGTACCCGGGGGGCCTTCGAGGAGCAGGTCGCGTCGCGCGGCCACGGCGGCCAGCAACAGGCGCAGCTCGCGATCTCGGCCCACGACTATCTCGGACACCGAACGATGGAGCTCAGCGAGATCGGTGATCGGAACGCTCATGTGTAGTCCCCCGGCTGACACACGAGCCCGTTGCTCCGCCAGCCGAACAAACGGTACGGGACAGACGGTCTCGATCCCCACTCGGCCGCTCGGCGGGGCGCTGGCCTCAGCTGCCTCGACCGCGACGCGAGCGCCGCACATCGGTGACCTTGGGCCGGCCGGCCCACGAGGCCGCGCTCTCGGTGGGGCGACTCAGGAACACCCGGCACGGACCGTCTCTCTCCTCGACCCATGCCGACCAGCCCCCGGGGACCAGCTGCTCGGCCCGCTCGATCGCCCATCGGGCCGCCTCCCTCCCGAGTTCGACCGTCAGGGCGAGCGCGATGACCTCCTCACTGGCTGGGCGGGGCGCGAGGCGGGCCAACGACTGCCACAGATCACCGGAATCGACGAGGTGGAACGAGCCGGGCCAGGACAGCTCGGGCAGCTCGTTGGACCGTCGGGCATTGCACGATCGATGGGCGAGGCGAAGGTTCTCGACCGCAGATGATCCTCCCCGAGATCGGGGGATGACGTGGTCGATCGTCGCCCGTGACGGCGATGACAACGGCGCGTCGGGATCCACCCGATGGCCGCACAGCCAGCAGGTCCATCCGTCGCGCTCACCGATCCGATGCGCTCTGCTCACCCGCGCCCAGTTCATCACGACCCTTCGATGAACCGTCGTCGATCGGGTTGCAGTCCGAGGTCGACGGGAGGCCACCATGGGACCCATGCACGACGACGCCCGATTCGCCGACGCGCTCGCCCTCGCCGCCCTCTGGCACGGCGGGCAGCTGCGCAAGGGCACCTCAGTGCCGTACGTGAGTCATCTGCTGTCGGTCTGCACGTTGGTGCTCGACGACGGCGGCGATGACGACGAGGCCATCGCCGCACTGCTCCACGACGCCATCGAGGACACCGAGCACACGGCGGCCGAGATCGCCGAACGCTTCGGTGAGCGGGTCAGCGAGATCGTCGTGGCCTGCACCGACGCTGATCCACCCCCCGGTGAGCGAAAGCCGCCGTGGAAGCCACGCAAGGACACCTACATCGCCCACCTGGCGTCGGCCGCCGACGATCCGGGCATCATCCGCGTCAGCGCTGCCGACAAGTTGGCCAACGTGCGGACCATCCTGGCCGACCATGGCAAAGGTGCACCGGGGCTGTGGGACCGGTTCAAGGGCGGCCTCGGCGGGAGCGTCTGGTACTACCGCGAGCTCGCCGCGGTGCTGACCAGAGCCCAGCCCGGTGGCCATCTCACCGGCCAATTGCGCCAGGAGGTCGAGTTGCTCACCGCGGTGGCCGTGGCGGTCGCCGAACGGTTGGAGGGATCGCCCGAGGCGATCAGTGATGTCCTGAATCAGCTCGATGCCCCGCTGTCGAGCGACAGCGCCGAGCCGTGGTTGGCGCTCGAGTTGGCCCGCCGGCTCGCCTTACGTGGGGCGCCGTGGCCCGCCAGCGAACCGCTCGTCGTCGACGAGGTCGTGCGCGACGTGATGGACCGTTGGTATCGCAGCGAGGTCTCACCCGAGGCGGTCACCGCGCTGGTCGAGCGCCTGACCCGCTGATCGGACGCACCGAGTCGGCCGGGGCGTTTCGCGTCGCGGCAGCTGCTCGGCAACGATGGACGGGTGGAGCACGACGACTTCGAACCCGGCGACACCCCCATCGACCTCGATCGCATCGCCCGAGCAGTACGGGAGATCCTCATCGCCGTCGGTGAGGACCCCGAGCGCGACGGCCTGGTGAAGACCCCGATGCGGGTGGCCAAGATGTATGCCGAGGTGCTGGCCGGACTGCACGAGGACCCCATGCGGCACCTGGCCACCAGCTTCGAGGCCGATCACAAGGAGATGGTGCTGGTCCGCGACATCCCGTTCCACTCCTTGTGCGAGCACCATCTCGTCCCGTTCACCGGACGTGCACACGTCGCCTACATCCCAGGCGACGATGGACGCATCACCGGATTGTCGAAGCTGGCCCGATTGGTCGACGGCTTCGCCAAACGACCACAGGTGCAAGAACGGTTGACATCGCAGGTCGCCGATGCGTTGGTCGACGTGCTCCGTCCCGTTGGTGCACTGGTGGTGATCGAGGCCGAACATCTGTGCATGTCGATGCGCGGCGTGAAGAAGCCTGGTGCGGTCACTGTCACCTCTGCCGTGCGCGGTCATCTGTTGGCGAACGCGTCGGCCCGGGCCGAAGCCATGGCCTTCATCACCGGCCAGCACCGCTGAGTCACGGGAACACCGGGACAGCGCGTTGGGATACCCCACGAGCACCATCGAGCTGCCGTGCCGCGACAGCGCGTTGGCCGTCGAACTCGCGGCGGTCGAACTCGATCCCGATCATCGACTCGATGAGCTCATCGCTCTGGTGACTGGCGAGGTGTTCGATCCGCCCGGGTCACACGGCCATCTGTGCTCGACGGCATGGGTGATCGACGAAGCCGTGACTCATGCGCTGTTGGTGCGCCATCGGCGCCTGGGTTGGGTCGTTCCCGGCGGTCACAGCGAGATGGGCGAATCACTGCGGGCCGGCGCCGTGCGCGAGTTGTGTGAAGAGACCGGACTCGAACTGTCACCACTGGTGTCCCATCCCGTTCTCCTGCAAGCGGCGCGCTTTCCCGCCGGCGAACATCGGGCCCACACGCACTGGAACCTCGGGTTCGTGTTCATCGCCGATCGACGCGCGCCGCTCGTCGAGGAGAACGGTGCGCCGGTGCAGTGGTGGCCGATCGACGCGCTGCCCGAGCCCCGGGTCAGCGATCTGACACCGAACCTGGCTCGGATCGTGGCGTGGTACTCACAGAAAGCGTGAGTACTCGTCGTAGCGATCGGGTCCCTGCCCACTGACCGCGTCGCCCGAGCAGTCGAGGATCCGGATGTTGCTCGCGTCCATCTCGTAGATGGCGTCCTGCACGAACTGTTGACCGAGCTCGAGGGCGCGCTCACGGGTGAGCCCCCACGCCAACCAGCCCGGTTCACCCACGTATGCCGTGCTGCGGGCAATGCCCTTGGCCGGGACGATCCCGCCCCCGGAACGGATGATCTGCGCGGCGAGGTCGGCATTGGCGGCGATGTTCACCGCGTCGGTTCGCTCGGCCCCTCGTGGCGCCCACGCCGTGAGGACATGGATGATCTCGCCGAAGGGCCAGGGGTCGAGACCGTCGGGCCCGTTGACCGGACGTTCGAAACCGGGCACATCGATGACCACGAGGGTGTCGCGATAGAAGCCCCATCGCTCGGCCACTGGATCGTGCGGCGCGCTCATGTCGCGGCTCGGGCCGACAGCGTCCGCAGCGCCTGGGCGAACAAGGCCTGGTCCTGTGCACCTGAGATGGCCCAGTTGTCGTCGAAGACATACGTCGGAACTGCTGATACGCCCCGTCGATGCGCGTCGCTCAGTTCGGCCGCTACGTCGTCACGGAGATCGTCACCGTCGAGCATGGCATCGAGTGGCGCGGGATCGAGCCCGGCGTCGCGCACCGCCGCGGCCAACACCGCTCGATCGGCGATGTTGCCGCCGTCGGTGAAGTACGCCCGGAGCAACGACTCCTTCACCACCTGCTGCGCGGACGGGCCGTATGTACGCAACGTCCACATCAGCACTCGATGGGCGTCGAGGGTGTTCACCCGCTGCGCATCGTCGAGGTGGAACTCGAGGCCTTCGCCGGCCGCGACGCGCGACACATTCGCCATGAGCGACAACGCCTGCTGTTCACCACCGAACTTGGCGGCATACGCGGTCAGCACCGGCTCGGGTTCACTCGGCGCTCCCGGATCGAGCTGGAACGGCCGGTACACCACTGTGACATCGCCGATCTCGTCGGCGACCTCGGCCAGTGCGGCCTCGAACCGCCGTTTGCCGATGTAGCACCAGGGGCAGACCACATCGGAGAAGATCTCGATCAGCACTCCCCCGACGTTAACGGGCGTTGTCCAGACTGGCGCCGGCGCCAGTCTGGAGTCTGCGGACACACTGTGTGTCCAGAGACTCCAGAGTTCGGCGGCGCGGCCTGGAGCGGGCCGCTCCCGACGCTCTGCTCAGCACTTGCTCCCGCTGCACGGCGGGAGCGTGGTCGCCGGGGCTTGCGTGGTGGCCGGCGCCTGCGTCGTCGCCGGAGCGGGCGTGGTGGCCGGAGCAGGCGGCTGCGTGGTGGCCGGGGCCTGGGTGGCCGCCGGAGCTTGTGTGGCGGCGGGAGCCTGGGTGGCCGCCGGGGCCTGGGTGGCCGCCGGAGCTTGTGTGGCGGCGGGCGCCTGCGTGGCGGCCGGCGCGGCAGGAGCAGCTGGGGCCGCAGTGGCAGGGGTGCCAGCCGCGGGCTTCGTGGTGGCGGTCGTGCCCGCAGCCGGTTTGGCGGCCGCGGTCGCAGGCGCAGGCGTGGCCCCGGGAGCGGCAGCGCCGGCGAGCACGGAGGACGACGGAACAGTTGCGGCGTTCGGGTCGCTCGGAGCGATCGTCACGGCGATCACCGTCGTGGCCGGATCGACGCTCAGGACCGTCGCGGGCGGTGCGCCGGCACCGGCGACAGCACCAGTGGTCACCGCGGGAGCGGTGGTGGGCGATGCCGACGCCGACTGCGTGCCGAACCCGAGCATCTGCGTTCCGGTGACTGCGGCAAAAGCCACCACGCCCGACAGCGTCAAGAGCGATGTCGTGGCGGCTGCGGCGAGGGCGGGCTTGCGCTCCATCGTGCTCCTGTTCCGGGGAGATGGTGATCACGTCGAGGCCGTGTGTCTCGACGGCGTTGCCCAGGCAGCATCGGCGCGTACCGCCTTTTCCTCAACCAAGTCAGTCTTAAGACCAGGAAGGCTTTCGGAAAGGCCCAGTTCACGGGTGGTGGCCGCAGCGGTCCTGGACCTCGCGTCGACCGCTTCTCACCACCTCGATGACGCCAACTCGACCAGGTCGAACGCACAACCCGGCGTGGCCGCCCGCGCCACCCGCACAATCCGCTGGGGTGTGGCGAAACCGGTCTCGACCCACGCGTGCTCGGTCCCCCGACGACGGAGGTCGAGCGTCTTGGCCTCGAGATCGTGCACTGCGATCGTCATCGACCAAGGGCCCTCGCCCCACTCGGCGAGGACGGCGTGCTCATCCGAACCGGTTGCTGGCTGGAGCAGTTCGAGACGGGTGCTGGTCGGCAGTCGGAAATCGAGGTGTGCTCGCCGAGCGCCACCGTCGCCGTGCTCGACCCCCGTGCGCGATCGCCATCCCAGGAGGCGCTCCACGGTCGCCAACGTGCAGTCCAGGTCGGCGACGAGGAACGTGCGCCACGCGACCCGCACCATCGTGCCGGGCTCGGCGTTGGCCGCATCGAACGGGGGCGGCTCGAATGTCTCGGGGCGCAGTCGGAGGACCGATGTCGGGAGCACCTCGACGTGCAGGTGTCCGTCCAGCGACGGGTCGTAGCGGGTGCGGTCGTCGGGATCGACGCCGACCCACACGCGCGGCTCGCCTTCGGTGGAGACGTGCACCCAATGCACGAGTCCGAGGTGGCGGAACCGGCCAGCCCATTCCATCGCGTCGACGGCAGCGACATCGGTGGCGTGCACCTTCACGGGACGACTGCCCTGACTGCGTTTGATCGCCTCGATCTGGATCTGGACCTGATCGGCCGCCGCACCGGGCCACGGCGGCGTCAGTTGCACCACCTCGATCGGTGTCGGGCATTGGACCGTGTCGAGCGTCGGGCGCATGAAGCGTGGAGCGAGGCCGTAGGGATTGGGCGGCAGGATCCACTGAGGCTTCGGCGGCGGGAACCCGAGAGCGCTGACCATCGCCTCGCACGTCGCTTCGCCGTCCTCGACGAGGAAGCTCGCGCTCCCGAGTAGGTCGAAGGGCGTGTACTGCGCGCCAGTGAGGATCGTGGAATCCGCCGTCATCAAATCACGGTAGCCGTCATCTCCCGGTTCGGATCTCGACGTATGGTTCAGCGGTGAAGGTCCACCTCATCGACGGCACTTACGAGCTGTTCCGTCAGTTCTACGGCCGGCCCGAGCCGGGCGAGTTCGGCGCCACCGTCGGCGTGTTGCGCTCGACGCTGACGTTGTTGGCCAACGGCGCCACCCACGTCGGCGTGGCCAGTGATCACGTCATCGAGAGCTTCCGCAACGACTTGTGGGCCGGCTACAAGACCTCTGAGGGAATGGAGCCGGCGATCCTGGCGCAGATCCCCGTGCTGGAAGAGGCGTTGGTTGCCATGGGCATCACCGTGTGGGCGATGGTCGAACACGAGGCCGACGATGCCCTGGCCTCGGCCGCTGCAGTCGCCGCGGCTGACCCGAACGTCGACCAGGTGCTGATCTGCACACCCGACAAGGACCTCGGCCAGTGCGTCGGCGGCAAGGTGCTGCAGTGGGACCGTCGCAACGATCTCACGTTGGACGCCGAGGCCGTGCAGGCCAAGTTCGGCGTTCCCCCATCGGCCATACCCGATTATCTCGCTCTGGTGGGCGACAGCGCCGACGGTTTCCCTGGACTCCCGGGGTGGGGCGCCAAGAGCACGTCAATTGCTCTTGCGCGCTACGGGCGGCTCGAGGACATCCCGGTCGATCCGACACAGTGGGACGTGCCGGTACGCGGCGCAGCCAAGTTGGCGGCGACACTCAACGAGCAACGCGAGTTGGCACTGCTGTTCCGTCAGGTCGCCACTTGCGCGCTCGACGTCGAGGTCGGCACCGTCGAGAGTTGGCGATGGACCGGGCCGACACCTCAGTTCGCCGACGTGTGCCAGCAACTCGGTTCGACCCGCCTGGCCGATGATGCTCGTAAGGGGTTCGAGCGCTGGAGCGCTCAGAACGCCTCCGCGTAGGACCGACCAACTCCGGTGAGCAGCGATCAGCTGCGACGGCCGATGATGTCGAGCGAGGCCGATGCCGCGACCGAGATGTCGTTCATCACCGCGCTCTGCTCTTCCACCGCTGCGGCAATTGCCGTTGACACTTCCTGGACGCGACCCATGGTCTCGACCACGTTGGCGATCGAATCGCGCACCACCGACGCCTCAGCCTGAACGGCGCGCACCGAGGTGCGAATGTTCTCGGTGGCCTTGTCGGTCTCGGTGGCCAGCTCCTTCACCTCGTTGGCCACGACCGCGAAGCCGCGGCCCAACTCACCCGCCCGCGCCGCTTCGATGGTGGCGTTGAGCGCCAGCAGGTTCGTCTCATCGGCAACCGATGCGATGAAGTCGACGACGCGGTCGATCTCGCCGAGAGCAGCGGTGAGACGGGCCATCGTCTCGTTGGCCGCCAGCACACCGTCGGTCGCCTCGGTGGCCACCTGGGCGGACGCCGACGCCGAATGAGCGATCTCGGCGATGGATGCCTGCATCTCGGTGACGGCCGTGGCCACACCGGTCGAACTCTCGCGCACCTGCTCTTCGAGCCGGTACTGCGTCGTCACGATGGCCCAACTGACCATCACGCCGATGTCCTGGCCCGCCGAATCCCGCACGGCCGCCGCGGTGAGATCGACCCACTCGTCGCCGAGCGGGAACTGGGCGGTATGCGGCAAGTTGCTGCGCATCGCGAGCAGACGGCGCTGATGGGCCGGCGCCTTGTGGAAGATGTCGATCGATGAGCCGACGACGGCGTCGGCACGCACCGGCAACAGTCTCTCGATGCTGCGCAAGGTCTTCATCGAGGCCGGGTTCACGTACCGGATCGTGAAATCGTTGTCGCAGAACATGATGTTGATCGGCACGTTGTCGAGCATGTTGGTGGCGATGTCGTCCACCTGGAACCCTCGATCGACCGGTTCGGTCGTGCTTCTTGCCGTCGTGAAGAATCGCCGCATATCGCTCCTATCGGCGTTGTCGTCCCCCAGCTGAGCGACACGAACACGGACGTGAGTCATTCCTGAGCTGTTCTCGAGCATCGACGTCGACCAAACTCGTGCCCCATGGCAACCTCACCGGGAGTGGAGATCGAGGTCGACGGCCATCTGGTGCGGGTCTCCAGTCCCGACAAGGTGTTCTTCCCCGACCTGGGGCTCACCAAGCTCGATCTGGTGACCTACTACCTGGCGGTCGGCCCTGCTGCACTGCGCGCGGTGAGCGGACGACCCACGGTCATGAAGCGCTATCCCAACGGCATCACCGGTGATCACTTCTTCCAGAAGCGTGTCCCCGAGAGCCGGCCGGAGTGGCTGCGCACCGTCACGGTGACGTTCCCCAATGGTGGCACCGCGGTGGAGCTGTGCCCGGCCGATGTCGCCCACCTCATCTGGGCTGTCAACTTGGGTTGCATCGACCTCAACCCATGGCCGGTGCGACGCTGGGACACCGACCATCCCGACGAGCTGCGCGTGGATCTCGATCCCCAACCCGGGGTGCCGTGGGAGGCGGTCATCGAAGTGGCCATGGCTGCGGGCGATGTGCTGCGGGAGAACAGCCTGACCGGGTTCCCCAAGACATCAGGGTCGCGTGGCATCCACATCAACGCCCGCATCTTGCCGCGGTGGGGATTCGACGACACACGCCGCGCCGCGCTCGCCCTGGCCCGTGAGGTGGAACGTCGATTGCCCGACATCGCCACCAGCAAATGGTGGAAAGAAGAACGAGGCACCCGCGTGCTGCTCGACTACAACCAGAACGCCCGCGACCGAACAGTGGCCAGCGCCTACAGCGTGCGACCGGTCCCAGGCGCGTGGGTGAGCTGTCCGGTGACGTGGGACGAGCTGCCGACCGTGCAGTTGTCGGACTTCACCACACGGACGGTGCCGGCGCGGCTCGCGGCCATCGGTGATCCGCATGAGGCGATGGACACCTCGGCCGGGGTGCTCGACGGGTTGCTGGCGATGGCGGCCATCGACGAGGCCAACGGTCTCGGCGATGCCCCGTGGCCGCCCCACTTCCGACGCCAGTCCAGCGAGGCCCGCCGGGTGGCACCGAGCAAAGCGAAGTCACGACCACCGAGCGATCCATCAACGTGACCTGTCACCTGGCGCGGATCACGTCGATGCCAGATACGCCCTCCATCCGCCGAACTCGGTGATCTCCGGGGCACCGTCCATCGCCACTGGTTCAGCCACGAAACCCTTCACCCATCGCCCATCGTCGAGTTCGACGTTGCCGATGGCGAGGGGATGGGGCACACCTCGGGTCAACGCTCCGAACGCCGCCGCATCCATCGACCACAACTCCCCCGCCATCGACACGCCTCCCTCTGCGGAACGGAACAGGGCCGGTTTGCCGGGGATCGCAAAGCAACGGTAGGTCGGGGCGGTCCACACGTCGGCGACGAAACGCGCGTTGACAGCATGCAGCTGCCCATTGAGCGGTTGACCGCGGAGATGAGCGCCGAACACCACCACCTCCACCGCGGCCGGGACGCTGAGTGCGGGCGACGGCATGGGAGGTTCGCCGAGCATCGTGGCAGCAGCGTCGGCCAACGCACGGTCCGACCACGCCGGTCCGATCAGCTGGATGCCGAGCGGCAGACCGTCGCGGCGTTGCTGATGGGGGATGGCCACCGCGGCGAGATCGAGCGGGTTCACGAACGTCGTGAACGTACCCAGCCACGCGTTCTTGCCGATCGGGTCGGCAGCCACCTCGTCCAGCGTGGCGACACCGGGGGTGGTTGGGAGCACGAGTGCGTCGATGTCGGTGAACAGTTGCTCGGCGTGTCGACGACCGATCGCCAGCTCCCGCTCGACCTCATAGGCGTCCACCGCGGTGAACGAGCTGGAACGATCGACGATGGCGCGAACCACGTCGTTGGCGTCGGGAGCTCCGTCGATGAGATGGCCGAACGCCAGCTCTCGCTCGGCCACGAGGGCGCTGCCATAGAGCAGCTGTCCCCACGCCAGCAACCGCTCGATCGGCACCTGCACGACCTCGAACCCGAGCGTCGTCAACCATCTCGGCAGCTCGGCCATCACCCGTTCGGTCTCGGCATCGCAGACGCCGGGCGGAAGCACCTCCGGCACCCCGATGACCCGCACTCGACGGGCCGTCACCACCGGGGCATGTCGCGACGCCGGATCGAGCGGATCGAACCCCGCGGCCGCCTCCACGACGCGGTACGCGTCGGTGACGTTCTCGGCGAAGACGCTCACGCAGTCGAACCGCCACATCGCCGGCAGCACCCCACGCGTCGAGATCCACCCGCACGTGGGTTTGAAGCCCACGATCCCGCACAACGCCGCAGGAACACGGCCCGATCCGGCGGTGTCGGTACCGAGCGCGATCGGCACCGCACCCGAGGCCACCGCAACCGCAGAGCCTGAGCTCGAACCTCCGGGCACCAAGGTCGCGTTGAACGGGTTGCGCGGCACCCCCAACGGCGACCGGGTTCCCACCAGCCCCGTGGCGAACTGATCCATATTGGTCTTGGCCACCGGAACCGCACCCGCCGCCAAGAGCCGGTCGATGCAATCTGCGTTGACGCTGGGCACGTGACTCCGGCTCGGACACGCTGCGGTGGTCGGCACGCCGGCCACGTCGATGTTGTCCTTCACCGCGATGGCCAAGCCCGACAACGGACCGTCGCCCGCCGAATCGACAAGGTGCATGAACGGCGGGCCGACCAGCACCGCATCGTCATCGAGGGCACGTAGGCCGTTGACCGTCGCCGCAATGGCACTCGATGCCGTGGTCTCCACGGCCGACGTCATGCCGACAACGCCGACAACAGTGCCGACGACGGGGCCACCGCTCCGAACACGCCGCCTTGCATCGTCACCATCTTGAGCGCGGCCTCGTAGTTGCCGTAGTCGGTGGCCCCGGTGCAATCGCTGAGCAGCAAGCACTCGTAGCCCCGATCGTTGGCCTCCCGCATGGTGGTGTGCACGCACACGTCGGTGGTGATGCCGGTCAACACGATGTGGGTGATCCCCGCCCGACGCAGCACCAGGTCGAGGTCGGTCGCATAGAACGCGCCCTTGCCGGGCTTGTCGATGATGACCTCACCGGGGAGCGGCTTCACCTCGTCGACGATGTCCCAACCCGGCTCTCCCCGCACCAGGATCCGACCGCACGGCCCCGCGTCGCCGATGCCAGCTCCGATGTTCTTGGAACGCCACAGCTTGTTGGGCGGACAGTCGGACAGATCAGGGCGATGGCCTTCACGGGTGTGGATGACCATCCATCCATCGGCACGCACCGCGTCGAGCACCTTCGCCGTCGGTTCGAGACCGGCACGAGTGAGGTTGAGGTCGTAGCCCATGGTGTCGACGTATCCGCCTGGTCCGCAGAAGTCGATCTGCCAGTCGATGCAGATGAGCGCGGTGTGGGACGGATCGATGGTTCCGTCGTAGGGCCAGACGTAGGGATCAGCGGCCACGGTACGGGTCATGGTTCAGCTCCAGGGTTCGAAGAGGACGAGCAGGTTGGGGTGCTCACGAAAGCGGGTTGCGCATCGCGTCGAGCAACGCGGTGCTGGTGCCGAGTGCGCCGAAGATGCCGCCCGACATGGTCACGCTGGCCAGAGCCCGGGCACCGAGGGCCGGGTCGATCGGTGCGCACAGATCGGTGAGCACGAGACACTCGAAACCGCGATCGTTGAGCGTGCGGATGGTGGAGTCGACGGTCAACTCCGATGCGAAGCCGCACAACGCGACCCTCGCGATTCGTCGGGCTCGGAGCCGATGCTCGAGATCGGAGCCGTAGCAACCGTCCCAACCAGCGGCGAGCACCGCGCCGCCGAGGGACAGAACCGGTTCCCCGGGGTCGGCCAGCAGTCCACGTTGACCGGTGACCGACACCGAGAACATCGGGCAGCCGAGTTGCTCCATGGCCGCGGCCACCTCGACGATCCGGCTCATCACCGAGCTCGCTTCAGTGGATGCCGCGACAAGAGCCGTCTGGGCCCCGCAGACGATGAGGGCCGTTGCACCAGTGGTGAGATCACCGTCGAAGGGATAGGGATAGGGCGTGGTTTCGGCAACGAATGTCATGACCGCCGGGATCTCTCGGGTGTGTCAATGATGATTGACGGTCGGGTCGGGCTCGCCGCACCAGCAGAGCCCGACCCGATCGACTGCGAAGAGATGAACGCTCAGCGCCGCAGCATCGGCGCTGGACGATCAGCTCTTGGGAATGCTCCCGATGACTCCCTTGACGAAAGCCGTGTTCTTGGCCTCGACGGTGGCGTAGTCGGGAGTACCGGCGGGGAACATCTCGCTACCGTCCTGCGCCATCACCGGACCGGTGAAGGGCGAGCCGTCCTTGGAGATCACTGCCAGCTTGTCGGCGATGAGCTTCTGGGTGTCGGCGTCCACCATCGAGCCGAACTTCGACTGCACGAACGGGTTCGCCCCATCCTTGAAGCCGACTCGGTAGTTGGCGTTGAACTTGGATCCGGTGAACTTGCCGGCGAGCGCGGTGTCGACGATCTCGTTGTACAGCGCTGCCCAGTCCCATTCCGAACCGGTCACCCAGCCCTTCGGGGCAAGCGAACTTGCATCAGCGTGGTAGCCGACCACCATGATGCCAGCGGCCTCGGCGGCCTTGGTGATGGTGGCCGTGCAGTCCTGGTGCTGGGTGATCACATCCACGCCTTGGCTGATGAGGCTCTTGGCCGCATCGGCCTGCTTGGCCGGATCGCACCAGTTCGAGGTGTTGACCACCAGCGTCTCAGCTTTCGGGTTCACCGACTGGGCGCCGAGTTGGAAAGCGTTGATGTTGGCGATCGTCTGCGGGATGGGGAAGGCGTAGACGTAGCCGAGCTTGTTGGTCTTGGTGGCCTTCCCAGCGGCGATGCCGGCGAGGTACACCGGCTCGTACACCGTTCCGAAGTACGTGCCCACGTTCGGGCCGATGGCGTCTTGGATGAAGTTGCCCTGCTGGACGACAGCGACGTCGGGATGAGCCGCGGCAACCTTCAGCGCCGGATCGAGATGGCCGTAGGAGGTGGCGAAGATGATCTTGGCGCCCTTGGCGATCATCGACTCCATCACCGCGGTGGCGCTGTCATCCTCGGGCACGTTCTCGGCCGTGAGCACTTCGAGATCAGGGTGGGCCTTGCCTACGGCCTGGCTGCCTTCATACGCGGCCTGGTTGTAGCCGTAGTCGTCCTTGGGTCCGACGAAGATGAAACCGACCTTGGTGGAGCCGGCGCCGGGACCGGTGCCGCTGGCTGCGGTCGCAGCAGTGGTGGCACCGCTGGCGGCAGCGGTGGTGGCGCTCGACGATGACGAGGAGTCATCGCCGCACGCCGCCAGGAGCATGAGCCCTGCAACGGCCAAGGTTGCAGAACGCCGGAATTTGGACATGGGGGAACCCTCCTGGGGTCGAATTGGAACGCTGGTGGTTGGTGCCGGATGGCGATGGGACAGTTGGTGCCGAGTGGCTGTTTGTCGTGGAGATGGCGACCCAAGGGCCGCACCGGTTCAGCTCCGAGCGGTGTCGAACACCTTCGAGAGCTCCTCAGGGACGGCCGCCGCGCCGCGTCGTCCGAGGATGATGAGCACCAGCAACGTCACCGCATAGGGGATGGCGTCGAGTGCGAACTGATTGACCGACCAGCCCCGAGCCTGCAGGGCAGGTGACAGAGCGAGCGCGGCGCCGAACAGATAGGCGCCACCGGCGATCTTGACTGGATGGCGGGCGGCGAACATGACGACGGCCACGGCCACGAAGCCGCGCCCTTGCACCATGTTCTCGAACCATTGCTTGGTGTAGGCCGTCGAGAGATGTGCGCCGCCGAGCCCGGCCAAGGCGCCGCCGACGGTCACCGCGGCCATGCGGATGACCTCCACGGGGTGACCGAGTGTGTCGAGCACTTCGCTGCGCTCACCGGCGGCTCGCAACAGCACGCCCCATCGACTGCGGTGGATCACCCACCACACGATCGGTACCAGTGCGAAGGACAGATAGACGAGCGGATCGTGTTCGAACAAGATCGTGCCGATTCCCGGGATGTCGTGCAAAAGCGGCACCTCCCACACATCGAACGCCGGCGCCAGCGCTTGCACGTAGTCGACGCCGAACATCGAGGTGAGACCGAGCCCCAGGAAGAGCACCACGAGACCGGTGGCCAACTGGTTCGAGCCGCGTTTGATGACGAACACTGCGTGCAGCGCGGCGAGCATCGCTCCAGCGAGCCCACCGGCCACCACGCCTACCCAGACGTTGCCGGCTTCTGACGAAACTGCGTAGCCCGCCAGTGCGCCTCCGAGCATGCAACCCTCGGTACCGAGGTTCACCACGCCCGCACGCTCGGACATCGCCTCGCCCAGACCGGCATAGAGGATGGGGGTGCCGCCGAGGACACCGCCGGCCAAGACCTCGGTCAGCAGCATCGGTTGCTCCTCTCGCTCGAGTCGACATCGATCACAGCGTCAATATGCATTGACACACGGTTCTCGGTCACGACGTCACCGTCCGACGCTTGCCCACCCAGAAGAAGGACAAGAGCAGCAACGCCATCAACACGTTCACGCTGGCGGCAGGGAGCCCGGAGTCGATCTGCAGCGAGTTGCCGCCGATGGCGATGGCCGCCAACGCCGTTCCAGAGACCACCACGAGCAAGGGGCGATGCCGACCGAGCCACGAAGCGAGGAAGCCGATGTACCCGTAGGTGGCCAAGAAGCCTTGGCGCAGCTTGAACTCGACACCGGCGAGTTGCACGAACCCACCCAGCCCCGCCATCGCCCCGCCGACCGCCATGGCACTGATGAGCAGCGGACCAACCGGGAGCCCGCTGCGACGAGCCGCCTCCGAGTTGCCACCGACGACACGGATACGAAAGCCCCAGGCGGTCCGGGACAGCAGTGCCCACAACACGACGGCTGCCACCAGCGCTATGCCCACGCCGAGATGCACGCGGCCGTCGCCGATGATGGGGAGTCGCTCGGTGGCATGCAACGGCTCGGTGGCCGGCTGACCGGAGCCCTTCAGGTCCTTCCACGGGTCGTAGATGAGGAAGAGCAACAGGTCGAGCGCGATGTAGTTGAGCAACAGGGTCGTGACCGACTCGCTGATGCCGACGACCAAGCGCAACACCGCGGCAAACGCTGCCCAGATGGCGCCGGCGGCCATGCCGGCGAGCGCCATGAGCACCAAGGTGAGCGGGCCGTTGGCGTTGCCGCCCAACGCCAACGACACCGCCATCGCTCCGAGACCGCCCATCATCAGCTGGCCTTCGCCGCCGACGTTGATGAGTCCGGCCCGAGCGGGAACGGTCACGGCCAGTGCCGCCAGAACGATCGGCGTCGCCCGAATGGCGATGTCCCCCAACGCCGTCGGCTCGGTGAGCGTGGCGGTGAACATGTCGTGATAGGCGGTGAGCGGGTTGACCCCCTTGACGAGGATGAACACGGCGAACAGCACGAACGCCGCCAGCACCGCCATCAGCGATGGCAACGCTGATCGGAACGCGGTCATGACCGGTGGCTTGCGTTCCTCCACCACCGCGAGCCCAGGGTCGATCACCGATGTGCTCATGCCACGGCCTCTTCGCCATCGTCGGCGGTTTCGTCGGCCCCGAGCATCAGTCGACCGACGGTGTAGCGATCGGCCGTCGCCGGATCGACGATGCCCACAACTTCGCCGGCGTGCATCACGGCGATGCGATCGGACAACTCGAACAGTTCGTCGAGGTCTTCGCTGATGAGCAGGACTCCGGAACCCTCGGCTCGGCGTTGCAGCAACAACTCTTGCGTCCGTCGTGTGGTGAGGACGTCGAGGCCGCGGCTCGGATAGGCCGCCACGATCAGCTCGGCCGGTGAGCCCAGGGCCCGCACCAACATGACCCGTTGGATGTTGCCGCCCGACAGCGCGCCCAGCGTTCGGTCGGGCGCCGCCGTGCGCAAGCCACAGTGTTCGTCTCGTTCGTGGAGATGACGTCGCACCGCGCTCCAGTCGATGCCGAAACGCTTGCGGCTGGTGTGCAGCACGTCGAGCGCGATGTGCTGCAACACCGACAGCCCCGGCACCACCGCATCGCGCACGGGGTCTTCGCAGATCCCCTTCGCTCCGGCGGCCAGCGCCTTGCGGGCCGATGGTCTGGGCATGGCTCGACCGGCGATGGTGAGCGTTCCTTCGGTGGGCTGCTGCAAGCCCATGGCCACTTCGTACAGCGGGAGCTGGCCGTTGCCCGCCACGCCAGCGATGCCGAGCAACTCGCCGGCCCGCACCTCGAGGTCGACGTTCTTGAGCAACAGCCCTCGACGCGGATCACGAACGGTGATGCCCTTCAGGGACAGCGCCACCGCGGGGCGCGCCGGCGAGCGGGGAACCGACAGTGGCTGCACCTTGCGACCGACCATCGCCTCGACCAGTTCGTCGTCGGTGACCGTCCGGGGGTCGACGGCGTCGATCACCAGCTTGCCGGCCCGCAGCACCGAGACCTTGTCGCTGATGGCTCGCGACTCGGTGAGCTTGTGGGTGATGACCGCCACCGAACGTCCCTCGGCCCGCAGGGCTCGAAGACCTTCGAAGAGCTGATCGACCTCCTGGGGGGCGAGCACGCTGGTGGGCTCGTCGAGGATGATCAGGCGAGCCCCAGCCAGAAGGACCTTGACGATCTCCACCCGCTGCCGCTCGCCGATCGACAGATCGCGAACCGTTGCGTCGGGATGCACCGTCAATCCGAATTGCTCCGACGCTTCCCGGATGCGGCGCGACAACGCCCGCCGGTCGAGCCGGAGCCCCGCGAGGGGCAAGGCGAGGGCCATGTTCTCGACCACGGTGAGCGCCGGCACCAATCGCAGATCCTGGAACACCATGCCGATCCCGTTGCGGCGAGCGTCGGCCGATGAGGTGATGGTCACCGGCGCCCCGTCGATGTGGATCTCGCCCTCGTCGGGCGCGTACACGCCGTAGAGGACCTTCATGAGCGTCGACTTGCCGGCGCCGTTCTCACCGAGCAGCGAGTGCACTTCGCCGTGCCCGACGGTGAGGCCGGCGCCATCGTTGGCGGCCAAGGCGCCGAAGCGCTTCACGATGCCGTGCGCACGCAACAGATGCACGGAGCGGTCCACAGCCCCACGGCTCGGCGCGGTGTCAACTCGAGTTGCATCGAGCGATGGGTTCATCGGCTGCCTCCGGTGATCATGCGGGCGATGGCCTGCTGGACACGCTCTTCGACGACGGTCATGGAGACCTGCAGATGGCTGCTGAAGGCCGCTTCGGCACCGACCGCATCGCCTGACAGCACCAGCTCGACCAGCCCGAGGTGTTCATCGATGGTGGCGACGATGCGTTCGTGCGAGAGGAAATCGAGCATCCGCACCAAACGGATCCGATCGTTGACCTGCCTGAGCAGGTCCACGGCGACCGGATTGCCTGCGGCGGTGGCCAACGTGATGTGGAAGGACTCGTCCAGCATGACGAAGCCGGGATCGGCGGCGGGGGGATCGGTCACCAACTGACGCCACTGATCGCGCAGCGGCTCCAGCACGGCAGGATCATGGCGAGACCCATTGCGGCTCGGCCGTTGCAGGCAGAGCAGTTCGAGCCCGGCGCGGACTTCGTAGAGATGACGCATCACGGTCACCTCGGGCACCGCCGGTTGGTACCCACCGTCGTCTCGCCGCTCCAGCAGCCCTTCGGCGTGGAGACGCTTGAGTGCCTCTCGCACCGGCGTGCGCGACACGGTCATCGAAGCGGCGAGGCGCTCCTCACCGAGGCGAACGTTGAGTGGATACTCACCGAGCAACAGTCGGGTCTTGAGCGTGCGATAGGTCTCGTCGCCGCGCAAGCCGCCCGACGCCGGGGCAGCGCGCCCGGCCACCGACTGAGCGGACGCGGGCCGGGCTGCACGCGGGTCTGTATACATGGCTGTGGACCGTAGAGAGCAGGTGTTTCGCTGCTATGCCTGCAATGTTTCGGACCCGGGAGCACTTGCTGTCGTGGCGCTGCCGTATTGCTGACCGCCATCTGTCGTGAGCGGCCGATCCCGGTTACATCATCGACACGTGGGCCCGCACGATGCGCCAGCCGACATCGAGTCGCACCCACAGCTGCGACTGACGACCGACGCCCGGTGCGTCGCCATTGCGGAACACGATGTCCACCGCCACGACGTCATCACTGAACGCCTGCACCGAGCGGTGTGTCACGACCCGATCGCGAGGCACCCCTGGCGAGGCAGCTCGCCACGTGGCGATCTCGTCGTAGCCGTATTGGATCTCGGCGATGCCGAAGCGGAGCACGCGCTCGTCGGCCCAGAAGACGGCATCCATTGCGGCGACGTCGTTGGCAATGAGGTCCCGCTCGTAGATGTCCGACAGCGCGGTGACCTCGGCGACGGCGCTCTCCCAAGGGTCGTGTTCGGGCGTGTCTGGCATCTGCGCAGTCAAGCGCAATTCGACTTGCGCGTCACGCCCGCAGCAACTCCGCCAGCTCCACCGGTGTCGCCACCTCGAGTTGCTCATAGGTGCAGCTGCTCGGCTCGCGATCGGGACGCCAACGAACGAGCGATGCTCCGTGACGGAATCGATCGCCCTGCAACTGGCTGAAGCGCACCTCGGCCACCAGCTCCGGTCGGAGGGCGACGAAGCTGAGGTCCTTGTCGCCGGTCCATCGGCTCTGGCCACCGGGAAGTCGTGCCGTCTCGTGGGCTGACGCCATGGCCCAGTCGCGCCACGGGTGATCGTTCAGATCGGTGGGGACCAGCGCCGCCAACTCTTCGAGCAGCGCGGCGCGACGTTTGGCCGTGAAGCTGGACGCCACGCCGACATGATGGAGTACGCCGGCTGCGTCGAACAGACCGAGCAACAGCGAACCCACGCCCCTGCCGTCCTTGTGCACGCGATAGCCGGCCACCACACAGTCGGCGCTGCGCTCGTGCTTGACCTTGATCATCGTGCGCTCACCTGGTGTGTAGGGGCCATCGGCTCGCTTGGCCACGATGCCGTCGAGCCCCGCTCCTTCGAACTGGGTGAACCAGCGCGCCGCGACTGCCACATCGTCGGTGAGCGGCGTGAGCGCCACCCGCGTGGTCAGCGGCTCCGATCGCGGCGTCAGGTCCTCCAGCGCGGCGCGCCGGTCACGGAACGGGCGGGCGAGGAACGACTCGCCATCGCGGGCCAACAGATCGAAGGCCACGAACAATGACGGCGTCTCGGCGGCGAGGCGGTTCACACGACTGGCCGCCGGATGGATGCGCTGGGACAGCGCATCGAAGTCGAGGCCGGGCCGATCGAGTCGGGGCACCACCAACTCGCCGTCGACGACCGCGCCCGGCGGCAGAGCAGCGAGCGCCCCTCCCACCATCTCGGGGAAGTAGCGCGAGAGCGAGCGGCCGTTGCGGCTCGAGAGGTTCACCTCGTTCCCGTCGCGCTCGACGATGCAACGGAACCCATCCCATTTTGGTTCGAAAAGCCATCCCTCGCCGTCGGGGAGATGATCGCTGGACTTCGCCAGCATGGGACTCAGCGGGACCGGGAACGGCAGGGGCATCTCGGCCATTGTCGCAGGTGGGGTCGGACATCGTGGCCCACCTCCGACGGCCGTCGAACGCCAATATGACGTGTCCCTGTCGCGATATTCCGGACATCGTTCAGCGGAATTCTCCCCTCGGTCAGCTAGCCGTAAGAAATGAACGAGGTGCCTCAGTTCCACGATTGGCGTGCCGACGAAGCGTGCATGCCTGCAACGACTCGCACCATCCCGCAGCAGCTGCGGACCCAGTTGATCGTCGCCATTGCCGCCGCCAGCGTGGTCGGCCTGATCGGTCTCTGGGGAGCCCGAACCATCGCCTCGCACACCTCGGAGGTGCAACGCGCTGCGGAGGTACGCCACCACGCCGACCTCGGCGACATGTACCACGACGGAACGGTGGGCATCGTGCGCGGAGCGCTGCTCGCCAAAGACGACGCCGAACTGCAGGCGGTCCAAGCCGATCTAGCGGACGCCCAGACTGCCTTTCGAGAGAACCTCCTCAACAGCGGCATCGAGAACCTCAGCGCCGGTACCGCCTCGGCCCTCGACGCCGTCAAACCCACTCTCGAGCAGTACCTTGCAGACGCGTCCAAGATCGTCGCCGGCAACCTCAGCGATGAGGAGCAGGCCGCGACGCTCACCCAGTTCGAGAGCGACTTCGAAGAGCTCGAGACCAGTCTCGGGAACCTGAGCGATCAGATCGACCAAGTCGGCAAGGACGCGCTCGATTCAGCGAACTCCGCAAGAACGACGGTGCTGACCGCGATCATCGTCATCCTCGCCGGCGCCATCGCCGGAATGTGGATGATGATCAACCGCAGCAGCAAGAAGATCACCGACGGACTCCGCTCGATGTCCGATCGCCTCGGACCCGCCGCCCTCGAGCTGGCCACCGTGTCGACCCAGGTCTCGGCCGAGGCCATGGAAGTCACCGGCGAAGCCGAGCGGGTGTCGGTCACCACCAACGAGATCGGCTCGCAGGCCCACAGCGTCGCCGCCGCCGTCGAGGAGCTGAGCGCCTCGATCCACGAGATCGCCTCGCAGGCCCAGCTGGCCTCTGGCGTGGCCAACGACGCGGTGTACGTCTCCACCGAAGCCACCACCGTGATGCACAAGTTGGCGGCGTCCAGCGAGGAGATCGGCCGCGTGGTCGAGCTCATCGCCGGCATCGCCGAGGAGACCAACCTGCTCGCCCTCAACGCCACCATCGAGGCCGCTCGGGCCGGCGATGCCGGCAAGGGCTTCGCCGTGGTCGCCTCCGAGGTGAAGAACCTGGCCGAGGAATCGGCCCGGGCCACCGAGGAGATCCGCGAGAAGATCAACGCCATCCGCACCGACTCGCAAAGTGCCGTGCACGCCATCGACAAGGTGAACGAGACGATCGCTCAGATCAGCGGCATCCAGACCACCATCGCCGCGGCCGTCGAGGAACAGAGCGCCGTCACCAGTGAGATCACCCACTCGGTGGATGTGGTGGCCAGCGGCACCGGCTCCATCGCCAATCTCACCAGCAGTGTGGTCCGCAACAGCCAGTCCACCGCCGCCTCGATCGGCACCGCCCAGACCCGGGCGCACGAGATCGAAGGCATGGTCACCGAGCTGACGGCCATGATCGGCTCCAACTCCTGACATGAACTGACGCTGCGCCGAGCAGCAGACACACCCTGCGCTCCGGGCGGGGGGTCGACTCGAACAGGAGTCGACCCCCCGCCCGTGCCATGCTCTGGCCCGATGGGCACGGCCGTCGATGAACCACTGCGGCCTCGGACCGCCAGCTTCCTTGCACCGCTCGTGCGATATGGGCTGTTGCGGTCGGACCTCGACGACGGATCGCAAGGTACAGAGCCGTCGCAAGGTGCAGTGCTGTCGGTGAAGCGAGGAGCCCAGCGGCGACGCGACCCAGCGCTCGCCACGGTGCTCGCCTTCGCCGCGGTCTGGATCGGGGTGTTCGGCCGGTTGATCTACCTGCGTCACGCCCGCTACGCCACGTTCGACTTCGATCTCGGCATCCACGATCAAGCCATCTGGCTGATGACCCACGAAGGTCACGGGTTCTTGACGGTGCGCGGCATGCCGGCACTCGGCCATCACACCACGTTCGCTTACTGGCTGTTCGCGCCGTTCTACTGGTTGGGCGCCGGCGCGCAATTCATCAACTTGGTACAGGTGGTGAGCCTCGCCGTACCGGCCGTGCTGCTCTTCCTCATCGGGCGAGATCGGATGCGCTCGAGTTGGCATGCCGTGCCGTTCGCCGTGGCCTGGCTCGCTCACCCATCGACCCAATGGCTGGTGTGGGAGACGTTCCACCCCGAGGTGATGGCCATCGTGTGGATCATCGCCGCGTACTGGTTCGCGTCGAACGGTCGTTGGCGTTGGTACTGGGTGTGCGTGGTCATCGCGCTGTGCTGGAAGGAGGACGTCGGCCTCGCGGTGATGATGCTCGGCGTCGTGATGTTGTTCTGGCGCCAGCGTCGTCGCGCCATCATCACCATCGGCCTCGGTGCGGCCTGGTTCGTGCTGATGTCGATGGTGCTCATGCCACACATCACCGGACACGGCACGCACGCGGGGACGTTCTACGGCGAGCTGGGTGAGTCCTCATCCGAGGTGGCGATCAACTCGTTGAAGCACCCCGACCTGGTGCTGGAACGACTCGACGACAACAACGCCCTCGGATACGCCAACCGCATCAACGAACCGTTCGGCTTCACCGGCGCGCTCTCTCCGCTGCCACTGCTCATCGGCTTACCCCAGGCGATGATCTCGATGCTGTCGACCGCCTACTTCGTGATCGACCCGCGCTATCACTATGTGGCGGTGCCGCTCACCGCGGCCGCCCTGGCCATGGTCGAAGGCGTGTCACGCGTCAGGCCCCGACACATCCGAACCGTGTTGGGTTGCCTCATCATCGTGACCGCGTTGATGGCATCTCGCACCAACGGCATCTCCCCCATCGGCCGCCATTACGACGAAGGCTTCTGGCCCAGACCGAGCGCGCGCAATGCTGTGCTCGACACTGCCATCGACGTTCTCGGAGATCGCGACGGCGTGGCCGCCACGTGGAACCTCGTGCCGCACCTCACGCATCGCAAGCACATCTACACCTATCCCAACCCCTGGCGCGTCCTGAACTGGGGAATCGCCGGCGAGGACCCGCATCCGACGACGAACGTGGATTGGCTCATCCTCGACCTCACCAAGGTCGGGCCCGACGACCGTGCCATCTACGACGATCTCATCCGATCCGGTGCCTTCGTGCTCGACTTCGATCGCGATGAGGTGATCGTGGCGCATCGCGTCGGTGACACCGACGCCGCGCCCTGAGCGAGACTGTGTCGATGGATCGACCACCCCCGCCCCCACGCCCCGACCGGCCACCCACCGTGCGCGTGGTCGGGATCGGCTCGGTCACCGCTCCCGCCGACCTGATGACCGCCAACTTGGCCGTGGAGATCACGCGACCCACGGCCGCCGATGCCATGGGCGAGGCATCGCGCTCGACGCGCGTCCTGCTCGAGGCCTTGGCGTCAACTGGAGTTGACGCAGCCGATGCCACGACCACATCGATCGCGCTCTACCCCGCTCACGATCCCAATGTGTATCCAGCCCAGACCGAACGCATCACCGGTTATGTGGCCACCTCGGAGCTGGCCGTGGTCATCCGCACCCCGCCACAGGCCGGCGCGGTGCTCGATGCCGCGGCGACAGCAGTAGGCGACGCCCTGCGCATCCGCAACGTGGGGTTCGCCATCGCCGATCCCGCCCATCTGATGATCGCGGCGAGAGAGATGGCCATGTCCGACGCCAAGGGCCGAGCATGGCAGCTCGCCACCGCAGCAGGAACCCGCCTGGGCAAGGTGCTTCGCATCGAAGAAGGCGCCGATCGCTCCGGCCCGCCCATGGGCCGGCTCATGTCCGCCAAGGCGACCGCCATGCCCGTCATCGCCGGGAGCGAATCGGTCGACGTGACCGTCACCGTCGTGTTCGCGCTCGAGCCGCTCTGACGCGCCAGGCCGCGCCCGACCGCGTTGCACATGGAGACTGGAGGGCCTGGCCAGTACGGTGTGCAGCCGTGACCGAGAGCGCCAACCCCATGCAGGCCAAGCTGGATGACCTTCGAGCTCGCAAGGAGGCGGCCTACCACGCCGGAAACGACCGGGCCGTGGAGCGCCAGCACGCCAAGGGCAAGCTTCTGGCCCGTGAGCGCGTCGACTACCTCCTCGACGAGGGCAGCTTCAACGAGCTCGACCTGTTGGCCCGCCATCGCGCCGGTGACGCCCTCGACGAGCGCCCCTACACCGACGGCGTCATCACCGGTTGGGGCACCATCGACGGTCGCAAGGTGTTCGTGTTCAGCCAGGACTTCACCGTTTTCGGTGGAGCACTGGGTGAGGTGTTCGCCGAGAAGATCCACAAGCTCATGGACATGGCGCTCAAAGTGGGGGCACCGGTCATCGGCCTCAACGACGGTGCCGGCGCCCGCATCCAAGAGGGCGTCGTGTCGCTGGCCAGCTACGGCGGCATCTTCTACCGCAACGTGCTCTCGTCGGGAGTCATCCCGCAGATCTCGGTGATCCTCGGGCCGTGCGCTGGCGGCGCCGTGTACTCGCCGGCCATGACCGACTTCATCTTCATGGTGCGCGAGTCCAGCCACATGTTCATCACCGGGCCCGACGTGGTGAAGACGGTGACCGGCGAAGAGGTCACCTTGGAGGAGCTCGGCGGCGCCATGAGCCACGCGTCCAAGTCCGGCGTGGCCACGTTCGTGTCCAGCGACGAGAAGTCGTGCCTCGACGACGTGAAGTACCTGCTGTCGTTCCTGCCGTCGAACAACCTGGAAGATCCGCCGGCCGCTGAGGTGTCCGACGATCCCACCCGTTTGTGCCCCGAGCTGCGCGACATCATGCCCGAGAGCCGCAACATGCCCTACGACATGAAGAAGGTCATCGCCGCGGTCATGGACGACGGTGACTTCTTCGAGTACTTCCCCCACTGGGCCAAGTCCATCGTGTGCGGTTTCTCCCGCCTCAACGGCCAGCCGGTCGGCGTGGTCGGCAACCAACCTGCGGTACTCGCCGGCGTGCTCGACATCGAGTCCGCCGAGAAGGCCGCCCGGTTCGTGCGCAGCTGCGATGCGTTCAACATCCCGCTCATCACCTTCGTGGATGTGCCCGGCTTCCTGCCCGGTGTCGATCAGGAGTACGGCGGCATCATCCGCCACGGCGCCAAGCTGCTCTACGCCTACTGCGAGGCGACCGTGCCCCGCATCCAGGTCATCACCCGCAAGGCCTACGGCGGCGCCTACGTGGTCATGGACTCCAAGTCGATCGGTGCCGACCTCTCCTACGCCTGGCCGACCGCCGAGCTGGCGGTCATGGGTGCCGAAGGCGCCGTCGAGATCGTCTACCGCCGGCAGATCGCCGCGGCCGGCGACCCGGTGGCCCGGCGTACCGAACTCATCGCCGAATACAACGAGAAGCACGCCAACCCGTACGAGGCGGCCGAGCGCGGCTACGTCGACGACGTGATCGATCCGGCCGAGACACGCATCAAGCTCATCGCCGGGCTCGACCTGCTCAAGACCAAACGCGAAGAGTTGCCGCGCCGCAAGCATGGGAACATGCCGTTGTGAGCGAGCCCATCGTGCACCTGTCGTCGATCACCCCGGCACCGACGGACGAAGAGGCCGCGGCCATCGCCGCCGCGATCGAACTGGCCTGGCCGCGACCGGTCGTCATCGCCGGCAACACCCGAAAGGTTCCGGCCTGGCGCTTCTCCGGCCGTTGGTGGGCTCGGCCCGTGTCGGCCCGACGAGATCGTCCGTTCTACTGAGCCGTCTGCTCTTCTGAACCAGCCGGTCTGCTCCACCAACCGACACGCCCGGCCGCGCAACCCAGCAAGGTCACACCCGGAACGCCGAGACCATCTCCCGCAAGCGAGATGCCAGATCGTTCAGCTCCACCGCGGCTTGACCGGTTCGACCGGCCCCCTCGGACGCGTCGCGCGAGACCTGCGAGACCTGACCGAGGTTGGCCACGATGGAGTCCGTGGCGTGTGCAGCGATGCCGACACCACGACTCATCTCGTTGGTGGTTGCGCTCTGCTCCTCGACGGCCGCGGCGATGAGCGTCTGCGTCTCGTCGACGCGGGAGATCACCTCGACCAGTTCGCCGATAGACCGCATCACCTCGTCCACGCCGCTCTGGATGGACGCCACCTGACCGGTGATAGCGCCCGTGGCCACGGCGGTACCACCGGCGAGGTCCTTGACCTCCTTGGCGACGACCGCGAATCCACGGCCGGCTTCCCCGGCGCGAGCGGCTTCGATCGTCGCGTTGAGAGCCAGCAGGTTGGTCTGCTCGGCAATCGAGCGGATCGTGGTGACCACCGCATGGATCTCGGTTGCGCAACGGCTCAGGTCCTCGACGGCCGCCGTGGTCTGGCGAGCGGTCTCCACGGCATGGGACGACACCGCCACCGCTGACGCGGCGTTCCCGGCGATCTCGCTGATCGACGCCGTCATCTCCTCGGCTCCGGCCGCCACCATCTGCACGTTGTTGGACACCGCCTCGGCCGACGACGTCACGTGGGCGACCTCGTCGCTGAGATTCTCCGCCGACGCGGTCAGGTCGGTGGCCACCGTCGTCAGCTGCGTGGACGAGGAGCTCAATGCGTCAGCACGCAACGACAGTTCCCGGAACACCGTGCCGAGTCGATCGAGCGTCGTGTTCAGGGCTCCCGCCATGTCGCCCACCTCATCAGAGCTCGAGACCTCGGCGCGGCCGGTGAGGTCCCCCTCGGCGACCCGCAGGAGGACGTCACGGACCTGCTCGACCGGTCGGGCCATGCGCCGACCCACCAGCAGCCCCGACGCGAACATCGCGGCGATCACGGCGAACAACCCGATCAACAACACGCGGCGCCTGTCGTCGACAACGTCGCTGGCCGACGACAGCTTCGCCGAGAGATCGGCATTGGCCAGCCGGACGACTTCGTCGATGGCAGCACGGTGGGCGTCGTAGGCCTCCTGCATGGGGCCCAAGACGGTGGCCTGTGCATCATCGAAGCGGCCCTCGCGAACCGCGGGCAGGTACGTCCCGTTGACGAGATCGAAGAACTGTCGGGCCGGTACCGCCGACGTCTCGAGCAGCGCGGTGCGCATCGGTCCTGCTTCGAGCCCCTCGGCCCATCGTTGGGTGCGGGTGTCGTACTCCTGCTGCAGGGTGGCGAGGCGATCGGTGAACGTCGCCACTGCCTCGGCATCACCGGAGCGAGCCGGACCGATCAACTCCAGCGCCACCATGTTGGCTTCGACGAGGTACATGGGCGGGGGGAGAACATCGGCCACGAGCTCGGTGGCGACGGAGATGCGCTGATAGCGGTCACCACCGATGCGGACGTCGTTGATCGTGGTCAGGGTCAAGACCCCGAAGGCCACGAACAACAGCGAACATCCCGCCGCCACCGCAGTCAGCTTCGTTGCCAGCCGAAGATTCCAGAACCAACGCATGAGCCCTCCATCGGTCGCCCTCGATCGACCTCTTCGGCCGCGCTGGCGCCGCGTGAGGCCACAGACCCGCGAAGGACCCAAAACGGGGCACCACGATGGTCAGAGAAACGACAGAGAACGCGAAGAGAGCGACCAGCGTCAGGACAACAAGGTCCGCACGCGATCTTTGGGACGTCCGATGAGGGCCACGTCGCCCTTCACCACGATCGGTCGCTGCATGAGCATCTTGTGCTCACAGATGATGTCCACCACGGCGTCGACCGTCACGTAGTCGTCGGCCGCCAGGCCCAGCTTCTCGAACAACGAGTCCTTGCGAACCAGGTCGGCAACGGGGTCCTCGAGATGGTCGGCGATCCAGCGGAGCGTGTCGCGATCGGGCGGGGTCTTCTGATAGACGACGACGTCGGCGTCGACCCCGAGCTCGGTGGCGATGGCCACGGCGTTGTTGGACGAACCGCAGTTGGGGTTGTGGAAGATCACGACGCGATCGCTGGGCAGGCGAACGGACGACGGGGACGCAGCAGATGCCATGTCGCTGTTGTAGATGATGGCCGTCGGCTCACGCCACGCCATCTCGATGCGCTCGTCGGACGCGGTGTCCGATCAGCGCAGTTGGCTGACGGTCCCGAGCTCCCCGGATCCGCCGTCCATCATGGTCAGGAGGTCTTGGCGTGCTCGCGACACCCGTGAGCGGATGGTCCCGATGGGCACCTCACACACCTCGGCCGCCTCGTCGTAGGCGAGGCCCACGACCTGGGTGAGGACGAACGCCAACCGCCGTTCTGGGCTCAGCTGCGCGATGAGCTCGTCGAGTTCGACGCTGTGATCGGGCTGGGTCTCGGCCTCGGATGCCTCGGCCCGACGGGTGAGCCGCTCCAGCAGGCTGCGCCGGCGGGTCGAGCGTCGGATGGCATCGATGCAGGTGTTCCGGGCCACGATCAGCAACCAGGTGCGGGCACTCGATTCACCGCGGAACGATCGAAGAGTGCCGATGGCCCGCAGATAGGTCTCCTGCGTCAGATCATCGGCCTGATCACGGCCCATCATCCGGGCACAGAACTTCCACACATCGGCCTGGGTTGCGGCGATGAATTGCTCGAGGGCAGTGCGATCGCCATCGCGGGCGGCCGCGGCCAGTCGGTTCACATCGCGCACGGAGCCCACAGTTCCAGCTCGGGCGTGCTCGGGTCAAGGTGACCAAGGGCCCGCAGGGTTGGGCAAGCGGCCCGTAACCGATGGCGGGGGCAACGGTCCAAGTGTTGGGAACTGATTCGACTCGTCGAACGACCCAGAAGGCATGCAGTGTTCCCGCGCGTTGGAACTGATGTCGGCCGGACTCGATGGTGAACTCGATGGGCTGGAGCGATCAGCGCTCGACGAGCACCTCGACACCTGTCGTAGCTGCCAGGCCGAGCAGTTCAATCTGGCGACGCTCCACCGATCGATGCGGGTGCGCGTCGCCGAGCCGATCCCGGACCTCACGGCCAGGATCATGGCCAAGGCGCATCCACCGTCTCCCGGACGATTCAGCTGGGTCCGCTACGCGCTCGCCGTGTTGGCGCTCACGCAGATGGTCCTGGCCCTGCCGGCGTTGGTGCTCGGGGAAGACCCCGGCGCCAGCGTGCACGTCGCCCGGCACATCGGGTCGCTCACGGTGGCCATGGCCATCGGGCTCGCCTACGCGGCGTGGCGCCCGGTGCGCGCCTTCGGGTTGCTGCCCATGGTGTTGGCGCTGGGTGGGTGCATCGTGGTCACCTCCATCCTCGACATCGCCGATGGGCAGGTGAGCACGCTCAGCGAGTCGCAGCATCTCCTCGACCTGGCCGGTGTCGTGTTGCTGTGGATGCTCGCCGGCCGGCCGATGCCGCGGCGCCATCGCCGGGCCCCTCGCCCCTCGAACGGGCGACCGCACGGCTATCGCATGGCCTGATCATTTTCTCCTGCCACTCCGGCAGCCGTGCGCCAGGATGGTCTGAACCAGATCAAGAATTGGTCCTAGGACTGGTCAAGGGGTCGTTTGACGACCTCAACTCCCCCATGTCGGCGGCCGAACCAGGGACGTGCACTTCATGTCGGGCCCGCGCATCCCGCTCACGCGGACACGGACACGGCTTCTGCTCATCATGCTGGTCCCCCTGCTGGCCTATGGCCTGCTCGCCCGCCGCGAGTACAACGCCCGCGTCGAGGTCCGGTCGATCGTCTCGCAGATCGACGGTCACATCGTCACCGCCCAGGAGGCGTTGGCGGCCACCCGCTCCCTGAACTGGGAGTACCGCTTCGCCCAGATGACCGTCCAGGGTGGCGCGTTCGGGCTCGAAGCACCACAGATCGGGGAGTTCCTCGGCATCGACCTTGCCACGGAGGTCAGCCGGTACCGCTCGCTCACCGACGCCAACGAGATCACCACCAAGGTGCTGACGGCCCAGAACCGTGCTGATCTGGCGACCGGAAGGGCCCTCATCGACAACGGCACGGCGACACCCGACAGCGTCCGAGCGCTCTACGAGGGCCTCAAGCAACCACTCGACCATCTGTGGCGATCGGAGATCGACGCCGCCTGGGCGTTGCAGCGCACCGTCGTCACCGCCGTGCAGGGTGCCGACGACATGCTCACCACGATGACCCGGCTCGACGCATCGTCGCGCCTGTACGTGGCGTCGTCGGCTCAGCTCCAGCACATGAGCACCATTGCCATCGACCGCATCCTCGGCAGCTTCGCCACCGATGACCAGGATCGGCTGGAGAGTTCTGCGGTCGCCCACGACGTCGCCCTGGTGGCGTTGGCGCGGGCCACCGAGAGCTACGAATCCGCTGTCCTCGAGGTGGGCGCGACCGGCCTGGCCGCGTCGACGCTGCCATGGGCCGAGACGGCTGATCGATCGGACGGGACGGTCGATTTCGACAACGCCGTCGCCGCTGAACTCGAGAGTGCCACCCACGGCGGATCGACGTCCATCGACGCTGTGGCCGAACTCTTCCGCATCGGCCTGTCACGCGACGACGCGCTGTACACGTTCCTGCTGGCCCGCATCCGTGACGCGGAACTCGCCTCACGCGAATTGGTGATGGGCACGAACGTCGAACTCAACGAAACGGTGGTCGAGGTGGCGATCGTCGCCGCGCTCACCGGCATCCTCACCCTGCTCGCCTCCCGATCGATCGCCAAACCCCTTCGCCGCCTCGAAGCACGGGCGGCGCTGTTGAGCTCCGGTGACCTGCAACTCGAGCCGCTCCCGACCCGCGGCCCTCGCGAGGTCGCCGTGGCCACCGCAGGCCTCAACGACGCCATCGCCAACCTGCACACCATCGAACGCCAAGCCGAAGCGCTCGCCGCCGGGAACACCAACGCCGCCCGGGACATCGTGCCCGCACCGGGGCATCTGGGCACGATGATGCACGCCTCGGTGGCGCGCCTCACCTTGTCCCTCGGCGAACGAGACGCCCTCGAGAAGCGGCTCGCCCACGAAGCGAGCCATGATGCCCTGACGGGGCTCCTCAACCGTCGCGCCCTGCTCGACCACCTCGAGCGTTGTGTCGAACGCGGCGACGCCGTGGCGGTGATCTTCTTCGACCTCGACGGGTTCAAGCAGACCAACGACGGTTTCGGCCATGGCACGGGCGATGCTGTTCTCCGGGTGGTCGCCGACCGACTGACCCGCTCAGCACCTCCGGCTGCGGTCTCCGCGCGATTCGGTGGCGATGAGTTCGTGATGGTGATCGACATGGCCGACAAGCCCTGCGACCACGCAGAACGGACGGCCAAGGCCGTCATCGACGCCATCCGTGAGCCGATCGCGGCATTGGCGGAGCAGGTGCAGTTGGGGGCGAGCGCGGGCATCGCCGTCTCGGCACCGGGGGCCTCGGCCGCGTCGCTGGTCCAGTGCGCCGATCTCGCCCTGTACCGAGCCAAGTCCATCGGTGGGAGCGTGACCATCGAGTTCGGCGAGGCGCTCCGGGCCGAGCTCGATCGCAACCTGCGTATCGCCCGGGAGCTGCGCGAGGCCATGGACGACGATCAACTGGTCGTCTACTACCAGCCCATCAGCCGACCGGCCATCAACGGGCTGCACGGCGTCGAAGCATTGGTTCGCTGGCGAAAGCCCGATGGCACGTTGGTCCCGCCCGATGACTTCATCCCCGTGGCCGAGGAGTCCGATCTGATCGTGGCGCTCGACATGACGGTGATGTCCCGGGCGGCAGAGCAGATCGCTCAGTGGCGAAGGGAGCGATACCCCGATCTCCGACTGTCGGCCAACATCTCGGGGCGAACGCTGTTCTCGCCGGGCTTCGTCGACAACGTGGTCGAGTTGTTGTCCGACGCCGGCCTCCCGCCCACCGCGTTGACGGTCGAGTTGACCGAAACGGTGCTGCTGACCGACCTCTCGTTGGCCGCCGCGCAACTGGCGCAACTGCGCGCGCTCGGGATTCGCGTCGCCATCGACGACTTCGGAACGGGATATACGTCCATTGCCCAGCTCCGCCAGCTGCCGATCGATTGTCTCAAGATCGATCGATCGTTCGTCAGCAACCTCGAGGCAGAAAGGGACCGTTCCATCGTGGATCTGGTGATCAGCGTGGGTCACTCCCTCGGATGCGAGCTCGTCGCCGAAGGCGTCGAGACCATCGAACAACAGGCGTTCCTGGTCCAGCGCGGCTGCGAGCTCCTCCAGGGGTATCTGATCAGCCGGCCACTCGACGCCGGCGCGTTCGAGGCCACGTTCCCTGACGCCTCGTTGGCCGCGAGCGGACTCCGCTCGGGCAACCATCGCCACGGGTCCGCGTGATGACCCGTGGGACGCGTCTGCCCCTCACCACCATTCGGACCCGGCTGCTGCTGATCGCACTGGTGCCCCTCGTCGCGTTCGGTGCATTGGTGCGATCGAATCTCGCGCACCATCGCAGTACCCGATCCACTGCCGAACGGGTCCGAGCACATCTGGCCTCCACGATCGCGGTGGATCGTGCCAACAGCAAGCTCAGGCAAGAAGAGTTGCCGTCAGAGATGATGGCCTGGTCGGCTCGACTCGGCATCAGCATCGACATCATCGAACAGCTCACCGCGATCCCCGTTCGTCGCCAGGTTGCCGAGGCTCGCGCCGCGCTCGATGCTGACAACGAGGCCGTGGCCGAGTTGCGGAACAGCGGTCTGCTCCCCGACCTCTACGAGGTGCGGCAGGCACTCGACCGCGGCTCCATCGATCCGCTGGACCTGCGCGACGTGTTCTATCGGCTACGCGCGCCGTCCCAGCTCCAATGGAAGATCGACCTCAACGCTGCACATCGCCTGCTTGCCGACCTGCCATCCACGGTCGTGGGGACCACGGCCCTCGAACGCTCCGTGAGCGAGCTGGAACGCACATCGGACCTCTACGAGGCCGCCGACACCGAGGTGGCGACGCTCACCGTGGTCCTGCTCGGCAGCGCCGATCGAGCCGCTGCTCGGATCAACCTGGCCAAGGCCACCCAGTCGTACCAACTGGCGCTGCAGCGCCTCATCGAGACCGACCCAGAGACACGCTCGTCATTCACCACCCGGCTCGACGCGCAAGGCGCTCCCCGGGAGTTCAGCAACGTCGTCGCGCAACAGCTGGCATCTTCGGAACCCCCGACGCAGCCCGAGATCGCTGCGGCCTTGCGAGGCGGGCTCATTCGCAGCGACATCATCCAGACCTATCTGACCGACCGGCTCGCGGCCGCCACCGCGGCTGCGACGGCCCTCACCGACCAGGCGCAGGCCGACCATCAACGCCAGTTCAACGCGCTCGTCGCCGTGACCGCGATAGCGGCGCTCGTCGCACTGCTCATCGCTCGGTCCATCGCTCGGCCGTTGCAGGCGTTGCAGCGTCGCGCCGCCGCGGTCTCGAACGGCGACGTGCACCATGAGCAACTCCCCTTGCGCGGAGCACGGGAGGTAGCGGTCGCAGCCCGTGGCTTCAACGACGCCGTCGCCACGCTGCACACCATCGAGCAACAGGCCGAAGCACTTGCGGCCGGCGACACCGAAGCCGCAGCCATTGTCGTGCCGGCGCCCGGACACCTCGGGACGATGATGCATGCATCGGTCGCCCGCCTCACTGCGTCGCTCGAAGAACGGGACGCTCTCGAGACACGTCTGGCCCACGAGGCGAGCCACGACGCGCTGACGGGTCTGATCAACCGTCGCGCCCTGCTCGATCGGGTCGATGCGCTCCTTGCTGATGATCCGACGGTGGTGCTGGTGTTCTTCGACCTCGACGGGTTCAAGCAGACCAACGACGGCTTCGGTCACTCCGCCGGCGACACGGTGCTGCAGGTGGTGGCACAACGACTCGTGAAGACCGCACCGCCTTCTGCGATCGTCGCTCGCCTGGGTGGCGACGAGTTCGTCGTCGTCATCACGTCGAGCGAAACCGATCCCGTGGCCCGACCACAACACGAGCTCGCCTCCGAACTGGCGACGTCGATGATCGCCGCGGTCACCGGACCGATCTGTGTCGGCGACGAGCGACATCAGATCGGGGCATGTGCCGGGGTGGCCGTCTCCACCGCCGAGTCCACGTCGTCGTCGATGCTGCGTGACGCCGACATCGCTCTGTATCGCGCCAAGGACCGCGGCACGAACCAGTTCGTCGTGTTCGACGACACGCTCCGCGCCGAGCTCGCCCGACGCCATCGCGTCGCGTCCGAGCTCCGTGCGGGCATCGGCCGAGGCGAGCTCGAGGTGTATTTCCAGCCGCTCACCCAGTCCTCGCTGGAAACCGGATCACCGCTGCTTCTGCACGGCGTCGAGGCGCTGGTGCGCTGGAACCACCCCTCGGGTCATCAGGTCCCGCCCAACGACTTCATCGACATCGCCGAGGAATCCAACCTGATCGTCGACATCGACCTCTGGGTGATGCGCGAGGCCATGACCCAAGTGGTCCGCTGGCGCCGCGGTCCGTTCCCCGATCTGCACCTGTCGTGCAATGCATCGGGGCGCACGCTGTTCACGGCGGGGTTCATCGAGTCGCTGCGCGACGACCTGATCGCCACCGGACTGCCAACGGGTGCGTTCACGCTGGAGCTCACCGAGACGGTGCTCCTCAACGACCTCGACCGCGCAGCGCAGACCCTCGAGCAGGTGCGAGCCCTCGGCGCCAGCGTCGCCATCGACGACTTCGGCACCGGTTACACCTCCATCGCTCAACTCCGACAGCTCCCCATCGACCGACTCAAGATCGACCGCAGCTTCGTCAGCAACCTCCACCTCGATCAGGACCGGTCAATCGTCGACCTCGTCATCAGCGTCGGTCACTCCCTCGGTTGCGAGATCGTCGCAGAGGGCGTGGAGACCGAAGATCAACGGGACTTCCTGACCCTCCGAGGGTGCGAGCTGCTGCAGGGCTATTTGCTCGGCCGCCCCTGCAATGTCCACGCCTTCGAAGCTTCGTTCGCCCCGGGCGGGCACGGCGAACTCACAGGCATCACGAACCGACCACCGGCGAAGGTGTGACCCTCATGTTGCGACGGCATCGAAGAACGCGTCTACCGATCACGACCATTCGGACCCGATTGCTCCTCATCGTCCTCGTCCCGTTGCTGTCCTACGGCACGTTGGCCAAGGCCAACCTGGACCGCCATCGCGAGCTACGTGCCACTGCCGAGGCGGTGAGCACCCACTTGGCATCGAGCGTCACGGCGTCGAAGGCCAGCGGTGCCCTGCGCCAGGAGGCGTGGCCGGCCGAGATGCTGTCATGGGCCGGCACGATCGGCGTCGACGTGTCGGTCGTCGAACAACTGCTCGACTATCAAGCACGCCAGGAGGTCGCCACGACGAGGGCCGCGGTGGACGCCAACACAGAGGCGATCGACGAGTTGCGGGCCAACGGACTGCTGTCCACCCTCGAAGGCGTCCGCGCTGCCCTCGACGCCGGCACCATCGAGCCGCTCGACACCCGCACTGCCTACACCCGTTTGCGCGCACCGTTCACGCTCCAATGGAAGATCGATCTGCACCAGGCGTCGGAGTTGCTCGCCGCCATCCCGGCATCGGTATCGGGCAGCCGCGAGCTCGACGCCGCGGTCACCGCCATCGAAGCTGCATCGAGCGCCTACGAAACCTCCGATGAGGAGGTGGCGGCGTTCAGCAAGTTGTTGGTCCCCGGTTCGGACGGCGGCTCCGCCGCCCGCATCGAGTTGGCCCGCGCCACGCAGGCCCGCGCGTTGGCCGTCGACGATCTGGTCGACGGCGAGCCGACGATCCGCGCCGAGTGGAACCAGAGCGTCGGCTCGACCTCGGCCGAGACCACGTTCGCTGGGTTCGTCGACGCGCAGCTCGCCCCGGGGGCCACCGCGCTGAACCTCGATGACGCGGGCATCGCGCTCAAGAGCGGTCTGGCCCGCAGCATCGCGGTGTACGACTTCCTCAACCGCCGCCTCGATGCCGCCTCGGTCGCAGCCGAGGTCCTTGCCACCAACGCACAACACGATTATCAGCGACAGCTCAACGCCCTCATCGCCGTGACGGCGGCGGCCGCGATCGTCGCTCTGCTCATCGCCCGCTCCATCTCCAACCCACTGCGCGCACTGCAACAACGCGCCACCGCGGTGTCCAGCGGCGAGGTCCATCATCAGCGTCTCCCGCTGCGCGGCGCTCGCGAGGTGGCCGTCGCCACACGGGGTCTCAACGACGCGGTGGACACGCTCCACACCATCGAACAGCAGGCCGAAGCGCTCGCCGCCGGGGCGACCGCCGTCGCGGCGGCGATCGATCCCGCACCCGGGCATCTCGGCATGGTGATGAACGAATCGGTGGCGCGCCTCACCCAGTCACTCAGCGAGCGCGATGCCTTGCAGGCTCGCCTCGCCCACGACGCGTCCCACGATGCACTCACCGGGTTGCTCAATCGCCGCGCCTTGCTGGAACGCATCGAAGGCTTCCTCGCCCGCGGTTCGACAGTGGGGCTCATCTTCTTCGATCTCGACGGCTTCAAGCAGACCAATGACGGCTACGGCCACGGTACCGGGGACATCGTGTTGCAAGCCGTCGCTGACCGACTCGTGCGTTCGGCCCCGAGCGCTGCCATCGCTGCGCGTCTCGGCGGCGACGAGTTCGTGGTGGTCATGTCGCTCAGCCCGGCCCATCCACATGACGCCACCGATGTCGTGACTGCGGCGACGCGGTCGATGATCGACGCCATCGGCGAACCGATCGTGGTGGCCGACGAGCGCCATCATGTCGGGGCCAGCGCGGGCGTGATCATCTCGACTTCCAACGACACCGCCAGCACCCTGCTTCGCGACGCCGACATCGCGCTGTACCGCGCCAAGGACCGTGGGACGAATGAGTACATCGTGTTCGACGACGCTCTGCGCTCGGAGCTCGAGCGTCGCAATCGGGTGAGCCGCGAGCTACGCGATGCCCTTCGGCTCGGGCACCTCGAGGTGTACTTCCAGCCCCTGACGAGATCGGGCGAACCGTTGCTCAATCCGGCGACGCCCTACGGCGTCGAGGCGCTGGTCCGCTGGAACCACGCCGATGGTCATCAGGTCCCACCCAACGACTTCATCGACATCGCCGAGGAGTCCAATCTCATCGTGGACCTCGATCGGTGGGTGATGCGCGACGCCATGGCGCAGGTGGTGCGATGGCGTTCGACGTTCTTCCCCGATCTGCATCTGTCCACGAACGTGTCCGGCCGTACGTTGTTCTCGCTCGGGTTCATCGAATCGCTGACCAACGCCCTGGCCGAAACCGGATTGCCGGCGCAGGCGTTCACGCTGGAGCTCACCGAGACGGTGCTCCTCAACGATCTGCTGACCGCAGCCCAGATCCTGGAACAGGTGCGAGCCCTCGGCGCCAGCGTCGCCATCGACGACTTCGGCACCGGTTACACCTCCATCGCCCAGCTCCGACAGCTCCCCATCGACCGACTCAAGATCGACCGCAGCTTCGTCAGCAACCTCCACGCCGCGAAGGACCGGTCGAGGGTGCGAGTTCCTCCAGGGCTACCTGCTCGGCCGCCCGTGCAGCGCCGGCCAGTTCGAGGTCAACTTCTCCAGCAACTCGCCGGCATCGACCACCTCGCAGTAGCGGCTCGCGTCAATCGGGAAGATATTGCAAACGCGGTTGTCAAATTAGGTCGTACGGGACTAACGTCCCATCAGGACCTGAGCAGGAGGATCCATCCCCCATGGACACAACCGCGAACAACACGCTCGACAAGATCTGGGCCAACTCCGGCGATTCGCACTTCATCGAGCCCGAGGACCTGTGGCAGAGCAACCTGCCCAAGCACCTCGCCGATCTGATGCCCCGCAGTGAGAAGGACCCGAGCGGCGGCTTCGAGACCGTCCACGTGGACGGTCAGACGTTCACCCGCAAGCTTCCCAAGGCCGCGCAGAAGGAGTTCATGGAGCTCTCCGGTCGCGCTGCGGGCCACAGCGACGTCTCCAAGCGCATCGTCGACCTCGACAACGAAGGCGTGTGGGGCGAGGTCATCTTCCCGTCGCTCGGCATGTGGAACGCGTCGTTCCGCACCCGTGAAGCCCTCAAGGCCGCCATCAAGGTCTCCAACGATTGGGCGGACGACACGATCCGCAAGGCGTCCCCCCGGTTCGTCCCCACGGCGCAGGTGTCGATGCTGTCCATCGACGACGCCGTCGAGGAGCTCGAGCGCACCGCATCCATGGGGTTCCGGGCCGTGTTCCTGCCCACCACCCCACCCGATGCGGTGCCCGACTACAACGCCGATGCCTGGGAGTCGTTCTGGGCGACGGCCGAGGACGCCAACATCGTGGTCGCGTTCCACATCGGTACCGATCCGGTCGACCTCGTCGGCGGCAAGAACATCGGCGTCGCCTATCGGGGTCCGGGCGGCGCGGTGCTCAACTACACCGAGACCACCTTCTCCGGTCAGCGGGCCACCATGAAGCTCGTGGCCTCCGGCGCTCTCGATCGCCACGAGAACCTCAAGATCCTCATCTCCGAAGGGGGCGCCACCTGGGTTCCGTTCCTCGGTGACCGCATGACCGAGGGCTATCGCCAGCATCACGCCTGGTCGCACCCGAAGCTGAAGCGGACCCCCAAGGAGATCCTGTACTCCCAGGTGTACGCCTCGTTCCAGCACGACGAGACCGCCGTCGCCGCCATGACCGCCATGGGGTACCGCAACGTGATGTGGGGTAGCGACTATCCACATCTCGAGGGCACCTTCGGTCACACCCAGGAGACATTGCACGACTTGTTCGACGGGGTCGACGAGGCCACCCGCTATCGAATCACGGTGGGCGCGTTCCTCGATCTGTTCCCCGAGGTCGGACCGCCACCTGCCCTGGCGTCAGCGGGCCCGACCCGCTCCCAGGTGTGACCTGCGCCAGGTGAGGACCACTACGACCGCAGCTCCCACTCCGGTACGGTGATCGCGATGTCGGCTCGACACGTATCAGCGCTACCGGCAGCAGCGGTCGCAGAGCCCGAGCGCAAGGTCGGCCGACCGCGTCGATTCGACCCGGCCACCGAAGTCGAGATGATCTGCGACGCCGCCTTGGCCCTCATGCAGCGCGGTGACCACGATCTGACCGTGACCGACATCCTGGCCGAGGCCGGGATGTCGACGCGGTCGTTCTACCGCCACTTCACCTCCAAAGACGAGCTGCTGTGCGCGCTCTATCGCCGAGACGCCACCCGCGCCGCCGCCCGACTGGAGGCGAAGGTCGCCGCCGCCCCGACACCGATCGCCGCGCTCGAGGCGTGGGTGAACGAGATCGTCAGCTTCGGACTCAACGAGGCGAAGGCGAAGCGAGTCGCCGCGTTGGGCTCGATGCAGGTCATGAAGGCCGAAGGGATCGAAGCCGAGGCGTTGCTCGGCGCCGAGCTGATCGCGTCGCCCCTGGTCGCCATCTTGCGGGCCGGGAAGGCCGACGGCTCGTTCCTCGCCGCCGATCCCGAACCCGACGCGGAGTTCATCCGTGCCATCACCTGGGCTGCCGCTGGGCTGTCCCACGGAGGCGTGACACCGGGCCGACCAAAAGCGCAAGCGGTCGATGACGTGCTCGGCTTCTGCCGACGGGCTCTCGGTTGCCCCCCGACCTGATCTGATCCGCACTCGGTCGGCATTTCAGATGCCGGCCATCACCGCCAGCGCTGGCACGTCGGCCAGTGCCCGGAGCGCATCGTTGAGATGGGTGCAGCAGTCGGGCCCGCTCAACACCGTCAACACCTGGTCGCGGAGCGCACCCAGCGCGATGCCCTCCACCCAGGCCGCATTGGGGGCTGCCGCCGGACACTCGGCGTATGGCAGCACTCGCGGCTCTGCGTAGACCCGCGTCAGGACCCCATTGGACAGGTCCGCTTCGGCCTCGATCCGATACTCGTGCACAGCGGTCTCGGTCAGGTCCCGCTCTCGACATGAATCGCGGAACATCGCTTCGATCATGAGGCGATCGCCGTCACGCCAGATGTCGATCCGGCGGGCCCGACGCATCGCCACGTCGGGCAGAGGGGCGAGTTGATGCCATCCGATCGGATCGTCGGGATCGGTGAGGGGTGGAACGGCCGCCACATTGTGACGGCCGATGATGTTGGTCCCATCCGGGTTCAACGTCGCTGACCCGGGTCGGAACCCCGAGCAGATACCGATCATCTGCCTCGGCGGGGGCGGCTCGATCACCACCGACCATCCCTTCGGGGGATGGCGGAAGTCCTCGGTGTGACGCAGCCACGCGAACCCGCCGATGAGGCTGGCCCCGGCGATGTCATCGAGCAACAACGACAACGGCGTCACTTGTGCCGCCTCGTCGGGCATGGCCTCGGCGATGACCCGGCGTAGCCCACCCCCGCCGCGCGCTCCGACCAGATTGCCGATCGTGGGCCGATCGGGCACAGCGCTGATGGTGCTGATGACGCGTGAGGCGTCAACCACCGCCGTCATGGAGTCCTCGGTCAACACCCGCGGCTCGCCGTCGTCATCGGTCAACAGATCACGGGCTCGACCGGCCATGTGCATGTCGGTGCCGATGCCATCTGGCCACCACATGTCGATGGAGCTCGTCCGTCGGAGCGAACCGGGTCGACGCTCCGGGGGCCGTGGCGCCGGCTTGGCCGGAGGCGGCGCGAGTTGTTCGTCGTCACCCGACTGGCGCGGCGAAGCACCCATACCGACCTCCTGCTGGTCGTGATCTTGAAAACGGTGTTTACGTATCGAGTATGGCGGCCCGGGAGAGTCCGGACAACCGAGCCGTGCCGGGTCAGTGGGCGAACAAGCGCCCGTTGTCCCAGTTGAGCACCCGAGCGTCGGGGACGAACTCCACGGTCTCCATCGCCGCACCCGAATAGGCCGCACGGGTTGCTTCGGGCATGTCCTCGGGAGCAGTTCGATAGGCGGCGTATTTCCGGTCGAGTTCCGCACTGATGCGGGCGGCCAACTGCGGGTCCGGCTCGATGATCCGGGCACGGCCGGTGAGATGCACCGCCCGTAGCTCCCGCCACAGCTCGCCGTCTTCCACCAGGATCGACGATCGGGCGTCGCGGCGAATGCGCTCGAGCTTGCGGCCGCGTGTGTTCAGGTAGACGTGTCGATCGATCACCGCGAACCACACCGGCATGGCGATCGGCACGCCGTCGCGACGCAACGTGGTGAAGATCGCGGTGTGCGCATCGGTCAACAGGTCCCATGCCTCGTCCTTGCTCATGCGAACGCTCACCACGGGTTCACCCGCCATGTCTCGACCCTCCCCAGAGCCCGGGCAGTCCAGGCGAGCCCACCGTACCGGGACCGTCGCGAGCTCTGGCCCTGCGTGGGCTCATTTTCGGTGAGTGGCTCAACTCGGCCCTCAGGTGTTCCGACTCATGACCATGGCGAAGATCCGGGCAGGACGCGATCTTCGTACCAGCACCCGCTCCCGCCTCCTCGGCGTGGTCGCCATCCCGCTGGTCGCCATGGTCACGTTCGTCGCGTTCCAGCTCCAGGTCCGCCACGAGATGGCGCGCGACGCCGACCGGATCGTGCGAGAGATGGATCGGTCGAACGAGATCCTCGACGCCTACGCCGCGCTCATCGACGAACAACGGATGACGGCCATCGCCGTCGCCGCGCGTCACCTCGGCGTCAGCACCGAGCAGGTCGGCGGGCTCTTCGACATCGATCTCGAGGATGAGTTGATGCGCTCCCGGCGCCGGGTCTCGTCCGATCCGTACCTGGCTGCAATGTTGGTCAAGACAGGCCTCGGCGCCGTGCTCGACTCGACACGGCTGCAGGTGGACGCCGGGACTGCTGAGTCCTTGTCGGTCGAAGCCCTGTACGCCACCTTGACGAACGAGGTCCACGAAGCCTGGATGAACCGGCTCCTGTCAGCCCAGGAGACCAGCACATCGGTGACCGGCACCGCCGAGCTGGCCAGGGTGATGACCAGCCTGACCTACACCGCCGACGCGTTCTCTGCCGGGAACGCCCAGACCCGGGCCATGGCCAACGTGCTGCTGCCGAACCTCCCTGGCGCCGAGACCGCACTGGTCGATCTCATCGCCGCCACCGCCCGGTACGAGGTCGCCGAGAGTCGCCTCCTGCGCAGCCTCAGTCCGAGCGCCCAATCGCGGTGGATCTGGTCCATCTCGGCCAACCCCGGCGCACAACAATTCGAGGCCCAGATCGATCTCGAGCTCTCCGGTCGCGGCGATCCGCTCCCGTTCGGCGATGCCATCGAGTTGATCGACTTCGGCCTTGTCCGTCAAGACGCCCTACTCTCGATGGCCCAACACGTCGCCGACGACGCGACCTCCGATGCCCGCGGCCTCGAAGACCGGGCCACCGACGCATACCGGAACATGGCCATGGCGTTGGTATTCGTCTCCGCGCTCACCCTCGCCCTGGCACTGATCACCGTCCGGTCCATCACCGTGCCCGCCCGCCGACTGCACCAGCGAGCCATCGAGGTCACCACCGGTCGTCTCAGCCCCGACGATCTCGATACCACCGGACCACGGGAGCTGGCCCAGGCGGCGCGGGCCATGAACGAGATGGTCGCCAGCTTGCGATCGGTGGAGAGCCAGGCGATCGCGCTGGCAGCAGGGGACCTGGGCGGAACGCAATACCTCGAACCAGCACCTGGGGAGCTCGGGCGGGTCGTGCATCAGGCGATCGACGCTCTGCGCACCTCGATCGCCCATCAGAACGAACTACAAGCCAAGCTCGCCCACGAGGCCCGCCACGACACGTTGACAGGGCTCATGAACCGCCGCGCCCTGGTCGAACACCTCGGTGCGATCCTCGGCAACGCAGACCAGGCCGTTGACGAAACATCGCCGGGATTGCCGCCGAAGGCCATGGAACGACCCGGTGCTGTCGTGTTCTTCCTCGACCTCGACGGCTTCAAGCAGATCAACGACCGCGCCGGTCACGCCGCGGGCGACCATGTCCTGCAGGACATCGCCCGCCGATTGGTCGCGGCCGTCCCGGCCAACGGTGTCGTTGCCCGCCTCGGCGGTGATGAGTTCGTCGTGGTGTTCCCCGGGACGATGACCATGGACGCCACCGTGGCCACTGCCCAGCGCCTCATCGACGCCGTGGGCGATCACGTCGTGCTCCGCGGTGAACGCCGTGAGCTCGGCACGTCGGTCGGCATCGCCTTCGCCCATGACAGCGACCGCCCCGATGACATCCTGCGTGACGCCGACCTCGCCCTGTATCGAGCCAAGCAGGGTGGACGCGGACGTGCCGTGGTGTTCGACGCCGCCATGCGGGCCGAGCTGGCCAGCCAGGACACAATGGCAACCCGGCTGCGAGGCGCGATCGAGCGCGACGAGCTCGATGTGTTCTACCAACCGATCGTCGTGGCGGCCAGCGGGGACATCTCGGGAGTCGAGGCCCTGGTGCGCTGGCCGCAATCCGACGGCAGCTTCATTGCTCCGGGCGTGTTCATCCCGGTCGCCGAACGCTCCGAGCTGGTGGCCGAGATCGACCGATGGGTCATGCGACGGGCCACCGCCCAGGTCGCCCATTGGCGTGCACACGGCCTGCCGGACCTCACGGCATCGGTCAACGTATCGGTCGCCAATCTGCAGTCCCCCGGCTTCATCGCCGACCTACGCAGCAGCCTCGCCGCGAGCCGGCTCGATCCCGGCGCACTCATCGTGGAGGTCACCGAAACCGTCCTCCTCGACGATCTGTCGAGCGCCGCCGAGCAGCTGGCCATCATCCGCGAGATGGGTGTGCGGGTCGCGGTCGACGACTTCGGAACCGGCTTCACCTCCGTCGCCCACCTGCGAAACCTGCCGATCGATCGCCTCAAGATCGACCGATCGTTCATCGCCAACTTGAGCTCGAGTCGCGATCGTTCGATCACCGAGATGGTCGTGCGTCTCGGACAGGCCATCGACCTCGAGGTGGTCGCCGAAGGGGTTGAGGAACCATGGCAGCTGGCCCACCTCGTGGAGTTGGGCTGCCAGTACAGCCAGGGCTACCTGCACGGGCGCCCACGCGACGCCGCCGCATTCGAGGCGACATTCGCCCCCGGTAGCCATCCGATGGCGGCTGGTTGACCGGCGCTGCCAAGCTTCGGTCCGATGAACACTTCTCACGAGCCCGAACCCGGCGACCCCGACGCGGCGAACCCGTCGACCCCGGCACCGCTCGGCGCACCTCTGGCCGATCTCCGGGTCATCGACCTGGCCACCGTGTTGGCCGGCCCGTCCGCAGCCCGGTACCTGGCGGACTTCGGTGCCGACGTGATCAAGGTGGAGAGGCCCGACGGTGGTGACACCACGCGGGCGATGGGCTGGCGCGACCCCGATGACGGCGTCACCATGTTCTGGAAGCTCGCCGGTCGCAACAAGCGCACCATCGCGCTCGATCTGAAGGCCGACGAGGAGCGCGACGTGTTCCTGCGCCTGTGCGACAGCGCCGACGTGCTGGTCGAGAACTTCCGACCGGGCACGCTCGAACGGCTCGGGCTCGGTCCGGACGTGCTGCTGGCCCGCAATCCCAAGCTGGTGATCCTCCGGGTCACTGGCTTCGGACAGGACGGCCCCTACAAGGATCGTCCCGGATTCGCTTCCATCGCTGAAGCGATGAGCGGCCTGGTTGCCATCTCCGGTGAACCCGACGGCAACCCGCTACTGCCGCCCATCGCACTCACCGACGAGGTGACCGGTGTCGTGGGCGCGTTCGCCGCGATGGTCGCCCTGCACTCAGGGGTCGGTCAGGTCGTCGACGTGAGCCTGTTCGAGAGCTTGTTCCAGCTCATGGGCCCCCTCGTCACTGCGTGGCTCAAGCTCGGGTACCTCCAGCCGCGTATGGGTGCCGAGATCCCCTACTCGGTGCCTCGCAACACCTACCGATGCGCGGACGGAGCATGGGTGGGCATCTCATCGACCGCCGAGAGCGTGGCTCGTCGCGTGATGGCCATCATCGGCCTCGACGGCGACGATCGGTTCGCCACGTTCACCGGGCGGGTCGCTCATCGCGAGATCATCGATGAACGACTCGGAGCGTGGATCGCCGCCCGGCCGATGGCCGAGGTGATCGCCACGTTCAATGACGCCCAGGCCGCCATCGCCCCGGTCATGACGATGCAGGACCTCGCCAGCGACGAACACGTGTTGGCCCGCCAGATGATCGCCGATGTGGACGGCTACCCGATGCAGGGCCTCATCGCCCGCCTGTCGGCCACGCCAGGACGCGTTCGATGGGTCGGTCGGGATCTCGACGCCGATCGCGCCGAGATCCTGGCCGAGCTGACGCCGGAGCTCGACGCTGGGCATGGATCCGGCGGGGTCAGCTCCGACGGTGAACGCTGACGGCGTAGTCGCCGCCGTCGAACGGCTCGGCATCCCACGTGGCGAACCGCGAGACCAACTCGAGCCCGGCCGCGGCGCACCATTCGTCGTAGTCGTCGAGTGACAGCTCCCGGCCAGGCCACTGGGTCTGGAAGCCCGCCACGACGATCCCGTCGTCGTCGAGATGGCTGGCCACGTTGCGCACCGCCCGGGCCCGATTGACGTCGGGCACGAACAACATCACGTTCCCGGCCATCACCGTCACGTGCACCGAGGTGTCGAGCGCCAACTCGGACAGATCGCCGTGGATCCACGGCAGGTGCGGCGCCTTCGACCGGGCCGCGGCCAGCATCTCGGGATCCAGGTCGACTCCGACCACCGGTACACCACGACGATGCAGCTCGACGGCGACGCGACCGGTGCCGCAGCCGGCGTCGAGCACCGAACGCGGCGACAACTGCATCACGAAGTCGACCTCGCCGTGCGGGTTGTGCCCGTCACGGGCCATCGCCGCCCAACGCGCGTCGTAGTCCTCCGTCGAGAACTTGCCTCGGTCGCGACGCCACTCGATGGTCACGACGCGGGCGAGAGGCCGATGGGGCAGGAAACACCGGTGCCACCCAGGCCGCAGTAGCCCTTGGGGTTCTTGGCCAGGTACTGCTGATGGTACGGCTCGGCATAGAAGTAGTCGCCCAACGCGGCGATCTCGGTGGTGATGGCTCCATAGCCCGACGCCGCCAACTTCTCGCCGAACATCGTCCGGCTGGCTTCCGCTGCAGCGCGCTGCGCCTCGGAGGTGGTCAAGATCACCGATCGGTACTGCGATCCGACGTCGTTGCCCTGACGCATCCCCTGAGTCGGATCGTGGCTCTCCCAGAACACCTTCAACAGCTGCTCATAGGACACGACCGACGGATCGAACACCACCAGCACGACTTCGCTGTGACCGGTCATGCCCGAACACACCTCCTCGTAGGTGGGGTTCTTGGTGTAACCCGCGGCGTAGCCGACCGAGGTGCTCCACACGCCCGGTGTTTGCCAGAACTTGCGCTCGGCCCCCCAGAAGCAACCCAGGCCGAACACCGCCGACTCGAAACCGTCGGGCCACGGACCGGTGAGGGGATGGCCCGACACGTGGTGGGCGGCGGGGACGACCATGGTCGCCTCGCGCCCGGGCAGGGCGTTGGCGGGATCGATCATCTGGCTGCGATGACGAGAGAACATCTTCGGGCCTCCTCAGCTCGGAACAGCGCTGATGCTACGAACCGGCGGGCGCGTCGGCGCCCCGTGCCGGACTTCTGTGATCTGTTGTTTCGCGAACCAGACGGACACACGAGCGCCGCGGTCGCAACGGGACCCGATTCTCAAGATCATCCAATACTCCTTGATCCCTCTTCATTCCTTTTCATATCCTCCCAATCATCATTAGCGGTGCCTGTGGGTGCCCGACACTGGAGGTTCAGAATGCCCGGTTCCCTTCGCGTGACATGGGACGACGTCGCCGGCACGGCGCAGCAGCTCTCGGCCGGTGCCGAGTCGATCATGGGGCAACTCCACACCATGCGAGGACGGGTCGGGGCCCTCTCGGGAACCTGGAACGGCGCCGCCCAAGCCAGCTTCGACCAACTCTTCGCGTCGTGGGCGGTCAGTTCCGATCAACTCCACCAGGCCCTCACCGGAATCGCCCAGTTGCTGTCGCAAACAGCCGAGGCCTACCGCCAGACCGAAGCGGCCATCGCCGGCAGCTTCACCCGCTGAGTCGATGCCCGATCCCATCACCGGAGCCACCTCCGCGACCGGCGGCCACACCCCACGCCCGCTCGGTCCGGCCGGCTCGCTGGCGGTCACTCCCGAGTCACTGATCCGCACGGCCGACGCTCTGCGCACGATCGCCGGAGATCTCGACGCCTTCGGTGACGTGGTGAGCCGATGGCAGCGACCAGTGGGCACCGACGAGGTGATGGGACCGGGCAACGCCGATCGTTCATGGCGGCAGCTGGCGGAGCGCTGGGGTGCCGAACTCCGGTTCTACGGCGACGAGGCAGCGCAGCTGGCCGACATGTTGCACGAGGCCGCAATGGACTACGACGCGGTCGAGACCGAGGTGTCGGCGAGATGCCGTGGCTGACCGGCGAGTTCGATCTCCTGCAGGGACAACCCGGGGAGCTCCGGCGCATGGCCATGACGGCCCGGTCGATGGCCGATCGGCTGAGCGATTCGGCCCGCGCCATCGAGGTCTCGGGTCATGTCGATCGTGGGAGCTGGAGCGGTGCCGCGGCCGATGGCTGGGCCCAACGCATCGCCGATCTCCCCGGCCGGGTCGCACGGTCATCCGAACATCTGCACGTCGCAGCCGACGTGCTGGATCGTTTCGCGAACCATCTCGACGATGCCCAGGCCCAGGTGGCGGCCGCCCGGACCCAGGCGTCATCGCTCCCTCACGATCCACCGGACGCAACAGCCGAAGCAGAACGGACCCGGTTGCTGCACCGAGCCAACAGCGCTCGCCGAGACGCAGCAACCGCCAATGCCGACGCCCAGCACGGCTTCGACTCGGTGACGACCGGCGCCCGGTTCGCGCCGCGCGGTGGTGGAGGCGGCCTGCTCGGCCATCTCGACCGCGCCATCGGAGGCGCTACGGACGCCGTCGGGGGCCAGATGATGAGCTTCGGCCGGGGTGTCTACGACGGAACGGTCGGCACGGCGGTGAGCATCACCACGCTGGCCGTCGAGGCTGGGAAGTACGCCGCCGAACACCCTGGCGACCTGGCCGATGGCGGTTGGGAGGTGCTCACCCGACCAGATCACGTGATCGAGGCGGTGTGGGAGAACAAGGGCGCTCTCGCCTCGGCCGCGGTCAACTGGGACACCCTGCGCAACGACCCCGCTCGATGGTTGGGTCAGCTCGCCCCCACCGTGCTGCTGGCAGCCACCGGTGGCGGAGCTGCGGCCCGGTTGCAGCAGGCAGCACGGGAGTCCGACAAGCTCGGCCCCATGGTGCGCGGCGCGCAGGCGATCACCGGGCTGACCGTGGCGGCCGAAGCGCCCGCTACTGCCGCATCTGCCACCTGGACCGTCGCCGGCAACCTGGCCCGCTCCGAGGTGCGCAACACCGAGCTGATCAAGGAGGTCCTGCAGCCAGCGGCACCTGAACCAGCGTCGCCGCCCGTCGATCCACCCACATCCCCCTGCCCGGCACCATTGGTTGATCAGGTCGCAGTCGCACCCGTCGCCCCGTGATCTGCTCCACATCGCTCGGGCGTTCGGGTTGGAGCACGAGGAAGCGGCCTGATCGCTTCACCTCGGCAAGCCAGCCCGAGAAGGCCCGTTCGAACCGGATCGGGGTACCGGCGGCCACGAAGGTGACCCGCCGATCGTTGGCCAGGGCATCCAAGGCCGCGCCGGCCGAGTCAGGGAGTTCGTCCACGTCGTCCACGACAACGAGGAGGTCGCCACCGTCGATCATGAGGTCGCGCAACGGACCCGGGAAGCCGACGTCGCCGTAGACCAGGTGGTCTTCCCATTCGGGAAGGGCACCCAGACGACTCGACGCCCCGGACAACAAGACCCGCCGGCTGCTGCGCCATTGCCGGAGCACCGCTTCGATCGCGTTCGTGCGCCCGCTCAGAGCCGGTCCGACGATCGCGATATGTCCCGACACTGGCGCTGTCACGGTCTCGAACGACAGATCGGCAATGCCGACCACGATGCCGCCGGGTTCGGGCGTCGGGTCGGACCCCAGTGACCATCGGTCGGGGAGGCTGGGCGGCCCCGGGTACCGACCGTGCCGAACGGGTTCGGTGTCGATTCGGGCGATCTGGGCCCAATGGCCGTCGACGACGATCCGGCCGGGAGGCATCGACGGGGTCGATGCAATCCGAGCCGATGAGCTGAGCAACGAACCCGCGGTGGTGCCGGGTAGCACCGTCGATGTCAGGTCGTCCACGTGACCGGGCCGCAACTGCCAGATGGTGGCGACCGTCCCAACCATGGCCGCCGGTAGGTCGCGTTGACGCAGCGCTCCCACCGCGAACAGGACCCCGCTCGCCGAAGCTTCACGCATCGCTCGGGCCAGCACGGTGATCCAATGACCATGGTCGATGGATTGGAGATCCTCGAGCAGTGGGGTGATGTCATCCAAAACGACGACGTCGACAGTGGGCCCGTCGTCATCATCGGTGCCGTGCGTGACCTGGTGGCGATGGGACTCGACACGTCGCTCGAGGAGTTGGATCAGCCGGATCAGCGGTTCCATCTGAGCCGGGCCCACCAGCACATCGGGCTCGGTGTGCTGGTGCACCGGGCTGCGTCCGGACCAGTCCACCATCTGCACCGAGATCGACCCATGATGTCGATGACGCAGACACCGCACGATGGCAGCGAGCGCGTTGCTCCGCCCCGAACCGTGGGCACCGCAGACGAGCAGAACGCCGCGGTCAGGGGGTTCCAAGGCCACAATCTCCTGGCGCTCCGGACGGTCGATGAAGCCCGCCGCAAAGGGGGCGACGGCCCTGAGCTGCGTCCAAGGCAGATCATCGGGCAGGGGATCGAGCCACAGCCGCGTCCCACCGGGCAACCCGCGCGCGGCGGTCTGGATGAGGTCGAGGAGTCGACCCGCGTCGCTCGGACCGTCGAGGGCCTGCTCGGGGGCCGGCCGCTCGCTCTCCATCGGCCAGGTGGTGATCTCTGCCGGTTCGCAAGTGCGGCGTTCGAGGTCGGGCACCTCGAACGCGATCGGCGCTCCGGCACCTCGGCGCAACAGACCGCGACCGGGTCCATCGAGATCGGCCGCGCAGCGATCGCCGATGATGGCGATCGATTCGGCAGCATCGGCGGTGCGCATGGCGATGCGGATGCTCGTGTTGGCCAAGATCGCGTCGTTCACGGCGCCGGTGGGTCTCTGGGTGGCGAGCACGAGATGCAGTCCCAGGCTCCGACCCCGCTGGGCGAGGTCGACCATGGCGTCGAGGAAGCCAGGGGCCTCGCGCACCACGGCTGCGAACTCGTCGACGACGATCACCAGCGACGGCGGGGCAGCCTGGGGGTCGATCGACCGCAAACCGGCCAGATCCGAGGCGCGACCGTCCAACAGTCGCATCCGCCGGTCGAGCTCAGCGCCTAACGACACCAGCACCCGCTCGGCGAGCGCGCCGTCGAGGTTGGTCACGACCCCAGCGCAATGGGGTAGGTCGCGCAACGGATGGAAGGTTGCTCCGCCCTTGTAGTCGATGCCGAGGAACTGGACCCGTCCCGGAGGGTGAGCCGCAGCCAACGACAGCAACATCGTCTGGAGCAGCATCGACTTCCCCGACCCCGTGGTGCCGGCCACCAGGACGTGTGGGCCGTCGCTCACCAGGTCAAAGGTGATCGGCCCCGTCGCGTCTTCACCCACAGTCATCTGGAGGGCGTAGGTCCGCTCGCCTAGCGCCCATCTCTGCTGGACCCCGCGCGGATCGGGAGCGTCGAGGAGTTCCAACAGACCACTTCGTCGGACGTCGGCCGCCATGGCCGCCTCCCGCAGTGGGGCCAGGGCGCGAGCGAGTTCATCGAATCGAATCGCGTCCAGTCGATCTGGCTCCACGGTCCGGTCGCCCGCACGCGTCCTCACGAGCGCTGTTGCCGTCCCGGGCCGATCCCCTCCGGAGAACGTCACGACGGTGTCGCACCAGCGCGGCACGCGCCTGGGCTCGTTGGTGACCCAGATCGTGGGATGGTTCGGGCGGGTCGTCGGCAGCGGGCCGTTCGACGGATCGACGTCCAACCGGAGGCGCACGGCCTGGTCGCCGCTGGCGAGACGTCCCGACATCACGTGCGGTAGCCATCGACCTGAGTTCGCGATCGGGTGGTCCAAGCCCTCGAGGCGGAGCTGGCTGGGCGGATATCGACATGCCAGCTGGGCGATCACGGCCCGGACCCCGTCGCCGAGCATCGCATCCGGGCCGACCAAGGCCATGGCGCCCGCGGTGGGCCCACACGTGAGCTCGACCGAGACGGGGAGGTCGGAAACGGTCTCGACCAGGCCCCGGAGCTGAGTCATCTGCTCGCTGAGCGCACCGAAGCCGTGGCTCGTCGGGTCGGCGCCGAGGGCCACCGGGATCCGTCCCGGGGCAGTGCCGATCCGCACGCTGAGTTGGTCGTTGACGTCACGGTCCCAGATCCGCCCGTCGCCGGCCACGGCGGCCCGGTAGAGCGCGGCCAGGTCTGGATCATCGTCGTGCGCCGAACGGCTGACCTCCGTTCCAAACGCGGCACCCTGGGCCACAACGGCGGCGACCTCCTCATCGAACCGTCGCTGCTCGACCGAGGAACGCTTGCGTGATCTCGATCGCTCACTCGACCAGGTGGCCAATGAGGCGATCGGCGCCATCGCGCTGATGATCAGGAACTCGGGTCGACCGAACGCCAAGGCGCCGACTACTCCGGCCACCAGGGGGACGGCGATCGCCACCAGCGGCATCGGTCGAGCGTCCTCACGATCGGGCGCGCGCAGCGGACCGAGGACCCGCTCGGTCACTGGTCGCTCGAACACCGGCAAGCGGTGCACGAATCCGTCGACCGATGACGAGGCCGAGAGCGTCGGCCTCACGATGGCCAGGCCCGGGCCCATCCGATACGGGACGGCGTCATCGAGGACGGTGGTTCGGCCGACCGCGTTCCAGACCACCGACCGATCACGCACCGCTATCGATCCCGCTCCCGCTCCCAGGAACGGGGTCAGGTCGACGCTCGTGCGAGAGAGGAGCACCGATCGACCCGCTGCGGGTCCATGGACGATGTCCAGCAGCTTGCCCTCCTCCGCCGACGTCCGATCGACCCCGACGGATCGCGCCTGCCGCTCGATGCTGGCGGGGAGAAGATCGAGGATCTCCCCGTCGCACGCTTGGCGGGCGAGGTCCGACGGATCGAGGCGGGTCGATCCTCGCCACACAGCGAACTCACCGGCTTCCAGCCCAAGGGCGACACACAACGCGGGCGTGACATCGCCGATCGAGGCTCCTTCCGGGAAGGCGACACCGAGATCAACGGGCCTGACAGCCAGAGCGGACTGCTCGGTGGCAGCATTTCCTGGACCTTGGAAACGGACGCGCCAGTGGCGAACGATCGTGTCTTCAGTGCGTCTGCCGCCCACGCTCGGGGGAAGGTACCCAAGTGAATGTCAGCTAACCATCAAGGTCTGGACAGAGCCGCTCGCTGGTGTCTTACCTTGCTCAGCCGTGCCCCCTGAGACGGTTCTCGCCGTGACGACCGACCGCGTGCTCGGTCGCGCGCTCACGGCAGCACTGCACGATCGGGGTCATGTCGTCGCCATCACCGATGGAGCGGGGCGTGCTCTCGAGGTACTCGACGAGGTTCTGCCCGACGCTCTGGTGATCGATCTGACCATGACCGGGGGCTGGGAGATGTGTCACCGGCTCATCTCCACGCATCAATCGATGTCCGTGGTCCTGGTGGTCTCCGTGGCGCAATGTGCAGAGGCACGCCATCGCTTCCAGAACCATCGGGTCCGGGTGGTGAGCAGCTCGACGGTGCCCTATCTGTTGGCCGGCCGGGTGGAACGGGCACTGGCGCAGAGTTCCACCTCGACGATCGAGGCCGCCGACGTACGGATCGATCGCCTGGCTCGTCGGGCCTGGATCGACGGCAGCGAGGTGAACCTCCGGGTGAAGGAATTCGACCTCCTCACCACCCTCGTGGCCAACGCCGGACGTGCGCTGACCCGGGAGCAGATCATGTCCGACGTCTGGCAGGACAGCTGGTCGGGCACCACCAAGACCCTGGACGTGCACATCGCCACGCTTCGACGCCGGATCGGCGAACCGGCTGGAACTCCCAGCCGGATCACCACCATCCGAGGCGTCGGATACCGCTTCGAGGCCGAAGCCGGGGAGCGTCAGCGCCCCGGGCTCTGACCCTTGAGCTGGGAAAGCGGAGCGGACCCAGCGAAACAGACCCGTCAGCCCAACGCGATGCCCAGGACCTCGTCCACGTCCGAAACCGGGTGGAAGCGCATCTGATCGCGGATCGATTGGGGGACGTCGTCGAGATCGGGTTCGTTGCGCTTGGGCACGATGACTTCGGTGAGGCCGGCGCGATGGGCGGCAAGCACCTTCTGCTTCACCCCGCCGATCGGCAGGACCCGACCCTGCAAGGTCACCTCGCCCGTCATGCCGACCTCCGGGCGCACCGGGCGACCGGTGAGCACGCTCACCAGCGCGGTCGTCATGGTCACCCCGGCGCTGGGACCGTCCTTGGGCACGGCACCAGCAGGAACGTGAACGTGGAACGTGCGGTCGAGGGCAGCCGAGGCGATGCCGAGGCGTTCGGCGTGCGTCCGGACCCACGACAGCGCGATCTGCGCTGATTCCTTCATCACGTCGCCGAGCTGACCGGTGAGGACCAGGCGCGGTTCACCGGCGCTGGCCAGCACTTCGATGAACAAGATGTCGCCGCCGAGGCCGGTGACCGCCAAACCGGTCGCCACCCCTGGGGTGTCGCGCACCCGGTCGGCGACCTCGTCATGAACCTTTCGGCGACCCAGGTACTGCGGGATCTGGGGCGGCTCGACAGTGATCGGCGTGTCGAAGCCTTCGGCGACGCGGGCGGCCAGCTTGCGCAGCAACTTGCCCAGTTCTCGCTCGAGCGAGCGGACCCCCGCTTCACGGGTGTACCCGGTCACGATCTCGCGAAGGGTCGCTTCTGGGAGGTCCACCTCATCGGGCCGCAGACCGTTTCGCTCCAGCTGGCGAGGCATCAGATGGCTCGCGGCGATGATCACCTTCTCGTCCTCGGAGTAGCCGTCGAGGCGGACCAGCTCCATGCGGTCGAGCAGCGGTCCCGGGATGGACTCGAGCTGGTTCGCCGTGGCGATGAACACCACATCGCTCAGATCCAACTCCAGCTCCAGGTAGTGGTCCCGGAACGTGTGGTTCTGCGCCGGGTCGAGCACCTCGAGCAGCGCAGCGGTCGGATCGCCCGACCATCCACCGGCCGACATCTTGTCGACCTCGTCGAGCAGCACCACGGGGTTCATCGACCCTGACTCGATGATGGATCGCACGATGCGTCCGGGCTGGGCGCCCACATACGTGCGGCGATGGCCGCGGATCTCGGCCTCGTCGCGTACCCCGCCGAGCGCCAGACGGACGAACCGACGGTTCATCGCTCGGGCCACCGATTCACCCAGGCTGGTCTTGCCGACGCCGGGAGGCCCGACGAGCACGATGATCGCGCCATCCCCACGTCGGCTGGTGGCTGGTCGATCCTTGGGTAGCGGGTCGTCGACAGCTGGGGTTGCTGCAACGGTGGTTTCGGCGGCTCGTTCGGAACGGAGCTTGCGGACCGCCAGGAACTCGATGATTCGATCCTTCACATCGTCGAGACCCGTGTGGTCGGCATCGAGCACCGCCCGGGCGGCGGTGACATCGAGCTGATCGACCGTCGTCTCGCCCCACGGCAGCTCGAGCGCTCGATCGAGCCACGTCCGGATCCACGACTGCTCCGGCGATTGGGAACCGGATCGCTCCAGCCGACCCAGCTCGCGCTCGATCGCTTCGCGCGCCGCGGCGGGCAACTTGTCGCCCAGCTCGTCGAGGCGGACCTGGTAGCGCTGGGTGTCGCCGTCCTCGTCACCGAGCTCTTTGCGAATCGCGCTGAGCTGCTGACGCAGGAGGAACTCCCGCTGCTGGCGCTCCATGCCGTCGGTGACATCGGAACGGATCTTCTCGGTGACGGACAGTTCGGCCAGGTAGGACCGCGCCCAGTCGATGACCACGTCGAGGCGGGCCCCGACTTCGGTGAGTTCGAGGACGGTGATCTTGTGGTCGATCGACGCGTCACTCCAGCCAGTGACGGCGTCAGCCAGTGCCCCGGGCTCGGTGACCGTCCGCAGGATCTCGGGCAGTCGCCGACTCCGCCGACGTTCGGCGATGCCCTCGGCGAGGGCTTTGAGCTCGGCCATGGCCTGCTCGGTGCGAATGTTGGGTCGGGCGTCGGCGATCGGCTCGACCTCCACCAGCAGTCCTGGTTGGTCACCGGCCACGCCCACGCCGATGCGGCCGCGACCCAGAGCCCGAACGATGACGGCGCTCTTTCCGGTGGGCAACTCGCCGCGCTGCTCGATCTTGGCGATGGTTCCGACGCTGGCGAAACGACCGTCGAGGCGGGGAACGAGCAGGACATGACCGGAGTGGTCTTCGGAAGCAGCCGCGGCGTCGATGGCCTCGCGCGCTTCGGCCGAGTCGGCGGTGATGGTGACAACGGTGCCCGGGAACACGACGCCGTCGGGGATGGGAAGGACCGGGAGGATGAGGGCGGTGCTGGTGTCAGCCATGTCGCGCAAGCTATCGAGTGATTACACGATTACAACCTGCAGCCCATCGGATCGATCAAATCCTCATGTTCTGTCACTCAAGATTGCTGTGCACCCTACTGTGATGCCGCGAACTCCAGGGCTTCTGCCAGGGAGATCGAACGCTCGAGAAGCGCCTTGTAGGGCATCAGATAGCGAGGAAGGCTCACACCCAACACGGCGGTGAGACGCTCGCCGCGGCTGTAGAACGCCAGGAGCTTGGTCTCCTCGGCCGAGCCCCGAACGATCTGGACATCGTCACCGGGGGCGCTGCGACCGAGTACCTGGATGCGTCCACCGAACTGGTCGCTCCAGAAGAACGGCACCTCTCCCACGGCTTTGCCAGTGGCGCCTGCCGCTTCGGCGAGCAGGTTCTCGGCCGCCGACTGACCGTGCTCCGATGCCGTGGTCCAGTGCTCGATGCGCAGCTGCTCGCCCAGCAACCGATGTGGCCACCGGGCCACGTCCCCGGCGGCGTAGACACCCGGCGCGGCCCGCAACGTTGCATCGCAGATGAGCCCGTCGCCGAGTTCCAGTCCGCTGCCCTCCAACCACGACACGTTGGGGGCACCGCCGATGCCGACCAACACGACGTCGGCATCGAGGACGGTGCCATCGGTGAGTACGACCTGTTCGACCTGTCGACCACCGCGCAACTCGCTCACCCCGATGCCGAGGCGCAGATCGACGCCCTGGCCCCGATGGAACCCGCCGACGATCTGACCGATCTCCTCGCCCACACCACGGACCACCGGAGCAGGGAGGGGTTCGACGACCGTCACGTCGATGCCCATCTGCCGACAGGAGCTGGCGACCTCGAGGCCGATGAACCCGGCGCCGATGATGACCACCCGGCGCGGACCGGCATCGAGCAGCGCCTTGAGCGCAACGGCGTCGTCCATCGTCCGCAGCGTCTGAACCCCCTCGAACGCCTGCCACGCCGGGACCGTCCGCGCCGACGAGCCGGTGGCGATGATCAGCCCATCGAAGGCGATCTGATCGAAGGACCCGTCGGCGTGCTGCAGGCTGATCCGCTTGTCGGCCAGATCCAACGCCGTGGCCCGCGTGCTCAGACGGAGATCTGCTGACAGAGCGGCAAGGGCGTCGGGGCGTCGCAGCTGGATCTGCTCCAGATCCTGTTGGCCGGTGAGGATCCGCTTCGACAGCGGGGGCTTGTCGTAGGGCACATGACGGTCGGCGTCGACGATGGTCAGGCTCCCGTCGAACCCGCTGAGACGCAACACGTCGGCAGCCCGAAGACCCGCTACCGACGCCCCCACGATGACGATGCGATTCATGGCAGTGACCCTGCCACGCGACGAAGCCCCCTGGGCAACTTCGTGTCAGCCCACCGCGATGAGTGCGACCCCGGCGGCCGCCAGTACGAAGCCGACCAGGTGAGCGGCCCGCAGCCGTTCGCGGAGCACGATCACCGCCAGGGCCACGGTCGTCGCCGGGTACAACGCTGACAGCACCGCCACCTCGCTGGTCAACCCGTCGTGACCGGCGAGCACGTAGAGGCTGTGTGCCGACACGTCGAGCAGGCCACAGACCGCGACCACCGTCAGCGTGCCGGTACCCGAGCGCGGGAGAAACCGATGGTCGGCGGGGCTTCGCCGGCGCAGGAAAGCAACGACCGCGGCGCCCAGGCCCACCGACGCCAGTCGATCGACGGCCACGGGCCACAGCCCGCTCTCCGTGCTGAGCTCACCGAAGAACACGAAGAACAGACCGAATCCCAGACCCGCCCCGACGGCGAGCACCGGGCCCGAGGTCCACCAGCGGCGGCGAGCTTCACCGTCGGGTCCGTCCTGATCGACCCCGGACAGGTCGGCCCCGGAATCGGCCGAGCCGAGCACCGCCAGGGCAGCCAGACACGCCACGACCCCCACCGCAGCCAGAGCCGGCAACGCTTGGCCACGCAGCACCGACACCGCTACCGGCACCACCGCCGAACCGATGGCGGCGACCGGGGCCACGAAGCGCATCGGACCGATGGCCAGGGCTCGGTACTGGAGGGCGATCCCGACGAAACCGCACGCTCCCCCGACCAAGCCGAACAGCAGATCACGCGTGGACGGGAGTGCAGGGGCGAAGAACACGACGTAGCCGACCATCAACACCAGGCCCAACCCTTGCGACCACAGCATCACGGTGAAGGTCGGGAGGCGCTTGGCACCGAGGCCACCGAAGAAGTCGGCTCCGCCGTAGGTCAGCGCGACGAGCAACCCCAGGACGACCGGCACCGCTGCATCATGGCCCGGCAGCAGCGCTGTGCCGGACCCGGCGAGATCGTCGCCCCGGTTCAGCTGACCGGGCTCAGCTGGCGGCCGCGAGCACGCGTTCGAAGACCTCGGCAAACCGTCGGGCGCTGTCGGACGGCTGAACGGTGCGCACTGGCGTGGTCGAGCGATCCAACGGCCGTGCCGTCAGGAGCATGTCCGGCGTCAGGGCTGCAGCGGCGTCGAGGTCACGCATCCAGGTCTGATAGCGGTTGATGCGAGCGGTTCGGGTTGCTGCTGCGGGCTTGTCGGCAACGCGACCAGCGCGGCGCAGGGTCTCGAACGCGGCCCGGATCTCTTGGAAGCGGACGCGATCGCCCCCGAGGTCGGGGTGATGCTGGCGCGCCAACGAGCGGAACGCTCGGCGGATCTCATCGGAGGTCGCGGCCTCGGGCAAGCCGAGAACGCGCAGGGGGCAATCCGTGCCCATGACCCACGTCCTTGTGCAGTTTCGACGGGCGAACCCATCGGCGTCGTCCGTGACGCACGGTCTTGATCGGCGGTCGGGTCAGCGCGGTTGAACCGCATCGCACGACCTTGAGACAAACACCCGAGATCCCCGGGTCATCGGTTCGGTTTCAATCACCACGCACGGCGGCGAGGACGCCGCCGATCACGAGGGGAATGCTCAGAACACCACCAACTGCGGCTAGCACTTGGACCCACATCCGGCACCTCCGTCATCCGTGTCGCTCCAGCACGAGTGCACGGCTCAGTGTTTCGTCCTAGGACGCTGATGTCTCCGAATTCGTTCCCCCAGAACCTTGATTCGAACGCAATTCATCTGCACGTCACGGCGAAGTCGCTGGTCATAGCCCCAAAGACATGTCCACCGGAACTCCCCCGGAGCGGATCTCGCCTCGAGTGGCCGCGTCGAGCCGCACCGCGCAATCAGCTTCGAGGGCGCACCACGTGCACCATCCTCCCGGTTCTCGCGTCGGGGCCACACCAGCGCGGGCACCGGCCATCTCCCCGATGCGATCGAGGACTCGGGCCAAGGCGGCGTCGAGGAACGACTCGTCGACGATGCATCGCTGCCACCCGCCCGACGCCGTGGCGAACCCCGCCACGACCTCGGGCCCGGTCCGCTCGGCGAGGGTCACCACCAGCGCGAGGTGACCGAGCGACACCCGTGGATCGTCGTTGACGCTGAGCAGTCCGATGGTCCCGTTGGGGGCACCGGTGGGTCCGGGCCGTCGGATGAACGACTTCGCCTGCAACGAGAACGGACCGGCACCCCACTGGTGTGACCGCACCCCGAACCGGGTCTCGGGGTTCATGGCACCGTGTTGCACGACCGCGCCCACCGTCTCGAGCGCGAGGCGCACCACCAATGTCCGGGCTCCGGGCGTGAGTTCGGCGATCTCGCGACCCACCGCGCTGTTGCCGGAGATCACCGCGGCGATGGCCTCTTCGACCGCTGCCAGCGGCGGGCGAGCGCGACGAACCGCGAGGATCTCGGCTGCCAGTTCGGGGGCCAGCATCCGGGGCCGCCACGCGAAGGGCTCCTCCCGGTCGCCGTGCAATCCGGTGTCGACCCGAGCGGCGCAGCGTCCGAGGTGGAAGGCCGTGATCGGGATCGGTCGACTCGGACCTCCCCCGCCACGGATCAGCTCATCCACGCCGGCGACCGCGGCGACGAGCTGAGCGCGAGCGTGGTTCCTCCACTGTGGAGACAAACCCGACGGTTGGGGCACGGTCACCACGCCCCCGGGTCGTCTTCGGAGTCGAGGTCGACCGCAAACGCGACATCGTCCACCGGACGCTGATCGACGAAGCGCTGCCCCTCGGCACATCCGCGATGCAATGCGCACCAGTAGCAGCGGGACTGACCCCGCATGGTCGCCGGGCGGCCGGCGGCCAGATCGACCAGGAGCGCCGTCGCATCGAGCAAGCGACGAGCGGCGCTCTCGAGCACGTCGTCGCGCACCGGTTCGATCGCCACCTCCCCGGTGTCGGTCCACACCGTGGCCACCGCGGCCGGGGCCGCGCCATCTCGCAGGGCCGCCACCAGGGCATAGAACCGGGCATCGTCGTGATGATGGGCCCGGATACCGCCGGACTTCACTTCGACGACCACCGACGGCCGACCTGACCCCGGCCCGCCCAACTGGAGGTCGAAGCGTGCCGATGCGATCACCGCGCCGTCGGCGAGGTGGACCTCGGCTCGCCGTTCGCCGCGGGGCCACCAGGCGGGGCTGATCGGACCGAGCTCACGGGCCAGGCGCACCGCATGCTCCTCGAGGTTCGAACGCACCCAGTCCTCGCAATCCGCGAGCACGGCCAGCGCTTCGGCGTCGCCATCGGCCCACAGCGCGTCGACCGCGATGTCATAGGCCATGGCCGGCGGCACCGATCCAGCGATGACGTGATGCTGAGCCACGATGTCCACCATCCGGCCGAGCACCACAGCGGGTCCCGGTGGCGTCGTGTTGCGCGGCGCGAGGACCGATCGCTCACAGGCCAGCACCGACGAGATGCGGTCCTTGGTGACGCGCAACGGCCCCCAACTCGGCTGCAGGGCCCTCGCCACCACCGCGACCTGCGCGCGCAGCACACCGGAGCGATGGGTCATCCACTCAGCCGCCACCGGTTCGAGCGGTTCTCGACGCGGACGGGCGAGGTCTGACAGCAAGGTTCGCAGCGTGTCGCCCACCGGCCCATGGTCGCGCGCTCCGGGCACGGCGCGATGATGCTGTCATGGTCGAGCGGATCACCGACGTCGATGATCCTCGCCTCGATCCGTACCGCAACCTCCGCGACGCCACCTTGGCCCGTCACCGGTCTGCGTCGAACGGGCTCTTCATCGCCGAAGGGCCGTTCGTGGTGGAACGGGTGCTCGGTACGAGCCATCGGGTCGTGTCGGTGGTGGTGCTGCCCGAGCGATCTGCTCGGATCGTCCCCCTCGCGCAGGAGGCCGGTGTACCTGTGCTGGAGGTGAGCCGCGAGACGCTGGCCGGCGTCGCCGGGTTCGACGTACACCGCGGCGTGTTGGCATGCGTCGAGCGCCCGTCACCGACAACGCTCGCCGACCTCGCGGCGATTGCCCGGGGCAGCGGCACCATCGTGGCCTGCGAAGGCCTCACCGATGCCGAGAACCTTGGCGCCATCATCCGATCCAGCGCCGCGCTGGGAGCCGGCGGTCTGCTCATCGACGCCACCTGTGCCGATCCGCTCAGCCGTCGGGCCGTGCGGGTGTCGATGGGCGAGTCGCTCGAGATGCCCTGCGCCCGTGTCGACGACTGGCCCGGTGCGCTGGGTGAACTCCGCCGCGATGGTTGGTGGGTGATCGCCCTCACGCCGCACGGGACGTCGGTGTCTCTTGCGACGGCCCTGGAGTCCCAGTCGAGCATCGTGCTGATGGTGGGGTCGGAAGGTCCTGGACTCTCCACCGGGGCCATCGCTGCCGCCGACGTCGCTGCCCACATCCCCATGACCGGTCCGGCGGACTCGCTCAACGTCGCCGCAGCAACTGCCATCGCGCTGTACGAGCGCTCACGCGCCAGCGGCCCGGCAACGAGGGTGGAGTCCTCGTCCCGGGCCGCTTCTGCGTGACGATCGCCTGCTGGAGGGGGCGCAGACGATCGGTGTGATGTTGGTGGGTGCGCCCGCGGGCGAACAGGCGCACCCACGCCCAGGGTCAGCCACCGGTGCTGCGGGGGCCGACCGCCTGGATCAGTGGCGCAGACCGATCACGCCGTGGTCGACGTCGCGTCGGCCGTCGCACTGTCGGTGGCACCGTCATGCATCGGACCATGACCGCCGCGGCCACCACGGCCACCGGGTCCACCGACCGGGAGCTTGCCATTGACCAGGTCGGTGATGCGGGTGCTCAGATCAGCGGACTTCGTGTCCGCTTCGGCCTGGGTGAGGCGGCCATCGGTGACGGCCTGGGCGAGCTTGGCCTTGGCGTCGGCGACCAATGCGTCGATCACCTTCTGCACATCGACACCCTTGGAGGCGGCGAGCTCGGCCAGCGAGGTGCCGCTCTGGAGTGCGGTACGGACCTCATCCGCGGTCACCCCCAGCGCGTCGGCGGCAACGCTGAGATCGGCCATACGACCGCCGGGTCCGCCAGGTCCGCGTCCGCCCCGGCCTTCACCCATCGAGGGACGAGCGGCTTCGAGAGCGGCCGTGACGGCATCGGCTTGCGCCTGCGTCAACGTCCCGTCGGTGACGAGCTTGGCCAGCGCGTCGGCCATCGGGGTCGGTAGGCCCTTGGGTGCCGCGACAGCGGTCGCGGCCGGGTCGGTGGGAAGGGTGGTCGAGCCGTCGGTGGCGTCGGCGGCAGTCACCACTGATACCGCTCCGGCACCGGAGGCGAACACGAGGTTGGTGGCGAGAGCGCCCCCGCCGAGCACGGCGACGGTTCCGAGCGATGCGGCAACGATGGATCTACGCATGTGTGACTCCTTGTTTCATTTCGAGGCCAGGTCGTTGTGAGCGCCGATCGGTCACGGTTGTGCGCCGGTCGGGCTCCCTGCACCGATGATCGTCATCGGATGAAGACGAGGTTGGACGGCGTGTGTAAGAAGGTTCGCAAGCGAAGGTGAGAGCACAGCAAGAACCGGCAACTCTCACTTTGCTCTTACCGATGGCCCATACCGTCTCTCCTCATGGGAGCAGGTCCGATGAGAACTGGGCCGACAGGCGCCGGGGCGATCGGGGCGAAGGTCGTGATCGCCGAGGACGATCGCAGCGTGCGCAACGCGCTCGAGCGGGCCCTCAAGCTCGAGGGCTACAGCGTCGTGGCCGTCGGCGACGGCGTGGCAGCCCTCGATGCCGTGACCAACCACCGACCCGACGTCGTGGTGCTCGACCTGATGATGCCGTTCCTCGACGGGGTCAGCGTGTGTCGCGAGTTGCGGCAGCGAGCCAACCCCGTACCGGTCCTCATGCTCACCGCCCGCCACGAAGTGCGTGATCGGGTGAACGGACTCGATGCCGGAGCAGATGACTACCTCACCAAGCCATTCGCCCTCGATGAACTCACGGCTCGTGTGCGGGCATTGCTGCGTCGCTCTGGATCTGATGAAAGCAGCGTGATCGGCATCGACGATCTGACCATCGATCCGCGCGCTCGTCGCGTGCTGCGCAGCGGTCGGGTCATCGAGTTGACCAAGACCGAGTTCGACCTGTTGCGCTTGCTCGTGGAGAACGCCGGGATCGTGTTGACTCGCGAGGTGCTCTACGAGCGGATCTGGGGAATCGACTTCGAGACCAGTTCCAAGACGCTCGACGTCTACGTCGGCTATCTGCGCCGCAAGACCGAAGAAGACGGTTCGTGCCGGCTCCTGCACACTGTTCGAGGGATCGGTTACGTGGCCCGCACCTCGGCCACCGACGGCCCATGACGCTTCGGCTCCGACTCACGCTCATCATCGGGACCGTTGTGGTGATCGCCGTGGCGGTCGCGTCGTGGATCGCATACCTCAACGCGGCCGATCGCCTCACCGGTGAGGTCGACCAGTTCCTCGAAGCACGCGCCGAGAGGGCCACGCAACCGGTGTCGCGTCGACCGGGTTCGCCCATCGATGACCGTGGGCCCGGTGGCGGGTTCGATCCGATCGTCATCCCTCGTCGTGGCGGCATTGCGCTCACCGAGTTCGACGCGCTCACCCAGGTGTTGGATGGTGCCGGCGCCATCTTCTTGTCGTTCCCCGCAGAGACGCCGCTGCCCGTCGATGCACGCGACGTCGAGGTCGCGACCGGAGATCGGACCACGACACTGCGGACCGTCGCCGTCGATGACGTGCGCTATCGATTGATCACCGCGCCCATCGCGAGCGGAGGGGCGCTGCAGATCGCGCGGAGCTTGGCCGAGACCGATCGAGTCCTGGCATCGCTGCGCACCCGGTTCCTCATCATCGGGGCGATCGGCACCGCCGTCGCCGCCGCGTCGGTGTGGATCGTGGCCCGAAAAGCGTCGCGCCCCATCGAGTTGTTGGCGCAACGAGCCCAACAGGTGGCGGTGACCGAGGACTTGTCAACTCCACTTGACGTGCGGGCACCGGGCGAGGTCGGCCAGCTGGCGTCGAGCTTCAACGCCATGCTCGCTGCACTCGCCACATCGAAGATGCAGCAGCAGCGGTTGGTGCAAGACGCCGGACACGAGCTTCGGACGCCGCTCACCAGCCTCCGGACCAACATCGAACTGCTCGACCGGATCGACGAGCTCGACGCCGACGACAGAGCTGGCCTCATCGAGGATCTTCGAGCCGAGTCGGTGGAGCTGTCGAAGTTGGTGGAGGAGATCGTCGAGTTGGCCACCGATCATCGGCGCTCCGAGATTCCCGGCCGGCTCGATCTGCGCGACTCGGCGCGCGACATTGCAATGCGCGCGACGCGCCGCAGCGGTCGCGAGGTCAACGTCTCGGGCGCCGACGAATGCGTGGCCATGGTGCGGCCGAGCCAGTTCGAACGAGCGCTCAGCAATCTGGTCGACAACGCGTTGAAGTTCTCCACCGGTGCCATCGAGATCACCATCGAACGGAACCCCTCCGACATCACCATGGCGGTGCGCGATAGCGGGTCGGGCCTCGACGAGGCCGATCTCCCCCACGTGTTCGATCGGTTCTGGCGTGCCGACGCCTCACGGTCCACGCCCGGGTCCGGCCTCGGTCTGGCCATCGTGGCCCAGTTCGCGGCCGACCACGGCGGCACCGTGTTCGCCGGGAATGCCCCCGATGGTGGGGCGCGCATCGGGTTCCGCCTTCCCGGCCAGTTGGCGAAAGGCCAACAGGGCCCAGGAAATGTCGTCGCCGAGCAATCCAGATCGACCCCTGGCGACGAACCACCGGTGTGACCGAACACGACCGACGACGCCGGGCCTCGCCGTCGCCGCGCCTCGCCGCAGTCGGTGCTGCGAGGTCGAGCCTCAACGCCGAGGAACTCATGGCCCAGGTCGCTCGGGGAGAACGCGCCGCGTTCGAGGCGATCTACGACCTGTTCGCCCCCACGGTGTTCGGGCTCGTACGTCAGGTGGTCAAGGATCGTGCCGTGAGCGAGGAGGTGAGTCAGGAGGTGTTCGTGGAACTGTGGCGGAGCGCGCCCCGATTCGACCCCGAGCGGGCCAAGGCCCGCAGCTGGATCTGCACCATCGCCCATCGACGCGCCGTCGATGCCGTGCGCACCGAGCAAGGTCAACGCAATCGCACGGAGCGGATATCGGCGCAACCAGCGCCCGCCGACGCCCTCGACACGAGCACCGTGGTCGTCATCGATCTCGATCGCGAGCGGGTGCGTGGTGCGTTGGCCGATCTCACCGACGGTCAACGTCAATCGATCGAGCTGGCCTACTACGGCGGGCTCAGCCAGTCCCAGATCGCCGAGACATTGAACCTCCCGCTCGGCACAGTCAAGACCCGCGTCCGCGACGGCCTCATCCGGCTGCGCGACGCTTTGGCGGTGAGTGACGATGAGTGATCTGCATTCGCTCGCCGCGCTGTACGCCCTCGATGCGCTCGACGATGACCTCGATCGCGCCCGCTTCGAGGCCCATCTCGCCGAGTGCGCCGAGTGCCGCCGCGAGGTCGGCGAGTTCTCGGACGTGGCCGCCGAACTCGCCGGAGCCGTGGCTGAGACACCGCCGCCCGCGCTCCGCACCGCGGTGTTGAGTTCCATCGACGAGGTCCGCCAAGATCGTCGTGTCACCACTCGCAGCCAACGGCCGCGGTGGATCATCGAGGCCGTGGCGATCGCCGCCGCGCTGTTGCTCGTCGCGGTGGTGTCGTTCCAGGTCGGCCGGTCCAACGGTGGGGCGTCATCAGACGACGTCGCTTCGGTCCTCCTCGCCGGGGACGCGCGCGAACAGATCCTGGCCGCACCAGACGGTGTTCGTGCCCGCGTCGTGACCTCACCGGCGAACGGCAAAGCCGTGTTCATCGCCCACGGACTCCCATCGCCGGGCGAGGGGAAGACCTACGAGCTGTGGCTGATCACCGACGAAGGCCCCTCGCCGGCAGGGTTGTTCGGTTCGAGTGATGGCGCCGCCACGGTGTTGACAGAACTCGTGCCCGGCGCTGATGCCATCGGGGTGACGATCGAACCCTCCGGCGGTTCGGCGACGCCGAGCGCACCGATCCTCATCTCGGGATCGCTCACCTGAACGGGCAGACTGCAGCGATCACCATTGACCTCGGGGGTCGCATGTCTCAGAGCATCTCGAAGAACCTGGCCGGAGAGCTGGCGCCCGCGGCGCGGATCGCGTGGTCGTGGATCTGCGCCATCTCGAGTGGCGGGGACATGAATGCCGCCAACGATCTGCTGCACGACGATCTCGTCTACTGGACCAACCTCGACCGCCGTTCTGCCGGGAAGCCGTCCGTGGTGAAGCTCGGTGCCTGGCGGGCCAAGTTCGTGCCGATCACGTTCACGCTCACTCGAGCAACCGCTCAAGGTGACGTGGCTGTGCTGGAACTCGAGGGCGAAGGCGAGACCGCCCGCGGCGATCGCTACGACAACTGCTACGCCATGATCTTCACCATTCGCGACGGGAAGATCGTGGAGTTGCGCGAGCACGGCGACAGCGCCCTCATGCTCGAGGTGTTCCCTGGCGCGGCTGACGCCTGGCGGGCGGCCATGGACGAGCGCGAGGTCCTCAGGCGCTCGCTGCGGTGAACGCCAGACTCACAACGCGTCCGGAGGAAACCTGTCCCGGAAGGTGAAGGCGTGCGGCGTCGGTCCGTGGGCTCGGAGGTGCTCGACGCGTGCGATGGCTTCGTGTTCGGTCGGGTGATGCCCTATCGGCACCCACCACAGAGCCAGATACGCGTCCGTCATCCGTTCGAACCATTCGCGTCGTCGTCGGAGGAACGTTGCGTGATCGGTGCGGTACGCGTAGTCACTCAACGCCTCGATCGATTCCCACACCGAGAAGTTGATGAGGATCAGCTCGTCGTCGTAGGGGCGCACCGAGGTGGTGTTGCCCTCGTCGGTCTGGAATCTCCACACGAAACCCGGGCTGGCTTCGGCCAGCGCGTTGATCTCGTCGAGCGCATCCATGAACGGCGCGATCATCGGGTCGTCGCTCGGCGCACGAAGACGACCGATGTTGATCTGAGCAAGATGATGTGTCGAAGACATCGCTACGGCTCACTCAGTTGGTGCCGGTGATGAGCCGCTCGAGCATGTAGTCCGGGTTGTCACCCGCGATGCG
>JBFWVD010000003.1:81706-148409 GCA_050246915.1 Acidimicrobiia bacterium | reverse complement strand
GCTCGCCCGATGAGGTCCCGTCGCTCGAACGGGTCCGCTTCTTCACCGGATACGCCGGCTGGGCGGCCGGCCAACTCGACGGCGAACTGCGCGTCGGCGCATGGATCGTGGTGGACAGCGATCCCTCTGATGCCTTCAGTGCCGCTCCCGACGACCTGTGGCGTCATGTGCTCGGTCGCCAACCCGGGAGCCTCGGGTGGATGTCGAACTATCCCGACGACCCCGTCGTCAATTGACCGTGCCGTCAACTGACCGTGCCGTAGTTGACCCTGCCGTCAACTGAAATTGCGCACCTCGCTCAGTGCACGTGGAAGTGCCCGGGCCCGTGCGAATGAGCGTGCCCGAACGGATGGGTGACGCCCGGAGCCGCACCGTTGCGGGTATCGAGCCAACGCTTGAACCCCGCCGCGTTCGAATGCACACCGTTGAGCGTCTCGAGCTTGGCGCGATGCTCCTCGGGCACTGAGGCCAACTCGAACGCGAACTCGCGGTCCAACGCCTCAGCGATGTCCTCCCCGGCCTTCCATGCCACCTCGGCCACATGCGCCCAACGACGCAGGATCTCACCCGCTTCGACCAACGTGTCCTGTGGTTCGGAGAGCAATCCGTAGTGAGCGAGCGCCAGCCCGCTCGGTGACCGCTTCGAGAACCGATCGAGCGAATCGAGCGCCGCCTCCAGATCGAAGTCGGGAGGTGGCGTCGCCGGTCGCAAGATGCCGGCGTCAGGGAGTCGCACACCGACCGCGTCGCCCACGAACAACAGGCCACTGTCGGAGTCGTGCAATCCCAGATGATGTTTGGCATGGCCGGGTGAATCAATGGCGGTGAGGATGCGCCCACCGCCCACCACGATGTCGTCACCCTCACCCAGCACGTGGATGCGCTCGGCGTCGGTGGGCTCGAGGCGGCCGTAGAGCGAATCGAGCAGATCGCCGTAGACCATCGCCGCCGACGCCACCAACCGACTCGGGTCGGCCAGATGGCGGGCGCCGCGCTCGTGCACGTACACCGTCGCATCGGGGAATGCTCGGGCCACGTCGCCGACAGCACCGGCATGATCGAGATGGATGTGGGTCACGACGATCCCGGCGAGATCTCGCGGCCCGAGCCCCAAGCCATCGAGCTCGGCCAGCACGGTGTCGATGGAGCTCTGGCTGCCGGTCTCCACCAGCACCGGCGCAGGGCCGGTGATGAGATACCCGGCAGTGACCTGTTGCCAGCCGCCCAGCATCGTGTCGATCTCCAACACCCCAGGTGCGATCTCGTGTGCCATGTCCCGACCCCCCGCAATCGAACTGACGACTGAGTCTGCCTCGCCGGGTCCGCTTCGCTTTCCCGGCTCGGGAAAGTGTCTGCCTCGCCGGGTCCGCTTCGCTTTCCCGGCTCGGGAAAGTGTCTGCCTCGCCGGGTCCGCCTCGCTTTCCCGGCTCGGGAAAGTGTGTCGTCGACTCTCCCGAGTTCGGAACCATCCGAGTGCGCCGGTTCGTCTACCGAGCGTACGAACTGCAGGAGGACCGATGCGTCACCGACTGATCCCAATGTTGCTGGCCGGACTGCTCGCCCTCGCCGCGTGCGGCGACGACGGAAGCTCCGTGGGCACCGATGGGGGCACCAACCAAACGACCGTGATCCCAACGACGGTGATCCCATCGACCGTGACCCCAGTGGCCGGCACACCCGGCCCGGACGATCTCGTGGCGTTGATCCGCTACGACGGCGGATTCACGACACCGCAGAACATCTTCACGCGTGCCCCGATCCTCGCGGTGTACGGCGACGGCCGGGTCATGACCGTGGGCGCGCAGATCGCCATCTACCCGGCGCCGTCGTTGACACCGCTGCAGATCGGCAAGATCACGAGCGCCCAGGTGATCTCGATCATCGAGGCGGCCAAGACGGCCAAGCTCGATCGCACCATCGACTACGGCCACACCAACGTCGCCGATGATGTCGACACCGTGGTGCAGGTGCTCATCGGCGGCGTGACCTACGAGCATCGGGCGTACTCGTTGCATGTCAATGGCGGCATGGCTGACGAGATGCTCACCGATCAACAACGGACCGATCGAGACGCCTTGGCGCAGTTCATCGATCGTGCGCAGTCGATCGGTGAGACGGTCACCGGTCAACAGCTGTACACACCCGAGCGCTATCGGCTCCACGTCGCCCGGGCACAGGCCGACGTCGGTGGGCAGCAACCCACTGACGGTCCGACACCATCTGTCATCCCGTGGATGGTCGATGGCGTCACGCTCGCTGCCACCGATTGCCTCGCCGTCGAAGGCACCAGCGCCGCAGCGGTGCGGGAGCAGTTCTCCAAGACGAACGAGCTCACCCAGTTCTCACAAGGCATCGACGTGTGGGAAGTGTGGATCCGACCGGTCCTTCCCCACGAACCCACCTGCCCAACGAACTGAATGCGCTGACCACCTACGGCCGCACGATTCGCTGTGAACTGGGGTGTCAGGTCGCTGCGGCGGTGAGGGCCCAAGCCTCGGCGAGGAGCTCGTAGGAGCGCAGTCGATCGGCGTGACCGTGCACCATCGTGGTGACCATCAGCTCGTTGGCTCCGGTGCGCTCGATCAACTCCAGCAACCGTGTCCGGACCGAGTCGGGATCACCGATGGTCTGTGACAGCAGGCGGTGGCGGGCGAACTCGTGCTCCACCGGCGTGAACTGGTACTCATCTGCTTCCTCGGGCGTGGGCATGCGACCGGGTCGCCCCGAACGGAGCCTCACCCAGCTCAGCAACCCGGGCTTGGCCAGATACCGGGCCCTCGCCTCATCGTCGGCCACGATCGCCGACACCCCCAGCATCAGGTACGGCTCGTCGAGCACATCCGACGGCCGGAACGCCCGGTGATACGCGTCGACAGCGGCCATGGTGTTCTCGGGAGCGAAGTGATGCGCGAACGAGTAGGGCAATCCGAGCACCCCGGCCATCTGCGCTCCGTAGGTGCTCGAGCCGAGCAGCCACAACGCCGGTTCGTTGCCGAGGCCCGGCACCGCCGTGATGGACGAGAACGGATGACCCTCGGCGAAATGCCCCGTGAAGTAGCCGACCAGCTCCATGAACTGCGCCGGGAAGTCCTCGCCGTCGCTGAGCGTGTTGGGGTTCCACCGTCGCAGCGCGCGCATGGTGAGTTGATCGGTGCCCGGCGCCCGCCCGAGCCCGAGGTCGACGCGTCCGGGGTGCAATGCCTCGAGCATGCCGAACTGCTCGGCCACCACCAGGGGCGAGTGGTTGGGCAACATCACGCCCCCTGATCCCACTCGGATGGTCGACGTGGCCGACGCCGCATGGGCCAACAGCACCGCGGGCGCGGAGCTGGCGATGCCGGGCATGTTGTGATGCTCGGCCACCCAGTAGCGGGTGTAACCCAGCCGCTCGACGTGCTGGGCGAGATCGATCGAGTTGCGCAGCGCGTTGGTGACGCTCACGCCCTCGGGCACCACGGCCAGATCGAGCACCGAGAGCGGCACCCGGTCCTCGCTCATCGGCCGAACATCGACATCCACTGCTGCTTGTTGCGCGGCTGCAGCACGTAGTTGTCGCGCTTCACCTCGCCGAGCAGCGCGGCCGGCTCCGGCGAGTAGCGATGGCCGGGGCACAAGATCACGTCGTCGGACAGCGACGTGAGCTTCTGCAAGCTGTCGTACATGTCGTCGGGGCTCGATCCGGGGAAGTCCGTGCGGCCGCAACCCTCGAGGAACAGCGTGTCACCCGAGACCAGGCAACGATCGACGAGGAAGCACTGGCTCCCCGGTGTGTGACCGGGCGTGTGCAGGAACTGGATGCGCACCCCGCCCACCTCGAGGATGTCGCCGGAGTCGTGCAGGGTGAGATCGCTGTCGGACACCCCGGTGGACTTCACCACGAACTCGGCCTCGTTGCGGTTCACGTGGATGGTCATGCCTTGACGTTCGAGCAGCTGAGCCACACCGGCAATGGAGTACCCCATGATCGAACCGCCGACGTGATCGGCGTGATAGTGGGTGGCCAGCGCGCCGACCAGCTTCATGCCGTCGGCCTCGACGATGTCGACGATGTCGTCGATGCCGTAGGCCGGGTCCACCACGACAGCCTCACCGGTGGCCTTGTCGCCGATGAGGTACACGTGGTTGACCATCTGGCGGGCCATCTGGTCGCCCTTCGCGAAGTCGTAGCCCGAGAGCAGCTGCCGGAAGTAGAAGCGGTCGGTGTCGTCCATGCGCCAGCCAGCGTACGGGGATCTGCGCGCCGTGCGCACCTGGGCAAGGATGGTGTTGATGAGTCAGAGCGCGTTCGACTGGAGTGACATCGGGGCCGAGCCGGTCAGCCCGAGCGCGCCGTCTGTCGTCGCTCCCGAGGCCGAGCCGGTCGACACCACCTTCACTGTCGGCGGTCTCAACCGTGCCGTATCCGATGCGCTCCGCGCCCAGTTCCCCACCGATGTGTGGGTGCGAGGCGAGATCCGTGGCTTCAAGGTGGCCAACGGCGGCCATGTGTACTTCTCGTTGGTCGAGCGCGTCGAGGACCGCGAGGAGTCGTTGAACGTCAGCCTCTTCCGATTCGCCCGCAACAAGATCACCCCCATCATCGCCCGTCATCGCATGGACCTGGCCGATGGCATCGAGGTCCGCATCAGTGGCCAGGTCGACTTCTACGCGCCGAGTGGTCGCATCAGCTTGAAGATGACCGGCATCGACCCGACGTACACACTGGGTCGTCTGGCCGCCGATCGCGACGCGCTCATTGCTCGCCTCCACGCCGCCGGGTTGCTCGATGCCAACAAGCGTCGCCCCATCCCCGTGGTGCCTCTTCGTGTCGGCCTCGTCACCAGCATCGGGTCGGCGGCGTTCCACGACTTCACCGACGAGCTGGATCGATCGGGGTACGCGTTCGAGGTGACGGTGTGCGACACCCGAGTGCAAGGGGCCGACGCGCCGGGGCTCATCGCAGCGGCACTGCGCACCGTCGCGGCCCGCGACGTGGATGTCGTGTGCGTGGTGCGCGGCGGCGGATCACGCACCGACCTGGCCGCGTTCGATGACGAACAGGTGGCGCTCGCCATCGCTCGTTGTCCGCGGCCGGTGCTCGTCGGGGTCGGCCATGAGATCGACTCCTCGGTAGCCGACCTTGCCGCTCATCTCACGGTGAAGACCCCCACGGCGTGTGCTCAGCAACTGGTGGATCGGGTCCGCACCGTCGACGAACTGCTCGATGCAGCGTCGTACCGTGTCGCGGAGCGCTGCGATGCGGTGCTGGCGTCGGCGAGCGCACGGCTCGATGCGCTGGCGCGTCGCATCGGCCGCGAGACGCACCTCACCTTGCGCCATGCCGACGATCGCGTCGTCGACCTCGGCCGCCGCGTCGCCCGACGGGCCCGTCGCATCCCTGTGGATCACGCAATTCGAATTGACAACATCGAGTCGCGCGTGGCGAACCTCGATCCCAACCGCCTCCTGGCCCGGGGCTGGTCCATCACTCACACCGCCGACGGGGTGCTCGTGCGTGACGCCGCACAGGTGTCTCCCGGCATGACGCTGCTCACCCGAGTGGCCAGCGGCACCGTGTCCAGCACGGTGGATCCTGTGTCCAGCACGGTGGACACCCGCTCGCCCTCACAACCTCAGGAAAATCGATCATGAGCAACCAGTCCGACGCCCCGATCGACTCCCCGGTTCCTGCCGAGCTGGCAGGGCTCGGCTATGTCGAGGCCCTGTCCGAGTTGCAGCGCATCCTCGGGGAGCTCGAGGGTGACACCGTCGACGTCGATCGTCTGTCGGCGCTGGTGACCCGGGCCCGATCGCTCATCGAGGTGTGTCGGGGGCGCATCAACGCGTCGCGCCTCAGCATCGAGACGGTCATCGCCGAGCTCGATCCCGAGGGGTGAGGGCGCCGGTCATCACTTTGCCGGCGTGCCGCGGTGCGTGACACCGCCGCGTGCGCTACACATGGCCGGCCGATGCGGAGCAGGGCTCGGTGGCGAAGGGTGACGGGCGTGAGGTTCGGTGATGACGACGGGATCGAAGTAGAGGCGCTCGAGCCTCCCGACGCGTCCGGTGGGCAGCTCATCGAGACCGGTGGTCCCGGGCGCTTTCGGACCATTGCCCTGGTGGTCGCCGGCGTGGCGTTGTTGGGTGGGGTGGTCGCCTTCGCCGGACGGGACTCGAGCACCAGCGACGAACGTTCCAGCGATACCCGACCCACGGCCACCACCCGCGATCGGTCGGCCACATCGACCACCCTCGACGACGGGCGACCCACCACGACCACGCTGCCGCCGACGACCACGACGCTTCCCTCGGTCATCGGCCCGCTGCTCGACGAGCCGTCGGGCCTGCGCATCGTCGTGGCCGACGACAAGAACCGGGTGACCCGGATCGATCTCGACACCGGCACGGTCGACGTGATCAACGATCGGGCTCGTGACGTGTACCGCGTCGTCGCGTCGGGCGAGTACCTCTACTGGGAGGGTGAACGCGGGGCTCGGTGGGTGGATCCCGATGGGCTCGAAGTGGACACCGCCCGAGCCGGCTTCGGCGGCCAGCCCATCGACTCCGACGGGTCCACGTTCTGGGAGCAGGGATACTCCAACTCCACCAACGCCAGCACGATCACCCAGTTGGATGCGCCGGCCGGCGAGCCGATAGCGCCACCGGTCGACCTTCCCCAGAACTCTTACGTGGTGGGCGTCGCCGCCGGTCGCCCGATCGTGTGGGTGAACGGCGGTGGAACGTACGCGCTCGGCGTCGAGGGAGCGCCGCCCGCACGCCTCGGGCTCGGGGTGCCGTCTGCTCTCGGTGGCGGCGCCGTCATGCTCGACGAGTGCGATGAGCAGATCCGATGCCGGGCCGTTCTGGTGGATGTGGTGTCGGGGGAGCGCAGCGACGTGGCCGATCTGATCGGTGGCAGCCGTGGCTTCTACGGCGGTGAGAACGCCAGGATCTCGCCGGATCGTCGCTACTTCGCCGGCATCGACTTCGACGGCAACCTCATCACGGTCAACGATCTGCGGAGCGGCAACGAGGTGTTGAGTCGCTCCTATAGGTATCCCGAGTCAGGGCCTGGGGTCCTGCGCTGGAGCAAGGACGGCAAATGGCTGGTGTGGCAGAGCGGCCAGTCGATCTTCGTGTGGAACGTCCTCGAGCCACGAGGTGATCCGACCCTGCTGAAGTTGCCCGTCGAGGTTCGCAGTTTCGATCTCATCGACCACGCATGATGAGGTGCGCAGCACCGAACCGATCGGGCTGTTGCTGATGCGGATACTGGCCATCGATCAAGGTACGTCGGCCACCAAGGCACTGGTGGTCGACGACGGGCTCGTCGTGGCCGAAGCCGAGGTGGCGGTGCATCCGGTCGCCGATGCCGACGGTGGAGTGACCCAGGAGGCCGACGAGCTCTGGCAATCGGTGTTGACATCGGGCCACAGGGCCCTCGACGCGGCGGTCACCTCGGTCGGCGGCAGCGCGGTTCCCGACGCAATTGGAATTGCCAACCAGGGCGAGACGGTCCTGGCATGGCATCCGACCACCCTCGAACCGATCGGTCCGGCGTTGTCGTGGCAAGACCGTCGATCGGTCCGCGTCTGCGACGAACGGCGCGCTCAGGGCGCGCGGCTCTCCGAGATCACCGGTCTCAGCCTCGACCCGTACTTCTCCGCCCCCAAGATGCGATGGCTGCGCGATCAGCTCGGTCCGGGGCCGCGGATCGCAACGAGCGACACGTGGTTGGTGCAGAACCTGTGCGGTGCATTCGTGACCGATGCGTCGACGGCATCGCGCTCGTTGCTGCTCGATCTCGACACGTTGGAGTGGTCGGCCGAGGCCTGTGACATCTTCGGAGTCGACCGAGCGTCACTCCCCGCTGTCGTCGACAACGATGCCATCGTCGGGATGACCGGAGCGTTCGGCGGCGCGGTGCCGGTGACCGGACTGTGCGTCGATCAGCAAGCAGCGCTGTGGGCACAGGGCTGTGCACAAGCCGGTGATGCGAAGTGCACCTACGGCACCGGCGCCTTCTTGTTGGCGTCCACCGGATCGAGGCCGGTCCGATCGGCCAATGGGTTGGTGGCGTGCGTGGCCTGGCGGCTCGACGGTGAGCCGTCCTGGTGCCTCGACGGTCAGGTCTACACGGTGGGATCGGCGGTGTCCTGGCTCGAGCGCATGGGGTTCATCGACTCGCCGAGCGATCTCGACCGCATCGGGGGCAGCGTCGACAGCAGCAATGGTGTCGTGTTCGTGCCCGCGCTGGCGGGCCTCGGCGCGCCGTTCTGGGCGCCTGGTGCTCGGGGCTCGCTGACCGGGTTGTCCCTGTCGTGCGAACGCGCACACGTGGTGCACGCGGTGGTGGACGGGATCGCCGCGCAGGTTGCTTGGCTGTGTCGGGCTGTCGAGTCCGATCTCGGCGTGCCGCTCACCGCGTTGCGCGTCGACGGCGGACTCACGCGATCGCGGTTGCTCCTCCAGTTGCAGGCCGATCTGGCCCAGATCCCGATCGAGGTCCATTCCTCACGCAACGCCACGGCGCTCGGGGTTGCCGCGCTCGCGGCCCGGGCCCTCGGCGGACCTGCGTCGGTTGCCCCGAGCAAGCCAGCGGAGATCATCGACCCGTCGATCTCGGCCGTCGAGGCAACCGAACGCCTCGCCCGTTGGTGCCAGGCCGCCGATGCGGCCGTCGTAATGTCGCACGATCGGTGACCGCGCCGGGGACCAGAAGGATGTGGCGATGAGCGTTGCACGAGTGCTGAACGACGACACCGTGGGCACTGTGTCCATCGGCAACGCAGGGACCATCGGCAACGCAGGGACCATCGGCAACGCAGGGACCATCGGCAACGGCACACCTGGCGATGGCCTGACCGTGCGACGCATGGGGTTCGGCGCGATGCGCATCTCCGGAGCGCGCAACGGCGAGGGTGTTCGCGATCGGGCCGAGGCCGTCAAGCTGGTGCGCACGGTGTTCGATCGCGGCGTCAACTTCTTCGACACCGCCAACATCTACGGATATGGCCAGTCGGAGGAGATCATCGCCGAGGCGTTGTATCCCTATCCCGATGGGTTGGTCATCGCCACCAAGGCCGGTTTCAAGCCGGGCAAGGTCGAGCCGGGCAAGACCAGCCTCCCGCCACTGGGGCACCCCGACCACATCATCGAAGAGTGCGACAAGAGCCTGAAGCGCCTGCGGGTCGATGTGATCGACCTGTATCAGGTGCACGTCCCCGATCCCGACGTGCCCTACGAGGACACGGTCGGTGCGTTCGTGGAACTCCAGCGCGCCGGCAAGGTCCGGCACATCGGCGTGTCCAACGTCAGCGTCGAGCAACTCGCTGTCGCGCAGTCGCTGTGCGACGTGGTGTCGGTGCAGAACCGGTACAACCTCGGGGATCGCACATCGGAGCAGGTGCTGGCCGCCTGCGAAGCGCAGGGACTCGCGTTCTTGCCCTGGGCTCCGGTGATCCTGGCCGGTACGCCCGCCGCCGAAGCAGTGAACTCTGTCGCCGCGGCCCGCGGTGTGTCTGACCAGGCCGTGGCCCTGGCCTGGCTGCTGCGTCGCTCGCCGATGATGCTGCCCATCCCCGGGACGTCGAGCGTGGCCCACGCTGAGGAGAACATCGACGCTGCGTGGCTGGAGCTCACCGACGAAGAATTCGCGTTGCTGGGTTCGGCCTTCGCCGCGTGAGCCTGCCGAAGATCACACGGGTGTGATTGCTCGGTCCGGCGATGCCTTCGGCGGGGGCGTCCCCTAGCCTCGCTCCCGTCATGCAGACCGTCCCGACCAGCCTCGCCTCCATCGCGGCCCGCGTCGACGCCCGGCTCGCCACGTTGCTCGACAGCGAACGGGATCGGTGGACGGCGGTCAATCCCGCTCTGAGTGAGCCGTTCTCGTCGTTGCAGACCTTGCTGTCCACCGGCAAGCGGCTGCGACCGGCCTTCTGCCTGTGGGGGTATGTCGCCGCTGGTGGTTCGCCCGACGACGACATGGTCACCGCTGCCGGCGCCGCGTTCGAGTTGCTGCACGCCTTTGCGCTGGTGCACGACGACGTCATGGACGGGTCCGATTCGCGTCGCGGTGTGCGCACCACCCATCTGGCGTTCGCCGATCGCCACACCGAGGGCGACTGGGTCGGAGAGGCCCGCCGCTTCGGTGAAGGTGTGGCCATCTTGGTCGGCGATCTGGCGTTCGTCTACGCCGACGCCATGTTGCGTGACGCGCCCCAAGCCGCCCTCGACATCTGGCACGAGCTGCGCATCGAGTTGAACATCGGCCAATACCTCGATCTGCTCGGCACCGCCCGCCGTGATCGTGATCGCATGGTCGCCGAACGGGTGGCCCGGTACAAGAGCGGCAAGTACACCGTTGAACGCCCGCTGCACTTCGGCGCCGCACTCGCCGCGCCGGCACGCATCGGCGATCTGCTCGGGCCGTTGTCGAGTTACGGCCTCCCGCTCGGCGACGCCTTCCAATACCGCGACGATGTCCTCGGCGTGTTCGGCGACTCCGCCAAAGTGGGAAAGCCGGTGGGCGACGATCTGCGCGAGGGGAAGCCCACGGTGCTGCTCTCGCTCACCACCGAGCGGGTCGGTCCGTCGGCGTCCACGCTGTTGTCACGCGTCGGATCACCCGATCTCGGCCCGGACGAGGTGTCGGCGTTGCAGGCGTTGATCGTCGACTGCGGCGCGCTCGACGAACTCGAATCGCAGATCACCGAGCTCACCAACGAGGCCATCGAGGCCATCGAGCGCGCTCCCATCGATGACGCGGCGCGCGAGCCGCTCGTCGAGCTGGCCCGTTACGTGGCCTGGCGCGACAAGTAGGGAACCTCATGCAGATCGTGGTGATCGGCGCCGGGCTCGGTGGCCTCTCTGCCGCCATGCATCTGCGCGGCGCCGGGCACGACGTCGTGGTGGTCGAGCGCGAGTCCATCCCCGGAGGCCGCGCCGGTGAGATCCGCCGCGACGGCTATCGCTTCGACACCGGCCCCACCGTGATGACCATGCCCGGATTGCTGCGGGCGCCGTTCGAGGCGTGCGGTCAAGACATGGACAGCTACGTGACGCTTCGGCCCGTGGACCCGATGTACCGCGCCGTGTACGCCGACGGCAGCGAGCTGCGGGTCTGGCACGGCCGTGAGCGCATGATCGAGGAGATCCGAACGGTGTGCGGCCCGAAGGAAGCCGACGCGTTCGTGCGCTTCTGTCGTTGGCTCACCGATCTCTACACGCTCGAGATGCCCAACTTCATCGATCGCAACCTGGACTCGCCGCTCGATCTGGCGTGGCCTCCCGGTCCCGGGCTCCGTCTGGTGCGCACCGGTGGCTTCCGACGGTTGGGCAAGGTGGTCGAGAGCTACTTCGACGATCATCGGTTGCAGCGACTGTTCAGCTTCCAGGCCATGTACGCAGGCATGGCACCGATGGAGGCGTTGGCGGTGTATTGCGTCATCACCTACATGGACTCGGTGGAGGGGGTGTACTTCCCCGACGGTGGCATGCACGCCATCGCCAGTGGCATGGCCGCGGCGGCGACAGCCGCTGGCGTCGAGTTCCGCTACGACTCACTGGTGTCGTCGATCCTGCGAGCGCCCGGATCGACCGGGCGTGTCATCGGTGTGGAGTTGGCGGGTGGCGAGCGGATCGATGCCGATTGCGTCGTCGCCAACCCGGATCTGCCGTTGGTGTATCGGGAGTTGCTCGATGGTGTGAGCGCACCGCGTGCCACCCGAACTGGTCGCTACTCGCCCAGTTGCGTGGTGTGGCACGCCGGCGTGCGCGGGGAGCTTCCCGACGGCGTCGCCCATCACAACATCCACTTCGGCCATCAATGGCACGGTGCGTTCCGTTCGCTCATCGATGATGGTGAACTGATGGCCGATCCATCGATCCTGGTGACGGTGCACTCGCTCGACTCACCCGGTGACGCGCCCATCGGTGCCCACACGTTGTACGTGCTCGAACCGGTCCCCAACCTCGACGGCACGGTGGACTGGGCCAGCGAGCGCAACGCGGTGCAAGAACGATTGACAGCCCTCGTGGAGCGCTGTGGCTACCCGGTGGACGTGGAGGTCTCCGAGTTCGTCGACCCCCGCGACTGGCAGGCTCAGGGAATGGAACGCGGTACTCCATTCGCTCTGGCGCACACCTTCCGCCAGACCGGACCGTTCCGACCCGGCAACATCGACCGCCGGGTCCCGGGGCTGGTGCTGGTCGGCTCGGGCACGGTCCCCGGTGTCGGGGTGCCCATGGTGTTGGTGAGCGGACGGCTCGCCGCCGAGCGCGTCGCCCAGCTGGCGGGTGGACGAGGGGCGCGGTCATGACGACCCTCGAGCAGAGCTATGCGCGATGTCGGGAGTTGAACAAGCAATTCGGTACCACCTACTACGCGTCGACGTTCGTGCTACCCAAGGTCAAACGCCATCACGTCCATGCGTTGTATGCGTTCTGTCGCTATGCCGACGACATCGTCGATGATCTCGGGTCGAGCGCATCGACCGACGAGCGCGCTGCCGCGTTGGCTGCGTTCGGCGATCGATTCTTCGCCGACCTCGACCGTGGTCGTAGCGACGACGAGGTGTTGGCCGCGGTGGTGCACACCGTGCGGGCCTTCGACATCGATCGTGAGTGCTTCCGACGATTCCTGCGTTCGATGACGATGGATCTCACCGTCGCCAGCTACGAGACGTGGGAGGACCTGTGCGTGTACATGGACGGATCCGCCGCGGTCATCGGGGAGATGATGTTGCCCATCCTCGAACCGCTCACTCCCGCGGCGCTCGGCCCCGCACGAGATCTCGGTGATGCGTTCCAACTCACGAACTTTCTCCGTGATGTGAGCGAGGATCTCGACCGCGGCCGGGTGTACCTCCCGCAGGCCGATCTGCGACGTTTCGGCGTGGACCCCGCCGAGGAGCGAGCGCGGGTGCTGGCCTCGGGCCGACACGGTGCCGAGGCGGTGTCCCCGCAGTGGGTGGCGCTCATGCGCTTCGAGTTGGAGCGCTGCGCGGGGCTCTATGCCAGCGCCGACACCGGTGTGGGCATGTTGCCCGAGCAATCGGCTCGTTGCATCCGTACGGCGCGGGTGTTGTATTCGCGCATCGGCGAGGAGATCGTGGCCAACGGCTACGACGTGTTCACACAGCGCGCCCGCGTCCCGGGACGGACGAAGATCGCGCTCGTGGCGAAGGCTGTGATCTGGCCCCGTGTGCCGATCGTGTCCCGGGTCGTCGGCGGCCGGTGAGGCGATGAGCGCACGCCGATCGCGCGCCACGAACATCGCCGGTGGTCTCGCCGCACTCAGCTCCGTCGCCGCCATGATCGCCACGCCGTTGCAGCGCAAGGGGCATCGACGGGCCACGGCCACCATCACCGTTGTCGGTCTCGCTGTCACCACTGCCACCATCTCGGCGCGACGATGGGGTTGGAGGCGCACATCGAGTGCAATAGCGCTGACCGTCGGGAGCACCTGGGCCCTCGAACGGGTCGGCTCGCGCACGGCGTTCCCCTTCGGTCGCTATCGCTACTCGGGAGCCTTGCGACCAGCGGTGGGCGGTGTGCCGGCCATCGTTCCGCTGGCCTGGTTCGCCATGGCCCTTCCCGCCCGCGAGGCGTCGCGGGGGCTGGTGCCGCGCACCGCTCCTGCGTTTGCCCGTGCCGGCGCCGGAGCCATGGCACTCACCGCATGGGATCTCTTCCTCGATCCGCAGATGGTGGGCGAGGGCTACTGGACCTGGGCCCGTCGCGGTCGATATCGAGGCATACCCGCCAGCAACTACGCCGGTTGGCTGGTGGCGTCGGGAGCACTCATGGCCGCGCTCGATGCCGTTCTCCCCGACGACGATGGCCCGGTGACACCGTTGCGTGCCCAGTACTCCTACATGGCGGTCATGCAGACCCTCGGCTTCGCCCGCTTCTTCCGCGATCGGCTCGTTGCGGTGGTGGGTGGCGCGGCGATGGGGTCCATCGCGGTGCGCTCGTGGTGGACGTCGCCGGCCGCCCCCGGCGATCGCAGCGGTGGGCGGTGAGCGCTTCGGTCGTGGTCATCGGTGCCGGGGTCGGCGGGCTGTGCGCGGCCATCCGTCTGCGCAGCCGCGGTCACGATGTCGTTGTCGTCGAGCGCAACGCGGTGTCCGGCGGCAAGCTGGCCCGGCATGAGCGTGATGGCTTCTCGTTCGACACCGGACCGTCACTGCTCACCTGGCCGGAGGAGTTCGATGCAGTGTTGGCACTGGCCGGCACAACGCTGCGCGAGCAGTGCGAGGTGGTCGCGCTCGATCCCCAGTTCCACTATCGATGGAGTGACGGCACGCAATTGCAATTGCCGCGTGGCCGAGAAGCTGCACGCGACGCCATCGAGGCGTTCAGTCCCGGCAGCGGTGTTCAGTGGGATCGATTCACCCGGCGTTCGGAGCGGATCTGGGAGGTGAGCGAGCGGACGTTCCTGAACGGGCCCATGGGTTCGCCGCTCACGTTGGCCGCCCGCATGCGATCGCCCAAGGACCTGCTGGCCATCGATCCGTTCCCCACCTTGGCCCGCCGGGCTGCCAAGGACTTCACCGATCCGCGCCTGCGGCAATGGCTGGGTCGTTACGCGACCTACTCGGGCTCATCACCGTTCCTGGCACCGGCGACGCTGGCATGCATCCCCGCGCTGGAACAGTTGCACGGCGCCTGGCATCTCACCGGTGGCGTGACCCGATTGGCCGAGGTCTTGGTGAACACTGCGATCTCGCTCGGCGTGCAGATCCGCGTCGGATCAGAGGTGGAATCCATCCTCGCCTCCAGCACATCGGTGAGCGGTGTTCGTCTCGCCGATGGTGAGACGATCCGGGCCGAGATCGTCGTGGCCAACGTGGACGCCGGCCATCTCTATCGCGATCTGTTGCGCGACGAACCCGCCGCGGCCAAGGCCGGTCGGGCGACGCGGTCGAGTTCGGGCTTCGTGCTCCTCATCGGCGTCGACGGCCTCACCCCCGGACTGGGCCATCACAACATCGCCTTCAACGATGACTACGAGCGCGAGTTCCGTCAGCTGTTCGTGGACGCGAGACCGGCCGATGATCCCACCGTGTACGTGTGCAACTCCGCGGCCACCGATCCGACGCAGGCTCCCGCAGGATGCGAGAACTGGTTCGTGTTGGTCAACGCTCCGTCGGGTGACGACCTCGATTGGTCGCAGCTCGCAGGGCCGGTGCGTGAGCGGCTGCTCGACACCATGGCCAGACACGGCTGGGACGTGCGCTCGCGGGCCCGGTTCATCGAGACCATCACCCCGGCCGACATCGCGCAGCGTTATCGCAGCCCGGGCGGGTCGATCTACGGCACCAGCTCCAACGGCCGCCGGGCAGCGTTCCTGCGCCCGGGCAATCGCGGCCCACGCCGCGGCCTCTATCTCGTGGGTGGATCGAGCCATCCAGGAGGAGGTCTCCCGATGGTGGCCCGTAGCGCCCGGATCGTGGCCGACCTGATCGACGGTGATCGATGGTGAACCGCGGCGGTGCTGTGCGTCTGGTGGGCCGAGGCGCTCGACTCGCCGCGCTCGCCACGGTGGCAGTTCGTTCCGTCCGTGCCCTGCGACCCGTTGCACCCCTGACTGCGTCGGCGGTGGTTGGGCCGGCGACCCCGAGTGCAATATCAATTGACACACCGAGCATCTCGGTGATCATCCCCGCCCGCAACGAGCGGGAGCGCATCGGCCCCTTGCTGTCGTCGTTGCAGGGCTGCGGGCATCAGGTGATCGTGGTCGACGACGAGTCCAGCGATGGCACCGCCGAGTACGCGAGGTCAATGGGTGCCGAGGTGGTGCCCGGGCAGCCGCTGCCGTCTGGTTGGGTGGGCAAGGTGTGGGCCCTCGAACAAGGACGGCGCGCGGCCCACGGTGACTGGCTGGTCACCTTCGATGCCGACACCGCGCCGTTGCCGGGATTGGCTCGCGCCTTGGTGGAGCGCGCCCAGGATGACGGCCTCGATCTGGTGAGCGTGGGTGGACGATTCCGCTGCCAGGGCGAGGTGCTCACGATGGTGCACGCGTCGATGCTGACGACGCTCGTGTACCGGTTCGGGCCCGTCGGGGTGCGCTGGGCAGCGCCGGCTCGCCGTGTCATCGCCAACGGACAATGCATGGCCATGCGTCGTGAGATGTTGGCCGATGCGGGGGGCTTCGCCGCGGTGCGATCGCATCTCACCGATGACATCGCATTGGTGCGGCACCTCGCCGGCCGGGGTTGGCGCACAGCGATGTTGGATGGCAGCGACGTTCTCACCGTCACCATGCACACCAGCGCTCCAGACGCCTGGCGCAACTGGGGTCGTTCACTGCCGATGCCCGATGTGACGCGTTGGCCTGATCAAGCCGCCGATCTTGCCGTGGTGTGGTTGGCCCAGGGCCTGCCGTTGGTGCGTCTGCTCACCGGACGTGGCGATGGAGTCGATCTGGCGCTGCTGGCCGCCCGGGCGGGCATCCTCGCCGGCACGGCGAAGGCCTACGAGCGCCGTGGCGTGGGTTACTGGCTGTCGCCGTTGGCCGATCTGCCGGTGGCTGCGCGCATCACCGCGGCGGCGATCCGCCCCGAGCGCACGTGGCGAGGACGCACCTATCCGGCGTGATCGCCGTGCCGATCTCGATGCCGATCATCGTGCCGATCGCCGTGTGGGGCGCGTGTTGCCAACGCCGCTTGGCCGAAGCGCACGCCGATGATGCTCATGAGAACACCGGTGGCGGCGACGTGCGTCGCCGGATCGACGATCAACTGAGCGAGCGGATATCCGAACACGCCGACGCGTGCCCCCCACGCGAACGATCGCAGCAACGTCACGACCAACAACGCGGCGATGGCGATGGCGGCGGCCACGGGGCTCAGCACGCACACCCCACCGGCGAAGGTGAGGATCGATCGGCCACCACGGAAGTGGGCGAACAGCGGCCATGCATGGCCGATCATCGCAGCGGCCACCGCCATGTACGCGATCCACCACGGACCGGGCAGCGCAATTCCAATTGCACCGGCCAGCACACCCTTGGCGCTGTCCCCGAGGAACACGCCGATCGATGCGCGGCGCGACAGATGATCCTTGGCGTTCCAGTAGCCCGGGTTGCGATCACCCACCTCACGCAGATCCACCCGTTGGCGGCGACCGACCAGGAGGGCGATCGGCACGGAGCCGATGACGTACCCGGCCGTGACCGCAGCGATCACCGCGTACGGCGAGGCATCGGTGGACGGCATCACCCCATGGTGGCCGACATCGGAGCGCGACCTGAAGCGCAACGGCAAACGCAACGCCATGGATCGGCCCCGGCCACCTGCAAGGCTCGCGGTCATGAGCCCGGTTGCGTCGTTCCATCTGGTGCGATTCACGACACCGGCGGTGCCGCGGCAGTTGGTGACGATGCCGTGGCAGCGTCACGTACTGGCTCACGCCGAGGGGCTGCGGTTCTGGCGCATGCTCGGCACCGGTCGTGGCTCATCCACGGCGCCCGGCGCCGATCTGCGGCGCTGGGCGATCTTCGCAGTGTGGGACGACGAGCGACATCTCTACGACTTCACCGAACGATCACCGCTCGGTCGACGGTTCACATCGAACTCGCAGTCGTGGAACGTGGTGATGCACGCCCACGGTGGCCACGGCACCTGGCGTGGCTTCGATGTGCTCGGTGCGCTGCCGTTGGTGGAGCACCACGATGGCCCGCTGGTGGCCATCACCCGCGCCCAGGTGCGAATGCGGCATTGGCGCACGTTCGCCGCGGCGGGGCGACCGGTGAGCGCCGCGGCCCAAGGGGCGCACGGCCTACGGGCCGTGGCCGGCATCGGTGAGGCGCCGATCGGTCGCCAGGCCACGGTGAGCGTGTGGGACTCCATCGCACATCTCCAACGCTTCGCCTACAGCGATCGAGCGCACGCCGATGTGGTGCGGCGCACCCGCGAGCAACGCTGGTACGGCGAGGAGATGTTCGCCCGCTTCGTGCCGTTACGTTCGTGGGGAGCGTGGGACGGTGTCGACCCGGTCGCTCACGGGTGAGTCGGCTGCCGCGGCGTGGATCGGGCGACCCTGAGAGGGAGCAACATGCCGTAGGGCTCGGCGCCGAACTGATGATGGGCGCGATGGGCGCGAGCGAGCGGCTCCAACAACGCCGATCGTCTGCGGAACAGGCCGAAGCGGCGATGGGTGTAGAGATCGTGGACGCAGGCGTATGCGATCCCGTACAACGTCGTGCCCACCGCCAACGGAACGATGACGTTCGCACCGCCCACGTTGAAGCCGACGGCCATCGCCAGCATCACGATCGAGGCGAACATCACCGGGAACCAATCGTTGCGCTCCCAACGGTTCGGTCGCTGCGCGTGATGGCTGGCATGCAGTCGCCACAGCGATCCGTGCATCACGAACCGGTGCACGAGGTAGGTCACGGGCTCCATCACGACGAAGCCCACGATCAACCACATCACGGTCTGCACCGTCTCAGGTTAGGGCCGGTCGATCGGCGCCGGCCGGTCGGGGATGCCGCAATCGCATGGTGGCACGCCACTACCGTGGAACACGTGTCCGGCCCAACGCCCGTGGCGCCGGCATCAGAGGCGCTGCGATCATCCACGCCGATGTCATTTGGTCACCCTGCGGTGCAGGCTCGGCGATTCGCGTCCGTCGTCGAGGGCACCACCGACGTGGTGGTCATGGTGGCGCCCAACGGTCAACCCTTCTTCGTGAATGCTGCAGCCCGCGAGCTGCTCGATCTCGGCGCGGACGATCCGCTGCCCTCGGAGCTGGATCTGCTGACGTACGTGCCCAGTTGGGTCCGGCCGGTGGTCATCGACGAGATCGCCCCGTTGATCACGGTCGGCGGAACCTGGTCCGGAGAGTTGGCGGTGCGCTGTCCCGACGGCACCGAGGTGCCGATGTCGGTGGTGGTCATGGTGCACCTCGATCGGCACGGACAGGTCGAATACATCGCCGCCACGGGACGTGACATCAGCGAGCGCAAGGGTTTCGAGCGTCGACTCGCCCATCAGGCCACCCATGACGCGCTCACCGGTCTGCCCAACCGGGTGCTGCTGCTCGATCGGCTGGCCATGGCCATGGCCCGCCGTCAGCACGGGACGTTGGCGGTCTTGTTCTGCGATCTCGATCAGTTCAAGGTGGTCAACGACTCACTCGGCCATGACGTGGGCGATCGTTTGCTCGCCATCGTTGCCCACCGCATCGTTGGTGTGGTCCGGCCGCAGGACACCGTGGCCCGCTTCGGCGGCGACGAGTTCGTGATCATGTGCGACGAGCTGACCGCGGCCGATGACGCCATGATGATCGCGTCGCGTATCGCGCAAGCGCTCACCGATCCGATACACGTCGACAACCATGATCTGGCGGTGGCCACGAGCGTGGGCATCGCGTTCCAACGCGCTGATCACCAGCGGCCCGAAGACCTCATCCGCGACGCGGACGCGGCGATGTATCGGGCCAAGGAACGTGGTCGCAACCGCGTCGAGGTGTTCAGCGACGAGCTGCGGGCCAAGGCCCTCATCCGGCTCGACACCGAACGCGCCCTGCGCCGAGCCATCGAACGTCGTGAGTTGCGGGTGTTCTACCAACCCAAGATCGACCTGGCCCACGGAGATCTGTGCGGCTTCGAAGCACTCGTGCGATGGAACCACCCCGAGCGCGGTCTGTTGCTCCCCGGCGACTTCATCGCTCTGGCGGAAGAGACCGGACTCATCGTCCCCATCGGCACCTGGGTGCTCACGGAGGCCTGCAGCCAACTGGAGCGTTGGCGTCGGCGTTATCGCATCGGTGCGTCGTTGGATCTCAGCGTCAACCTGTCGGCTCGTCAGTTGAACCAACCCGACATCGTCGACACCATCGCCGGAGCGCTCGAGGTGAGCGGACTGAGCCCCGCTCGTCTCGTGCTCGAGATGACCGAGAGCGTTCTGATGGCCGACGCTGCAGAGAATGTGCATCTGTTGCGTTCGCTCAAGGCCCTCGGTGTGCGCCTCGCCGTCGACGACTTCGGGACCGGGTACTCCTCGCTCGCGTATCTGCGCCGATTCCCGGTGGACGTGGTGAAGATCGATCGGGCGTTCGTGGCCGGCATCGGTCGCAACAACGACGACACCGAGATCGTGCGCTTGGTGACCACGCTGGCCCGGACGTTGCGCCTACAAGCCGTCGCCGAAGGGGTGGAGACCCGGGTGCAGCTCGACAACTTGCGGGACATGGGCTGCGATCGCGCCCAGGGCTTCTACTTGTATCCACCGCTCGCCGCTGCGGCCGCCGAAGGGCTGCTGTCGCAGATGGGTGTCGGTCGTTCGTCGGCCTGAGGACGGCCGCGGCCTCATTGACGAGCGAGCAGGGCGACCGCTTCGGTGAGCGTCGACTCGATGACGCCACCTTCGTTGGCCACGGCTTCGAGCCAGGGTGGGCGCCAGCGAGCGCACACCACGATGGGGGTCTCGGCCGCGCTGTTGGCCAACGCCTGTCGGGCGTAGGTGCCCGCATAGTCAGGTGGGCGGATGTCGCGGCTCATCTCCAACAGCGCGTACGGATCGGGTTCGTCGGCCGTGAGTGGTGCGTCCGGCGGGTTCACGATCACCAGTGACGTCGGGGCAGGACCGCCGCCGGCGAGCCCCGGTCCGTCGCACAGAGCGACGCCGCGGACCAGCTCGGGTCGGGCGCCGGAGATGAGCAACGCGAGATAGGCGCCCAAACCGTGACCGATGATCGTGCACGGTCCCAGTCGGGCCAGCGCGACATCCACGTCGGCCATGAGTTGTTCAGCGGTGTAGCCGCCACCGCGAGGTCGGCTGCTGCGACCGTGCCCCGTGAGGTCGAGGGCGTGCACCCCACCGGGCCATTGCTCGGCCCAGCTGGGCACCTCGCTCGGTGAGCAGTCGCCCAGACCGTGTATCAACAACAGCGGACGGCCGGGGCCGTCGCGCAGTTGATGCAACGCCAACTTGGTGCGGACGTGGGTGAGGATCACCGGGTTGTCGTAGAGATCAGGCAACGTGGTGCTCCTCGACGAACGCAAAGATGTCCTCGGCGGTGCGCTGCGGAGCTTCGATCTGCACGAAGTGGCCCACGCCTTCGTAACGCTCGAGTCGGTGCACTGCGGGCATCATGGCGACCACGTCGTCGTACTCGCTGCCCCAACCCATCGCGTCAGGTTCGGTTGACATGATCCCCAACATCGGGACCGGCAACGAGGCCATGCGCAGCTGAGCCCACAGCGGCCGCCACGGACCGAAACCACCGAAGCGGAACAGCGGGTCGAGCTTCCAACGCCAACCGTCGTCATCCTCGAAGCCGCCGATGGCAGCGATGTACCGCAACCACTTCAGATCGAGCCGGGGGTTGAGGAGCTGACGGCGCCGGGCGAGCTCCTCGAGCGTCCCTGGTTTGCGGACTGCCAGGTTCGCGGCGCGTCGATGGTCGAGCCACGACGACACGTCAGCGGCCGTGAAACGGCCCCGCTCGTAGTCGATCACGTCGCGCTTGGGGGCCTTGCCCGGGATGCCATCGATGTTGACGAGCAGCTCGACGCGGTGAGGTACGGCCTCGGTCAGTTGCATGAAGACCATGGCGCCCTTCGAGTGACCGATCACGGGGGCAGGCGAGCGCGTCACGCTGTCCATCACGGCCAGGGCGTCGCGCACGTCGGCTTCGAAGGAGTAGAGCGCGGTGTGGTCGGAGTCACCGTGTCCTCGTTGATCCCACGCCACCGGGCGCCAACCGGCATCGGCCAGCTTCGGCGCCAGCAGATCCCACGTCGCCGCGAAATCCATGCCGCCGTGCGCCAGGAAGATCGGCGGCGAGTCCTCGTCGCCCCACTCGTAGACGGCGATCTTCACGCCGTGCGCGTCCACGACGCGCGTGCGATCGGGTCGTCTCGCCCCCGGATAGGTGATCGTTGGCTTGTCGGGCCGGGCCACGCCGGGACCCTATTGCCTGCGCGGTGTCGGGGCGCGGTGGCCGGGCTGGCCTCGGCGCTGCTCGGGACCGCCACGGCCCGCAGGAGCGATCACGGAACCACCTTGTAGGCCTCGGCCCACAGGTTCTCGTACCCCAAGGCGCGCAGGCTGTTCGACAAGGCATCGATCGGATGAAGCGGCTCGTCGTCCGACCCGGCGGCCCCCGTGTTGGCGTGATGGTGATCGAGGAGCCGCGCCGCGATCTCATCGACGATGGGGAAGCCGCTCACCGCCGGATCGTCGACGTCGCAGATGACGGCGAACCGCTCACGCCAGCGTTCATCGCCGGTGGTGAAATAGCGGCTGTGAGCGCCGTAGAAACGCACCAGCGCGGTGGCCAGCGCCGGAACGGAGAGCGATCGGCGAACCCACAGCACCGCGGCGCCCGACGGCGCGGCGACCTCGGTGACCGACGGGGGGAGCGACGGTTCGGTGCTCGGCGCCACCGATCGCCATTCCCATCCGATGGTGTCGCCGACGGCGGCCTGCACGGTGGCGATGGACGGACCCTCGTGCCACGAGATCCAGGTGCAGGTGTCGTCGTGGAAGAGCTGGAGATCGCCGGGGCCGACGTCGCGCAGTCGGTGTGCAAGATCGTCCCAGGACAGTTTGCGACGAGGTCGGCCGAGCAATGACACGTGCGTACCCTGCCAGGTGGACGCCGGCCTCGCCAGGTGGACCCGGCCCTTGCTGGGTGGACACCGGCCCGAGAGGCGAATGGGGCGCTATCGGAGTCGTGCCGCGCGGATCGGGCTCGTTCTCTCTATTGTCGGCGAACGGTGCCCCGCCCCATCGACATCCCCAGGACGCGAGTGGCGGCGGCGCTCGGGCTCACGGCGGTGGTGGCGCTGGTGCTCGTGCTCGATCGCTGCGGCGGCGACGACGGACCTGGCGCGACGACCACGACATCGAGCACCGTGCCCACGACCACCACGCTGGCGACGACCACCACGTTGCGGCCCGTGTTCGAGTACCGCGTGCTCAAAGGGGAAGGTCTGTTCGAGATCGCCAAGCGCTTCGGACTCAGCACAGCCGAGTTGGCGGCGTTCAACGGGATCGAGGACCCCAACTCCATCCAGGCCGACGACGTGCTGAAGATCCCGCCCCCGTCGCCCACCACCTCGACGATCGCCACGGCCCCGACGGGGCCGACGACGACGTTGCCGGTGGCCACCACGATGCCCGATGATCCGCCCACGACCGCGCCACCGCCGACGCTCGAACCGCCGTCGACAGCGTCGTCCGGGGCGAAGGGGACGGTGACGACGCGGCGGACCGGGACCACCCGCAAGAAGTGACGGCTGCAGGCCGAGCGGTGGCCAGGATCACTCGGTGACGGCGACCTCGATGCGGTCCTGCGCCCATTCCCGCGCGGCGTTGAACGCCACCTCGGCCTTGGCCATGACCTCGTCAGCGCTGAAGGCGTGCGCCGGATAGCAGGCGATTCCGGCCCAGCGGGTCTGATCCGGTGCGAACTCCGACAACTTGCGGCGGAGGCGTTCCACCGTCCAGATGGCACCGTCCTCCGGCGTGTCCTCCAACACGAAGCCATAGCGGCCATCACGCAGGCGGCAGGCCGTGTCTGCCTCGCGCAACGTCTGTTTGATGGCGTGGGCAACCTGTTCGGCGTTGGCCTGACGGTTGGCTCCGGGCCCGAGGCCATCGATCACGTCGAACAGGACCACGGCGACGGGACGAAGATGACGGCGGGCGGCCAGCACTCGCGTCTCCACCGCGACGCGGAAGAAGTCCTCGGAGTACAACCCGGTGACCGGATCGAGCAGACCAGCGTCGGCGGGGCTGATCGCCGGGGCCGATGAAGGGGCAAGGACTGTGGACGCACCCACGGCGACCACCGGCACGGGGGTGGGCACCGGCTCGGCGGCCTCGGTCGGCTCGAGCGCGTCCGAGGTGACGAAGGGCGCGAGGACGGCGGCGATGGCGCACAGGCCGGCGACCAATCCGAGCGCGGGGGTGTCGGTCACCAATGAGGCGATACCGGACACCAATCCGAGCAGTCCGAGGGCGAATGGGATGGGACGACGGTCCTTCACCCCGACAGCATCGGCAATCGGGCCGCTGCGATCAAGCATCCTCGGTCACGACCGTGGCGGACGGACTCACGTCCCGGTCGCGGTGGACTGCCGATGGCGGGTGACGATGCCGGCCAGATCGCTCATGATCTTGGCCAGTTCGAAGTCCTTCGGCGTGTAGACCGCAGCGACACCTGAGGCCAGCAACGTCTCGCGATCGTCCTCGGGGATGATGCCACCGACGATGACCGGGGCATCCACGCCTGCCGCGGTGAGCAGTCGCATCACCTCGGCCACCAGCTGCAAGTGCGACCCCGACAAGATCGACAGCCCCACGGCGTCCACGTCCTCGTCGCGGGCGGAGGCAGCGATCTGCTCCGGGGTGAGCCGGATGCCGGAATACACCACCTCCATGCCGGCGTCGCGCGCTGCCACGGCGATCTGCTCGGCGCCGTTGGAGTGGCCGTCGAGACCAGGTTTGGCCACCAACAGACGCGGGGGACCACCAGCCATGGCTTTCACCTTCTCGGCCACCTCGGCCAGGTCACCGCTGCGTCGCCCGGCGGCCGCGCTCACTCCGGTCGGGGCGCGGTACTCGCCGAACACCTCTCGCAGCGCCCCGGCCCATTCGCCGGTGGTCCCGCCGGCGCGGGCCAACTCGATGGTGGCGATCATGATGTTCTCGGTGCCTGCGGCGGCGCTCCGCAGATGATCGAGCGCCGCGGTCACGGCTGCGTTGTCCCGCTTGGCTCGCCAGGCCTGTACGTCGGCCACCATCTCGGCTTCCACCGCGGCGTCGACCTTCACGATGCTCTCGGCCCCGCCGAGCGGAGAGGGCTCTGTTTCGGTGAAGCGGTTCACCCCGACCACGATCTGATCGCCCGATTCGATCCGCGACGATCGCTCCGACAGGCTCCGCACCAAGCGGCCCTTGAGCGCATCGATGGCCTCGAACGCCCCACCCATGGCCAGCACGTCGTCCAGCTCGGCCTGTGCGTCGGCGACGAGGGCCGCCGTGCGCCCCTCCACCACATGACTGCCGGCGAACAGATCGTCGTACTCGAGCAGATCGGTTTCGTACGCCAGCACCTGCTGCATGCGGAGCGACCACTGCTGGTCCCAGGGCCGGGGAAGACCGAGGGCCTCGTTCCACGCCGGCAGCTGGATGGATCGGGCCCGAGCGTCTTTCGACAGCGTCACGCCGAGCATCTCGAGGACGATGCGCTGGATGTTGTTCTCCGGCTGGGCTTCGGTGAGGCCCAGCGAATTCACTTGCACGCCGTAGCGGAACCGCCGTTGGCGGGGGTCGGTCACGCCGTAGCGCTCCAGGCACAGCTGGTCCCACATCTGCGTGAAGGCCCGCATCTTGCAGACCTCCTCCACGAACCGGATGCCCGCGTTCACGAAGAACGAGATCGACCCGACCATCTGGCCGAAGCGATCGGGAGGGACCTGTCCGCTGGCCTGCACTGCGTCGAGCACACCGATGGCGGTGGCCAATGCGTATGCGATCTCCTGCACCGGCGTGGCTCCGGCCTCTTGCAGGTGATAGCTGCACACGTTCATCGGGTTCCAGGCCGGCGCATGGACGGCGCACCACGCCACCATGTCGACGATCAACCGTCGGCTCGGCGCCGGCGGGAAGATGTAGGTGCCGCGGCTCAGGTACTCCTTGACGATGTCGTTCTGGGTGGTGCCGCGCAGCGACGCGGTGGGCACGTCGTGCTCGGCGGCGTTGGCGACGTACAACCCGAGCAGCCACGCGGCTGTCGCGTTGATCGTCATCGACGTGTTCATCTCCCCTTGGGGGATCTGATCGAGCAAGGTCCGCATGTGCCCGAGGTGCACGACCGGCACGCCGGTGCGGCCCACCTCTCCGGCGGCGAGCGGCGAATCGGGGTCATAACCGGTCTGCGTCGGGAGGTCGAACGCGATCGACAGCCCGGTCTGCCCCTTGGCGAGGTTGGTCCGGTACAGCTCGTTGGAAGCTCGAGCAGTGGAGTGCCCGGAATAGGTGCGCATCATCCACGGTGCGTCAGCCATGGTCACGTCCTTGCTGTGGGATTGGCCTGGGTTGGATCGGCCTGGGTTGGATCGGCCTGGGTTGGCTCGTCAGGTGACCACATGATGGGTCGTGACAGCGCCGCCGCCAAGCGGCGAAGGTACTCAGGTCTCGGGATCGGTTCGACCCCCAACGTGGCCAGGTGCGGCGTCTGCCACTGGGTGTCGAGGAGCGCGATCTTGCGGCGTGCCAGATGGCCGACGAGGTGCACCAGGCAGACCTTGGACGCATCGGTGCGGGTGTGGAACATCGACTCGCCGGCGAAGAGGCCGTCGATGTGCAATCCGTAGAGCCCACCGACCAGGTTGCCGTGATCGTCCCAGGCCTCGATCGAGTGCGCCCATCGGGCGCGGTGCAACCAGGTGTAGGTCTCGACGAACTCGCGCGTGATCCAGTTGCCGTTGCGCCGCACGGTCCCACAGGCCGTCATCACCTCGGTGAACGCGGCGTCGACGGTGATCTGGTAGCGCCGCATCGACCGTCGCAGGCTCTTGGAAACGATGAGCCGGTCCAGTGGGAGCACCCCACGCTCCATCGGTGACCACCAACCGAGCTGCTTACGCGACACGTGCATGGGGAACAGGCCACGGCGATAGGCATCGACCACGGTCGAGGGGTCGAGGTCGGCTCCGACCCCGATCAGGTCTTCGTCGGGCCACGACGACGGCGGAGGGAACTCGTATCGAGACGGAGGGATCGGTGTGGGCCGCATCGAATCCGGCCGATCCCCGCTGAGCCGCTCAGCGGGAGTAGTCGTAGAAGCCCGAGCCGCTCTTGCGGCCGAACCGCCCAGCGCTCACCATGCGCCGCAACGTGGGCATGGCTGCGTAGTTCGGATCGGCGAACTCGGCGTAGAGGGCGTCGAGGATCGCCAGTGACGTGTCGAGGCCCACCAGGTCGAGCAGCGCGAACGGTCCCATCGGGAAGTTGCAGCCACCCTTCATCGCGGTGTCGATGTCGGCCATGGACGCGGTGCCGTGCTCGAGCATGCGGATGGCGTTGTTGAGGTACGGGAAGAGCAGGGCGTTCACGATGAACCCGGCCCGATCGGCGACCTGGACCGCGTCCTTGCCGCACGCCGTGGCGAACGCCGTGACCGCAGCGATGGTCGCATCGGATGCGGTGAGGGGCCGGACGATCTCCACCAGCGTCATCGAGGTCGCCGGGTTGAAGAAGTGCACGCCGCACACGCGATCGGCTCGCCCGGTACGCGTCGCCATCTCGATGACCGGGAGCGTCGAGGTGTTCGTCGCCAGGATCGTGTCGGGGTTGCAGATCTTGTCGAGATCGGCGAACAGCGCCTGCTTGGTCGGGAGATCCTCGACGATCGACTCGAGCACGAGATCGCAGTTGGCCAGTGCCCCCAGATCGCTGGTGGCGGTGACCCGTGACATGGCTTCGTCGCGCAGCTGCTCGGTGATCTTCCCCCGCTCCAGCTGCTTGGCCAGCGACTTGGCCATGGCGGCGACCATGGCGTCGGCGCTGCTCTGCTGGCGGGATCGCAACACGACCCGATGGCCGGTCTTGGCAGCTACCTCGGCGATGCCCGATCCCATGATCCCGGATCCGACGATCCCGAGGCTGGAGATGTGCGAGGTGACGTTCGGCGCCTGATTCGAACTCATGGTCGGCAAGCTACCGATCGGTAGCTCGCAAGGCCAGATATGTGACGCGAACCCGTCCTGGCGGTGGAGTTCACCGCGTGGACAGCTTTGTCACACCGTTCGGTCGCCTCGCGTCGATACGGTGGCGCCATGCCCGACTCCTCATCCGTACGGCCTCGCACCGTGACGCTCGATGCCGTCCACAACTTCCGGGATCTGGGCGGCTATCACTCAACTGATGGACGGGTCACCCGCTGGGGTCGCCTCTATCGCTCCGATGCCTTGTACCGGGTCACCGAGGGTGACCTGGAGATCATGCGTCGACTCGGTATCCGTACCGTCGTCGATCTACGGACCCGTCACGAGGTCGACCATCGGGGCACCTATCCGGTCGATCAGCACGACGTGCGTTTCGAGCACCTGCCATTGATCGAAGAGATCTGGGAGCGCACCACGCCGCCGGCAGATGGTGCGAACCCTGTGGACTACTTGGTGGACCGCTATCTCGAGATGCTGGACAACGGCGACATGATCGCGGCCGCATTCGACGTCCTCGCCCATCCCGAAGCGCTTCCGGCCGTGTTCCACTGCGCGGCCGGCAAGGACCGCACGGGCGTGCTGGCGATGCTGGTGCTGTCGGTGCTCGGAGTGGCCGACGACGACATCGCCGCCGACTATGCGCTCACCGCCGAGGCGATGGGGCGCATGCGGGCGTACTTCGCAGCCCATCCCGAGGTGTACGGCAACATCATGGAGGATCCGCCCGAGGCCTACATGGCTTCGCCCGCTGATGTGGTCCACCACCTCCTGGCTCGGATCCGTGCGGACCACGGCTCCGTCGAGGCCTTTCTCGCCTCGGTCGGGGTCTCGGCCGACGTTCTCGCCCACTTGCGGTCCCAGCTCCTGGAGTGACCCGGGTAGCGTCGAATCGATGGGGCCCCGGTACTTCGACGCAGTGCACGAGCGCCATCTCACGCCCATCGAACTGGCGTCGTTGCGTCCGCATCGCCGGGCCTTGCTCGCTCATGCCAAAGGGCGGGTGCTCGACCTCGGGGGTGGTTGCGGCGACCATTTCACGAGCTACCCGCCCGCGGTGGAGCACGTCACCGTGCTCGGCCCCGATCCCAAGCTGCGTGACGGGCTGCTCCGGCAGGCCGCGGCGGCCACCGTCGCGATCGAACTCCTCGACGGGGTCCTTCCCCTCGATGTCGCTGACGCCAGCTTCGACACGGTGGTCGCCAACTTCTTGCTGTGCACCCTCACACCGTTCGGCGCGGCGGCGGAAGAGATCGGCCGGCTCGTCGGTGACGAGGGCTTGCTGCTGGCGTGCGAACACGTCCCCGGCCGGGGCGTCCGCGCGGCGATGGCCAACGTGTTGCGACCGGCGTGGGCTCGACTCACCCCGGCATGCGACGCCCGACTGGACGTTGTGGAAGCGCTTCGTCGTCACGGTCTCACCGTGATCGATGCCGACCGCTTCTCGATGTTCACTGCCGCGATGCCGCTGCAGTCGTGCGTCGCGCTGGTGGCACGAAAGCGACGCGACCCTGGCTCTCGCCGACCGAGCACCGCGGCCTCGGCCCGTGTCGACGGCGAGAAAGGCGATGAGGAAAGGATGACGCCATGACCGTTGCCCTGATCGGAGGTGCCGACTTCGTCGAGTCGAGCACCATCGGAGCTGAACTGCTGGAGCTCTCGGGAGCGAGCTCGGTCCTGGTGCTACCGATCGCCTCGGCGTTCGAGCATCCCGATCGCCTCGTGGCCCGGGCCACCGCGTATCTCACGCCACGTGGAGCCACGGTGACCACGGTGCCGATCATGCGTCGAGCCGATGCCATGAACGCCGATCTGGTCGCCCAGGTGGCGGCGGCACGGTTCGTGTACCTCACCGACGGATCGCCGATGCACCTGCGATCGGTGGTCAAGGACACGCCGCTGTGGGATGCCCTGTGCCGGGTCGAGGAGAGCGGGCTGGTGGCAGCCTCGGGCGCCGCAGCCATGTTGGTGACCGATCCCATGCTCGACGTGCGAGGCGGGGCGTTCACACTGGGGCTCGGGATGGTGTCGCCGTTGGCGGTCCTACCGGCACACGAGACATGGTCGCCGGAACGATCGCGACGCAACCGGGAATTGGCGCCTGCTCATGTCCCCGTCGTGAGCCTGGACACCGACGCGGCCATCGTGAACGACGCGGCCGCTGGCGGTCGCGGCGTCTGGCGAACCCTGGGGTCAGGCCAGGTGACGGTCCACATCGACGGCGCCGCGTCGTCGCTGGCGGCCCTACCTGGCTGATCAATCCTGGGTCAATCTGCCGGCAAGGCCGTTGAGACTCGGTCCGCTCGGGTCAGGACTGCCTCTGCTCGGCTCAGGACCGGGAGGGCGCGGCCGATAGAAGCCCCGTGATGACCGCGCCCCCAGGAGGCAGCACGTGATCGACGACCCTGATCTGCTCAACGAATTCCTCGTCGAGAGCTTCGAGAACCTTGATCGACTGGACCAGGACTTCCTGGACCTCGAGCAGGATCCCGAATCTCGCGAGATCCTGGCGTCCATCTTCCGAACCGTGCACACGATCAAGGGAACCTCGGGCTTCCTGGGCTTCGACAAGCTCCAGTCGGTGACGCACGTCGGTGAGAACCTGCTCGGCAAGCTCCGCGATGGTCAGCTCACCGTCACCGAGAGCATCACCTCGCGTTTGTTGCAACTGGTCGACGCCGTTCGCGAGATGCTCGGGGCGATCGAGTCGGTGGGTGCTGAGGGCAACGCCGACTACAGCGAGCTCATCAAGCAGCTCACGGCCGTGCAGTAGGAGCACGCCATCGACGCCCCCGCCGATCCGGTCCTGTCGCCGGAGGCCGAGGAGGTCGTGAACTTCGAACTCGAAAAGGGCCGCCTGGGCTATCTCCTGGTCGAGCAGGGTCTGTGCACCCGCGAGGCGGTCATCTCCGCGCTGCGCTCCCAGCTCAACGGCGACGCTCGCCGGCTCGGTGAGATCCTCATCGAACGCGGTGTGCTGTCCCCGAACCAGGTGCTCGAGGTCCTGGGCGAGATCAGCACCAAGGCCAAGGCCACCCATCCTGCGCTGCTCGCTGCCGCCGCGCCGACCGCTGCTCCCGCGGCTGAGCCCGTCGCCGATGCGACCGAGCACGCCGAAACCGGCGGGGTCCGCACCGAAGGCGGGCGATCCATCGCCGAGTCGAGCGTCCGGGTCGACGTCTCGCTCCTCGACGGTCTCATCGACCTCGTGGGCGAGTTGGTCCTGGCCCGCAACCAGCTGGTCCAGCTCACTGGCTCACGCGCTTCCAAGGGCAATCCCACCGCGGCTGCCTCACAGCGCGTCAGCCTCATCACCTCCGAGCTGCAGGAGCGGGTCATGAAGACCCGCATGCAGGCCATCAACGTGGTGTGGGGCAAGCTCCCCCGAGTCGTGCGTGATCTGTCGATCCAGTGCGGCAAGCAGGTCCGGGTCGAGATGGAAGGCCAGGACACCGAGCTCGACAAGACCATCATCGAGGCCATCAAAGACCCGCTCACCCACATCGTGCGCAACTCGGTCGACCACGGCATCGAGAACCCGATCGTGCGTGAGAACGCCGGCAAGAACGCCACCGGGGTGCTCAAGCTGCGGGCCTTCCACGAGGGCGGCAAGGTCGTCATCGAGATCATCGACGACGGTGGCGGCATCAACCCCACCAAGGTCAAGGCCAAGGCTGTCGAGAAGGGCGTCATCACCGCCGAGCAGGCCGAGTCGATGTCCGACACCGAGGCCGTGCACCTCATCTACGCCCCCGGCTTCTCCACCGCCGAGGCCGTCACCAACGTGTCGGGCCGAGGCGTGGGCATGGACGTGGTGAAGACCAACATCGAGAAGATCGGCGGCACACTCGATGTGCAGTCGACCGTCGGCGTGGGCACCACGCTCATCATCCGGATCCCGCTGACGCTGGCCATTGTCCCGGCGCTCATCGTGCAGGCCGGTGGTTCGCGCTTCGCGGTGCCGCAGCCCAACCTGTTGGAGTTGGTCCGGCTCAAGGACGAAGCCACGGCCCTCGAGTGGATCGACGGTGCGTCGTTCTATCGCCTCCGCGGGCAGTTGCTCCCGGTCCTCGATCTGTGCACGTTGCTCAGTGTGGAACGTCAGGTGGCCGAAGGCCGCAGCGCCAAGGCGCGTTCGTTGGCGGTGCTCCAGGTCGATGGCATCCAGTTCGGCATCATGGTCGACCGGGTCAACGACGCCGAGGAGATCGTGGTCAAGCCCCTCGGACCGCACCTCAAGGGTGTCGACTTCTTCGCCGGTTGCACGGTGATGGGCGATGGATCAGTGGCGCTGATCCTCGACATCATGTCGATCGCCCGCTGGGCCAAGCTCACCGCGGCCAACCGGACCATCGAGGTCCAGAACGACAAGGTCACGGTCGAGTTCGAGTCCCTGCTGCTGTGCATGGTCGGCGAGACCAAGGTCGCCGTCCCCATGGCCAGCGTCGCCCGTCTCGAGCACGTCAAGCCCGAGTCCCTCGAGCTCGCCGGCCAGCAGGAAGTCGTGAAGTACGGCAAGCACCTGTTGCCCGTCGTTCGGCTGCACCAGTTCCTCGGCGCCTACGCCGAGCTCGACTCGGTCCGCCGCATCAAGATGGTCGTGACAGGCGAGGAGAACGGCCACTCGATCGGCATCGTGGTGGACCAGATCCTCGACTCGGTCCGGGTCCCGGCCGGGTCCGTGTCCGTCCAAGGTGGCGGCGGCCGCTACGGCATGCTCGGTACCACGGTCATCAACGACGAGGTCACCGAGGTCGTCGACATCGCGGCCATCACCTCGGCGGTGGACGAGAGCTACTTCCGGGCCGAGACCCTGGCTATGGCCTGATCTCTGGGGCTTGATCACTGGGGCCTGATCACTGGGGCCTGATCACTGGCCGTTGGCACCTGATCACTGGCCGTTGGCACGTGTGGTCGTCGTGGTCGAATCGATCACGTCGATGCGCTGTCCCAGTCGGTCACCCAACTCCTCTGCGGTCAAGCGCACGATGAGATCGTTGAGCGGGAGCTCCTCGTAGTCGGTCGTTGCGATATCGGTGCTCGTGCCGAGGGCCGCGCCCTGCGCTCCGTAGGACAGGAACACGAAGCGGGCTCCGGTGAACTGAGCGATCTGCCGGAACACCGCTTCGGCCTGATCGTCGGAGTTCGACGACGCGATCGGGAACACCTTGATGCCGCGCGCCGCGGCGTCGCGTAGCGACTCGTCATAGGGCCGGCTGACCTGACGATCGACATGCGGAGCTGCATCGGCCACGAGGAAGATCAGTTGGGTCGCTTCTCCCAGCGGCCGCCACGTCGGCGCCGACAACGCCTCGTCGAGTGCTTCGTCGAGCGCCTCCGGGGTGTCACCGCCACCAGCGGCGCGCACGTCGGCGAGGGCGGCGCGGAACGCGGTCACGTCATCGGTGAACTGGAACGTCCGGGTCACGAAGGTGTCGCCGATGTCGCGGTACACGGTCATGGCCAGGCGCAGATCGGGCGAGTTGCCGAGGGAAGCGACCCGGGCCACGACATCGTCGAGGGTGGCGGTGAGTCGATCGATCTCGTCTCCCATCGAGCCGGTGGCGTCGAGCAGGAACAAGATGTCGAGTGGGATCTTCGCCGGAGCCGGTTCGACCCGGTCGACGAGGAGCGTCGCCGATGCACCCGCCGCCGCGGTCACGCTGGCGTTCGAGGTCGTGAAGGTGAACGGGCCTGTGCGGTCCCCGGGATGGAATCGCACCGTTCCATCTGCGGTGGTCCACATCGTCGACACGGTCTCCCCGCCGCCGTCTCTGATCTCCACCGGGACATGACTGGCCGCTCTTGCGCTCTGATCGGCGACCGTCACGACGATGCGACCACTGACGTCGATCGCTCGCGTCTCGACGCCGAGTTGGGCGATGCGATCGAGATAGGCGAGGAAGCCATCGAAGTCGGCGTTGTCGTCGACGTTGCCGGCCTTGGGTGCGCCGGTCGATTGTCGCTCCGGAGCCGCGGCGTCGGCGGTCACCGCCGCAACGGTGGTGGCTGCGCCTGCGGCGGTTGTGGCGGGAGCCGCCGCCGTTGCCAGTCGCTCGTCGGACCCACCCGCTCCCTTCGATGCCGCCCCACTCGAGATCGATGCCTCGAAGTCGGGTTCACCACCGATCCAGCCGGACCCACCGGAGGCGGCAGTCGTCCCGATCGCCGTGGTCGTGTCGGGAGGACCAGACGCGGTGTGATCGTCGGCGCAGCCGGCGAGAAGGCCGGTGATGAGCGCAGTGATGAGCGCTGGTGCGAGGGCGGAGGTGATGGTCCGGTGCGCTGTCATGGCCGCTGTGACGTCAGCGACCGCACACCCGGTTCCGCTTGTCAGCTCTCTGTAACAGTCACCTTGGTCATGTACACCGGCTCCATGGTCGGCACCCCGTTGGCGGAGGGGTCGGGGTTGGCCACTGCTTCGAGGGCCTTCACCGTGGTGTCGAGGCCCTCGGTGACCGTGCCGAACAAGGAGTAGTCGGGGGTCAGCTTGCCCTCACCCATGACGATGAAGAACTGCGAGCCATTGGTGTTCGGCCCGGAGTTGGCCATGGCCAGCGAGCCGATCTTGTACTCGTCGGCCGAGCTCGGCAGCTCGTCGGCGAACTCGTAGCCGGGTCCACCCGATCCGCTGCCCGTGGGGTCGCCACCTTGGATGGCGAACGCGCTGATGATCCGATGGAACACCACGCCGTCGTAGAAGTGATAGCGAGCCAACGTCACGAAGTTGTTGACCGTCTTGGGAGCCTTGACCGCGTCGAGGGCGATGGTGAAGGTGCCCTTGTTGGTCTCGACCGTGGCCGTGTACTTCTTCGCAGGGTCGATGCAGGTCGGTGGTTCCTTGGCGAAGGTGACCGTGCGCGGCGAGCTCCCATCGGCGGCGGGGCACGGCGTGTCGCCAGTCAGCGTGGCCGGAGCAACCGTCGGCGGGACGGTCGCGGTCGACACCGGAGCCGTCGTGGCGGTGGAATCGGCCGGAGCGATCGTGTCGGTGACGACGTTGTTGTCATCGCCGCCGCGGACGAACAACCAGATGATGACGGGCACCGCCACGACGAAGAGGGCAAGGGCCCCGAACCGCTTCACCTGACGATTCGTCTGGGCCTTTCGCTGTTGAGCCTGCAGGGCTTCGAGCCGTGCCTGGCGTCCGGCCTTCTGTCGTTCACGTTTGGCGGTACCCACGAAGCGGGCAAGTTAGCAATCGGTTGGGCCTGGTGCGTGACGCGCCGGTACCGTTCATCTTCGTGGCCCTGATCGTTCAGAAGTACGGCGGCACCTCAGTGGCCGATCCCGACCGCATCAACGCGGTGGCCGACCACATCCAGTTCACGATCTCCCAAGGCCATCAACTCTTGGTCGTGGTGTCAGCGATGGGCAAGGAGACCGACAACCTCATCGCTCTCGCCAACGCTGTGTCGAAGACCCAGCCAGGCCGCGAGCTCGACATGCTCCTCACGGTCGGTGAGCGCAAGTCCATGGCGCTGTTGTGCATGGCGTTGGCCGATCGTGGTGTCGGTGCGATGAGCTTCACCGGTTCACAGGCCGGCATCATCACCACGACAGCGCACGGCAAGGCCAAGATCGTCGAGGTGAAGGGCGATCGCATCCGTGAGGCGCTCGGTGCCGGCAACGTCTGCGTGGTTGCCGGGTTCCAGGGCGTCAGCACCGACAAGGAGATCACCACGCTCGGCCGTGGAGGTTCCGACACCACGGCCGTCGCGCTTGCGGCAGCCTTCGGCGCCGACGCCTGCGAGATCTACACCGACGTCACCGGTGTGTTCACCGCCGATCCCCGCGTCGTGCCCACCGCCAAGAAGCTCAAGCACCTGAACTTCGAGGAGATGCTCGAGATGGCCGGGGTGGGGTCCAAGGTGTTGGCCCTGCGCTCGGTCGAGTTCGCCCGCAACCACGGTGTGCCGCTGCACGTCCGCTCGAGTTTCACCTGGGAGCCCGGCACCTGGGTCACACAGGAGGATCCCGCCATGGAAGACCCGATCATCTCCGGCGTCGTGCACGACGTGTCCGAGGCAAAGGTCACCATCACCAACGTGCCCGACCGTCCCGGTGTGGCCGCCCAGCTGTTCCGTGCGCTGGCCGACGCCAACATCAACGTCGACATGATCGTGCAGAACACGTCCACCGGTGGCACGACCGACATCTCCTTCACCATGCCCAAGGCCGACATGGGCGTGGCCGAATCCATCGTGGCGCGCATCGCGTCGGAGGTCGGGGCGACGAGCGTCGATCACGACGACAAGATCGCCAAGGTCTCCTTGGTGGGCGCGGGCATGAAGACCTCCCCGGGCATCGCGGCGCGAGTGTTCGAGGTCATGGCAGCCAATGCCATCAACATCGAGATGATCTCCACCTCCACCATCCGCATCTCGATCGTGATCAATTCCGATCAGATGCAGGACGCGGTCAAGGCCTTGCACACCGCGTTCGGCCTCGACGGCGAGGTCTACTCGGCCCCTCTGCCCGAACGGAAGTAGGGGCAGGTCGCTGGTGACGGCGGCGATCCATCGGACACCGTCGGGAATCGACCCGGCCCGGACGATGTCGGCCCGTTAGCCTTGACGGCCATGCGCGTAGGAGTGGTTGGTGCCACCGGTCAGGTCGGTGCCGTGATGCGACAGATCCTCGAGGAACGGGATTTCCCCGTCGAGGAGATCCGGTTCTTCGCTTCGGCTCGTTCGGCCGGGCGGACGCTGCCGTGGAAGGGCACCGAGATCGTGGTGGAGGATGCGGCCACCGCCGATCCCACCGGTCTCGACATCGCGTTGTTCTCGGCCGGAGCCACGAGCAGCCGCGAGTTGGCCCCCAAGTTCGCGGCGTGCGGCGTGATCGTCATCGACAACTCGTCGGCGTTCCGCATGGATGCCGAGGTGCCACTGGTGGTGCCGGAGGTGAACGCCCACGCGCTCGACTCGATCCCCAAGGGCATCGTCGCCAACCCCAACTGCACGACCATGGCGGCCATGCCGGTGCTCAAGCCGCTCGATCGTGACGCGGGGCTCGTGGCGATGGTGGCGTCCACCTATCAGGCCGTCTCGGGCGCCGGCGTGGCCGGCACCGCCGAGCTCGACGAGCAGGTGCGCAAGGTCGTCGATGGCGCGGCAGGTCTCGCCTTCTCCGGCGACGCCGTCGACTTCCCCGCCCCGGTGAAGTTCGTGGCGCCCATTGCGTTCAACGTCATCCCCCTGGCCGGGAAGCTCGTCGATGACGGCTCGTACGAGACCGACGAAGAGCAGAAGCTCCGTAACGAGAGCCGCAAGATCCTCGAGCTCCCCGATCTGGCCGTGAGCGGTACCTGCGTGCGGGTCCCGGTGTTCACTGGGCATTCGTTGTCGTTGAACCTGCGCTTCAGCCGGCCGATCACGCCGGAGCGAGCGCGAGAGCTGCTCTCGGACGCGCCGGGCGTGGTGCTCGCCGATGTGCCCACCCCGCAGATGGCTGCCGGTGAGGACCCCACCTACGTGGGGCGCATCCGAGCCGATGAGACGGCCGAGCACGGGTTGTCGCTGTTCCTGTCCAACGACAACCTGCGCAAGGGTGCCGCGCTCAACGCCATCCAGATCGCCGAGGCCCTGCTGGCGCGGCGAGGCCAGAAGGGTTCCTGAAAACGTTCGCGATCCGGGGCGGGTTCGTCCCGGGGGCCAGTGGGTTGGTGCGCGCCGACGTGCTCGTCGCCGACGGTGTCATCGTCGCCGTCGAGCCGCCGGGGAGCGACGCCGCTGTCGAAGCGGCAACACAAATTGACGCTACTGGCCTGTTGGTCGCGCCCGGCTTGGTGGATCTACAGATCAATGGTGCCTACGGCATCGATCTCGTCGAGCAACCCGAGCGCATGTGGGAGTTGGCCGAGCTGTTGCCGCGCCACGGCGTGACGTCGTTCCTGCCCACCATCATCTCGTCGCCGGACGAGGTCGTGCGCGCGGCGCTGTCGGCCCTGCGCGGTCGCCCAGTCGGTGACGTCGCCGCCGACATCCTCGGTCTTCATCTGGAAGGTCCGATGCTGAACCCCGCACGGCGGGGGGCACATCGGGCAGATCATCTGCGTGCGCCGTCGAGTGACGTCATCGAGGGTTGGACCTTCGACGAGGGGGTCACCTTGGTGACGATGGCCCCGGAGCTCGAGGGTGCAGAGCCGGTGATCACCGAGTTGATGCGCCGCGGTGTCACTGTTGCCGGCGGCCACAGCGCGGCGAACACCCCCGAGATGCTACGAGCGGTGACCATCGGCGTCGGCTACGTCACCCATCTGTTCAACGCCATGGCGCCGTTCACCCATCGCGAGCCCGGGATCGCCGGCGTGGCGCTGGCCGATGATCGGATCGTCTGCGCGGTCATCGCCGACGGCGTCCACGTGCACCCGGTGTCGGTGGCGATGGCGTGGGCCGCCAAAGGTCCCCGGGCGCTGCTGCTCACGTCCGATGCCGTGGCTGCCGCTGCGTCAATTTCGATTGACGCGATGCGACTGGGGGACGGGACACTGGCCGGCGCAACCGTCCTGCTCGACCAGGCAGTGCGAAACCTCGTTGCCTTCACCGGGTGCTCGGCCCACGACGCGGTGCGTGCCGCGAGCTCCAACCCGGCAGCGGTGATCTCCATGGGACACAAGGGCCGCATCGTGCCCGGAGCCGACGCCGACATCGTCGTGCTCGACGAGGATCTCGATGTGGTGATGACGTTCGTCGCCGGTCGCCTCGCCCATCAGCGATGAGTCGCCCTCAGCAGGCGCACGGGCTGGCTGAGCACTTCGGACACCCGCCGGCGTAGCGCGCCGCAGCATCCTCCAGTGTCAACCCGAGTTGATTGGCCAACGACGCCAGCCACGCCAACACGTCGCCGAGTTCGTGCAGCTGTTGGTCGCGGCTGCCCTTTCGCGACGCCTGTGCCAGTTCACCGAGCTCCTCGGTGAGCCAGGCGATGGTGGCGGGGATGCCGCGGGCGCGGTCCTGCGCTCCGTACGTGCGCTCCATCAAGTCCTGCAACTCGGCCAGCGTCATCGATCATCGTCCCGTGAAGTTGGGAGGGCGCTTCTCGGCAAAGGCCCGCGCCCCTTCTTTGGCGTCGGCGCTGGACATCACCGGGGCCGCCTGTGCCCGCAGCGCCGGCATGTCGATCCCGCTGATCGCCCCGGAGACATCGTGGATGATCTGCTTGGACACCCGCACGGCCATCGGCCCGTTGGCAGCGATGCGGGCCGCCATGGCCATGGTGGCGGGCATCAGGTCCGCCAACGGCACGACACGGTTGATGAGCCCGAGTTCGAAGGCTCGAGTCGCCGAGATCGGCTCGCCGGTGAGGATCAGCTCCATGGCGATGGCGAGCGGGAGCCGCTTGGCCATGCGGCTCCCGACGCCGGCACCCACCAACCCGCGTTGCACTTCGGGGGTGCCGAAACGAGCGTGGTCGGCGGCAACGATGATGTCGCAACCCAGGGCGATGCCCAATCCGCCACCGACGGCCGTGCCGTTGACAGCGGCGATGATCGGCTTGGGATATGTGCGCTCCACGAACACCTCGGTGCCGAGTCGCGTCGGCGCACCGGGCACCGCCGGAGCGGCCGCTGCGAACGCTTTGAGATCGGCGCCGGCGCAGAAGGCCTGATCGCCGGCGCCGGTGAGCACCATGACGCGAACGTCATCGTTGGTCTCGGCCTCGGTGAACGTGTCGCCGATCTCCGCCATCGTGTCGGGGTCGAGCGCGTTGCGTCGCTCGGGACGGTTGATGGTGACGATGCGAACGCCGTCGATGTGCTCCACCGTGATTGCCATCGGGTCATACTGGCAGTTCGCCCGTCGCGCCAGATGCGCACGACGAACAGCACCCGGGGGACACCTGTGAGCGGAATCGACTTGTCCACGACCCCACTCCCCACCGACAGCGTGGGGCTGATCGAGGGCATCAGCACGACGCGTGCCATTCGGCGCTATCGAGACGAGCCGATCCCCGACGAGGTGCTACGAGCCATCATGTTCGCAGCGACGCGTGCCCCGAGCGGCTCGAACCGACAGACGTTCCGGATGTTGGTCCTCACCGATGGGCCCAAGGCGAAGCAGGCCAAGGAGCTCATCGCCCGGGCAGCACGCGCCGGATGGGGCACCAAGCGGGAGACCGACTCCTACGACACGGGCTCGGGCGCGGTGGACAACTCGCCCAAGGCCCGCATGGCCCGCACGATGCAGGAGTACGTCGACAACATCGACAAGGTCCCGGTACTGGTGTTGCCGTGCTTGATCCGTTACCGGGAAGCCAACTCGTTCGAGGGGGCGTCGGTGTACCCAGCGATGCAGAACATGCTGTTGGCCGCGCGCTCACTCGGTTACGGCGGTGTGGTCACCGGTTGGCATTACGGCTGCGAGGCCGAGCTGCGCGAACTGCTCGCCATCCCCGATGAGGTGTTCATGGCTGCCACCATCACCATGGGCAAGCCGGTCGGCGGTCATGGTCCGGTGCGTCGTCGGCCGATCAGCGAGCTGATCTACGAAGACGAATGGGGCCACAGCGCGCCGTGGGCCATCGATCCGCCAGGGACGGCGTTCACCTCGGCCGGGCCGCCCAAGAAGAGCTGAGCGGACGTGTCGGCGATGCGGTTCGCGCTGTCGGTACCGCCATTCGACGAACTGGCCGACGCAGCGCTACTGGCCGACATGGCGCACGACGCCGAGCGCGCCGGCTGGGATGGGTTCTTCCTGTGGGACCACATCTTGCGACGCGAAGGCGTGCGCCCGATTGCCGATCCATGGATAGCGCTCGCCGCCATTGCGATGAGAACGTCAACCCTTCGGATCGGCCCGATGATCACCCCCATCGTGCGTCGGCGCCCGCAGAAGTTGGCCCGTGAATGCATCACGCTCGATCACCTGAGCGGCGGGCGATTGGTGCTGGGATCGGGTCTCGGCGTCGACACCGGCCGTGAGCTGTCGGCCTTCGACGAGATCACCGACGAACGTGAGCGGGCCGCCGTGCTCGACGAGGGCCTCGATCTGCTGTGCGCGCTGTGGTCCGGTGATGAGGTGGTGCACTATGGGCGGTACTTCACCGCCGATCACGTCGCGTACCTCCCGACTCCGGTGCAACGTCCCCGTGTCCCCATCTGGTTGGCGGCGCGTCAAGGGAAGTTGACGCCCGCTCGGCGGGCGGCGAGGTTCGACGGACTGGTACCGATCGAGACCGATCCCGATGGTGTCGCTCGGCAACTGGCAGTCATCCGCGAACTGCGCGGCACCCTCGATGGATTCGACGTCGCCCTCATGGGTGAACCGGGCGAGGACCCCGAGCCGTTCCGGGCGGTCGGGGGGACGTGGTGGATGGTGTCGGTCGATTCGACAGTGTCGGCGATCCGGGGCGTCATCGCCGCCGGACCGCCGACCTGACCGGTTTGCAGTAGACCGTCTTCGAGCCGCTCAGCGCAGATCGAAGCGGTCCAGGTTCATCACCTTGTCCCACGCCGACACGAAGTCGGCCACGAACTTCGGTGCCGAATCATCGGCCGCGTACACCTCGGCCAGTGCTCGTAACACCGAGTTCGAGCCGAACACCAGGTCCACCCGAGTGGCCGTCCAACGCAGTTGACCAGTGGCCCGGTCGCGCCCTTCGAACGTCTCCTCGTCCGGCGACGTCGCCTTCCAGACCGTGTCCATGTCGAGCAGGTTCACGAACACATCGTTGGTGAGCGTGCCCGGCCGGTCGGTGAGAACACCGTGGGTCGTTCCGGCGGCGTTGGCCCCCAGCGCACGAAGCCCGCCGACGAGCACGGTCATCTCCGGTGCAGTGAGGGTGAGGAGGTTCGCCTTATCGACGAGCAGCTCTTCGGCCGACACGGGCAGGCCGGGCCGCAGGTAGTTGCGGAACCCGTCGGCCATCGGTTCGAGGACTGCGAACGACTCGACATCGGTCTGGTCGCTGGTGGCGTCGGTGCGTCCTGGCGTGAACGGCACCATGATCTCGTAACCGCCGGCGCGCGCCGCTCGCTCGATCGCCGCGCACCCGGCCAACACGATGAGATCGGCCATCGACACCCGCTTGCCGGTGGTCTGTGCCGCGTCGAACTGCTCCTTGATCTGCTCGAGCGTCGACAGGACGTGCGCCAACGACTCGGGATCGTTCGCGCCCCATTCGTTCTGCGGGGCGAGTCGGATGCGAGCGCCGTTGGCACCACCGCGCTTGTCGGTGCCGCGGAACGTCGATGCCGAAGCCCACGCTGTCGAGACGGCCTGGGTGATGCTGAGGCCGGACGCCGCGAGCATCTCTTTGAGACGTGCGATGTCGCTTTCGTCGATGAGATCGCCGGTGTGGGGCGGGACGGGGTCCTGCCAGATCTGCGGCTCGGCCGGGACCAGCGCTCCGCGCCCACGGGTGGCGGGCCCCATGTCGCGATGGGTCAGCTTGAACCACGCCTTGGCGAAGGCCTCGGCGAACTGATCGGGGTGTTCGAGGAAGCGGCGCGAGATGGCTTCGTACGCCGGATCGACGCGCAGCGCCAGATCGGTGGTGAGCATCATCGGGGCGTGGCGACGCGTGGGATCGTGGGCGTCAGGGACGCTGTCGGCATCGACACCTCCGGCCGGGGCCCACTGCTTGGCCCCTGCCGGGCTGGTGACGAGCTCCCATTCGTAGGCGAACAGGTTCTCGAAGAAGTTGTTGTCCCAGCGCACCGGATTCTTCGTCCATGCACCTTCGAGTCCGCTGGTGATGGTGTCAGCGCCGTGACCGGTGCCGTGGGTGCTGGTCCATCCGAACCCCTGCTCGGCCAGTCCGGCGCGCTCGGGTTCTGGCCCCACGTGCTCGGCCGGGCTCGTTGCCCCATGGGCCTTGCCGAAGGTATGACCGCCAGCGATCAGCGCCACCGTCTCTTCGTCGTTCATGGCCATGCGACGGAACGTCTCGCGGATGTCGGCGGCCGCGGCCAGCGGATCGGGCCGGCCGTCGGGTCCTTCGGGGTTCACGTAGATGAGGCCCATCTGCACTGCGGCGAGCGGGTTCTCGAGTTGCCGGTCATCGCGATAGCGCTCGCTCCCGAGCCAGGTGGCCTCCTTGCCCCAGTACGTCGTGTCGGGCTCCCACACATCGGCGCGTCCGCCGGCGAAGCCGAACGTCTCGAAGCCCATCGACTCGAGCGCGCAGTTGCCGGCCAGGATCATGAGGTCCGCCCATGACAGCTTGCGGCCGTACTTGCGCTTCACGGGCCACAGCAGCCGGCGGGCCTTGTCGAGGTTGGCGTTGTCGGGCCAACTGTTGAGGGGCGCGAAGCGCTGCAGCCCGGAGCCGGCACCGCCACGTCCGTCAGCGATGCGATAGGTGCCCGCGCTGTGCCAGGCCATGCGGATGAAGAACGGGCCGTAGTGGCCGTAATCGGCGGGCCACCACGGTTGTGAGGCGGTCATGACCTCGACGATGTCGCGCTTCACGGCGTCGAGATCGAGGGTCTCGAACTCGGCGCCGTAGTCGAAGTCGTCTCCCATCGGGTCCGACATCGGGGAGTTTCGATGGAGCACGTCGAGATCGAGTTGGTTGGGCCACCACTGGCGGTTCACGGTTCCACGTGTTCCCGCCGAGTAGGGACACTGGCTGACCGGGTCATTGGGCATCGGTTTGCTCCTGTGATCGAGGGGATCGGGGGACACGAGCCACGATGCGCCTCAGCGATCGATATGTCCAAGAGATAGATCTTCTCCAGTCGATAAGCTCAGGTTGTGGAACGCCCGACACTTCGACAACTCGAGTACGCCGTCGCCCTCGACGACGCCCGGAGCTTCAGCCGAGCGGCACTCGAATGCCACGTCTCCCAGCCCGGCCTCTCCGCCCAGATCGCTGAGCTGGAGCGCCGCCTCGGTGTCGCGCTGTTCGAGCGCACACGCAACTCCACGACTCCTACGGCCGTGGGGAGCGAGGTGCTGGCACGTGCGCGAGCGATCCTGCGCGATCTCGATGACGTGATCCGCGTCGCGGACGTCCATCGAGGCACGGTGGCCGGTGTGCTGCGCGTCGCGGCCATCCCGACGCTCGCCCCGTATCTGCTCTCGACGGTGGCCCACGAGCTGCGACGCCTGTGGCCCGATGTACATCTGGAACTCGCCGAGTTGCGCACCGCCGACCTGGTCCGTGCCGCGACGGAGGGGAGCGTGGACCTCGGACTGTTGGCCACGCCGGTCGACGTCGGAGGGTTGGCCGCGGTCGACCTGGCGTTCGAGCCGTTCATGGTGGCGATGGCCCAGAGCAACCCGCTGGCGCAGGAAACGGCGATCAGCGCCGATCAGCTGGCAGAGCTCGAGATCTGGCTACTGGAGGAGGGTCACTGCTTGCGTGAGCATGCGCTGGCGGTGTGCAGCCTCGTCGGCGCTGACAACCACCGCGATGTCCACCGCACGAGCCTTGCGGTGTTGGCCCAGATGGTCGCGATGGCAGACGCCGTGACGTTGCTCCCGGCGTGCGCCGTCGGGGTGGAAGCCCGGGAGGGCTCGGGGCTCTCCACGGTTGCGCTCACCCAACCAGAGGTGGGTCGCACGATCTCGATGGTGTGGCGGCCTGGCGATCCCCGTGGCGATCTGTATCAGCGGGCGTTCCCGCTCGTCGCAACGGCGCTCCGCACCCACATCGACCGCTGATCGACGCACCGTCGGGTCGGAAAACGGGAAACGGGCCGAACCCGATGGGCTCGACCCGTTGCTGGCCTCGTGGGAGACCGCTTGGTCGGGATGGAGGGATTTGAACCCTCGGCCTCCACGTCCCGAACGTGGCGCGCTAACCAAGCTGCGCTACATCCCGTCAGCGCCCGAGCAGGTTAGCTCGCGGCCCCCACCTCTGCTCCAGCCGGCGAATCGTCGTCGCCTGCCGGGGTCGCATCGGGCGAGTCGTCGGCGAGGGGAGGAAGCTCATCGGAGCCGGCGACATCGATGCCTTCGGTGTAGATGCCACCGGCCAGCACGGCGGCCACGGCACGCCGCAGTCGGCGGGCGTCGAGCGGCTTGACCAGCCATCCGTCGGCGTCGCAGCGCTGGGCCAGGAACACGTCGGCGGCCCGGTCGAGCAGCATGACCACGGGGACGCGGGCCAGTCGTCCGCCGCTCTCCTCGAGCCGGATGGCCATGCACGCGGCCATGCCACCCATTGACCCGATCTGCAGATCGAGCAGCACCAGATCGGGATCGGCCGCCTTGATCGCGCCGATCACCTCCCGCCCCGTGCGGACACCCACGATCTCATGGGTTCCCTCGAGGGCAGCGGCGACCTCGGTGCGCAGCCAGTCGGCATCGGTGGCGAGAAGGATCGTGGCCATGACCGGCGACGTTACCCGCGGCGCCTTGTCCGGACCGCGTCCGTGCCGTGGCCGGAGAACAGATGGGCCCGCAACCCGTCGAGGCCGGACAGATCATGGACGTCGGTGTGCAACAACGGAACCTTCACCACCGGGGCGGTGCCGATCGCTGCTCGTAGGTCGGCCAACCCTTGCTCCTCGCGGTCTGCCACCGTGAGATGGCCCGCCAAGTCGTCCAGCATCGACGCCAATTCCGGGTCGCCGTCGAGTTGGCGAGCGAGTGCCGAGACCTCGCCGGCTGAGCGTGTTGCGAACCTCGGGTGGACACGGTTCACCACGAGTGCCTCCACCGCGATGTCGCTTTGGGCGAGCCGCCCGGTGAAGTAGCGGGCCTCGGCGACGGCGTCGGGCCGCGGCGAGGCCACCAGCACGAACGCTGTGCCGGGATCGGTCAACAAGCGCAACACCTTGTCGGCCCGTTCCCGGAAACCTGCTTCCATGCCGTCGAACGCTTGGAAGAACGTGATCGCATCGTCGATGACGCTGGCGCCGACCACCTTCGCCGCCGTCTTCACGAACGCCTGCGCGGCGACGTTCACCGGGCGTAGCAATCCGCGGCTCGGAGCGGTCAGCAGGCGATAGAGCTTGTGGTCGAGGAAGTTGGTGAGCTTGCGCGGGGCGTCGATGAAGTCGAGGGCGTTGCGACTCGGGGGAGTGTCCACCACGACCAGATCGAACCGTCTGCTGGGTCCTTCGTGGTGCAGGTCGCCGTGGTGCAAGTCGTAGAGCTTCTCGGCCGCCATGTACTCCTGCGTCCCCGACAAGGTGCCGGAGATGTTGCGGTAGAAGCGGTTCGACAAAATCCGATCGCGCTGGCTCGGCGAGTCCGCGTAACGGTTCACCACTTCGTCGAAGGTGGCCTTCGTGTCGAGCATCACGGCCCACAGCTCGCCCGGGCCGACCCCGTCGACCTGGCGCGGTTCGTTGGACAACGACCCCAACCCCAATGCGTCGGCCAGTCGCTTGGCCGGATCGATGGTGACCACGACCGCTCGTTTGCCACGACGCGCCCCCTCGAGAGCGATGGTCGCGGCCGTGGTGGTCTTGCCCACTCCGCCCGAGCCGCAACAGATCACGATCGTTCGATGCTCGATCAGATCGTCGAGGAAGCTGCCGTGCTCGTCGGCTGCGGGGTCCGTCGCTCGTCGGGTCATGTGGCCATCGCCTCGATCTCGGCGAGTAGGGCCTTGCCGAGGGTGGCGATGTCGTCGATGTCGAGGTGCCCAGAGCGCAGGAGGGGCAATCGCAATTGGTGCAGTGGCAACTGATCGGCGAGGCGCGCCGTCTGCTCTCGCTGGAGAGCCGCTCGATCGCAGTCGAAGCGATGCGCGGCCACCGCTGCGTCGATCACGTCCTCGGCGAGCGCACACCCGATGCCGGCGGCTCGCTCACGCATCCATGTGGCGTCGCGATCGACGAGGGGATCGTCGAGACCGGACACCAGCGCGTTGACCACGATCGGTCCGAGGCTGACGCCGACGCGATCTTCGAGGGCGAATGCGGTCTCGACCGCTTCGTTGACCGGGGTCTCCTCGGCAAGCGTCACCAGCATCACCTGACAACGCTGCGGATCATCGAGCATCGCCACGACGTCATCGGCCTGGGTGCGGATCGGTCCCGACGCCACCGCGTCGCGCAGACCTTGGGCGGCGAGCAGAAAGCTGATGGCGTGGCCGGCGGCGGGAGCGTCGACGATGATCAACTGTGCGACCTCGGCCCGCTCGAGTTGTTTGATCTTTCCGAGCACGAGCAGATCCTCGATGCCAGGAGCGGCGGTGGCCACCACGTCGAGCGTGCCGGAGGTGAGCAGACGATTGCCCAGCCGCTTCAGCCCGTGGTCATCGAGATAGTCCCGAAGTGCTCGGTCGCCGGTGATCGATCGGCCGCTGACGCGTCCGCTGCCCGCGTCGAACAGGACCTGTCCGGCGTAGTCGGAGGGCTCCTTGCCGAAGCATCGGGCCAGCGCACCGTCGGATTCCACCTCCACGATGAGCACTTCGAGCCCGGTCGCGGCCGCACCCCAGCCCAAGGCTGCACTGACTGCGGTTTTGCCGACGCCGCCTTTCCCGGCAACGATGACCAGGCGCGAAGCGGTGAAGAACTGCGACGGATCCACGCTCCCCCTTCGGAGGCAACTCGTGCGCAGACTAGCGATGGTTCTCCTGACGGCTGCCGCCGCAGGTTTCATGATCTCCTCCTCGGGTTTGGCCCAGGCCCAAACGGCCACGACCGAGTCGGGCACGACGACCGTGCCCGACGCCTCGGCGATGCCCTCGATCGAGGTCATCCAGGTCAGCGGCCTCATCGACCCGGTGGTCGTGTCGTTCATCGAGACATCGATCGACCGTGCCGTGAAGAACCGGGCCCAGGCCATGGTCATCCAGATGAACGCCAAGGACGCGGTGGTCAGCGACGAGCGCATGGCCGAGCTGGCCGAGCGCATCGCCAACTCACCGATCGCCGTGGGTATCTGGGTGGGTCCATCCGGAGCAAAGGCGTACGGCGCCCCCGGTCAGTTGCTCGGTGCTGCTGCCGCTCGCGGCATCGCCCCGGGGAGTCGAGTGGGCAACTTCGGCGATCCCCTTCCGATCAGCGATGACATCGAGCTGGCCACAGCCGGCGCGGCAGATCGTCTGCGCAACGGGACGATCGGGTACCAGGACAGCTCCCTCATCGACGCCATCGCCAGCTCGCCGACCCTCGGCGATTTCGTGATCGGACTGCACGGCCTCTCCTACGAGGGCACCACGCTGTCGACGGCTCAGGTCCGCCAGACCGACGATGGCCCGCGCCAGGCCCTCATCACACGGACGTTGTCTTACAAGCTCACGCTCATCGATCAGCTCATGCACACCGTTGCCAGCCCGCCGGTGGCCTACCTGTTGCTCGTCATCGGCCTTTTGTTGTTGGTGTTCGAGTTCTTCACCGCCGGTGTCGGCATCGCCGGCATGACCGGCGTTGGCTGTCTCATCCTCGGTGGCTATGGCGTCGCGGTGCTCCCGTACCGGACGTGGGCGCTCGCGCTCATCGTCGTGGCGTGCATTGCCTTCTCGATCGACGTGCAGACCAGCGTCCCGCGCTTTTGGACCGGGGCTGGCATGGTGATGTTCGTGATCGGCTCGGTGTGGTTGTGGGATGGCGTGTCGATGAGTTGGATCGCGCTCGCCACCGGCATCATCGGGACCTTGTTCGCGGTTCTCACCGGCATGCCATCGATGGTTCGCACCCGCTTCGCCACGCCCACCATCGGGCGCGCGGGGATGGTCGGCGAGATCGGCGATGCCGTGACCGCGGTGTCACCCGATGGCATCGTTCGCGTTCGTGACGCACAGTGGAAGGCCCACACCAACCGGGCGACACCGCTCGCTCCCGGGGACAAGATCCGTGTCGTCGCCATCGACGGCACAACGCTCGAGGTCGAACCCGAGCAGGGCGGGGCACGCGATTACCGCGAGCGTCGTCCCGCCAATGCCTGAGCCAGCGCCGATCGCGTGCTCTTGGCCGTTCGTGGACCCGGCGCGGTGAGCGAGGTGATCCGCCCCGTCGTGCTGTCGAAGCGCACCTTCGTGGACAACCGCGTGGTGTTCTACGACGTGTGCGGCGACGGGTCGCCGGTGCTGTTCCTCCATGGATGGGGGCTTGCGCAACGCAGCTATCGCGGTGCGCTACGAGGTCTCGCCGCTCGCGGCTTCCAGGTCATCGCCCCGGCGCAACCCGGCTTCGGCGGGACACCGCAGCTGGCGCGACGTCAGTTCTCGTTGGCGGGCTACGCGCGTTGGTTGGACGGGTTCTGCTCGGCCGTGGAGCTGGCCGAGCCCGCAGTGGTGATCGGTCACTCCTTCGGCGGCGGAGTGGCCATCCGTTTCGCCCACGACTACGCGCATCGCGTTCGCGCGCTCATGCTGGTGAACTCGATCGGCGGCACTGCGTGGAAGCAAGGAAAGGGCCTGCGCACCTTGGCGGAGCGGCCGCTGTGGGACTGGGGGCTCCACTTCCCGGCCGACATCTGGCCATTGCCGCAAGCGACGCGGGTCATCCCGGTGATGTTGGAGGACGCGCTCCCCAACGCCGTGCGCAATCCGCTCTCGCTCGTGAAGGTGGCCAACCTCGCGCGCCGAGCTGATCTCACCGGCGAACTCGAGGAGCTGAAGCGCCGCGGCTTGCCCATCACCGTGTTGTGGGGCCGTCGCGACGGCATCATCCCGAAAGAAGCGTTCGAGGAGATGTGTGCCGCGGCGGGCCAACCGGGCACGGTCGTGGATGGATCGCATTCGTGGTTGCTGGCCAACCCGGAGCACTTCGCCGAGGTGATCACCAACTCCTTGGCCGTGGCGAAGGTGGCCGGGGCGATCGAACCGCCAGCTGACGCACCGAAGCGAGCGGGGAGCAGACGGCGCAAGCCCAGCGCCCCAGCGGAGCTGCCGACGATCACCGGGGAGCAGCTTCCCGACGCTTGACCGCGTCGCCTGAACAGGCCGGCAGCGGCGTTTCGGCTCAGCGCTCGTGGGCCGTCTGGACCACTGTCGATTCAGCCGTCCCGTAAGAACTCGGGGTGGTGTCACCCCCACTAGGGGGAGCAGCACACCAGTTGCATGCCGCTTGGGTTAGGTGCCGCGGCGGTACCGATAGCGTTGCCTCGTGGCCGTCCTTGTCGCGCTCTTGATCGTGGTTCCCATAGCGGAGCTCTACACGTTCGTGCAGGTGACCCACGCCATCGGGTTCTTCCCCGCGCTCCTCGCCGTGTTCGCATTGTCGTTCGTCGGGACGTGGGTGGTTCGCCTCGCCGGATGGTCGATGTTCCGTCGCATGCGCGGCACCATGCGCGACGGCAAGGCCCCGACTCGTGAGTTGGTGGATGGCTTCTTGATCCTCATGTCGGGGGCGCTGTTGCTCGTGCCGGGATTCCTCACCGGAGCGCTCGGCCTGGTGTTGTTGGTGCCTCCGGTGCGAGCACTGGTGCGGACCGCGCTCATCAAGCGGTTCCGGGGCAACGCACGAGTCATCACCGCCACCCATCGCCCCGACGATCGCGCCCGCCGGGGAGCGACCAGGAACTCAGACGTGATCGACACTGATGTGGTGGACGATGCTGCGTCGCGTCGTCGACCGCCGCAGGAGCTCCAGCCATGATGGATGATCCCCGCGTGCTGTCGACCGCAGTGCTCCCGAAGCAGGACCCCTCGTTCGACCCGAGAGCGGTGGCGTTGCGTGACGCGGCAACGGTGATGCTCGTTCGCGACGCGAGCCGCGGTCCCGAAGTGTTCATGTTGCGGCGATCGACGCGGGCCGGCTTCGTGGCCGGTGCTCACGTGTTCCCCGGAGGTGCCGTCGATCCCTCCGACGCCTCGGCCCATCGAGTCGTGCGCGGACGGACCGCAACCGAAATTGACAAAGCGCTGGGTATCGAGTGTGGCGGATTGTCGTTCTGGCTCGCCGTGGTGCGTGAGTGCTTCGAAGAGGCGGGAGTCCTGCTGGCTCGTCGCGACGATGGTTCGTTGGTCGGATTCGCCGACGAGCTCGTGCGATCCCGGTTCGACGCGGCGCGCGCCGCGCTCAACAACGCGACGTTGGACTTCGCAGAGTTCCTGGAGGTCGAAGGTCTCCACATCAACGCCTCGACCATCCACTATGCATCGCACTGGATCACACCCATCGGGGAGAACCGTCGCTTCGACACGCGCTTCTTCGTGGCCCGTGCCCCCGAGGAGCAACATCCGTTGCACGATGATCGCGAGACGATCGCCAGTTGCTGGGTCCGTCCTGCTGACGCGCTGGACATGCGACGACGCGGCGAGATCGATCTGATCCTTCCCACGATCATGTCCTTGCAGCTGTTGGCCGAGCATGACAGTGCGGACGCGATCTTGGACAGCTTTGCCACGTTGACGCGACGTCCGGCGATCTTGCCGCAGATCGTGTATGCCGATGGCGTGGCACGACTGCTGCTGCCTGGCGAAGCCGGCTATGACGAGCGGATGGCCAACGGTGCCTGATCGTTCTGCGTCCATCGAGGCGCTCATCTCGACGGTGTTGCCGGCGGCGATCGGCGACGGCGTCGACCCGCGCCCGCTGCTGCTGGCGGTGCTCGATGCGCTTCCCACGCGTGTTGCTGTGGTCGACCGCGACGGAATCGTGATCGCGGTCAACCGGGCGTGGCGCAACGTGCGCCTTCCCAATCCGGCATTGTCGGTGGACATCGGCGACGACGCGATCGCCAACTGGACGTCGAATCGGGGCGAAGGCGCGGCGCGCGCCCGTCGCACCGCGCAGTACTTGCGTCACGTGCTGGCCAATCACACCGAGATGAACGATCCCGACATGGTGCAGGATCTGGCCCGGCAGGGATCTGGTGAGGATCGCTGGTTCCGCTCCCGCATCCTCCCGTTACCAGAGCCCATCGGTGGCGCGCTCGTCATGCACATCGATGTGTCGGGCGAGGTCGCCGCTGAACGTGCGGTGGAGCGCGGCGCCACACACGATCTGCTGACCGGATTGCCCAACCGGGCCCTGCTCCTCGATCGGCTCGATCACGCGATGCTCCGGCGCCGCGCCGGCGCGTTGTCGGTGCTGCTCGTCGATGTCGATGCCTTCACGACGGTGAACGACTCGATGGGATCCGACGTCGGTGACGTCGCTCTGGTGGCGGTCGCCCGCCGCATTGCCCAGTGCCTGCGCGGCGATGAGTGGGCGGCGCGATTCGATGGCGACTCGTTCGTGGTCGTGCTCGATGGATACCGCCCCGACCACATCTTGTTGCAGTTGGCCGAGCGCATCCGCGACGCGGTGGCCGAGCCGATCACGCTCGCTGGGAGCGAGGTCATCCTCACCGTCGCTGTGGGGCTGGCGTTGTCGGGTGGACCGGACCAGCCGAGCATGGAGTTGCTGCGCGAGGCAGAAGAGGCCGCACAACGCGCTGGCGCCTCCGGCCGCGGCCAGATCGAGTTGGCCGACGGTCAGGTGAGGGCACGCGCCCAGGCGCGGCTCGACACCGAACAGGCGTTGCGGCGCGCCATCGCCAACAGCGAACTCCGGCTCGTCTACCAAGCCGAGGTGTCGCTGGACTCCGGCCGCGTCATCGGCGCCGAAGCGCTCTTGCGGTGGCATCGAGACGGCGGCCCTGCGTTGCAGCCGGAGGAGTTCGTGCGCATGGCCGAGGACACCGGCCTCATCGTGCCCATCGGCGATTGGGTCCTGTACGAGGCGTGCCGCGCCGCCGCCCAGTGGCCGGTGGTCGACGGCGACGGGTTGTTCGTCGCGGTGAACCTCTCTGCCCGCCAGCTGGTGAGCCCGGTCCTGGTGGAAATGGTGCGTATGGCGTTGCGGGCCACCGGACTACCCGCCAATCGGTTGTGCATCGAGTTGACCGAGAGCGCTGTGCTCTCGTCGTTCGACACCGCAACCGAGGTGCTGACCGAGCTCCGCGCGATGGGCGTGCTCGTCGCTCTCGACGACTTCGGCACCGGGTATTCGTCGCTCAGCTATCTGGGCCGGCTCCCGGTAGACATCGTCAAGCTCGATCGCTCCTTCGTCGAGCAGATCGAGACCGATCCTGTGGCCCGTGCCATCGTCGGCGCGGTGCTGTCGCTGGCGCAGTCCCTCGGACTCACCGTGGTGGCCGAGGGCGTCGAGAGTGAGACGCAGCGAGAACGGCTCCGTGAGCTCGGATGCGATGTCGTGCAGGGCTTCTCGCTGGGGCGTCCGACCGAGGAAGCCGAGTTCATCGACCTGGCCGTGGCCAGCCGGGCCGCTGTGCAGGCGTGGCGGTCTTGACGGTTCCTTTCCCGTACGTCTCAAGAACGCTCATGGCGCTGTCGACAACAGATCCATGAGGGAAGACATCAACGGGCGTCGCGTACTGCTGGTCGAAGACGAAGAAGTGAGCGCGAAGGTCGTGCGCAAGATGCTCGGCACGTTCGGCCTCGACGTCGACGTTGCCCGCGACGGCGTCAGCGCTCTCGAGCTGCTCGGCACCTGGACCTACGAGATGGTGTTCATGGACTGTCATCTGCCAGGCATCGATGGCTTCGAAGCCACGCGGGCACTGCGAGCCTCGACCGGATGGGCCACTCCCAACGACGTCGCGGTCCTGGCCCTCACCGCCGATCGCCGCGGCGCCGACGTGGCTCCGTGCATGGCCGCAGGCATGAACGCTCACTTGTCGAAGCCGGCGAGCTTGCAGACGTTGGCCGAGGCCATCGACCACTGGATGCCCGTCCGCGCCATCTGACGGCAGGCCCGCATCTTCGGGCTGATGGCGTTTCAGCGCTCGGGCTTGGGTCCCAACGCCGCTTCAACGGCGTCGAGCAATCGGGCCGAGCAGCCGGCCATGTTCACCGGTGGGGCCACGTGGGCCACCAGTTGGGCGGCGATCGCCCGGAACGCATCAGCAGCCGGACCGGTGCCGCTCAGCGCCACCGGCTCACCACAGTCGCCCCCGGCGGCGACCGTTGACTCGATGGGAACCTGACCGAGCAGCGGCACGCCCACCTCGGCGGCCAGCGCAGCGCCGCCACCGGACCCGAACAGCGCGTACGTCGTTCCGTGCTCACAGGTGAACGCGCTCATGTTCTCGATCACCCCGGCCACCCGGAGGAACGATCGACGAGCCATGTCGGCGGCCCGGATGGCCACCTTCTGGGCCGAGACCGCGGGCGTCGTCACGATGATCAGATCGGTGCGCGGCAACATGCGGGCCAAGCCCATCTGGACATCGCCTGTACCCGGGGGCATGTCGATGAGCAGATAGTCGAGCGGTCCCCAGGCCACGTCGTGGAGGAACTGCTCGACCGCCTTGGTCAGCATGAGCCCTCGCCACATGAGCGCCGTGCCTTCATCCTCCACCAACATGCCGGTGGAGACGACCTTGAGGAGCCCGGCACCGACCGGTCGTTCGTTGGGGATGATCATCGGCCGATCGGAGCCATCGATCCGTTCCGCCTCGAGCCGATCGGACATGCCGAGCATGCGGGGCACCGAGAACCCCCAGATGTCGGCGTCGAGCACACCGACGGTGAAGCCCTGGGCAGCCAGCGCCGCGGCGAGGTTGACGGTGACCGAGCTCTTGCCGACGCCGCCCTTCCCCGAGGCGATGGCGAGCACGCGGGTGGTGTTCGACACCTGGGTGTCGGGGGCGTTCTGCGCGGCGGCGAGTCGGGCACGGCCCATGATCTCGCTGCGCTCCTGGGCGTTCATCTCGCCCCACTCGATCTTCACCGACCGCACACCGGGGTGGACTTCGATGCGCGAGGTGACGTCCTTGGCGATCTGCGCTTTGAGCGGACAGCCCCCGATGGTGAGCTTGATGCCGATGGCGACGTCGCCGTCGGCGCTGATGCGCGCCCCGGTGGCCATGCCCAACTCGACGATGTTCCCGCCCAGCTCCGGGTCGATCACCGACTCGAGCAGGGTCATGATCTGCTCGACGGTGGGGGCGTCCGACACGTGGTTCACGCAGCCAATTTACCGTGGTCCGCCCGCAATTTCCCGGCCGACGCCGTGTAATCTCCGAGCTGTGGACGTACCGGCGGGCCGCCTCGATGTGCTCAAGGCCCTGGGCGACAACACGCGCTACGCCATCTACCTCGAGTTGGCCCGTTCTCCGAGGCCGCTGGGTACCGCGGAGATCGCTGAATCACTCGATCTGCACGCCAACACCGTTCGGCCCCATCTGGAGCGCATGCGCGAGGTCGGGCTGCTCGACGTCGAGATCTCGGCCAAGCAGGCAGTCGGCCGCCCGCAACACCTGTACTCCATCTCCGGAGACGCTCCGTCGTTGGGTCTCGAACCGCCCACCTTCCCCATGCTGGCGGCCATGCTCGTACGCATGGCCGATCGGGCCGGGCTCGGCGCCGAAGAAGCATCCGAGGTCGGCCGCGAGCAAGGTGCCGTCGACGCGGGCCGCTATCGGCGGGCGCCGAGTTGCCTCGAGGCTCTCGTGCATCGCCTCGACGCGCTGGGCTTCGATCCCCAGGTCGGCGAGGCCGACACGTCCACCGACGGCTCCAGCGCAGTGATCGGATTCGCCCACTGCCCGTTCCGGGAACTGGCCGAGGCCTTCCCGCACCTCGTGTGCTCGTTGCATCGGGGAATGATGGAGGGCTTCGTGAACGCCATGGGCGACGCCGACCTCGACGAGTTCCATTCTCTGGAACACCGCGAGCCCTGTCAGTTGACCCTGTCCAGCAGGTAGCTTTTCCCACGCACCACCCAAGCAGGAGGACCTCCGTGATCACCCTCACCGATACCGCAGCCCGCAAGGTCGCCGAACTCATCGAAGCCGAAGGCGACACGTCCCTGGCCCTGCGCGTGGCTGTCCGCCCGGGCGGCTGCTCGGGCTTCTCGTACGAGATGTTCTTCGATGGCGATGTCGCCGCCGATGACAACCTCGCCGAGTTCAACGGCGTCAAAGTCCTGGTCGACGCGTCGAGCGCTCAGCTGCTCGCCGGCGCCACCTTGGACTACAAGGATGGGCTGAACCAGGCCGGGTTCTCCATCAACAACCCGAACGCCTCGCGCAGCTGCGGCTGCGGCCAGAGCTTCAGCTGACCTGACCTCCAGTCTGGCGCCTGCGCCAGACTGGAGGATTCCTACACAAGGTGTGTACGGAAACTCCAGAGTTTCGGTCGGTGTCGGCTCAGGTGAGCGTCACCCGAGGGTGATCTCACGATCGACTCGGATCGCCTCCGCGAACGCCCGATCGTGCGTCACGACGATGAGCGTGCCGGTCCAGGTGTCGAGCGCAATCTCCAGTTGCTCGATGGCCGGTAGATCGAGATGGTTCGTCGGCTCGTCGAGAACGAGGCAGTTGGTCCCGTTCGCCATGAACAGCGCGAGCAGTGCGCGGGTGCGCTCGCCGGGCGACAACGTGTCGGTGGAGCGCAGCACGTGCTCACGAACCAGGCCGAATTTCGCCAGCAGCGTCCGGGCTTCTGGCTCGAGCATCCCGGTCTCGGAGCGGAACGCCTCGAGCAGCGATTCATGGTGACCGCTCAGGACGGTGCGACGCTGGTCGAGTTCACCCACGATCACGCCGGGCCCCATCCACTGCGAGCCCGAGACGAGGTCGCGTCGACCGAGCAACGCGTCAATCAGGGTTGACTTGCCGGATCCGTTGGGGCCGCTGATGCGGACACGCTCGCCCGAATCGATCGCCACGTCGATGGGGCCGAGTCGGAAGTCGCCTTGTTCGATTACCGCCTGGGACAGCCGTGCCATCACCGCTCCCGAGCGTGGTGCGACCTTCAGCTCGAGGCGCAGCTGCCATGGCTCCCAGGGCTTCTCGACGGTCTCGAGACGCTCCAGTTGACGCTCAGCCCGCGACGCTTTGCCAGCCAGCTGTTCGCTGGACGCGACCTTGAGCTTGCGGCCGATCTTGTCGTTGTCCTTTGGTCGCTTCTGCGCTTTGAGCGCGCCCTTGGCTGACCACTCCTGGATGCGCTGTGCCTGACCGGACAGCTCGCTGCGCTTGTCGGCGTAGGTCTCATACGCCTCTTCGGCGTGACGCCGCGCGACGGCGCGCGCCTCGAGGTACGCGTCCCAACCACCCCCGAACAGCGCGGCGGCGCGATGGCGCTCGTCGAGCTCGAGCACCTCGGTGACCGTGGCCGAAAGGAACCGACGATCGTGCGACACGACGACAACCGGCGCCTCGAGCGAGAGCACGAACGCCTCGAGCAGGGCGAGACCGGCGACATCGAGATTGTTGGTCGGTTCGTCGAGCAGGAAGATGTCGAACCGGCTCAGCAACACCGCGGCCAGCCCCGCTCGGGCCGCCTCACCACCCGACAGCACTGACATCTCCCGATCGAGCAGATCGGCCCCCAGACCGCACTGCTCGCACACCTGCTCGGCACGTTGGTCGAGGTCGGCGGCGCCGAGCTCCAGCCATCGGTGCAGGGCGAGGTCGTAGCGATCGGCGCAGTCGTCGGTGCCTTCGGTCAGAGCGGCGGTCGCCGCTTCGAGCTCGGCCTCGGCGTCGCTGACCCCGGTGCGACGAGCCAGGAACTGGCGGACCGTCTCCCCAGCGCGGCGTTCGGGCTCCTGCGCGAGATATCCGACGAGCGCGGTCGGGGGCAGTGTGTTCACCGACCCGGCGTCGAGGGCGACCGTACCGGCGAGTGTCTGAAGGAGCGTCGACTTCCCGACACCGTTGGGACCGACCACCCCAATGCGATGGCGTGGGGCGACGGTGACGCTGATGCCGTCGAGCACCACCGCTGGCCCGCGCGTGACGCGCAGGTTCTCGGCGACGAGCGTCGCCATCAGGAGATCAGGTCGAGTGAGCTCTTCAGCTCGTCGGCGTCCCAGATCGCGTCGAGACGGGCGACGATGGTGCCGGTGGCGTCGGCCACCACGAGGTAGGGCTCGAAGGTGAGGTGGTACTGCTCGACAGCGAGCGTCGTCGGCGTGTCGGCGCCGGTGTAGGCCTTGGTGTACACCTCGGCGTGGATCATCTCGATCTTGCCCGCGTAGTTCTTCTGCTCGGCGACCAGCAGGTCCAGCACCGGGCCACAGATGCCGGTCTGGCAATAGGCCGGAGTTCCGATGAGCAACGCGATGGGCTTACCGGCGGCCATGGCCTCGCTGAGCGACACCGAGTGGAGCGGGCACTGGGGCGACGCAGTGCAAATCGGGTTGACGCCCTGCGCCGACGCCACGGTGGGCGTGTCGACCGAAACGAGTTTGCTGCCGATGGTCGGGATGAGATTGGCCTCGGGTCCGAGCACGCTGAGGGCCTTCACGGCCTGACTCCCGTCGGGGAACGTGGCCAGGATGTCCCAGGTGCCGGGCTCGTCGAAGGTGGCGCTGGCCACCCAGTAGGGAGCGGGGATTCCCTCTTGCCGGCGGGTGAAGGTGATGGGAGCGCCCTTCGCTTCACCGGCCAACGACAACTGCGCGGTGAAGGTGTCAGGTCCTTTGCTCACCGCTGATTGGTCGGAGGTGTTGATGAGGACGACCGGGATGCGCTGGTTGGGAACGCCGCTCACGTGAGTGCCGGGGGCGAAGCGCGATCCGATGTCGTACTTGCCGGGCTTCACGTTGTCGAGGTCGATGGTGCCGCCTGCCGACGTGTTCGCGGTGGCGCTACCGCCACCCGAATCGTTGCCACATGCGGCCAGGACCACCGCGCTGGTGGAAGCGGCCAGGAAGGTTCGGCGAGAGAGGGGCTTCACGGCCCCCCAACGTAACCTCGCTGACCGTGACGACAACGGTCGGCTTTCTCGTGAACGGAGTCACCGTGGAGGTGCCGGCATCTGCTGGCTCCTTGCTCGACGCACTCCGTGATCATCTCGGCGTCCATTCGGCCAAGGACGGGTGCAGTCCACAAGGGCAGTGCGGCTGCTGCACCGTGTGGGTCGACGGGCAACCGAGGGTCGCCTGTGTCACGCCGGTTGCTCGCGTCGTCGGACGGTCGGTGACGACGGTCGAGGGGCTGCCGGAGGCGACGTCGTGGGCCGAGGCGTTGTGTGCCACCGGCGGAAGCCAGTGCGGGTTCTGCACGCCGGGGATCATCATGCGTCTCGCCGGAGGCGTCGATGTCACCAATCGCGCTGCAGTCGGACAGTCGCTGCTGGCGCATCTGTGTCGTTGCACGGGTTGGCAGACCATCGTCGAAGCCGGGGAGCAACTCGGTGCGCCGCATCGGCTGCGAGATCTCGACGCGGCCACGCGGCGTGTCACCATCGAGGGACGATCACCGCAGCGCGTTTCGCCCGAGGTGGCGCTCGGCCAGGGTGGGTTCGCCGACGACACCGCACCGAGCGATGCGTTGGTGGCAGTGATCGATGTCGACGGTCAGTGGCACGTTGCTGAGACGTTGCGCGACGCGCGCGCGTCGGCCGGCAAGGTGCAGGGCCGTCGCACGACCGTGCCTCCGTCATGGCCGATCGAGCTGCCGCCGGGGGAGTGGGATCGTACGCTGCAAACGACGTGGGTGGAACCGGCCTATCTCGAACCCGACGCGACGTGGTGTGTTCCCGGGGGCGAACCCGCCGCGCTGACCGGCAACGGTGGAGCGTTCGGAGGTAAGGCGAACAACGACATCGGTGCGGTGGCGCGTCGGCTGGCGGACGAGCACGGGCGGGCCGTGCGGGTGGTCTACAGCCGTGAGGATGTGGTCCGGTTCGGGGCAAAGCGGCCACCGATGGCCGTGGCGGTGCGATCGGACGGATCGGGCGTGGTTCGTGTGGCATCGACGCCTGGCGTAGGCGCGGTCATCGCCGCGATGGCACCGATGGTCACTGTCGAAGAGGTCGATGTCGCCGGGCCACCGACCTCGATCGACATCCGCGGTGCTGGATGGGTCGAGATGGCGGTGGTGTTGTCATCGTTGCGTGACGGTCCCGACGAGATTCTGTCCCCCGATGGCGCACGGGCATCCGCGTGGTTCGATGGCGATCGGGTCGTTGTCAACGTGAATTGCGGCGAGGTGTTGGACGAAGTGACGCTGCGCTCGTACTGCATCGGAGCAGTGCATCAGGCGCTCGGCTGGGTCCGCAGTGAGGGTCTGTACGTCGACGCGACCGGACAGGTGCACGACCTCACCATCCGCTCGTTCGGGATCCTTCGCGCCGTCGACATGCCGGAGGTCGAGGTGCACATCGAATCGTCAGCCGCAGCGTCGGTGAACGGTTCGGACGCCGTGTTCGCGGCGGTCGCCGCGGCAGCCTGGCGCGAGTCCGGGTTCGCTCCTCGGTGGCCGCTGCAGGCCTGAGGCCTGTGTCTCAGGCGGCGGGGGTCGGTTCGTCGACCAATGTCGTTCGTGGTGTCGAGCGCAATGTTCCCGCCATCGCTTCGACGACGGCCGGCACCGGGTTCGGATCGAGGAACAGCGAGGAGCGTGTCTCGGCATCGGCCACGTCACGGACGACAGGCTTGGTCCACCACGAGGCTTCGAGGGCGATGCCGTTGGGATCGGTGAAGTAGATCGACCGGATGAAGCCGTGATCGATGGTGGTGGTGACCTCGCATCCGAACTCGACGAGGCGATCGTGCAGGGCCTCGAGTGCGGCCTCGTCGTCGAGGTCGAGGGAGAGATGGTCGAACTGGATCGCGCGTGGGTCGGGGATGCCGGCCGGCTTGGCGAACGTCGACACGGGGCGGTCGGTGTACTCGAAGAACGCCACCGTGCCGACCCCGATGTCGAAGAAGTAGTGGCGGAACTCGGGGGTGCCGATGGTGGCGACCAGCTCGGCGCCGAGGACACCGTGCCAGAACCGCACGGTGGCGTCCATGTCGTTGGTGACGAGGGCCAGGTGGTTCACACCTCGCCAGCGCGGTGTTTCGGTCATGGCCTCAGGCTACGGGGACCGATGGAGACTTGCGCCCTCGGGGTCGCCGTCTCGTCGGGCTCATGTCGACCCTGTCACCCGGTCTCCCCATCACCTCATTGCCTTAGGGGGCTACTTGTCGTGACGAACAGATGTTCGTAGTGTGTCCTGCATGAACTGGGCCGAACTGATCAGCGTGGAACGATCCGCAGCCATGGCGCCGCCGGGCTCCGACGTATCGATTCGTCGTGACCTCCTGCTCGATGCGCTCGCCGAACTCCGCCAACAACGAGCGCTGCTCACTCGCCTCGGTGCCGATCTACGGACCGTGGTGACCGAACCGGGTCCGTGACCGTTCGGTTTGCATGGTCGCTTTGAAGCTCGGCGGTTGCGTGTGGGTGGTTCGAGTTTGCCGCGAAGCGCAGTGCGGCAGCCAGGTCGCGACGCGTCCCAGCTCGTGGCCGTGGTGAAATTACGGTCGTGGCGAGCTTCAAGTACCGGGTGTGGGCGAAGGTTGATCTCGGAAGGCTGAGTGGATGGCGGCCCGACGTGTTCGTTGGCCTGTACGAGCTGAGCGCTCCTGGTGGCGCCCGCCCCATCGCGGTAGCCGAGTTTGCGGATGACATCGTTGGGTCACTGCGCGGAGATCAGGGAACCGTCGAGGCGGCTGAACCACATCTCGGTGAGTTGATGGTTCTCATAATCGACGGCGCTCGCACGTGTCAACGACTGTGTGCACCCACCTGATGTTCAGAGAGAAGCGCCTCGAACGCTGAGTCGCGCCGCCGACCCGAACCGCACATATCGCCTGGACATCCACCGAGCGCTCGTCGGTCATCGGCAGCGGCGGAGACGATTGTTTCCGGAGGTAGGGAGGCGGACGGGATGGCTCGGACGGTTCGACGCACAGCTGAAGCTGGCGTGGGGCAAGAGCCGCATGCGGTGCGCGATCCGACCGGCACATCGGTCGCCATCGGTGCGATCAGCGATGTTCTGGTCTCCGCGATCGACCCAGGAGCGATCGGACGACCGTGATCCCAAGCACACCGAACGCAACGCAGCCTGCAATCAGGATTGCACCCGCCCAGAGTGGCCGATGACGATGCTCGCATGCACCACGCCGCGCGGCAGCTCCGCATGCGTCATCCGTTGATGCGGTGACGCATTCGGTGGACTGCGACAGCAACGAGGATGAGGAGCGCCGCACTTGAGAGCGCGCCTCCGGTGATCGCAGCCGCGTCAGCCCAGCTCGGTGATGGACCGCCGCCTCCGCGGCGGGGATAGCGACGGCCGATTCCCAGCGGCAAGATGATCGTGCAGGCGAGCGCAAGTACTGCACCAAACACCAGTAGCGGCCTCCGACCCGACCTTGCCGAGGCGAGGATGGAGATCATTGAGAGCGCCATCACGGGTACAGCAACGATGAAAGAGATTGTCCACCCGCGCACCGAGCTGCCATCGAGGGCTGCAAAGGTCGCGACGAGGGCTGCCAGCCCGACAACACCCAGCGCCACGCGCGAAGGGCTGGCCGCTCCTTCGCCTCCTTTTGCCACCAGCACAACATGCCCGATGTGGCGCTCTCCGGCAAGGCCCGCGCGCACAGATCGTCGGTTCGGGGCGCGCCGCGCCGACCGCTCGTGCTCGTTCGTTTCGCCGTGCAACCGCTATTGCAACAGTGGTGGTGGGTGGCTGATGAGCCGTCGGCCGTCGGGGGTGGTGACGGTGACGGTGAAGTCTTCGTCCATTTCGAGTTTCCAGCCGATGCGGTGGATGAGGTGATGGTGCCGAGCGCAGAGCAAAGCCAGGTTCCAGTAGTCGGTTCGTCCGTCCCACATCCAGTGTTTGACGTGGTGGGCTTCACACCAAGCGACAGGCCGGTCGCAGCCGGGGTAGCGGCATCCGTGGTCTCGGGCGGCGACCGCTTTGAACAGTTCTTTGGGAACGACGCGGGTGGCTCGGCCGAGATCCACGGGTTTGGATGGGCTCTGGTACAAGATCCGTGTCACTTCTGGCGCGCAGGCCAGTTCTTCGTAGAGGCGTCGGGAGATCGGTTTGCCGTCCAACGTCATCGCGCCGCGTGAGGGGTCTTGCGCGTGTTCTGCCCAGGCCATGAGCGTGAGGCTTTGCGCGTTGCGGGGCTGTTTGTCGGTGTCGTGTTGGGCGAGCACGAACGCTGCGCCTTCGGCCAGTGCGGTGGCGTTGCGTTGCGGCCCGGTGGAGGTGTCGCCTTCGACGGGGGGTCGGCGCAGCAGGGTGATCATGTCGTTGACGAGTTTCCCGTCGTGTTCGGACAGGGTCCCGTCGATCTTCCACAGGTCTTCCCCGGCGATCGGGACGAGACGAAGGCCTTTGGCTTCTCGTGGGGGTTTGTCGATGAGGTTCTCGGCCATTTTCCGCCAATAGGCCATCGAGATGTCGGTGTGTTTCACCGACTGTCCCGACAATGTGGGCACGATCGCGTCTTCGTGATCCGCGAACAGGCCAACCCGATCGGCACGGACGTGATCGGAGATGATCTTCACTTGCCCACCGGTCAGTGACCCATCCAGCCACGCGGCCTGCGTAGTGGGCAACGACCGCAGTTTGCGAGCCAGAGCGGCGACGCTGGTCGCTTCACGCCCGAGCGGGCTGTGGGCCGACAGATACGTCCCCATCGAGACTGCACCGGCGATGGCGTAACGGCCTTCAGCTTCGAACGTTCCCGTGGCGACAGTGGCTCTCGCGGTCAACGAGTCGATGAGGTGCCAGATCGTGTCGAGGTCGTCGACGAGTTCATCGATGCCGATGCTCTCGATCAACTCTCGCAAGACCGGCAACTTCCGCATACGAACAAGTGTACGTATGGGGTGTGATGAAAACCATCGGCCCGGAGGTGTTCAACCGAGCGACCCAACGATCTTGAGAAACGTCAAGGCAGATTGACATGCGCCGCCAACGCATCAACGCCCGTTGGCCGAGAAGTGCTGATAGTCCTTCGTCGAGGAGAAGTTCCCTCCCCATCCCCAACCCGCCGACGAGAACGCCTTCACCACGACATCGCCGCGCACGATCATTCCCGGTGCGCCCAGTGAGCGATCGAGGAACTGCTCGGCCACCGGGTCGAGCACGGTTCCGTCGCGACGGACGTACGGGTTCTCGAGCGGGTTGATGTCGATCGCCAAGCCGTAGGCATGCTGGGAGATCGTCGATGACCCCGACACCGTGCGGCAGTTGAACGCCGAGGTGTTGTCGTCCTTCGTCGAAGCGTCATCGTCGCCGCCGTACGCCTCGATGGGGATCATCTTGCGGATAGGGAATCCCGCCTCATAGAGGCGACCGAACACCGTGATGATCTCATCGGTCGCTGACGCGTTCACCACGAGCGTGCCTCGGTGGTCGTTGCCATCGAAGCCGACGTAGGTCACCTCGACCGCCCGCAGGTCATCGAGTGGGACGGGACAGCCCTCGCGCCAGGTGACACCGATCATCGATGCCTTGGTCGACTCATCGAGTGGCTCCACCGACGACGCGAACGTCGCGGCTGAACGAGTCGCGGTGGGTGCGGAGGCCGGTGCTGATGACGTCGGCGTCGCAGTGGACGCTGGGGTCGCTGCCAGTGACGTGGGTACCACGGTCGACGGGGCACTGGTGGGTGGCACCGAGTTTGCCGAGACGGGCGGCGGTGTCGGCGTCACGGCGGTCGCGGGCGGCGACGTAGTGGTCGCGCCCACTGTCCCGCTCGGGTCCACGGCGACAGTCGGATCCACCGCCGTACTCGTCGTGTCAATGGGGATTGACGTTGACGGTGACCCGGCCGAGTCCGCCCCCGTCCCGTCCGAGCGCTGGATCATCACGGTGACGACGACGGCCGCCGCCACAACCCCCAGGCCCGCCGCGGCCACGCGCGCCGGGGCCCCGAATCGTCCTGGAGGTCGCGCCATGGCGAGACGTTAGGGTGCGATCCATGGCCTCCTACGTGCAGCCCCCGTACACCCCCGTCGTTCGCGCCGGTGACTGGATCATCGTGTCGGGTCAGCTCGGCATTGCCGATGGCGAGGTCGTCGAGGGCGGCGTCGGCGCCCAGACCACCCAGGCCGTGGCCAACCTGGTCGCCCGTCTGGCCGAGCACGACGCCACGCTGTCGGATATCGCCAAGACGCTCTGCTTCCTCACCGACATGGACACCTTCGGGGAGTTCAACGTGGCCTACGCCGAGGGGTTCGGCGAGGCCCGGCCCGCGCGCAGCACCATCGGTGTGGCCGCCCTGCCCTTCGGCGGAGCGGTCGAGATCGAGGCCTGGGCCTTCAAGCCGCTCAAGTGACGTGAGCTCGGCCGAGCCACTCACCACGCGTCGCTACTTCGACGCCGGCATGGTGCTCCTGGCCGACGGCGGCATCGGCGCCGTGACGATCGAGAACCTCTGCCGCCAACTGCAGGTCACCAAAGGGTCCTTCTACCACCACTTCCGCGGTGGTGAGGACTATCGCCAACGCCTGTTGCACCATTGGGCGACCGACCCCGAGCGTGCGATCCACAACACGGTCGAGCAGCTCACCGACCCGCTAGCTCGGTTGGCGGCATTGAAGCGATATGCGCTCGACCTCAATCACGCCGCAGAGTCCGCCATCCGAGCGTGGGCCCGCGCTGACGAAGCCGTGGCGGCCACCCAGGCGCGCGTCGACGCCGCGCGTGAACGAGCACTGGCCGAAGTGAGCGAGCAAGCGGGTCTGAGCGCCGAGGACGCCGCGCTCTACGCCCGGGCCTCGGTGACGATGCTCATCGGCGCCCAACAGCGCAGCCGACGGGTGAACCGCAAGCGCCTCGTGGAGATGTTCGATCTGATCACCGCCGCTGCGTTTCCTGGTGTCACCATACCCTGAGGTATGGTGACACCAGATCGGCGCGGTCGCCAGCCTCAGGGGGATGCCAGCCATGCAGTTGTCAACACAAATTGCCTATAGCGGCGGGTTCAAACAGTCGGTCGCTCGCGTGGTGGAGTTCGAGAAGGCGGGCCTCGACATCGCTTGGCTGGCCGAGGCGTACGGCTTCGACAGCGTCAGCCTCATGGGATACCTGGCCGCCAAGACCGAACGCCTCACCATCGGCTCCGCCATATTGCCCATCTACACGCGCACCCCGACGTTGCTGGCCATGACGGCGGCCGGCCTCGATGAGCTCACTGACGGACGATTCATCCTCGGTATCGGGGCGTCGGGCCCACAGGTCGTCGAGGGTTGGCACGGCGTTGCCTACGACAAGCCGCTCGGCCGCACCCGCGAGAACGCCGAGATCTGCCGTGCGGTGTGGGCCCGAGAGCAACCCCTGGTGCACCACGGCCCCAACTACACGATTCCCTTGCCCGAGTCCGAAGGCAGCGGTCTCGGCAAGCCGCTCAAGATCATCGGCAAACCCCGCCGCTCGAACATCCCCATCTACATCGCTGCGCTGGGCGGCAAGAACATCGAACTCACCGCCGAAGTGGCCGACGGCTGGCTTCCGCTCTTCTACTTCCCCGAGCACGTCGATGTCTTCGCTGATTCCTTGGCGGTGGGGAAGGCCAAGCGGTCCGCCGATCTCGGTCCGCTCGAAGTCGTCGCCGGCGGCGTTGCCTACATCGGCGATCCCGAGAGCTGCCGCAAGGTGCTCGATGCGTACGCCCGCCCGCATCTGGCGCTGTACGTCGGCGGCATGGGTGCCAAGGGCCAGAACTTCTACAACGCGCTCGTCGCTCGGTACGGCTACGAGAAGGAAGCGGCGCTGATCCAGGACCTCTACCTGTCCGGTCGCAAGGACGAGGCGGCGGCGGCAATCCCCGAGGAGTTGGTGCGTCTCACCAACCTGTGCGGCGATGAAGGCTTCGTTCGCGAACGCATCCAGGCGTTCCGCGATTCGGGCGTGACAACGCTCAACCTCACCCTTCCCACCGATGACGCCGTCGCCATCATCGGCCGCGTGCGCGAGTGGACCAACTGAGCCGAGGAAGCTTGCGGACTCGGCGAAGCACACACGGTCCAACTGAGCCGAGGAAGCTTGCGGACTCGGCGAAGCAGACACGGTCCAACTGAGCCGAGGAAGCTTGCGGACTCGGCGAAGCACACACGGTCCAACTGAGCCGAGGAAGCTTGCGGCCGGTCCGTTCCAGTGCTCCGCTCTGAGCGGGTTAGGGTTGTCTCCGTGGGTGGAGCCATTGCACTGATCGTGATCCTGTTGATCTTCCCCGTCATCGTCGGGATGAGCGGCGCCATCGGCGCGGCCCTCCTCGGAGGACTGGTCAAGAACCGCGTGGATGACAAGTTCGAGGGCTCCGAGCTCCTCGACGCCAACAAGTGATCTAGTCCGACCCGGCGGGCGTCTCCCGCTGCGCGAGCCTGTGCCGTCCGCTGCGCGAGCCTGTGCCGTCCGCTGCGCGAGCCTGTGCCGTCCGCTGCGCGAGCCTGTGCCGTCCGCTGCGCGAGCCTG
>JBFWVD010000003.1:0-81606 GCA_050246915.1 Acidimicrobiia bacterium | reverse complement strand
TAGTCCGACCCGGCGGGCGTCTCCCGCTGCGCGAGCCTGTGCCGTCCGCTGCGCGAGCCTGTGCCGTCCGCTGCGCGAGCCTGTGCCGTCCGCTGCGCGAGCCTGTGCCGTCCGCTGCGCGAGCCTGGGTCCGTGCACGTCTACGACGCTCTCACCGATGATCTCGCCCAGCGGATCTTCACCTATGCACTGGAGCGGATCCGGCTCGACCCGCCGCCGCTCGACGGGCCTCGCTCACCCCAGGAGCTGAGCGAACTGGTGGGTCGGACCATCACGGCCCAGGGCATCGGTGGGCAGCGGGCGCTGGAGCTGTTCGCTCAGGTCCTCGCTCCGTCGAACATCTCGGTCGATCACCCCCGTTTCTGGGCATTCGTCGCCGCGGCACCCACTGAAGCGGCCACGTTGTTCGATCTGGTGGTCGGGGCTTCGTCATTGTTCGGTGGTTCGTGGCTCGAAGGCGCGGGATCCACATACGCCGAGAACCAGGCCCTGCGATGGCTGGCCGATCTCGCCGGTCTGCCCGATGAGGCCGGCGGCGTCTTCGTGTCGGGTGGCACGGCCGGCAACCTCTCCGCACTCGTTGCGGCGCGCCACGCGTGGCGCGGCAAGAACCCCGCCAATGCCGGTGCCCGCGGACTGATCGCGGCCAGCAGCTCAGTGCACTCCTCCGTGCGCACCGCGGCGCGCGTCATGGACGTCGACGTGGTCGACGTCCCGGCCGATGAGCGCGGTCGCCTGACCGGCCACGCGCTGCGGATCGCGTTGGCCGACGTGGATGTGGACGATCTCATTGCCATCGTCGCCACTGCCGGCTCGACCAACGTCGGGGTGGTCGACGATCTCGCTGGTGCCGCCGAGGTAGCAACAGAAGTTGACACGTGGTTGCACGTGGACGGGGCGTATGGGGGAGCGGCACTCATGGCCCCGCGGCTGCGCCGACTCTTCGACGGCGTCGAACGAGCCGACTCGTTCATCGTCGACCCCCACAAGTGGCTGTTCGCTCCCTATGACTGCTGCGCCTTGCTCTATCGCGATCCGCAACTGGCTCGTGCCGCCCATGCCCAGAAGGCCGAGTATCTCGACGTGCTCCACGAGGCGGGCGAGTGGAACCCCAGCGACTACGCGATCCACTTGACCCGACGCGCCCGCGGCATGCCGCTGTGGTTCTCGCTCGCCACCTACGGCACTGACGCCTATCGGGAGGCGATCGAGATGACACTGGCGCTCACCGGCGAGGTGGCCCATCTGGTCGACCGACTCGATCACGTCGAACTGTGTCTGCGACCCGAGTTGTCGGTCATCGTCCTGCGCCGCCTCGGCTGGAAGCCCATCGACTATCAACGCTGGTGCGATCGGACGTTGCGGGACCAGATCGCCTTCGTGGTCCCCAGTTCCTGGAAGAACGAGACCGTGCTGCGACTGTGCTTCGTGAACCCCCGCACGACCATCGACGACGTGGCCGAGGTGCTGGAGACGTTGCGATGAGCGGCTCAGCACCAGCGGGGTCTCCACCATCGCAACACCGCCGAAACCCCGTGCCGCTAGGTTCCCGGTCGTCATGAACGCGCCCGCCGCACCTGCAGATCTCCTCATCCGCAACGCTCGTCTCGTCGCCACGATGGACGGCAGTCAACGCGAATTGCGCGACGGATGGGTGGCCATCACCGATGGATTCGTGTCGGGGATCGGGGGCGGTACCGAGGCTCCGCCCGAAGCCAACGAGATCGTCGACGTCGCCGGCTGTCTGGTCACGCCAGGACTGGTGAACACCCACCATCATCTGTACCAGAACCTGACCCGGGCTTATCCGCCCATGACGAGCGCGCCATTGTTCGGTTGGTTGCAGTCGCTCTATCCGCGGTGGGCTCATCTCGATGCCGAGGGGGCGCACGTGTCGGCCTGGGTCGGCCTGGCCGAGCTGGCCTTGTCGGGCTGCACCACCAGCACCGATCACTTGTACCTGCACCCGACGGGAGCCGGTGACCTCCTGAGCGCGGAGATCGAAGCCGCCCTCGATCTCGGCGTGCGGTTCCATCCGACGCGTGGCTCCATGAACCTCTCCGAGAAGGACGGCGGCCTGCCCCCCGACAGCGTGGTGCAGGACCACGACACGATCCTGGCTGAGTGCGAGCAACAGGTGAACCGCTGGCACGATCGCTCTCGTGGCGCCATGACCCGCATCGCGCTGGCGCCGTGCTCGCCGTTCAGCGTCACCACCGAGTTGATGCGCGACACCGCAGTGCTGGCCGAGCGCCTCGACGTGCGGCTCCACACCCATCTGGCCGAGAACGCCGAGGACGTGAGCTACTCGTTGGAGCGATTCGGTTGCCTACCGGTCCAGTACCTCGAGGACATGGGCTGGTGCACCGATCGCACCTGGCTCGCCCATTGCGTGATGCCCAACCCTGACGAGATCGTGCGGCTGGGTGCAGCGCACGTTGGCGTCGCCCACTGCCCGAGTTCGAACTGCATCCTCGGCTCGGGGATCGCTCCGGTGGTCGATCTGCGTGCCGCAGGTGTGCCGGTCGGTCTCGGCTGCGACGGATCGTCGTCGGCCGACGCCGCTTCGCTGTGGCTCGAAGCGCGCACGGCGATGCTCTTGGCCAAGCTGCGATCGACACCGTCGGCATTCGACGCGCGTGCCGCGCTCGACGTCGCCACTCGCGGCGGCGCGGCATGCCTCGGTCGCAGTGGCGAGATCGGTGAGCTCTCCGTCGGAGCGGTGGGCGACGTGGCCGTGTGGCCGATGGACGGCCTCAGCTTCGCCGGCGTCATCGACGATCCGATCGAGGGATGGCTGCGATGCGGGCCGACCCAAGCGCGTCACACCATCGTGCACGGACGCTTCGTGGTGCGCGACGGTCACTTGGTCAGCAACCGCCTCGACGAGATGCTCGCCTTGCACGATCGCCACGCCCGTCGCCTGCAGGACGCAATCTGAGCGACCCGAAGCGGGCCCGAACTCAGACCCAGTTCACGCAGGCAGCCACAGCCCGTCGTCGTCGGGTCGGAACCGGAACAGGCTGAGCCACATCGACAGATGGCGCATGGCCCGTTCACCGATGCTCTCGCCGGCCACCAGACTGCGCGCCACGTCAGCTGCGGTACGGGTCACCTCGACTACGGGTCGGGCTTCCACGTCGAGGTGATCGCGCTGTGCCGCCCACACCACCAGGTCCCGGGCTGCGCGGGCGGCGCCGGCTGCCTCGCGCTCTTTGTGGGCGCTCCGCACGGCACGGTCGATGGAGATCATGACGGTGAGGCGCTCGCCGTCATCGATCGTCCGGACAAGGGCGTCGAGACCGCCGGCGATGGCCTCGATCCCGTTGCCGTCCAGGGCCCGGAGCATCTCGTTGAAATCGGACTCGGTCAGGTCGTGCTGCTCGGGCATGAACCCTCCTTGGCTCGTTCCGTGAGGTTCTTTCGGACAGTTGACCCGCCTCATGAGGTCCTGGCCGTCAACGGCTGATGACGAATCTGTTGCCATCTCGGGTGGTGCGTGATGCTGGGAACGGATTGACTACGGGCATGGCAGCGGTCAGACGACTCAACCACGCCGTGTTGTATGTGCGTGACATCCCCACTTCGGTGGCCTTCTACACGAACGTGCTGGGGATGGAGGTGGTCACGCGGATGGGCGATCAAGCAGCGTTCCTGCGTGCGTCCGGGCATTCCAACCATCACGACCTCGGCATGTTCGCCGTGGGGCCCCAAGCGCCGAACCCGCCCCGCGGATCGGTCGGTCTGTACCACCTGGCCTGGCAAGTGGACACGATCGATGAGCTGGTGTCGCTGCGCGCTTCGCTGGTGGAGGCCGGATCGCTGGTCGGCGAGTCCAGCCACGGCGTGTCCTACAGCCTCTACGCCCACGATCCCTCCGGCAACGAGTTCGAAGTGATGTGGGCACTGCCCCAGACCGACTGGGGTATCTACGCCACCGACGCTGTGGTCGAGCGTCTCGACCTTCCTGCGGCGCTTGCCCGCTACGGCGGCGTGCACACCATCGGCGAAGACACCGTGTCCGTCTCATGAGCGAACCGACCAACGATCTCGTCACCGCGCTGCGCACCAACGGTTCGGTGCGCGAGTTCGAACCCAGAGCGGTCCCGGACGACGTTCTCTATCGAGTCCTGGACACGGCGCGCTTTGCTCCCAGCGGGGGGAACCGTCAGCCCTGGGGAGCGATCATCATCCGCGATCGCGACACACGAGTGAAGTTGCGCGAGCTCGTGCAAGGGTCGTTTCGCGAGTATCAGGCCCATCAACGCGCCGGAGTCGTCGCCTTCTCCACCGGTGCCGATGGCATCTGGCACGGGCCGGCCATCGACCTCGACGAGGCCCGTCGTACACCGGCGCCATGGGGATTCGTCGATCGCTTCGAGGACCTCCCCGAGTGGGTGATCATCACCGCCGATCTCACGCAGCTGGCCATCATGGACAATCCCATCGGACGTCAGAGCATCTGCGGTGGCGCCTCGGTGTACCCGTTCGTGCAATCGATGTTGCTCGCTGCCCGTGCCGAGGGCATCGCCGGAGTGCTGACGACCTTTCTTGTCCGTGAGGAACGCGCCGCGCGCGAGATCCTCGGATTCCCCGAGCACATCGCCATCGCCGCGATGGTGTTGCTGGGCTATCCGAAACACCAGAACTCCAAGCTCACCCGAAAGCCGGTCGAGGACTTCGCCCGGATGGAGCGTTGGGACGGCCCCGCGTTCACCGGCTGACCCGCCTTCACCGACTGATCGGTCGGGCCTCAGCGATAGCGAGCGGCGAGCAACACCGCGATGATCGTCATGGCGTCCACGATCTCGCCGCGTCGGACCATCGACAGAACGTCATCGAACGCGAACTCGCGAACCACGATGAACTCCGTGGCGTCGGGGACGGCGGCCGCTCGCTCGAGGTCTCGGGCCACGAAGAGGTGCGCTGTCTCGTCCATGATCGACTTCGAGGTGTTGAACGTCGACAGGTGCTCGAGGTGCCCGGCTCGATAGCCGATCTCCTCTGTCAATTCACGTTGAGCGGCTTCGATGAGGGTCTCGCCTGGGTGGGCGCCGCCCGTGGGCATTTCCCATGTGGTGCGCCCGGCGACATACCGCCATTGCTGCACCATCACCACGGTGTCGTCGTCGAGGAACGGCAAGATGCCCATGGCGGGCGCGGTGGTGATGACGCCGTAGACAGTGGTGTTCCCATCGGGCATGAGCACCTGGTCCTCGCGCAGCGACATCCACGGGTTCGCATACACCGGCTTGGTGGACAGCTGACGCCATGCCAGCGGCTCGCCGCCGTCACTCACGAGAGGTGAGACGCTCCGAGCAAGGTGTGACGGGCCCGCTCGACCGCCACGGCCACCGCGCCGACCATCACCGCGTGTTCGCCCAGTTGCGACCGCTCGATGCGGGCCGGATAGCTGAGCACGCGGCTACACGCGTCCTGCACCGGCGCCAGCATGGCGTCGTGGCTCCCGATCTCGCCGCCCAGGATGATCATGGCCGGGTCGCTGGTGCACACCACGCTGAGCACGGCCTTGGCGAGGAGGTCTGCCTCGATGTCGACCAACCGGCGGGCCAACCGATCACCCCAGTCAGCGGCGTCGAGGATCTGACGGGCGGTGGAGGCCAGCGTCAACGTGGTCTCCCCGCCGCGCTCGAGTGCCGCGGCCATGGCCAAGCGCATGCCACTGGTGGTGGCCACCAACTCGAACGAACCGCGTCGCTGTCCGCGGCCCACCGGCTCAGGGCCGAGCGGCAGATGGCCGATGTCGCCGGCGCGCCCGTTGGCACCACGCACCGGTCGGCCGTTGATCAACTGCCCGAGTCCCACGCGCCGGCCGACCCACAGCAGGGCCACATCGTCGAAGCCTCGAGCGGCACCGTGCCAGCGCTCGCCGAGGACGGCGAGGAGAGCCTCGTCCTCGAGGTGGACGCTGGCACCGAGGTGCTCGTGGAGCTCAACGGCAAGATCAATTGACACGACCTGTGCGCCAGTGGCAGCGGCGCGAGCCGACGATTCCTGGCTTCCCACTGCGCCGCCGACGACGAGGCACTCGACGGTGGACACCCCGGCCGCCTCGACCAGGAGTTGGCACAGCTCAGCGATGTCGGCGGCTCGATGCGCTCCCAATGGGATGGACTTCTCGGCCAGCGGGGTGCCCCACAGGTCGGCGATGGTTGCTCGCGCGTCGTGATCGTCGACCGAGACGCCCACGACGTGCGCCGCGCCGGGATTGATCTCGACCACCGCTGAGCGCGGGTTGGAGCTCTTGCCGAGGGGACGGACCATGTTGCGCTCGAGCAGATCACCGAGGGCATCACCGACGATGCCCTTCGACAGACCAGTTGCCGCGATGAGGTGATCGCGATCGGCGCTACCGAGTCGGGCGAGTGCGCCCATGATGGTCTGCTCGACTCGCACATCGATTCGGGCAGTGGCGCTCACGGCTACCGAACGTAGGCAAGCGGCACAGTGAGGTCAACGACGAACGTATGACAAAGACGAACTCACACGCCCCAGCGGCTCTGACCGAACCGATACCCAACGCTGCGTACCGTCTGGATGAGACCGGCGTGCTCTTCGGTGAGCTTGGCCCGCAGTCGTCGGATGTGGACGTCCACCGTCCGGGCGCCGCCGTAGTACTCATACCCCCACACCCGGCTGAGCAGCGTCTCGCGGGTGAACACCTTGCCCGGATGCTGGCTCAGGAACTTCAGCAGCTCGTACTCCATGTACGTGAGATCGAGTGGGCGGCCGTCGATGGCGGCTTGGTAGGTCTCGAGGTTGAGTACCAGTGGGCCGTACTCGACCAGCTCGGGGCGCGTGCCTCCGCCGACGCTCCAGAACAGGTGAGCGAGGCGCGCCTCGAATTCGCGCGGCTGATAGGGCCACAGGCAGAAGTCGTCGAACAGCTCGTGACGTTGGGACAACGCACCGAGCTGCATGCCCGGTACCAACAGCATGATCGGCTCGAGTGGGATGTCTCGCGAGCGCAACGCTCGGCACAACGTGAACGCAGTGTCGTCGCCCACGGGGTCGACGACGGCGATGGCTGCTGACCAACCGTCGCGACCCACGATGGTGTCGGCTTGCTCGGCTGACGAAACCGCTTTCCACGGATAGCCGCCCAGATCGAGCGATTGCACCAGCTCGGGCGGCGGTGGATCGGGGTAGATGAGGATCGGTTCCATGATCGATCAGATCCTGTGCCCACGCGTGTCAGCGCACATCTCAGAGGCTCCGGAAGTATCGGTCGAGCTCGAACTTGCTGATCTGCGTCTTGTAGGCGGTCCACTCGCGACGTTTGTTGCGGATGAACCAACCGAAGATGTGCTCTCCGAGCGTGTCGGACATCAGCGTGGATTTGCTCATGACCTTGAGTGCATCCGACAACGATTGCGGGAGCATCTCGACGCCGTCGGTGGTCCACTCTTCGTCGGTCGCGTCGGCGGTGAGCGCTGCAGCCTCGGGTGGGAGCGTCATCTTCTTCTCGATGCCGTCGAGGCCGGCGGCGAGGATCGCCGAATAGGCGAGGTAGGGGTTGCACGCCGGATCGGGTGAGCGGTACTCGAGCCGGGTGGCCAACGGGTTCGCCTGCTTGGGTGTCGGGACCCGCACGATCGCCGAGCGGTTGTTGCGTGCCCAGCTCGCGTAGATCGGCGCTTCGAACCCGGGCACGAGTCGCTTGTACGAGTTCACCGTCTGGTTGGTCACGGCGGTGATCGCCGGCGCGTGGTGCAACAACCCGGCGATGAAGCCCCGGCCGACCTCGGACAGTCCTTCGGGATCGTTGGGATCGTGGAAGGCGTTCTCCTCGCCGCGGAACAGCGACATGTGGGTGTGCATCCCCGAGCCCTGCACCCCTTCGAGGGGCTTGGGCATGAACGTGGCGTGTACCCCTTCTGTAGCGGCCACCTCGCGCACCACGAGCCGGAAGGTCATCACCGAGTCGGCCATGGTGAGGGCATCGGTGTGGCGAAGGTCGATCTCGTGCTGGCTGGGAGCGTCCTCGTGGAAGGAGTACTCCACCGGGATCCCCATCGCTTCGAGGGTGGCGATGGTGCGTTTGCGCAAGGTGCCGGTGACATCGGTGGTGGTCAGATCGAAGTACGAGCCGGCGTCGAGGGGGACCGGACCGGTACCGGGGTCGCTGTTGCCGAAGTAGAAGAACTCCATCTCGGGAGCGACGAAGAACGTGAAGCCGAGATCGTGGGCGCGGGCCAGGTTGCGCTTGAGGATCTGGCGGGGATCGCCGGCGAAGGGCGTGCCGTCGAGGTTGGCGATGTCGCAGAACATGCGCGCCTCGAGATGCTCGGGATCACCCCACGGCAACACGGCGAACGAGCCGGGATCGGGCTTGGCCAGTACGTCGGCCTCCTGCATTCGGCTGAAGCCGTCGATGGCCGAGCCGTCGAAGGTCATGCCGTCCTCGAGGGCGTTCTCGAGCTCAGCTGCGCTGATGGCGAAGCTCTTCAGTTGGCCGAGCACATCGGTGAACCAGAGGCGGATGAGCTCGACGCCGCGTTCTTCGACCATGCGCAGCACGTATTCGTGTTGGCGTTCCATGTGGTGCTCCCTGCTGTTCGTGTGTAGCCCACAACGACGTGAGGCGGGGACCCGCAGGCCCCCGCCCCAGCGACGTTGCTGGTGGATCAGTGGTTGGGTTTCGCTCAGCCGGCGATGGCGGAGCACACCGTGTCGGTGATGAGACGGGTCACCGTGTACGGGTCCATGTTCGCGTTCGGGCGACGATCCTCGATGTAGCCGATGTTGTCGCGAGCGACGTTCATCGGGATGCGCACCGAGGCGCCGCGGTCGGACTCACCGTAGGAGTACTTGTTCCACGGGGCGGTCTCGTGCTTGCCGGTGAGGCGGCTCTGGATGTCGTGGCCGTAGTTCTCGACGTGAGCGAGGACCGTCTTCTGCGATGCGCCGAGGGCCTTGGCTGCCTTCTCCCATTCGCCGGGAACTTCACGCATGCCCTTGGTGGAGAAGTTGGTGTGGCAGCCGGCGCCGTTCCAATCGCCCTTCATGGGCTTGGCATCGAACGAGATGACCACGCCGTAATCCTCGGCGATCCGGTGCAGCAACCAGCGGGCGACGTAGAGATCATCGGACACATCGAGCGGTCCGAGCGGCCCGACCTGGAACTCCCACTGGCCGGGCATGACCTCGGCGTTGGTGCCGCTGATGCCGATGCCGGCATCGAGGCAGGCCTGGGTGTGGCGCTCGACGATCTCACGACCGACGACGCGGCCGGCGCCGACGCCGCAGTAGTAGGGGCCCTGGGGCTTGGGGAAGCCGCCCGGGGGGAAGCCGAAGGGCCAGCCGTCCTCGGTGAGCATGGTGTATTCCTGCTCGAGGCCGAACCACATGTCGTGCTTGGCGAACTTCTTGGCCACCTTGGCGCACGCAGCGCGGGTGTTGGTGGGATGCGGCTTGCCGTCCTTGAGCAACACCTCGCACATGACGAGCTTGTTGTCGCCCTTGCGGATCGGATCTGGATAGACCTTCACCACGTTGAGGACGCAGTCGCTACGGTCGCCCGTGGCCTGCTCGGTGCTGGAGCCGTCGAAGCCCCAGCCGGGCAGCTTGCCGCCGTCCTCGACGATTTTGGTCTTGTTGCGCAGCAACGGTGTGGGCTGCACGCCGTCGATCCAGATGTACTCAGCTTGATAGGCCACAGGGGGTCCTTCCGGTCCAGGTTGCGGGGACGTTGCGAAACCCTGTCACCTTGCGATTTCCCGGCCTTTTCCCGTTTGTGAACAGATTGTGAACGGGGGTGGGTGCGGGGATGCAACGCGCGACCGGAACGGTCGCGGACCCGGGGTGGCCGCTGCACTGGGGCCGAGGTTCCAGGTGAATCCGCAGGTGGATGGTGTCGAGGGGCAACGCCGTGGAACCGTAGCCACTTCACCGCCTCCGCGAGAAGCGGATCGGGTGACACGAGCCATCGGTACGCTCGGCGACGATGTCCCGTATACGTGTTGCGCTCTGTCAGTTGAACCCCGTCGTCGGGGATCTGGTCGGCAACGTCCGGGCCATCCTCGGTGCGGTCGACCAAGCCGAGGCCGCGGGAGCCGATGTTGCCGTCTTCGGCGAGTTGGCGCTCACCGGCTATCCACCGGAAGACCTGCTGCTCAAGCCGGGCTTCGTGGCCGACCAGCGCGCTGCGCTGTCGGCGGTGGCGGCCCGATCGGGGAAGTGCGCCATCGTCGTGGGCTTCGTGGACGAGGCGCTCGACCTCCACAACGCCGCGGCGGTGTGTGTTCGGGGCGAGGTGGTCGGTGTGTACCGCAAGCGCAACCTGCCGAACTCGGCGGTGTTCGATGAGCAGCGATACTTCGTGCCCGGTTCCGACGACATGGCGCTGTTCACGATTGCCGGGATCCAGGTCGGCATCAGCATCTGCGAGGACGCGTGGAACCCCAACGGCCCCATTGCCGAGCAGGCGGCGGGGGGCGCCGAGCTCATCGTGAACCTCAATGCGTCGCCCTACTACTTGGGCAGACTGCACCAGCGCGAACAGATGCTCGCCACACGGGCCGCTGATGCCAGCTGCGCTCTTGTCTACGTGAACCAGGTCGGTGGTCAGGACGAGTTGGTGTTCGACGGCGCCTCGATGGTGTTCGACGCCGAGGGACGGTTGCTGGCCCGAGCCCCCCAGTTCGTCGAGTCGGTCATGACCGTCGACATCGATGTGCGCCCGACGTTCCGCAAGCGACTCCTCGAGCCGCGAGGTCGAGCAGTGCGCGCACCGATGCCCTTGGTCGACGTGACGAGTGAACCGGCCATGCCACCGACGGCATTCCTGTCCGCTCCGGTCACCGAGTCGTTGTCGCCCAACGCCGAGATCTACGAGGCACTGGTGCTCGGAACGCGCGACTACGTGCGCAAGAACGGCTTCAGCGATGTGGTCCTCGGTCTCTCGGGCGGCATCGATTCGTCGCTGGTCGCCGCAATCGCCGTTGACGCGCTGGGTTCCGATCATGTCCATGGCGTCTTGATGCCCAGTCGCTACTCGAGCGAGGGATCCATCACCGATGCATTGAGCCTGTGCGACGCGCTGGGTATCGACGGTCGTACGATCGCCATCGAGCCGGCACACCACTCCTTGCTCTCCATGCTCGAGCCGTCGTTCATCGGACGTCAACCTGACTTGACGGAGGAGAACCTCCAGAGCCGTATCCGTGGCGTGTTGCTCATGGCGCTGTCGAACAAGTTCGGATGGATGGTTCTCACCACCGGGAACAAGAGTGAGGTGGCGGTCGGGTACTCGACCCTCTATGGCGATTCCGCCGGCGGGTACGCCGTGATCAAGGACGTGTTCAAGACGCGTGTGTACGAACTGTCGCGCTACGTCAACGTTCGCCATGGACGTCAAGTCATCAACGAAGCGGTGCTCACCAAGGCACCATCGGCCGAGTTGCGACCCGATCAGCGTGACGATCAGAGTCTGCCGCCCTACGACGTGCTCGATCCGATCCTCGGCGCGTATGTCGAGGACGATCGCACGGCTGCGGAACTCATCGCCATAGGGCACGATGAAGCCATCGTTCGGCGCATCACCCGTCTGGTCGATCTAGCGGAGTACAAGCGCCGCCAGAACCCGCCAGGGGTGCGCGTCACGCCCAAGGCGTTCGGCAAGGATCGGCGGCTTCCCATAACCAATGCCTATAGAGGCTGATGACGGGCATGCTCGTCGCGGCCGAAATATGACGTTTTTGCAATGGAGAACACGATTCTTTCTGGCTGTTGACGGACCTGCTACGGTCCCGGGACCAGCCGCCGGGGGGTGGCTGCGTGTGAAAGCTCTTGTCAGCTTGAGGGGGACACTTCATGAGATTTCGTCGGGTATTTGTCGTTGCGGCTGCCGCGGGCATGCTCGCAGCAGCGTGCGGAGACGACGGAGGCGAGTCAGCCAGCACGACTGCTGCTGCTGCCACCACCGCCGCTCCCGCCACCACCGCAGCTTCCGGTGCTGCCACCACCGCCGCTCCGGCCACGACCGCCGCGGCCGGTCCGACCAAGGTCGATCCGGCTCTGCCGCCGCTGAAGATCGGCTTCATGATCCAGGCCAGCGGGGCGAACGCGCTGTCCTTCCGTGCGCACGCCCTCGAACTGGCGATCGAAGAGCTGAACGCCAAGGGTGGCGCGTATGGCCACAAGATCGAGTTCACGGAGTACGACATCGGAACCACTGCTGACATCTCGACAGTGGCCGTCAAGAAGGCCATCTCCGACAAGGTCAACGTCATTCTCGGCCTGAACTTCTCGGCCATGGTGCCCGCGGCCGCTCCCGACATCGAGGCCTCCGGGATTCCGCTGCTGCACGTCGCCCAGAGCGGTTCGCTCAACAAGAGCATCCTGAAGAAGGACATCGGCTACCGCATGGGGCCGACGACCGACATGTACGCGGAGGCCTTTGCCCGGTACGCACTGGATCAGAACCCGAAGCCGGCCAAGATCGGCATCGAGCACACCACTGATCCCAACGGCCTGCTGGCCCAGAAGGTCATCGTCCAGTACCTGAAGGACAACGGCTTCACCGGCGAAGTTGTCGAGCGTTCGCTTGCCCCCAACGCCACCGATGCGACTGAGGCGGTGTTGGGCCTCAAGGACGTCGACTTCACGATCCACAACAACGTGCCCGCCGTCGGCCAGGTGTACATGAAGCAGAAGGCGCAGAACGGCATCACCACTCCCGGCGTCATGGACACGGGTTCGGCGCAGTACGTCTCGTCGGGAGCGAACACCGCTGCCGAGATGAAGAACATGTCTTACGTGAGTGGTTGCACGACTGATGCCGGCACCTCGCCGGAGGCCAAGGCGTTCAAGGCGGCATACCTCGCCAAGTACCCCAGCGAGAAGTCGACCGACGGCGTCGCTCCGTACTACTACCAGGCGGCCTACTTCATCGCTGCTGCGGCCAACGCTGCCAAGTCGATCGAGCCGGCTGCGCTGAAGAAGGCGATGCTGACGCTCGACCTCCCGGGGCCCTGCGGTCAGTGGAAGATCGACGCCGAGAACAACCTGCAGCACGACATCGCCGTGGTGAGCCACGACACCGGTCAGCTGATCAAGGCCTACGCCCAGGTGGCCGGCAACCCGACGCTGGTGGCGTCGGAGGCAGCTGCGGCGGCTGCTGCTGCCGCCGCAGCAACGACGACAACCAAGGCTCCGTGATCTGATGGACCGGTTCGTCGCACTCTCGTTCGCCGGACTGGCCCAAGGATCTATTGCTGCCCTGATCGTCCTGGGCGTCGTGCTGCTGCACAACGCCACGGGGATCGTGAACTTCGCCCAGGGTGACTTGCTCACCCTGGGCGGGTTCCTGGGGTTCTGGCTCATCCACGATCATGGTTGGGCAATGGCGCCCGCCTTCGTGGTGGTGCTGGCCGCAGTGTTCATGGTCGGTGTCGGCATAGAACGGGTCGGGTATGCGCCGTTGCGCAAACAGTCGCAACTGGCGGTCATGATCTCCACCTTTGCCTTAGCGCTCGGGATGAGATCGATCCTCATCTTGCAGTTCGATTCGACCAACCGGTCGCTTCCTCCCGTCGTCGGTAAGTCCTCGGACGTGGTGCACATCGGAGGCGCTCGAGTGCCGTACCAGACGTTCTTGGTGCTGGCCGTGACTGCGGTCCTGTTCGTCGTGATGATGTACGTGCTGCACCGGACCTCGATCGGTCGCCAATTGCGGGCGCTGGCTGTCGATCGTGAGACCGCCTTGTTGCAGGGCATCCGTGTCGACCGCCTCACCGTTATCGTGTTCGGTCTCTCGGCCGCACTGGCTGCCCTCGGTGGTCTCCTGGTGGCGTCGATCGTCCCGATCGGTCCTGAGGTGGGCTTCTCCCTCCTGCTGGCGTCGTTCGCCGCCGTGGTGATCGGCGGATTCGACCGCATCGACGCGGCCGTGGCCGCGGCGTTCGTTGTGGCGCTGGCCCAGCAGTACCTCAGCGGCTACGTGTCACCGGACTACGTCGAGGCCTATCCGTTCATCATCCTTCTGGTGATGCTCGTCATCAAGCCCGAGGGTGTCGTGAAGGGGTTGGCCGGTGTCCGCTACTGACCTGTCAACCAAAGTTGCCGACCGGGTCGCCCGGATGGTCCCGCGACCTCGTGTGTATGCGCGGCGACAGCGCGAGTCGATCCTGGTCGGTGCGGTGGTCTTGGCCATGGTCCCGCTCTTCGTGCACGGCCTTTACGGACTCGATGTCGCCAACACGGCCATGATCTCGACGTTGCTGGCATCGGGCTTCTACATTCAGTTCGCCCTTGCCGGTCAGTTCAGTCTGGGCACGTCGAGCTTCTACGGCATCGGCGCATTCACCTCGGTGTGGGCGGGACAAAAGGGCGGTGGCTTCATCGTCGGCATCATCGTTGCCGCCATTGTGACCGGCATCATCGGCACGTTGGTGAAGCTGATCCTCTATCGCAGCCCTCTGCTGCAGTTCGCCATCGCCACCTTGGCCTTCGCTACGTTGTCGCAGATCATCCTGCGCCAGTGGGAGTCCTTCACCGGTGGTGAAGGGGGGAGCTTCGGCATCGAGAAGCCGAGCCTGTTCGGCAAGGAGTTCGTGACCCCGACCGAGACGTTCTATCTCTCGGGCGGCGTTGCGTTGCTGGGCATCGTGCTCCTCGTCCTCCTCGAACGCTCGGCCACCCAGCGCGATTGGGTGTTCACGAAGAACCAGCCGATCGTGGCGAAGGTGTCAGGAGTGCCGACCCTGCGTGCTCAGGCGGTCGCCTTCGGGGTCGGCGCGGCGTACATGGGCGCAGCCGGCGCCGTGGCCTCCTATACACGCGGGTTCGTGTCGCTCAACCAGTTCCACGCCGGCGTGTCGCTCGATGTGCTCATCATGGTGTTGGTCGGCGGTGTTGCGTCGGTGTGGGGGCCGGCTGTCGGGGCAGTGGTGATCATCCTCACCCCCGAGTGGCTCCGTCGGATCGCCGACTACCGCGAGTTGGTCTTCGCCGCGGTGATCCTCGTGGTCATCTTGGCCATCCCCGAGGGGATCACGTCGCTGCCGCGGCGGATCATCGCTTGGCAGCAGCGGAAGCGCTCGACGCCAGCTGCCGGTAGTTCATCGGGCACCGATCAGGCAGCCCCGAGCTCGTTGACGGCGGGGGAGTCGGTATGACCATGGTCGATGGATCATCCACCCTCGGCTCCGCCACAGCACCGGTCGTTTTCTCGGTGGACAACCTCACCGTGCGCTTCGGCGCTCTGACCGCAGTCGACGACGTGACCTTGCAGGTGAACGAGAACGAAGTGCTCGGGCTCATCGGTCCCAACGGCTCGGGAAAGTCCACTTTCCTCAACGGAGTGTGCGGTCTGGTGAAGGCCACCGGGCACGTTCGAGTACGTGGTGAGGACGTTCCGCTCGGTCGGCCGGGTGCCATCGTCCGCAAGGGCGTGGTCCGCACGTTCCAGACGCCACAGGTCGACCCATCGCTCACCTGCATGGAGAACGTGCTCGTCGGTTCGCCCGACCGGCATGCCCGTGGGCCGGTTGCCTCGTGGCTCAACCGACCGAACATGTGGAAACACGACAAGGCGCGTTGGGAAGAAGCAGCGGCCGCCCTCGACGAAGTAGGACTGCTGAGTCGGGCCAACGTTCCCGCGCACGGCTTGTCCTATGGCGATCGTCGTCTCGTCGAGATCGCTCGGGCGCTCATCGCCCGACCGTCGCTGTTGCTCATGGACGAACCAGCCGCCGGTCTCAGCTCCGGTGAGACACAACGCCTCGCAGATCTGTTGCTGCGAATCTGCGGCGACGGCATCGGTTTGTTGATCATCGAGCACAAGCTTTCGTTCCTCGATCGACTCGTGCAGCGTCTCGTCGTTCTCGAGATGGGTCGAGTCATCGCTGAAGGAACGCCGGACAAGGTGTGGAAGGACCCCGCTGTGGTGGCGGCCTACCTGGGGGAGCCGAAGTGACCGAAACCCTGCTGTCGGTGAGGGACCTCGTCGTGAGCTACGGCAACGTGCCCGCGGTGAAGGGCATCTCGCTCGAGGTTCGCGATGGGGAGGCGGTGGCATTGCTGGGCCCGAACGGCGCCGGCAAGAGTTCCACCTTGCGAGCGTTGTCCCGCATGATGAAGGCGACGGGTTCCATCGAGTTCATGGGCCAGGACATCACCGGCATTGCGTCGGACAAGGCGGCTCGACTCGGGCTGGTCCACGTCCCTGAGGGCCGCAAGTTGTTCCCGCCGTTGACCGCTGAGGAGAACCTCCTGGTCGGGCAAACGGCCCGGGGCTCTCGCGCCCCGATCTACAGCCTCTCGGACATCTACGACCTCTTCCCTCTGCTGCCCGCGCTCCGCAAGCGCTCGGGCTGGCAGCTCTCGGGTGGTGAGCAGCAGATGGTCGCCATCGGGCGAGGTCTGCTCGCCGCGCCACGCGTGCTGCTCCTCGATGAGCCGTCGCTCGGGCTCGCCCCGCTCGTGGTCGACACCGTCTACCGCGCCATCGCCGAGATCCGCCATCGCACGTCGATCCTCGTCGTGGAGCAGAACGCATCGCTCGCCTTGAAGCTGTGCGATCGCGCGTATGTGCTCTCCGTCGGTGAGATCGTGATGTCGGGTGATGCCGCGTCGCTCAACGACCGCGACGCACTCGCTGCCTCATACCTGTCGCGCGACGGACACTGACCGCCTCGCACTGATCGCAGCGGCCTGATCGCGCACCGACGCGCTCACGACGCGGCAAGGCCGACGAGTCCGGTCACGATGAACGTCGCTAGGCGGTCGAGCTCAGTCTTGGTGGGCTGAGTGCGATCGCACAGATGCATCTGCATCACGGCGACGACCAGTCGCAACACCACGATCGACTCGTCGCGGGCGCGCGCCGGGCGAAATCCGGTGAGCTCGATCACCGGTTCGATGATCGGGTCGGTCATGAGCAACGTCGTCGAACGATGGGTCGCGGGATAGAGCGCGGCAAGTCGCTCGAAGTTCACTGCGAACGGGCGCACCTGGGCGGCAACATCGAGATCGGCGGCCTGTCCGACGATGCCGCTGACCCAGGCCCCGATCTTGGATGGTGCTGTCTTGCGGCGATCCATCCGAGCCGATACGCGTTGCATGAGGCGACCACAGCTCTCCTCGATGATCGTGATGAGGAGATCGTCCTTGCCTTTGAAGTGTCGGTAGAAGGCTGGCGTGGACAGCTGCGCTTCGCTGAGGATGTCCCGCATCGTGGGTTCCACGGTGCCGGCACGCTCGATGACGCGATAGGTCGCTGCAACGATGGCGCGCACTTCCTCGTTGGCGTCACCGCTGTACGTCCTCGCGCGTTCGTCGGATCGGGGCGGCGTCGCAGGCTTCCCCAGGGACCTCGACACTGTCCCATTGTCGCATGACCGGACACTGTCGACGGACAACCCGATCACTGCGGCGCCTCGGTCATTGCGACGACTCGTGATGCGTCAATCAGTATTGACGTTGATGGCCGGTGATGTGGATCGGGTCAGTCGTCGCTCTGGCCGGACGCGCAGATGAGATAGCCGCGAGCGCGTTCCATCTTCGGATAGCGATTGGCCAACGCCCAGAACGCGTCGGAATGGTTGGGCACCACGAGGTGTGCGAGTTCGTGCATGATCACCGCGTCCAGCACCCACGTCGGTACCGACACGAGTCGATCGCTGATGCGGATGGTTCGATCGACAATCGTGCAACTGCCCCATCGATGATCCATATTGCTGACCCAACCGATGCTGGAGGGCGTCGGCAGTGAGAACCGACGCGCCAGATCGGCCGCACGTGCTTCGAGATCAATCGCTCCGGCGCGGTGCGATCGGGCGAACTTCGAACGCATCGTCTCGACGTAATGCGCTTCGTCGGCCGCTGTGGCGCGCCCGGGTATGAGGACCTCCAGAACGCCGTTGACCATGCGGGCCTGGATCGTGCGGCGACGCTTGGCGCTGCGGATCACGCGAACCGGCAACGGCTCGACCGTCGAGGTCAGCTCTACCTCGACCGACTCGACCGACTCGACCGACTCGAGCGGAGATTGAGCGGATGTGCACGCATCGGGATCGTGGACGCGGGCGACATCGGTGGCGGCGTCTGTCTCGGGAGCGCCGTGGCACTTGGGCGTCTCGTCGAGGAGATCGAACAGCGACGGGGTCGTCATAGGTGCCCCGGGAGGGTCACGGCAACTTCGTCCGGGTGGATCAGCACCACGCGTTCACCGAGGGCGACATGATCGGCGCGCATGACGAGCCAACGGCCACCGAGGTTGGGCAAGAGCCCGTCCTCGGCTCCCAGATGTCGTTCCACGGCGCGGATGACGCCACCGTGGGCGACGACCAGCACGTCACCGCCGGGAGCGTTGCGTTGCACATCGCTCAGCGCGCTCATGACGCGGCTGATGATGACGTCGTCCGCCTCGTAGCCGTTGGGCTTGTCGCCGCGCTCGAGGGCTCCGGGCCAACGCAGTTCGATGTCGTGTCGGGTGAGGCCGGTCCATTCGCCTGCGTCACGCTCGCGTAGACGCGGGTCGAGCAGCACCGGCCCGACCCCGATCCCGTTCGACAAGATCTCGGCAGTCTGCGCAGCTCGTTGGAGGTCGGACGCGACGATGTCGTCGACGGTTCCGAGGTGCTGCACCGCGACGTAGGCCTGTTGACGACCGAGGTCGGACAGGGGTGGGTCGGCCAGTCCTTGCCAGCGACCTTCAGCGTTCCATTCCGATTGGCCGTGGCGTAGCAGGAGCACGTTGGTGGCAGGACCGGGCATGGTCGAGAACCTACAGGTGGTGTGTGTGCCCTATTCGGGCACCACCGCTTAGCCTCGGGGCATGGCCACGTTGCGATTGTTCGCCCAGGCTCGTGAAGCGGCCGGTGGGGGATCGTTCCAGTTCGACGATGCGGCCACGGTTGCTGATGTCCTCGCCCAGGCGTCCAGCCGTTTCGGTGAGCGCTTCGACGCCATCGTGGCCAACAGCAAGGTATGGCTCAACGGAGATGAGTGCCGGCCAGACGATCTGGTGACGAACCGTGACGAGGTCGCAGTCCTTCCTCCGGTCTCGGGCGGCTGAGCCTCGAAGGCAGGCTGTCACGCGAGGCTCGCCTAGCCTGCAGCCGTGGACCTCGATGCCTACCGCCGTGTGATCGCTGACGACTACCTGGCCGCGCTGACCTCGCTGCCGATGGCCGATGTTCGAGCCCGACGAGCCCAGTGTCAGGCCCTCGAAGACGAGGTGTCGATGCACCGTCGTGTCGTGCAAGGCCGGCTCGACGTCGTGCGATCTGAAGTGGATCGTCGACGCAGCGGTCAACTCGCCTCCGATGCTTCGCAACTGCTCGGCGGATTGCCCGACGCTCTCTCGGGCGAGCGTGCCGCGGCGGGCGGCTCGGTGACCGATGAGTTCATCGATCTCGGTGAGCTGGATGCCGACGATTCGCTCGCCAACCTGCCCGACCTCTCCGACGGCGGTCTCGATGATGCTCTCGCCCGCTTGCAGGTGGCCGAAGCCGTGCTGTCGCTGCGTCGCCGCCGGCTGTTCGACCGCATCGACGCGCTCGCCGAGGAGCTGACCCGGCGCTATCGCACCGGCGAGGCTTCGATCGACTCGCTGCTCGGCTGAGCGGCATCTGCCCGTGCCGACGTTCGACGAGTTCGAGGATCGCCTGGGCGACCTCGGCGCGTTCATCCGCAACCAGCGGACGTTGGCCAAGATGAGCCTCCGCCATCTGTCGGAGCTCTCGGGTATCTCGAACCCGTACCTGAGCCAGATCGAGCGAGGGTTGCGCAAGCCATCGGCCGAGATCCTGCAGCAGGTGGCCAAGGGGCTGCGCATCTCGGCAGAGCAGCTCTACGTGCGTGCCGGGCTCCTCGCCGATGAGCCGCGGTCTTCGCCCGAGGGTGCAGTGGTCGAAGCCATCTCGCTCGACCCGTGGCTGGACGAGGCCCAGAAGCAATCGATGCTGCGCATCTACGCGTCGTTTCGTTCGGAGCGCACCGCTGACCGTTCGCAGGACGACGGCGGGCCGCGCTCGGGACAGTCGTCCGAGGACGCAGGAACGTGAGCGACATCGGAATCATCGGGGCCCGAGGAGGGTTGACTGTTCCCGTGCGAACCGTCGCCATGTTGTCCCTTCACACGTCTCCGCTGTCGCAACCCGGCGTCGGCGATGCCGGCGGCATGAACGTGTATGTCAAGGAGCTCTCGGCGGGGTTGGCCCACGCCGGTGTGGATTGCACCGTGTACACCCGGCGATGGAATTCGTCCCTCCCCGATCAGGTCGATCTCGAACCCGGTCTGCGCGTGGTCCATGTCGACGCCGGCGGGTTCGACCTTCCCAAGGAAGCGCTGCCTGAAGTCGTCGATGAGTTCGCCGACGGTGTTCGTGCCGACATCGACCGTCGCGGCGGCGTGGATCTGCTCCATGCCAACTACTGGCTCAGTGGCGTGGCAGCCCATCGCCTCAAGCACGAGCTCGGCCTGCCGTTGGTGGCCACGTTCCACACCCTGGCGCGGGTCAAGGCCGAGGCCGGAGATCCTGAGCCGGAGCGACGGGTGAGGGCCGAGGCCGAGATCGTCGGGTGCGCCGACGCCATCTTGGCGAGCTGTAGCGAAGAGGCCCAGCAGTTCCGCCGCCTCTACGGTCAGCCACCGGGACGCATCGAGATCGTGGCCCCCGGCGTCGAGCACGCCTTCTTCGCCCCGGGCGATCCCACCGGCGCTCGGCGTGGGTTGGGCCTGGGCCCGGAGCCGATGCTGCTGTTCGTCGGGCGCATCCAGCCGCTCAAAGGCGCCGATCTGGCGGTCCGGGCACTCGCGGCTCTCGCCGATCGCACGACACGCCTGGTGATCATCGGCGGGGCGAGTGGGCTCGACGGCTCCGAAGAAGTCGTCCGGCTCCGACAACTCATCGATCAGCTGGGCCTGTCCGGGCGAGTCCAGTTCGTGCCCCCGCAGCCACACCATCTGTTGTCGAGCTGGTATCGCGCCGCTGATGTGGTTGTCGTTCCGAGTCGTTCCGAGTCGTTCGGACTGGTGGCGCTCGAGGCCGCAGCGTGCGGGACGCCGGTGGTGGCCGCGGCGGTCGGTGGTCTACGCACGCTCGTCGACCATGGACATACCGGCTTCCTCGTGGAGGGCCGTGACCCGGCTGTGTTCGCTTCGTACATCGACGAGATCCTCGGCAACGAACGCTTGGCGTGGGAGATGAGCATCAGCGCGGCGACACGTTCGCGTCGCTACACGTGGTCCCTGGCCGCAGCTCGCCTGCGACGGTTGTGCGATGACCTCACGGTCGGTCGACTGGTCGCATGCCGGGGATGACATGACGGGGATGACATGACGGTGGCATTCGACGGGTTCGATCTCGACGCCCTCGAACTGCGGATCTCGATGTGGCTCGCCGATCAACTCGAGACCAATCCGGTGGTCCTCGCGGTCGATCGCGGTGAGCCAGGCGAGCGTCGTTGGTATGTGCGCATGGCCGGCGAGGAGAAGGACTTCATCACGATCTGGATCACGCTCGGGCAACGGACGCTGGCCTTCGAGACGTATGTGATGCCAGCACCCGAAGAGAACCACGAGATGTTCTACGAGCAGGCCCTGCGGCGCAGCCGGAACCTGGTGGGTGTGCAGTTCGCCATCGGCGAGGAAGACGCTCTGTTCTTGGTGGGGCACCTTGCGGTGACCGGGTTCTCCGAGGACGAGCTCGACCGGGTCATCGGCACCATGTACGCGACGGTCGAGTTGTGCTTCATGTCCTTGCTGCGAGTCGGGTACGCCAGCCGGTTCATTTCATGACATTGCATCTCACTGTCTTTGATGCCTAGGGTGCGCTTGCTCGGCGGTCAGGTGCCTTGTTCGGGGAAGCGGGCTCGCCCTGGCCGCCGGGCCACACGTTCACGGTTGCTCGGAAGCTCGGGTAGAGGCACCGGGTGCGGTTGCCGACCGCCCTACCCTGTGCGGTCATGGCGAACGCTTCGACCACCGGACTCGACAACGCACCGCAGCTGCTGCTGATCGGGGGCGGGAAGATGGGCGAGGCGCTCCTCGGAGGCCTGCTGCGCGACGGTTGGGCCGCGCCCGAGCATCTGGCGGTGGTGGAGGCCCTCTCGGCGCGACGGATCGAGCTCGCAGAGCGCTACCCCGGTGTGCGCATCGTCGACGCTCCCGTGGCGGCGGCGGGTGCTGTCATCGCAGTGAAGCCGGGCGATGTGCGATCTGCCGCGGCAGCGTTGCGACAGGTGGGCGTCGGCCGCGTCGTGTCGATCGCTGCCGGCGTCACCATCGCCACGTTGCAGGAGGCGCTGGGCACCGCCGTTGCCATCGTGCGAGCCATGCCGAACACCCCGGCGCTGGTAGGGGCCGGCTGCACTGGCATTGCCGCTGGAACATCGGCGACAGCTGATGACGTGGCGTGGGCGATCGGGGTACTCGGTGCCGTCGGCACGGTGGTGGAGGTCAGCGAACCCCTCATCGACGCCGTGACTGGGCTCACCGGGTCTGGCCCGGCGTATCTGTTCATGATGGCCGAGGCGTTGGTGGACGCGGGGGTGCTCGTCGGGCTTCCCCGCGCGCTCGCCCTCGACATGGTCCGCCAGTTGTTCGTCGGTTCGGCCGCCATGTTGGCGGCCGGCATCGGCACCCCCGAGGAGCTCCGAGCTCAGGTCACCTCACCCGGTGGCACCACGATCGCGGGGCTCCGGGAACTGGAGCGGGCCGGGCTTCGTGCCGCCTTCTTGGATGCCGTGGCCTCCGCCACCGCCAGATCCCGGGAACTGGGTGCCTGACTCGCCTCTGTCGGCTCTGTGTCAGACGTCTCGACCAATGACGTCGCCCGTCGGCAAGAAAAGGAAAAATCGGTGTGAGTCACTTTTCACAGAGGCTCCGATGCGCGTAGTGTCAATGGTCACGGTCCGAGGGGGGTCGGGGCTCCGAAAGTGGAGCCCAGGTCGACAGGACTGGTGCCGTCGGGGGGTCGGCACCAGTCCTGCCAACTTCATGAGCTTCACGTCGTCAGCTGCGGTCGTCTGACTGCGCGACCCCGGCCCCCGCGACCGGCCCGTTCCGGAGCCCGCCCTCCGCGCGTTCCTTCTCCCCCTAGCATCGTGTCGATGAGTGATTTCGAAGCCGCCGACGATGGTGTTGCGTTCACCATCACCGTGTTGACCGACACCGGTCCCGGGGAGCTGGCGGGGGTGCTCGAGTCGATCGCTCGGGACATTGCGCCGCACGCCGCCGTCGTGCACCTCACCCACGATGTGGAGCCCTACGACGTTCGCGGTGGGTCTTTGGCTCTGGCCCGAGCGATCGGGTACGTGGCCTCAGGTGTGGTCGTCGCCGCGGTCGATCCCGACACGGACCGTCCGATCGTGGCGGTCGAACTGGCGGGCGCTTCGGGTGTGCTCATCGGCCCCGACAACGGACTCCTGGCTCCGGCGGTGGCGATGGCCGGCGGGGCAGGACGAGCGTTCGTTCTGGACAACGCGGACTACCACCTCGAGAGCCCGGGATCGGTGCTGGCTGTTCGCGACGTGATGATGTCGGCCGCCGCGCACCTCGCGTGTGGGGTACCCCTCGAGGTTCTCGGCACGAGCGTCGACACGTCCAACCTTCTCCCCGGGATCTTGCCCATCACCCGCTCCGAGGCCGACGCTCTGGCCGCCGAGGTGCTGTGGGTCGATCGGTACGGGGCCATCCAACTGAACGTGGGCACCGACGAGTTGGAGACGAACGCCGGCGACCGTGTGTTGATCCGCTTCGGTGACACGGCGCGAACCGCCCTGGTCACGACGAGCGTCCGCGGGCTGGGGGAGAGCCAACTGGCCCTGGTGCCCGACGCGTACGGCCTCATGAGCCTTCGCCTGTGCCGTGGGTCGGCGGCGGCCGATCTGGGCCTGGGCGTCGCCGATGCCGTGTCGCTGACGGTTGTCGGGCCGGGCAACGCGCCAGGACTCGACGGGAGCTTCCCCGACATGACCGGCGGGACCATCACCCCCGTACAGTTGCGCCGGTGAGACCAGCGACGACCTTGACCCTGGCGCTGCTGTTCGTGCTGATCCTCGGTGCGGCGGTGGTGGCGTTCTTCTTCCAGCCCAACACGCCGACGACGCGGTGTTCGCCGGGACAGTCGTCGGCGCAGCCCTCAGGAGTACAGGGCCAGACGATCTCGTGTGAATCGCCGGACTCCGCCCCGGATCAGACCTAACCCGATTGCCCACAGAACCGCGCCGGCGGCCAGCGCCACGGGCAGGCTCACCAGCAGCAGGCCGGTTGCCTGGCCGAGGGCGAGGAAGATGAGCGGCAAGATCACGGCGCCGCCGAGTTGGTTCGCCTCTTGCGTCGTCCGAGTCCGTGCCGAGACCCTGACCATGACCCCGAGACCCAAGGTCGCGACTGCTGGCGCGACCCACAAGATCATCGCCAACCACAGCCGGTTCGGCACGAACACCCGGCCCATCACCGGCCACGCTGCGATGTTCGCGACCAGTGCGAAGCCCAAGAAGCCGACCCACGACACGGCGAGTGCGGGCAGGAACGCACCGAGCACCTTGGCCGTGAACAGCTCGCGATCGCTCACGGGGAGGTGCAGCAGGTGCTCGATGGTCTTGCGCTCCTTCTCACCGGCGAAGGCGTCGGCAGCCATCACGGCCGACACCATCAGAGGCACGATGAGGAACATCGGCGCCAGGAGGTATCCGTCGATGAGCATCACTGGCTGCTCATCACCGGGGAGCTTCTCGATGGCGTGACGCATCGGTCCGGGGAGTGATCGCAGAGCCGAGCTGACGTCTGGATGGGTGTGCACCGCCACCAAGGTGAGGATGAGCGGGACGACGATCAACAAGAACGCGGGCACGACGAGCATGGGGAGCAGCACGGCCTTGGCCCGGCGCACCGCAGTGAGGTCCTTGCCGACGATGGCGCGAACGACGTCCCAGTCCAGTGGCCGACCGGCTCCAGCGCGGCTGGACGCCCCATCTCGGGTGGACCGCTTCATGCCGCGGCCTCGTGACGAGCCAGGACGGCGAAGTACACGTCCTCCAGTGACGGGGGCCGCGGCACCGCCCCGTAGATGCCGATACCCGCTCGGGTGAACGCTTCGATCAACGTCGGGACCACGGCGCGCGCCTCCACATGGACGTCGAGATGACCATCGGTGCGGCTCACGTCGAGGACTCCTCGGACGTTGCGAGTCATCAACTCAGCAGCTCCGATGCGCTCGGGGTCGGGCTCGACCATCAGCCGAATGCCCCGGAACAAGCTGGCCGCCAACTCCTCGGTGGACCCGAACGCCTCGCAATGACCCGAGAGCAGCACCGCCATTCGGTGGGCGAGACGATCGGCCTCGGCCAGGAAGTGGGTGCACAACACGATCGTGCGACCCTCGGCGGCCAACTCGGCGATGAGATCGAGCACCGAGCGGATGGCTTCGGGGTCGAGGCCGGACGTCGGCTCGTCGAGGTAGAGCACATCGGGGTCGTGGAGCAGGGCTCGGGCGAGGGCCACTCGCTTGCGCTGGCCGGTGGAGAACCCCCGGACCAGATCGTCGGCCCGGGGACCCATCCCGAAGCGATCCAGCAGGACATCGGCCTTGGCCGCTGCCCCCGTTCGACCGAGGCGTCGGAGGCGAGCGGTGACGAGCAGGTTCTCACGGGCGGTGAGCCGTTCGTCCAGTCCGGCCTGTTCGGTCAGCACGCCGGTACGGGCTCGCACCGCGTCGCCCTCGGCTGCCGGGTCGAGGCCGCACACCCGGGCCCACCCCGAGTCCGGCTGCAGCACGCCGTTGAGCAGGCGCATCGTCGTGGTCTTGCCGGCACCGTTCGGGCCGAGCACGGCCAGGACCTCGCCGGCGCGCACGTCGATGCTCAGATCGCTCAGGGCGTTGGTCGACTCGAACCGGCGGGACAACCCGCGTGTCTCGATGACGATCTCGGTGCTGCCCGTGCCGATGCGGGTCGCCCCGGGCTCAGGCGCTGCACCCGGTGAGGGGGCGGGTGATGAGCTCGGCAGGCCGGACGGAGGTGGGAGCGCAGGCACATGAGTGCCTTCGGGCGCTCAGAACAGGTTCTTGAGCACTCGGACCCAGAAGACCCGGCGGATCGGTGTCCGCAGGACCTTGGCCCGATGAGAGCGTGCCGATGGCGTCGCCGCGAACGGCACCGACGGCGGGTGGCCGCTCGATTGTGCACTTGCCGTGACCAGGGCTCCGGTGGGGATCGCCAGGAGGGCGGCGTCGTTCGGGGCTGCCGGCACGTTCGTGGGAGCTGTGGTCGGTCCAACGGCGCTCGGGGCAACGGTGGTCGTCGCTGCTGCAGGGGCCGGGGGCGGCGGTGGGTCCGTGGCCGCGGGGGCCGCGGTGTCGGGGGGTGCAATAGCAGCGGTCGCCGCAGGTGCTGTGGGCGTCGTGGCGGCAGCGGGAGTCGGAGTCGGAGCTGCTGCAGCAGCCGGAGTGCCGGTGGACTTGGCGGCACCCGAGGTCGCCGGAGCTGGCGCAGGTGCCGGTGAACCCACCGCAGCGAAGCGATGGGTGGTCACGAGCATCGAGTTGGCGTCGTGGTCGACGCAGATCCCGACCCGGTTGTAGGCGGCGTCGAGGATGTTCTTCCTGTGGGCGGCACTGTTCATGAGCGCCGTGAAGATCTCGCTCACCGACGGGCCGATGCCCAGGTTCTCGCCGAGTTTGGTCCAGCCCGGGATCTGGGACCCGACCGCGCTCAGGTTGGGGTCGTGGATGAGGTCGCCGGTCGGCACGAGGTTGGCATTCCACGCACAGGCCGAGTTCGACAGCGTCGCATCGAGTTGCAGCGCTGAGCGCCCTTGGGCAGCCCGAGCAGAGTTGATGAGCGCCAAGAAGTCGTCTGACTCGCCAGCCTGAGAGGCGCCGAACGGGAGTCCCACGAACCCCACGGCACAGGTCAGAGCGGCCAGAGCGGCCATTCGTCGCAATCGCATCGTCAACTATCGGTCGTCGTAACACGTTCGTAAACGAACCTGGCCCGAACTTGGGGAAGACATAGGGAAGTGACGGTCGAAATGTCCCTCGGATCGTCCTGATCGCCCGTTGAGCCCCGTCCAGGGGCGGTCGGGGGGCGTTGGTCGCCTTGCGTCGACCGAGTTCGGGTGGTCCCGCCGGCGCGGGCCTACGCTGGTCCCATCGGCCATCCGATGCGGGAAGGGTGTGGTGAACACCGCTGTGAACCTGGCAGAGCTCATCGAGGGCCATGGAGACGATCACGTCGCGCTGTGGTCCCGTGGTCGCCCCACGACCTATGGCGCCTTGCGCCACCAGGTGGCCTCCGTCCGGGGAGGACTACTGGGTCTCGGGGTGCAGCCCGGCGATCGAGTGGCGCTCGTGTGCGGGAACGACCGCAGCTTCGTGGTCTCCTACCTGGCCGTGCTCGGCATCGGCGCCGTGGCCGTCCCGCTGAACCCGACCGACCCGGGTCCGGCGTTGGCCCGTGAGATCGAGGACGTGAAGCCCGTCGTGGCCGTGGTCGCGGCGGCGGCCCGAGGGACCTGGCAGACCATGGACCCGGCCTCGCGGTCATCGGTGCGCTCCGTGGTCACCGTTGAATGGGACGACAGCGATGCCATCTGGTTCGACTCCCTGGTGGTATCCCCGCCTGCTCCCATCGTGCCCGTGGGCCCCGACGCACCGGCGCTGCTCATGTTCACCAGCGGGACCGCCGGTGCGCCGCGGGCCGCGATCGTCACCCACGGCAACCTCCGATCGAACATCGACCAGAACCAGGCCGCGGGTGCGCTCACCTCGGCCGACGTCGTGTTCGGCGTTCTCCCCTTGTTCCACATCTTCGGGTTGAACGCAGTGCTCGGCATCGCGCTGGCCGCTGGAGCCACGGTGGTCCTGGTGCAGCGCTTCGATCCGTCCACGGCGCTGGAGACCATCATCGAGCGGGGCTGCACCGTCGTGCCCGGAGCGCCACCGATGTGGGGGGCGTGGGCGCAGTTCCACGAGGCCGATCCCGATGCCTTCGCCGGCGTACGGCTGGCACTGTCGGGCGGTGCCCGGTTGCCGGTCGAGACGGCCCGGGCGTTCGAGCAGCGGTTCTCCGTGCCCATCCGGGAGGGCTACGGCCTCACGGAGGCCGCCCCCGTCGTCACGTCCTCGGTGCAGATGGATCCGGTTGCCGGCACGATCGGCACGGTGCTCCCCGGCGTCGAGGTCCGCTTGGTCGATCTCGACGGTGACGATGTCGACGACGGCGAGCCGGGCGAGATCTGGGTGCGAGGGCCGAACGTCTTCGCTGGCTACTGGAACGATCCCGATGGCACGGCGCGGGTGCTCACCGGTGACGGATGGCTGCGTACCGGTGATGTCGCCGTCCGCAGTGCCGACGGGCGGCTCTCGATCGTCGATCGCATGAAGGATCTCGTCATCGTCTCGGGCTTCAACGTGTATCCAGCCGAGGTCGAAGCGGTGCTGGCGGGCCATCGCGATGTTGCCGAGGTCGCGGTGGTGGGCGTGCCCCATCCGCTCACCGGTGAAGCGGTCAAGGCGTTCGTGGTGGCGGAGCCCGGGTCGAACGTCGGTGAGGACACCCTCATCGAGTACTGCGGCGAGCGCTTGGCTCGCTACAAGTGTCCGAGCAAGGTGTTGTTCGTCGACGAGCTACCGAAGGCTCTGGGCGGCAAGCTCCTGCGACGAGAGCTTCGCTGAAGGATCGCCGCCGTCGGTCGTGAGGTCGACCGTCGGTACGCGCTCGGCCCTGCGAGGCGCGCTGGCGCCAGTCGCGATCAGGAAACCGGCGAAGAGCACGACGATGCCCACCGCCAAGGTCACCGAGAACGCCTGCTCCTGACCGAGCCGCCCGGTGAGGGTTCCGCTGGCGCCGAGGATCGCCGTGCCGACGGCGATGATCACGTTGCCGAGTGCCAACTGTCCCGGTCGTGCGACTGCCGGCGCGTTGGCCGATCGCGAGCGCCCGCGCAGCAATCGCACCGCTGACCAGATGGCGGCGACGATCACGAACGTCGCGGCGACGCCCGAAGCCACTGCGGCGAGCACGCGAGGCAGGACCCCGAAGACCTCGCGACCTTGGGGAAGTCCCGATGCCGGCAGCGGAGCCTTGGTCGGGGCAGCGATCATGACCCCGATGGCCATGGCACTCAGCAGCGACACCACGACGGCCCAACGGTCCCCGGTGCGTTGTCCGCTCAACAGGTAGATCGAGCCGAGGGCCAGCCAGGGCACGTTCAAGATCGCGCCGAAGAGGAAGAAGACGCGGAATGTCGGCAGGTCCCATCCGGCCGTGGCGCCCACCCACAGAGCGGCCGACGCCACGGCGAACTGCAGCAGCGAGATGGACCACGCCAGTTCGTGGCGTCGGCGACGCGACAGCCAACGATCGAACGTCGATGCCGCGAACGCCAGCGCGACGACGGTGGCGGCCGCGGCCAGTGCAGTCTTGGAATCCACCATCGATCCGCGATGGTACGGCCGACCGCTGGGACCAACGTCATCGAAACGCTCACCGGATGGCTTTTGCTGGCCGACGGGGACCTATCATTCGACACGGCCCTGACCCGCGGGGCCGCGGCCTCGTCTTGCCTCGTTCGGGGCTGGCGGAACTTCGGGCCTGCGTGACGTTGAACGCGGAAAGGAGCATCGTGTCGGTCGTCGTGATCGGGTTGAACCACCGCACGGTGCCGCTGGATCTGCTCGAGCGCGTCACGATCGACGATCTCGGTCTGACCAAGGTGCTGCACGACCTCGTCAGCCGGGACAACCTCGCTGAAGTCGTGGTGCTGTCCACCTGCAACCGCACGGAGATCTATGCGGTGGCCGAGCGATTCCACGGCGCGTATGCGGACGTGCGGGACTTCCTCTCCGAGTTGGGGCATCTCGCTCCCGAAGAGTTCTCGCACCATCTCTACTCGCACTACGACGATGCTGCGGTGACCCATCTGTTCTCCGTGGCCGCCGGGCTCGATTCGGCCGTGCTCGGCGAGAGCGAGATCCTCGGCCAGGTACGAACCGCGTGGGAGCGAGCGCAGGCTGAGGGCACCAGCGCCACCACGCTGAACATGCTCTTCCGTCACGCCATCGAAGTCGGCAAGCGGGCTCGCACCGAGACCTCCATCGGGCGCCACACCGCATCGGTGTCGGCGGCCGCGGTGGAGATGGCCGCGAACGAGTTGGGCTCGCTCGTCGGGCGACAGGTGCTGGTGCTCGGTGCCGGCGAAATGGGCGAGGGCATGGTCGTGAGCCTCGCCGGTGCTGGAGTGGCCGACATCCGCGTGGCCAACCGCACCAAGGAGCGGGCACTGGCGTTGGCCGAACGGGTCGCCGGTCGAGCCATCTCGCTCGACGATGTCGGTGCCGCGCTTCGTGAGGTCGACCTGCTCCTCACCTCCACCGGCGCATCATCGATCATGCTCGAGCATGCCGACATCGCCGACGCGATGGCCGATCGCAACGGACGACCTCTGCTCATCATCGACGTCGCCGTACCGCGCGACGTGGACCCGTCGGTGGCCCTCCTCGATGGCGTGAGCCTGTTCGACCTCGATGGTCTCCGCACGTTCGCCGAGCGCGGCCTGGCCGAGCGTCGGGCCGAGATCGGGGCGGTGCACGACATCATCGAGGCAGAGGTCGTGCGCTACGTCGATCGGGTGTCGGCCCGAACCGCCGCGCCGCTGGTCGCCCAGTTGCACGAGCACGCCGAGGCGCTGCGCGTCGCGGAGCTCGAGCGGTTCCGCACCCGTCTCGACTCGCTCGACCCAGCGCAACGCGAACTGGTCGAGCAGATCACACGCGGTCTCATGGCAAAGGTGTTGCACGAACCGACGGTGCGCCTCAAGGACGCCGCGGGAACGCCACGTGGTGAGCGATTGTCGGAGTCGTTGCGGCATCTGTTCGATCTGGCGTGACCTCGCCGGGTCTGTTGGCGGGACGACGCATCGTCGTCACCCGCGCTGTCGATCAGGTCGGCACCTTGTCGGCGCTCCTCGCTGACGCGGGCGCAGTGGTCATCGAAGTGCCGACGATCGCCATCGTCGAGCCCCTCGACGGCGGAGCTGGGCTCAACGTCGCTGTGGCGGCCGCCGCGGAGCCCGCCACCGCTGGGGGCTACGACTGGATCGTGGTCACCTCCGGCAATGGCGCCTCGCGTTTGGTGACGGCTGCTCGGTCGGCAGGGCTCAGCCGGGAAGATGTGTCGGCACGCATCGCGGTGGTGGGTCCTGGCACTGCTGACGTGCTCGGGGCATATGGCTGGTCGGTCGAACTGGTGCCCGAACGGTTCGTGGGCGAGGGCCTCGTGGAGGCGTTCGATGAGGGTCCGGGACGGGTCCTGGTGGCTCAAGCGGAGGCGGCCCGTCCGATCGTGGTCGACGGGCTGCGGGCCAAGGGCTGGACCGTCGACGCGGTGATCGCGTATCGCACCATCCCAGCGGTGCTCGACGCATCGCTCATCGCCCATGCGGCGTCGGCCGACGCGATCACCTTCACGTCGTCGTCCACCGTGGCCAATTACGTCCAAGCTGCGGGAGCGGCCAACGTGCCCGACGTGGTGGTGTGCATCGGCCCGGTCACGGCGGCAACGGCGCGTGAGCGCGGTCTCGAGGTCACCGCGGTTGCTGCTGAGCACTCGCTACCCGGGCTGGTGAGCGCCACCATCGGGGCGCTCGACGGTTCGGTGACCTCATGAGCGCCGAGGGTGCGGCCTGCCTCTGTGCGGTGGTGTTCGACTTCGACGGCGTCGTGTGTGACACGGAATGGGTCGAGTACGAAGCAACGCGGTTGGTGTGGGCCGAACACGGTGCCGAGTTGACCATCGAGACGTGGGCGCCGGTCATCGGGGTGTCGTGGGGTGTGCCGTGGCTCGATCAACTCGAGCAGATCGTCGGGCCCGTCGATCGCGATCGGGCCGCCGGGCGTCGAAGTGCGGTGCATCACGATCTCAACGACACGCAACCGATCCTGCCGGGAGTGCTCGCGCTCCTCGATGAGGCCGACACCCTCGACGTTCCGGTCGGGATCGCGTCCAACTCCGATCTCGGTTGGGTGCATCGTCACCTCACCCGGCTCGGTGTGCGCGATCGTGTCCGAACCATCCGGGCCATCGACACCGTCCCGCGCGGCAAGCCGCATCCCGATCCCTATCTGTTGGCGTGCGCCGATCTGGGCGTCGAGCCGGGTTGTGCAGTGGCGTTCGAGGACTCCCACACCGGTGTCACGGCGGCCGTTGCCGCAGGGCTGTACACGGTGGCGGTGCCCCACGCGCTGACCGGGGGTCACGATGTCTCGGCCGCCGATCGGATCGTGTCGTCGCTGGCCGAGGTCTCGTTGGCCGCTCTGGCCGTACGATTCGGATCGTGACCGCTGTGCCTGCTGCACGTTTCCCTGCCCATCGTCCGCGCCGCCTGCGAACCACGCCGGCCATGCGCCGGCTGGTGGCCGAGACCCGACTCTCGCCCGAGGACCTCATCGCACCGTTGTTCGTGCGGGAGGGCATCGACGAGCCGAACCCGATCGCGTCGCTGCCAGGAGTGGTGCAACACACCCGAGCGTCGCTGGTGGCCGAGGTGAAGGACCTGGCCGGTCTCGGTGTTCCCGGGGTGATCTTGTTCGGCGTACCGGCCCGCAAGGACGAGGTCGGTTCGCAAGCATGGAACCCTGACGGCATCGTGCAATGCGCCTTGCGCGACCTACGCGACGCGGTCGGCGACTCCATTGTGCTCATGGCCGATCTGTGCGTCGATGAGTACACCAGCCACGGACATTGCGGCGTGCTGGACGGTCATGGCTCTGTCGACAACGACGCCACGTTGGAGCTCTACGCCAAAGCGGCGGTGGCGCAAGCGACCGCGGGCGCCGACGTGACCGCGCCGAGCGGGATGATGGACGGGCAGGTCGCGTCAATTCGTCTTGCGCTCGACTCCGCTGGCTTCAGCGACCGGGCGATCTTGGCCTACTCGGCCAAGTACGCGTCGGCGTTGTACGGACCGTTCCGTGATGCGGTCGACGTGCAGATCGCGTGCGGTGATCGCAAGGGGTATCAGCAGGATTGGCGTAACGCCCGTGAGGCGCTGGTGGAGGTACGTGCCGATCTCGAGCAGGGCGCCGACATGGTGATGGTGAAGCCGGCGCTGGCCTATCTCGACATCATTGCCAAGGTTCGGGCCGAGGTCGATGTGCCGCTCGCTGCGTACCACGTGAGCGGTGAGTACGCGATGTTGAAAGCCGCCGAAGCGAACGGATGGATCGATGGTCGCGGCGTCGCACTCGAGCATCTCGGTGCCATCAAGCGTGCGGGTGCCGACATGATCTTGACCTACCTCGCCCACGACGCTGCTCGTTGGCTCGCCGAGTGACTGTGCCTGTGAATGACTGTGCCTGTGAAGGGAACGTCGTGACTCTCCCCGTGTGTGATCCGAACCGTTGTCAGGACGCGCTCTGCGATCCGGTGGTGTGCCGTGGCACCGCGTTCACCAACGCCGAGTTGTACGAACGGGCGGTGAAGGTCATCCCAGGTGGGGTCAATTCGCCGGTGCGGGCGTTCAAGTCGGTGGGTGGTTCGCCCTACTTCGTGGCCCGAGCCAATGGTGGCTACGTGTGGGACGTGGAAGGGAAGCGCTACACGGACTTCGTGCAGAGCTACGGCGCCATCATCCTGGGGCACGCTCATCCCAAGATCGTCGAGGCCATCACCAAGGCCGCAGTCGATGGCACGAGTTACGGCGCGCCCACAGCCCGTGAGGTCCGTCTGGCCGAGGCCATCAGCGCGCGGGTGCCCAGCTGCGAGATGGTCCGCCTGGTGAACTCCGGTACCGAGGCAACGATGACAGCGCTCCGCGTGGCGCGCGGGTTCACCGGCCGATCGAAGATCGTGAAGTTCGCCGGCAACTACCACGGCCACGGCGATGCGTTGCTGGCCGCCGGTGGTAGCGGTGTCGCGGTGCTCGGCCTGTCGGGCTCGGCCGGTGTGCCTGATTCGGCGGTGTCGTCAACTCTGGTTGCGCCCTACAACGTGGTGCCGACATTGGACGACACCGTCGCCGCGGTCATCGTCGAGCCGGTGGCCGCCAACATGGGTCTGGTCGCACCTCTGCCGGGCTTCCTCGAGGGCCTTCGCTCGGAGTGCGATCGCGTCGGCGCCTTGTTGATCTTCGACGAGGTCATCACCGGCTTCCGTCTGGGTCTCGGCGGGGCGCAAGCGCGTTACGCGGTGCGACCCGATCTCACGTGCTTCGGCAAGGTCATCGGGGGCGGACTGCCCATCGGCGCCTTCGGTGGTCGACGCGACATCATGGAAGTGCTCGCTCCGCTCGGCGCTGTGTACCAAGCGGGGACGCTCAGCGGAAACCCTCTGGCCACGGCTGCCGGCTTGGCCGCGCTCGGGGAGTTGGATGAGAGCGTCTTCATGATGATGGAAGGCCGCGCCGAGCAGTTGGCCGGATGGTTGCGAGCGGTCATCAGCGAGCACGGTCTCCCCATCACGATCCCGGTGGTCGGACCGTTGCTGGGTCTGCACTTCTCCTCGACACCGGCTGTCGACTACGACACGGCCAAGTCCACCGACGAGAAGCTCTACGCGGCGTTCTTCCACGCCATGTTGGATCGCGGTGTGGCGTTGGCGCCCGGCGCCTACGAGGTGATGTTCCCGTCGATCATGCACAGCAAGGACGAACTCGAGCGCGTCACCGATCTGGCGTCAGCGGCTGCCGCTGAAGTCGCGTCACGAGCGAAGTGACGACGATTCGCCGACGTCTGTCGTCGGCGGATTCTCCAGTCATCGAAGGTGATCAGCTGGTGGGCGCCACTCAGGCGTCGGGGGCGAGACGCACGATGGCCGCCGCCGCTTTGTACGCGGCCTCGGCGGGACCGAGCTCGTCCGGGCGCAGCAGGTTGGCCATGATGCGCAACACCCACTCCATGAGCGTGTGGGAGTGCATGCCGACGCGGGTGAGCTGGCTCATGAGGGCCGGCCGGCCGATGACCTTGGCGAAGAGGCGGGCCACCTTGAAGTACTGCCCGTACTCATCGTCGATCATCTTGGAGTACTGCTGCAGCGCTTGTGAGTCGCCGGTGCGCAGAGCGTCGGACAGTACCTGGGCGGCCATGCGGCCGGTCTCGTAGGCGTAGTCGATGCCTTCGCCGTTGAACGGGTTGATGCTGCCGGCGGCGTCGCCCACCACGAGGTGTGTGAGCCCCACCTTCGGCCCCACCGATCCGCCCATCGGCAGCCGGCCACCGGTCGGCTCGCACACCGGATGTTCGGCGTCGAGTTCCCAATAGCCCGGAGCGGTGGCTGCGTACTCCCGCAACAGATGGGTCGTGTTGACGCTCTTGTAGTCCTTGAACGTCGAGAGCAAACCGACGCCGACGTTCACCGTGCCGTCGCCGCACGGGAAGATCCAGCCGTAGCCGGGAAGCGTCTTGCCGTTGCGATCACGCACATCGAGGGCCGATTCGATCCACGGCTCGGCGTGCAGTGGGCTCTCCCAATAGCTGCGGATGGCCATGCCTTGCGGGTACACCTTGTTCCGATTGGTGCCGAGCGCTCGGCCGAAGCGGCTGTTCGCTCCGTCGGCGACGACGACGTACTTCGCTCGCAACTCCTGGGTCTGGCCCGACTCCTTGTTCTTGACCACTGCACCGCGAACGAACCCGCGATCGACGATGGGGGCGATCGCTTCGGTGCCCTGCATCATCGTGGTCCCCGCCTTGACCGCGTGGTTGGCCACCATGTGATCGAGCTCTCGGCGCTTCACGACGAAGCCGTGCGATGGATAGAGCGGGTGCGACGGCCACTGCAACTCGAGCGACATGCCGTGCCCGGTTGCTCGCAGGCCGTTGTAGCGATGGAACATCTCGAGCGGCTCGGCGAGGCCCATGTCGGTGAGTTGCTTCACCGCTCGTGGCGTGAGGCCATCGCCGCAGGTCTTGTCACGGGGGAAGACCTTGCGCTCGACGACGCACACATCGTGTCCGGCCTCGGCCAGCCAATAGCCCGTTGCGCTGCCGGACGGGCCGCCGCCGATCACGACGACGTCGTAAACATGCGCCTCCGCTCGGCGGGCTCGCTCCGGCTGGGGACGCTGGTCGCTCATGACTCGACAGTGTGGTCCACCGATCGCCAAAACGCGACACGGGACCGACCGTGTGGCCGGTCCCGTGTCACACACGAGTCAAGTGCTGGGTTGCGTGTCGGGGTTGCGCGCCGGGCGTGACGCCCGTGGGCGATCAGCCGGCGGCTGCCTCTTCTGCTTCGAGGAACTTCGGGGCCTCCGGTGCGCACCACTCGGCGTATTCCTCGGCATAGTCCCCAGGGTTGTCGCCGCTGAGTCCTTGGAGGCTGAACCGCTCGTGGCACACCACGGCGATGAGTTCAGGTCCGGTCAGCTGCTCTTTCCACACGGCCATGACCGCGCCGCCTCGGGCTCCGCTGATGCGCCCCACCGCCGGGTCGCCGTACGGCGTGCCGACAGCCGGGCTGCCGTTGGCCACGAAGGCGAGCTGATCTTCGAACTTCGGGAACGTCTTGTGGACCGATCCTTCGCTCAGCTGATACCCGGCACCGCCGCCGCCCGTGGCGCCATGGCAACCGGAGCAACCCTTCTCGGTGTAGAGCGCAGCGCCCTCGGCGAGTGGGCCGGTGACGGTGACCGTCGGCGGGCTCATCGCCTCGGCATAGATGAACAGCCATACCGGCAGAAGGCCCAGTACGGGCATGGCCCAGAACGGGATCTTCTTGCGGGTCTTCGCGGCGAGCACCTCGGGGCGATCAGGCTTGGGGGCGGCCACCTTCGGCGCCGGCGCCGGCGCCTTGGCCGCAGCAGCAGGCGCGGCCTTGGCCGCGACCGCGGGAGCGGAGGTCGACGATGCGCTGCCGGAGGCGTCGGAGGAACCCTCGCCGCCTGGCAGCCCGACCGCGCCGCGGCGCTCTCGGGATCGCTTCAATAGATGTTCGGGGATCTCGGTCACGTCGTACCTTTCCGGACGCGCAGAACCATCGGCAGAACCGTCTCCAACCATAGGTCAGTGACCCCAGCCGAACGGAATCTCCCGGTCATCTCGATCGCCGATCGGGACCATCGTCACTCGACCCGTGCTGGGGTTGGCCGCAACGGCCGCGGAGCGGGTAGACCTACATCTGCATCACGGCATCTGCATTTCGGGGCATGCCAGGCATCCACACCTGGGTCTGTCACCGAATACAACAATGTCGAAGTACGGGTCCCGGTTCTGGTCACCGGTTTCGGCGACGATGGTCGGGGTCGTTAAGGTTCGGTACGGCCCACATAAGGAGGTGCGACCGCGTGGTCGCGTTGATCTTCTCGTTCGTGCTGACGCTGGCGCTGTCCGCTCTCATGATCCCCGTCGCCAAGCGACGCAAGCCCGGCACGCCCCTGACCTGGGGTGAGGCCATGATCGCTGGCATCTATGCCATGGTCGTCATGATGCTGGCCTACGGCATCGTGCCCCATCAGTGGCTCACCTTCGCTACGTCCGAGTGGCGATGGAGCAAGGCTCGCTTGGTCTTCGGCCCCGGCGACATCTTGAAGCCGAAGGCTTCCGGCGGCTGGCTGCCGTTCACCATCACCTACGAAGCCATCTCCCACATCATCGCCACGATGATCTACGGCCTGTTCCTGGGCATCCAGGTCGGGGCGTGGACGTTGTGGAACAAGCGTGGCAAGGCCACCGCTTCCACCGACGTGCAGGTGTCCTCCTACGGTCGCCCGCTGGCGAAGAAGGCCTGATCCACCCATGGCCAAGAACGACGCAAATCCACCGATGCCGGAGTGGTCCGACGAGTACCAACTCGTCGAGGTCGACGCCGACTACCTCTCGAAGGCGGTGAAGCCCAAGCAGTTCATCCACATCGACCAATCCGAGTGCATCATGTGCGAGGGCTGCGTCGACATCTGCCCGTGGAAGTGCATCCACATGGTGACCCCAGACGTCATCGCCGAAGCGATGAACACCGAGCAGCCCGGCAACGATCCCGGCGATCACGTGGTGTTCATCATCGACGACGACGTGTGCACGCGTTGTGCCCTCTGTGTCGATCGCTGCCCGACGGGCGTGATCATCCTGGGCAAGGCAGGTGCAGCTGATCCCAACGGGGACAGCCACACCCGCACGAACAATCACGGCTATGCCTACGGCATGCGGTTCTGAGAGCTAGGAGCTACGAGTGGCCAAGACCATGGACTCCAAGCGCCCCACACTCGGGGAGCGGGCGTCGAAGACCTGGGAGAAGACACAGGGTTCCCAGGCGTGGAACTCGATCTTCCGCCCAGGGTCGATCTTCCGGAAGGGGTATTCCGACAGCCCCCGTAACCGGTCCTACGTGATCATGAACTCGGTGCTGTACCACTTGCATCCGGTCAAGGTGAAGCGTCACGCCGTCAAGGTCAGCTACACGCTGTGCCTCGGTGGACTGAGCTTCTTCCTGTTCATCTTGCTCACGGTGACGGGCATCTTCCTGATGTTCTTCTACCGGCCCACCACCGCCGCCGCGTGGAACGACATCTACACGCTCCAGACCTCGGTGACGTTCGGTCTGCTGGTGAGAAACATGCACAGATGGGCAGCACACCTCATGGTGCTCGCCGTGTTCTTGCACATGGCCCGCGTCTTCTACCACGGGGCGTACAAGCCACCGCGGGAGTTCAACTGGGTCATCGGCACCATCCTCCTGCAGCTCACCTTGCTGTTGTCGTTCACCGGCTACCTGCTCCCGTGGGATCAGTTGTCGATGTGGGCCGTGGCCGTGGGCACCAACATGATGGGATACATGCCCGTCTTCGGTGACCAGGTGCGCTTCGTGCTCGTGGGCGGCAAGGAGATCGGTGGCGAGACGTTGCTGCGCTGGTACGTGCTCCACGTGCTCATGCTCCCGTTCGTGATCGTCATATTCATGGCCATCCACTTCTGGCGTGTCCGCAAAGACGGCGGCATCTCGGGTCCGTTGTGACCGGGGAAAGGTTTTGTGAACGCTCATGACTGAGATTCCCGAGCACCTGCGCAAGCGAGCGGAAGCAGCGCGCGTCAAGGCCCAGGAGGCAACCGCATCTGAGAGCGCGGCACCTGCCGAGGCAGCTGCCTCGGACGCGCCTGCCGCCGATCCGAGCGGTGGACGCATCCCGGCCCACCTCCTCGAGCGGTCCAAGTCGGCTCGCTCCAAGTCCGAGGGCGGCGAGGCCGCATCGGGCGGTGGCGGGGTGGCCACCGTGCCCAAGGTCGCGGCTGCCGTGGCCGCGGCGACCGCCCCCGGTGGCGGCGTCCCCGTCGGCGCTGGCCCCGGCGGTCACACGCAGCGACTGCTGACCGTCGTGAAGTCCGGTTCCATCCAAGAGGTGAAGGCCAGCCCCGTGGACAAGGTCCACACCTGGCCGCACCTGCTCATCGGTGAGTTCGTCGCCGCGCTCGCGTGCAGTGCGTTCCTGCTCGTGTTCTCGACGTTCGTGAACGCGCCGCTGCAGCAGCTGGCCAACCCCAACCAGACGCCGAACCCGTCGAAGGCTCCGTGGTACTTCCTCGGGCTGCAGGAGCTGCTCACGATGTTCCATCCCATGGTCGCCGGCGTGACCATCCCGGGCATGGGTCTCATCATCTTGACCATGGCTCCCTACATCGACAAGAACCCGTCCAACAAGCCTGAGGATCGCAAGTTCGCCATCAGCTTGTTCACGGTCTTCATGATGTTCTGGTCGGTTCTCGTCATCATCGGATCCTTCTTCCGTGGCCCCGGGTTCAACTTCATCTTCCCGTGGCGCAACGGCATCTTCTTCGAGTTCTAGGAGCACACGATGAGCAACGCAGCGATCATCGGACTCGCCGCCGCAGCACTGGTGGTGTTGGCGGTCGTCGTCGTGGTGGCCACGAGCCGCCGCGGCGACGCGCGGGCCGCCACGGGCTACCTGTCCCGCGAGACCCGTCAACGCGACAAGGCATCGGCTGCCGCTGCTGCGACCGCCGACACCGCGCCCACCGGCAAAGAGGTCGAGCTCGCCGCAGCCGCGGCACGGGTTGGCACCGATGTGGCGGTGCGCGCCCCGAGCGCTCCTGCCCCCTATGTGCCGATGGACGCCGAGCAGATCGGCGTGACCCGGCGACAGTTCCTCAACCGGGCCAACGGCATCATGATGGGGCTTGCCGTCAGCGGCTTCGGTGCGGCGTGTCTGGCCTTCCTGTGGCCAGTTCTCAGGGGCGGCTTCGGCGCCAAGATCAACATCGGCCGCATCGTCGACGTGCAGAGCGCTATTCGTGATGGACAGGGCTTCTACTACGTGCCCGAGGGACGGGCGTGGGTCACTGCCTACCCGAAGGAAGGCCTCTCCAAGGCCAAGGAGATCTACGAGCCGAGCATCGTCACGGGCATGGAGCAGGCCGGTGTCGTGGCCCTGTACCAGAAGTGCGTGCACCTCGGTTGCCGTGTGCCCGAATGCAAGACCTCGCAGTGGTTCGAGTGCCAGTGCCATGGCTCGCAGTACAACCGCGTCGGTGAGAAGAAGGGTGGTCCGGCCCCTCGCGGCCTCGACCACTTCCCCGTGTCGGTCTCCAACGGCACCATCGTGATCGACACCGGCACCATCGTGCAGGGCGTGCCGATCGGCGTGAACACCACTGGACAAGAAGCTGAGGGCCCGCATTGCGTGGGCGGGGGAGAGCACCACTGATGCTGCTTGCTGCTTCGCAAGGCATTCCGCGCGCGATAGCGGCGGTGATCGGGATCGTGCTCACGATCGCGTTCGTCGTCTACATCGGGTTCAACTTCCGCAAGGCTCGACCCGAGATCGGTTCGGAGATCGAGCTTGCCCCCAACCGCAAGCCGTACTACTCCGACGAGGAGCTGGAAGGTAAGCGCCTCGAGACCGGGCAGCTCCTCGGCTTCGCCATGTTGGTGGTGTGCGCCCTGGCGATCCCGCTCTACTGGCTCCACGAACCGGGTCGTCAGACGACAGCGGCCGAGAAGTTCGACAAGCGCTTCGCATCATGGGGTTCGCAGCTGTTCGCCCCGACGGCGTCGGGTGGCTTCAACTGCGCCGGCTGCCATGGCGGCATGGGTGGCGGCGGTGGTGCCGCCCAGACGGTGGTCACCGATCCGAACACCGGCGAGGTGAAGCAGGTGAACTGGGCCGCACCGGCCCTGAACACCGTGCTGCTGCGCTACAGCGAGGAAGAGGTCCGCACGATCTTGGTCTACGGCCGGAAGTTCTCGCCCATGTCGGCGTGGGGCGTCGAAGGCGGCGGGCCGATGAACGAGCAGCAGATCACCACGTTGATCTCCTACCTCAAGTCCATCCAGCTGTGTGACCCGGCGCTCAACGGGACCTGCGAGAAGGCCCAGGCCGACGTCCAGACCAGCATCGATGAGGCGAAGGCTGCCGCCGAGAAGGCTGGCACCACCTTCGATCTCGGGGCCTTCTTGTTCTCGAACCTGAAGAACTCCGGCGCTTACTCGTGCGCCCGCTGCCACACGTCGGGTTGGTCGTACGGCGATCCGAAGGTGACCGGTGGTGGAGCACTCGGACCGAACCTCACCGCGGGGTCCACCGTGCGCCAGTTCCCCAGCGAGACCGACATGATCAACTTCATCAAGAACGGCTCGGTGTTCGGAGAGAAGTACGGGATGCAAGGACAGGGTTCGGGCCGCATGCCCGGGTTCGGGAAGATGTTGACGGACGAGCAGGTCACCGCCCTCGTCGAATACGTTCGGAGTCTGCGATGACCGGGGTGTTGCTCGCCATCAGTTGGGAGCCGGAGATCCGGGGCATCGTCCTCGTCCTCGTGATGATGGGCTGCCTCGTCGGCACCACCTACATGGTGCTGGGAACCAACCTCGGCGCCCGACTCGGCCTCCTGCACCTGCTCGCCGGCTTCTTCGGGTTCATCGCCCTCCTGGCCTGCGTCTGGTGGGCCTATGGCAGCGGTCTGCGCGGTGAAGATCCGACGTGGGTCGGTAAGCAGATCTTCTACGGTGCTGAGGAACTCAAGGGCGACCCACTCACCGCGGGGCTGGTCGACAGCAACGGTGAGGTCGTCGAGACGTCCGAATGGGTCGCGCTCGGCCTCGACGACTCCAAGCGTGGACAGGCGAGCGCATCGAGCGACGACATCTTGCTGAACCGTTCCAAGCTCTTCACGTCGACCGCCGACTACACGACGGTCACCGTGTACGACAAGGGCGGCAAGGCCTTCCCGCAGATCGGCAAGTGCAAGCACTACGTCGCCGACGGCGCCTGGGACGCGATCGGACACTGGATCAAGCATCCGTGCATCGATCAGTTCGCGTTCAAGCACACCCCGCACTACGTGTTGGTGGAGGTGCAGCCGAACCTGCTCCAGAACACCGAGCCAGGACAGGCACCGCCGACGCCGACGCCCGATGACGACAAGCAGACCATCTACGTGCTCATGCTTCGTGACCTGGGCACCCGGCGTCGTCCGCCGGCCCTCATCGCCGGAGGCTCCGGACTCATCACCGCCGCGCTGCTGTGGATGCTGCACGGCCGTGACAAGCGGTCGATGGCCGCTCGCGCCGGCACCGATCTGGTGAAGGCGTGATGGGTCAGTACCTCCCGGTCGTGGCCATGGCGGTGCTCGCGCTGCTGTTCGCGGCGATTTCGCTGGTGGTGTCGAAACTGCTCGCACCCAAGCGCGCGACGTCGGCGAAGTTGGCCCCGTACGAGTGCGGCATCGTCCCCAGCCGTGAGGCTCCGGATCGTTTTCCGGTGAGCTTCTACCTGGTGGCGATGTTGTTCATCATGTTCGACATCGAAGTGATCTTCCTCTACCCCTACGCGATCGCGCATGAGTCGCTCGGTGCGTTCGGGTTCGGGGCGATCATGTTCTTCTCCGTCGTGTTCTTCCTGTCGTTCGTCTACGAGGTCGGTCGAGGTGGTCTCGATTGGGGCCCCATCGCACGGGCTCGTCGACTGGTGGCCAGCGATGCTCCGACCGCTGCGGGAGTGAAGGTGGTCGGCCTGGAGGGTCGCCGAGAGGAAGCAGCCTGAGATGCCCAAGGTCATCGACGCCATGCTGTCGGAAGGGCTCGAGGGCCTACAGCACAACTTCTTGACCGGGAAGCTCGAAGACCTCATCAAGTGGGGTCGTTCGGAGAGCTCCTGGGCTGCCACCTTCGGCCTTGCTTGCTGCGCCATCGAGATGATGGGCACCGGCGCCGCGCACTACGACCTCGCCCGGTTCGGCATGGAGGTCTTCCGGGCGTCGCCCCGCCAGGCCGACATCATGATCGTGGCCGGTCGGGTGAGCCAGAAGATGGCCCCGGTGCTCCGCCAGGTCTACGACCAGATGGCAGAGCCCAAATGGGTCATCTCCATGGGTGTGTGCGCATCCTCAGGCGGCATGTTCAACAACTACGCCATCGTCCAGGGCGTCGATCAGGTCGTTCCCGTCGATGTGTACGCACCGGGGTGTCCTCCGACGCCCGAGACGCTCATCCACGCCATCATGACGCTGCGCAACTCCATCGTGTCGGGCGAGCTCACCCAGCGTCGAGCAGCCACTGGCGCCGGTGCCGAGATCCATCTCGACACTCTGACCACGAGCGTGTCGGTACCCGTTTCGCTCGGTTCGAAGTAAACCCGCGATGATCGGTTCCGACGGCACAGCGGACATCCGCTGTGCCAACCACCAGCGCGAACTCGTCCGGGTCGATCTCTGCAGGTCCGATCGCGACACCGACGGCGACACGGACAGCAACACAGTCAATGGGATGGCCAATGTCTGAGCAGGCAGAACCAGAAACGGCAACTGAGCCCGAGACGCTTCATGGCTGCCTCGTGTCGTGGTCGTGCGGACAACAGGTCGTGCACGCGACGCCATCGGGCTATGTCGCCCTCATCAAGGCGCTTGCCGACGACGGCTTCCACCTCGTCGCTGATCTGTGCGGTGTCGACTATCTCGAGCACATGGGACGGGCACTGCCTGCGGGTGTCACGCCTGAGCGCTTCGAGGTCGTGGTGAACATGGCCGACATCGAGCGTGGTCGACGCATCCGCGTCCGAGTGCAGGTCGCGGAGCATGATCCGGTGGTGCCGTCGTTGTTCGATCTCTTCCCGGGGACCGAGGCGATGGAGCGCGAGGCCTACGACATGTATGGCATCAGCTTCAGTGGCCATCCCGATCTGACCCGCATCCTCATGCCCGAGGACTGGGTGGGTCATCCACTGCGCAAGGACTACGCCGTCGGCCGCATCCCCGTGCAGTTCAAGGGAGCCAACTCATGACAGCGCTCGAGGGAGCCCGCTTGACCGGCGAGGGCGGCCAGGAGATGAAGGCGCGCTCGAAGACCACGGCGAAAGAGTTGTTGCGCGAGGTCGGCTCGGTGCTGCGCCTCAGCGAGGCCGAGACGGCCAACATGCCGGCGGCTGCCCCTGGCGAAGACGAGACCATGATCATCAACATGGGTCCACAGCACCCGAGCACCCACGGCGTCCTCCGGTTGATGCTGGAACTCAAGGGCGAAGAGGTGCTGCGGTGCAAGCCGATCATCGGCTACCTCCACACCGGCATGGAGAAGACGGGCGAGAACCTCAGCTACATGCAAGGTGGCACCAACGTCACTCGCATGGACTACGCGTCGCCGCTCAACAACGAGCTGGTGTTCTCGATGGCGGTGGAGAAGCTCCTCGGTATCGACGGCGACATCCCCGAGCGCGCCGTGTGGATCCGCATGTTGTTGTCCGAGTTGAACCGGATGAGCAGCCATCTGCTCTTCCTGGCCACCAACGGCATGGACATCGGCGCGGTGTCCATGATGATCTACGGCTGGCGCGAGCGCGAGGACGTGTTGCGCTTCTTCCAGAAGGTCACCGGCCTCCGCATGAACCACAACTTCATCCGCCCCGGTGGCCTTGCGGCCGACCTGCCGGCCGGCTGGCGTGACGAGGTGCTCGAGATGTGCGACAACATCTCGTACCGCCTCGAGGAGTACGACATCTTGATGACCGGTCAGCCGATCTGGCGTGATCGGCTCCAAGGCGTCGGTGTCATCACCGCGGCTGAGGCACTGGCGCTGTCGGCCACCGGACCGACGCTGCGGTCAACCGGAATTGCCTACGACATCCGACGGGCCATGCCGTACTTGCGTTACGACGAGCTCGACTTCGATGTGGTGGTCGGCACCTATGGCGACGCTTACGATCGCTACTCGATCCGCTTCAACGAGATCCGCGAATCGATGAAGCTGGTTCGTCAGATCCTCGACCGCATGCCGTCGGGCGACTTCCGCATCCAAGATCGCAAGGTCACGCCGCCGCCGCGTGCTCGCATCGACGAGTCGATGGAAGCACTCATCCATCATTTCAAGATCTTCACCGAGGGATTCAAGGTGCCCGAGGGTGAGGTGTACGTAGCCATCGAGAGCCCTCGCGGTGAGATCGGCTGCTACATCGTCTCCGACGGTTCGTCGACCCCGTATCGCATGCACGTGCGGGCGCCATCGTTCGTGAACCTCCAGACGTTGCCCCACATGATGCGCGGTGGTCTGGTGGCCGACGCGGTCGCCGTCATCTCCTCGGTCGACCCGGTACTGGGAGAGGTGGACCGATGAGATTGTCGGAAGCGAACGTCACGCTGGCGCGAGAGATCATCGGTCGTTACCCACGGCCCAAGTCGGCGCTGATCCCCTTGCTGCACCTGGCTCAGGAGCAGGACGGCTACGTGGCCGAGGATGCGATGGCCCACATCGCCGAACTGGTCGGTGTGTCCTCCGCCGAAGTGCTCGGCACGTGCACTTTCTACGAGATGTTCAAGCTCGAACCGGTGGGGCGCTATCTCGTGAACATCTGTGGCACCATGTCGTGCGCGTTGCTCGGATCGCACGATCTGATCCATCACGCTGAGGAGCGCCTCGGGATCAAGGCCGGTGGCACGACGCCTGATGGCATGATCACCCTCGAGCGCGCCGAGTGCCAGGCCGCCTGCACAGAGGCTCCGTCGGTGCAGGTCAACTATCGCTATCGATATCGCGTCACGCCTGAAGCACTCGACGCACTGCTCGACGATCTGGCCGCCGGGAAGTTGGAGGGCGAGATCCCGCCGCACGGCGTCGTCGCCCGCACCCGTCAGCGCATACCCGCCGACCGCTTCGTCGGCCCCCGCCCGCCCGAAGCGGTGGATGGCCCGCCGATCTGGCTGAACCGCAACGAGGTCTCCGCCCCGTGACCGTCACGACCTACCCCCACGCCCCAGGATTCGTGGCCGGCGATCGGCCCCGCATCGTCACCGAACGGTTCGAGCACGCCGACTCGTACACGCTCGAGCGCGCCAAGGCGACCGGCGCCTACGAGGGCCTCGCCAAGGCGTTGGCCATGACGCCCGACGCCGTGCACAAGTCGGTGACCGGTGCGACGCTGCTCGGCCGTGGCGGTGCTGGGTTCGCGGCTGGCGTCAAGTGGGGCCTGATGCCCCAGAACACGTGGCCCCGATATCTCGTCGTCAACGGCGACGAGAGCGAGCCGGGCACCTACAAGGACCGGCTCCTCATGGAGCGCGATCCCCATCAGCTCATCGAGGGTTGCCTCATCGCCTGTTACGCCGTCGGCCTGAGCCAGTGCTTCCTGTACGTGCGTGGCGAGATGGCCCAAGCACAAGAGCGCTTGGCCACTGCGCTCAACGAGGCCTATGCGGCGGGCTACATCGGCAAGAACATCATGGGATCGGACTTCTCGGTCGACATCGTGTTGCACTGGGGAGCGGGCGCCTACGTCGTCGGCGAAGAGACAGCGCTCATCGAGAGCCTCGAGGGCAACCGTGGCATGCCCCGGTTGAAGCCGCCGTACTTCCCGGCGGCCATCGGTCTCTACGGTCGACCCACCATCGTCAACAACGTCGAGACCTTGTCCAACCTCCCATGGCTGATGCGCAACGGTGTCGAGGCGTACACCGCCATCGGCACCAAGACGTCGCCGGGAACCCGCATGGTGGCTGTGTCGGGGCACGTGAAGCGTCCCGGCGTGTACGAGATCGTCAACGGCACCACGACCTTCCGCGATCTCCTCTACGGCGAGGAGTTCTGTGGCGGCATCCGCGACGACAATGCCCTCAAGGCCTTCGTGCCCGGGGGTGGTTCGGCACCGTGGTTCGGCCCCGATCAACTCGACCTGCCGTTCGAAGGCAGCATGATCGGACCGCAGGGATCCATGCTCGGGTCCGGTGCTGTGATGGTGATGGACTCCACCACCGACATCCCGGCCGCGGCTCTGACGCTGACCCGCTTCTACGCCCACGAGTCGTGCGGCAAGTGCACGCCGTGTCGTGAGGGTGGCACCTGGCTGGAGCGCATCTTGTCGCGCATCGTCTCCGGCCTGGGTCGTCCCAGCGATCTGCAACTGCTGCGTGACGTCGGTGCGTCGATCTGTCCCGGTGACTTCCCCCATGCCTCGAGCGAGCGACTGGGCCTCGGTGCGGTGCCGTTCCCGTACAAGATGACGACGATCTGCTTCGTCGGTCCGTCGGCGTTCGCCCCGGTGCACTCGGCCCTCACGCTGTTCCCCGAGGAGTTCGAGGCCCGCATCACCCAGCGCGACACCATTCCAGTGAGTGCAGGTCCTGTAAGTGCAGGTCCTGTGAGTGCGGGAGCCCCGACGTGAGCACGGAGACGAACGTGGAGCAAGTGAAGTTGACACTCGACGGCGAGGTCGTCAGCGCCAACAAGGGCGAGCTCCTGATCGCCGCGGCCGAGCGCAACGGGGTGTACATCCCACGCTTCTGCTGGCACCCGCGTATGGCGTCCGTCGGCATGTGCCGGCAGTGCCTGGTCGAGCAAGAAGGCCCGCGCGGCAAGATGCTCGTGGTCTCGTGCATGACCACCGTGGCCGACGGGATGGTCATCGACACCAAGAGCGACAACGTCAAGCGGGCCCAGGAGGGCGTGCTCGAGCTGTTGCTCATCAACCATCCGCTCGATTGCCCCGTGTGCGACAAGGGCGGCGAGTGCCCGCTGCAGGATCAAGCGGTCAGCCATGGTCCGGGTGAGAGCCGCTACGTGGAGGAGAAGCGCCACTACGAAAAGCCGCTCCCCATCAGCGACCTGGTCTTCCTCGATCGGGAGCGCTGCATCCTGTGCGATCGCTGCACCCGCTTCGCCAAGGACGTGGCCGGCGATCCGCTCATCCACTTCACCTCGCGTGGCAATCAGACGCAGGTGCTCACGTTCCCCGACGAGCCGTTCGCCTCGTACTTCAGCGGCAACACCGTGCAGATCTGTCCGGTTGGTGCGCTGACCGCGTCGCCCTACCGCTTCAAGGCACGGCCGTGGGACCTCGATCAGACCGAGAGCACCTGCACGACGTGTTCGGTCGGTTGCCGGGTCACGGTGCAGTCCAGTCGCGACGAGTTGCTGCGCTACCAAGGCGTCGACGCCGATGGTGTCAACTGGGGTTGGCTGTGCGATCGCGGTCGCTTCGACTTCGAAGCCGTCAACTCCGATCAACGGCTCTCGGGCCCGCTGATGCGCGTCGGCGACAAGTTGGAGGGAACCAGCTGGGTCAAGGCCCTCGACAAGGTCGCTGCTGCGGTCAAGGCCGCGTTGGCCAGTGACGGTCCAGGATCGATCGCCGTGATCGGCGGGGCCCGCGGCACCAACGAGGACGCCTTCGCATGGGCCAAGTTGGCCAAGGCGGTCATCGGTACGCCCCACACCGATGCTCAACTCGACGACGGCATCTCCACCGACGTGTTGTTCGGTCTGCCCCGCGCCACCATCGATCAGGCCGCCGCGGCGCCGACGGTGCTGCTGCTCGGTCCGGACCTCAAGGAAGAGCTGCCGGTCCTGTACCTGCGGCTGCGCGACAGCGCCACCAAGCACAAGACACGCATCATCGAGCTCTCGCCCACGTCGTCGGGTCTCACGCCCTACGCCTATGCGTCGCTGCGTGTTCGCCCCGGTGAACAGGCCGCGGCGGTCAAGGCCATCATGGGCAACGGCTCGTCCGCGGCAGTAGGTCTCGACGATGCCGACGTGGCGAAGGTCCGCGAGCAACTCGGCAAGGGGCCGGTCGTGGTCGTGCTCGGCCGTTCGAACCTCGCCGAGTCGAGTGCGTTCGTCGCTGATGCCGCCGCCACGGTGCACCGAGCACTTCCCGACGCTCGCTTCCTCACGGCGCTGCGCCGAGGCAACGTGTTCGGTGCGCTCGAAGCCGGTCTCACTCCCGGCTTGCTCCCCGGTCGGTCCACCGTCGCCGGCGCTGCGCTCAGCGAAGCCTGGGGCACATCGATCGCAGCGAGCAACGCGATGGGCACCCACCAGATCCTCGAGGCCGCGGCGTCGGGCAAGATCAAGGTGCTGTTCCTCCTTGGCTCCGATCCCATCGGCGACGTGCCCGACGTCGATCTCGCCCGTCGCGCTCTCGGTGGCGCTGGGCTGGTGGTCAGCATCGACACCCATCCGAACGAGTCGGTGAAGCGGGCCCACGTGGTGCTCGCCGCCGCGGCCTACGGCGAGAAGGCGGGCACCACCACCAACCTCGAAGGCCGCGTCAGCGTCTTGTCGAAGAAGGTCAACGGCCCGGGTTCATCGCGCACCGATTGGGAGATCGCGGCTGATCTCGCCGATCGGCTCGGTGCCGACCTCGGCTTCGGCAGCGTGGACGAGGTCTGGATGGAGATGCGCAAGGTCTCTCCCGCCCATCGCGATCTGTCGAGCGCCACATTCCGGGCCAACCCCGATGGCGTTGTCGTGGATGCTCCGCTCGCTGCAGCGCCCGAGCCGAGCAACAGCGACCTGCCCAAGGCTGACGCCTACCGCATGCGCCTCATCACGAGCCGCAAGCTCTACGACGCCGCGGTGGGTACGGCGTTCTCGCCGTCCCTGTCGGGACTGGCCCCGACGCCGAGCGCACATCTGAACCCCTATGACTTCGCCCGTTTGGCGACGGCATCGGGCACCCAGGTGAAGCTGGTCGGTGAGCGTTCCACCGTGGTGCTCCCCGCCATCAACGATCCGGGTGTCGTACGGGGCGCGGTGTGGGTGGGCTACCACCTCCCCGGTGCCGCCATCGGCGAACTGATCGACTCGTCCCACGAGGTGACCGACGTGCGTGTGGAATCGTTGTGATGATGTTCGCTCTCGATCCTCTGCTGAGCGGCGACGTCGGCTACCCCCAGGTCTGGCGCGTCCTGCTCAAGGTGCTCGTCGCCTTCGCCGTGTTGCTCACCGCGACCCAGACCATGATCTGGTTCGAACGCAAGGTCATCGCTGGCATGCAGAACCGTGTCGGGCCCAAGGTGGTCGGACCGTTCGGACTGCTGCAGACCTTGGCCGACGGCATCAAGCTCTTCTTCAAGGAAGACATCATCCCGGAGCAGGCCGACCGCTTCGTGTTCAAGCTGGCACCGTTCCTCTCGGTGGTCCCTGCGTTCGTCACGTTCTGCGTGATCCCGATCGGCGGGGACTGGACCGACGGCAAGGACGGCAGCTTCTCGCTGTTCGGAAGCCGCACCTTCATGCAGCTCGCCGATCCGCCCATCGGCATCTTGCTGGTGTTGGCCATGAGTTCGCTGGCCGTCTACGGCATCATGCTCGCCGGTTGGGCGTCGGGGTCGAAGTATCCGCTCCTCGGTTCCGTGCGTGCTTCAGCGCAGATGATCTCCTACGAGGCGGCGCTCGGCATGAGCGTGGTGGCCGTGGCGCTGGTGTCGAAGACGCTGTCCACCAACGGGATCGTCACCGCCCAGGACGGCTTTGCCAAGTGGAGCCTCCTGACCACCGGCGTGGTGCCGTTCGTGATTTTCGTGATCGCGGCCACCGCCGAGTTGAACCGTCCCCCGTTCGACCTCGTCGAGGCCGAGCAGGAGCTCGTGGGCGGCTTCAACACCGAGTACTCGTCAATTCGGTTTGCACTGTTCTTCATCGCTGAGTTCATGAACACCGTGACGATGAGCGCCATCATCGTGACGCTGTTCCTCGGCGGTCCGCGCGGCCTGTTCGACATCCCCGGCATCCCGAACACGATCGAGTCGATCGGCTGGTTCCTGGCCAAGCTGCTCATCTTCTTGTTCATGTACGTGTGGTTCCGGGCCACGCTGCCCCGCCTGCGCTACGACCAGTTGATGGATCTGGGATGGAAGGTCCTCATCCCGCTGTCGTTCGGTTGGCTGCTGGTGTTGGCTGCACTGCGCGTCGGCCAGAACGAGGATTGGAACCGATGGTTGGTCCTGGCCATCGCACTCGGTGCCGGCGCGGTGTGCCTCGGTCTGATGGTCGCCGCCATCAAGGCTGCATCTCGTCGCCGGTCGCTCGAAGGGACGGCGTTCTGATGGGTTACCTCAAGGGATTCCTGGTCACCGTCGCTCAGTTCGGCAAGAGCCAGAAGGTCACGACGCAGTACGCCGCCAAGCGATACGGCGACAAGAAGCTCGACGTCAAGGTCGACAAGCCCGAACGACTCCACGGCCGTCATGTCCTCAATCGTTACGAGGACGGCATGGAGAAGTGCATCGGCTGCGAGCTGTGTGCTGGGGTGTGCCCGGCCAAGTGCATCTATGTGCGTGGCGCCGACAACCCACCCGACGAACCGGTGTCGCCGGGCGAGCGTTATGGGTTCGTCTACGAGATCAACTACCTGCGGTGCATCCATTGCGACATGTGCGTCGAGGCGTGCCCCACCGAGGCGATCACCGAGTCGAAGCTGTTCGAGTTCTCCTTCACCAACCGAGCCGATGCCATCTACACGAAGGCCGAGCTGTTGGTCGACGATCACGGCAACCCCAAGCAACTGCCGTGGGAAGACTGGCGGCCCGGAGACGAGAAGCTCACCTCCGGCTGGATGCGCGCCACCGCAGCGTCGGGCAACGCCGACTTCATCGGCATCAACTCGTGGTCCGGTGAGCTGGGATACGGCGTTCGCGCACCCGAGGCCGCACAGGCCGACGCCGACGCCGCAGCGATGCACGCACACGATCACTCCGGTCACGATCACTCCGGTCATGATCACGGTCACGATCACGGGGGGCACGGACACTGATGGAGGTCTTCGTCTTTATCGTCTCGGCGGCGGTGATCCTCACCGGCGCGCTGGGCGTGATCTTGCGATCGAACCCGGTGCACGCCGCGCTGTCGCTCGTGCAGACGCTGTTCGGCATCGCGGTGCTGTTCATCGCCCAGAACGCCAACTTCCTCGCCGCGGTGCAGGTGATCGTCTACGCCGGCGCCATCGTGGTGCTGTTCTTGTTCGTGATCATGTTGCTCGGCGTCGACAAGGCCGAGGATCTGCGCACCGATCCCCTTGGGGGACAACGGCCACTGGCCGCCGTCGCCGGTGTCGGCTTCTTCGGTCTCATCATCGCTTCGATCGTGCGGGGCGCCGACGTCGTCACCGGTGAGCGCAGCGTCGGTGGACCGCTCGAGACCGAGACCGAACCCAACCTCACGCGCCTGGCCAAGAGCCTCTTCACCGATTACGTCTTCGCCTTCGAGGTCACCTCGGCGTTGCTCGTCATCGCCGTCGTCGGCGCGGTGATCTTGGCCCGCCGGCCCGACAAGCCCGGTTCTGGCAAGCCCAGCGCTGACAAGCCCGGTAGCGAGAAGCGAGCCAGCCGATGATCGCCACCTTGCACACCACCGCCAGTTGGTACCTGGTGCTGTCGGCCGGGTTGTTCACCCTCGGTGCCATCGGCCTGCTGGTGCGCCGCAACCCGCTCGTCATGTTCATGTGCGTCGAGCTCATGCTGAACGCGGTGAACCTGAGCTTCGTCACGTTCGCCAAGGAGCTCGATGACATCAACGGTCAGACCGTCGTGTTCTTCGTGATGGTCGTAGCCGCCGCAGAAGTGGTGGTGGGCCTCGGGATCATCGTGGCCATCATGCGCCGCAAGCCCGGCGCCACCGCCGACGACATCTCGCTGTTGAAGGGCTGATCATGATCGATGTCGTCTGGTTGATCCCTGCCTTCCCTCTGGCTGGTTTCGCGCTCATCTTGCTGCTGGGCCGCAAGCTCGGCGAACCCAAGGCCGGTGTGCTGGCCACCGTGATGTGCTTCGGCGCGTTCGTCACCACGCTGCTCACGTTCATCGACATGCTGTCCAAGGACGCCGAGGAGCGCGTCGGCACCCACGCCACCAAGATCTTGTTCGACTGGATCCAGGTCGGCGGGCTCGACGTCAAGCTCGGTTTCCTCGCCGATCCGCTCAGCATCACGATGGCGCTGTTCGTGACGGGCATCGGCTCGCTGATCCATCTGTACGCCATCGGCTACATGCACGGTGATCCGAAGTTCTCGAAGTTCTTCCTGTACCTGAACCTCTTCGCCTTCTCCATGCTCATGCTGGTGCTGGGCGAGAACATGCTGGTGACGTTCCTCGGATGGGAGGGCGTGGGCACCTGCTCCTACTTCCTCATCTCGTTCTGGTTCACCAAGGACTCGGCGGCCACCGCCGGTAAGAAGGCCTTCGTCACCAACCGCATCGGTGACTTCGGCTTCATGCTGGCCACATTCCTCACCTGGTCGACCGTGGGCTCCATCAGCTGGGGGGCGCTCAACGAGCACGCCGAGGGCGGGCACTTCGCCACGGTGACTGCATCGGCGATCGCGCTGTTGCTGTTCGTCGGCGCATGTGGCAAGAGCGCGCAGCTCCCGTTGTTCGTGTGGTTGCCCGACGCCATGGAAGGACCGACCCCGGTCTCCGCGCTCATCCACGCCGCCACCATGGTCACTGCCGGCGTGTACCTGATGGTGCGGGTCAACCCGTTGCTCGCAGAAGTTCCCGACGTCGGCACGGTCATCGCCATCGTCGGTGTTGCCACCGCGTTGTTCGCGGCAACGTCGGCGGTCGCACAGAACGACATCAAGAAGGTCCTGGCGTACTCGACGGTGAGCCAGCTCGGGTACATGTTCCTGGCCGTCGGATCCGGCGCCTATGTGGCTGCGGTGTTCCACATGGTCACGCATGCCTTCTTCAAGGCGCTCATGTTCCTCGGTTCCGGTTCGGTCATCCACGGCATGCATGACGAACAGGACATGCGCAAGATGGGTGCGCTGCGCAAGCTCATGCCCATCACGGCTGTCACGTTCATCATCGGATGGTTGGCCATCGCTGGCGTGCCGCCGTTCGCCGGTTTCTGGTCGAAGGACGAGATCTTGCTCCTGGCGTGGGAGAAGTCACCGGCGCTGTGGGCTCTCGGACTGCTGACCGCCTTGCTCACCGCCTACTACATGACCCGTCAGGTGATCATGGTCTTCTTCGGTGAGGCCAAGTGGAAGCACCACGCTGACACTGCCGCCGACGATCACGGTGACGCTCACGGCCATGAGTTCACGCCGCACGAGTCGCCGGCGGTGATGTGGATCCCGCTGGCGATCCTCGCGGGGCTCAGCGTCATCGGCGGCGGTCTCAACCTGCCGTTCCACCACGATGTGAAGTTCCTCGAGCAATGGCTGGAACCGGTGGTGCACCACGCCGAGGTCGTGTCGACGCAGTCGACCGGCACGAAGATCGCTCTCGCCGTCATCGCGGTGATCGCGGGGCTCATCGGTATCACCGCCGCAGTGTTGGTGTACGCCAAGCACAAGGCGAAGGCGATCGAACCGGAGTTCCTGGCCAACGCGTGGTATGTCGACAAGGGCTATGCCGCCTTCATGGGTGGCCCCGGTCGCAAGGGCTTCGATCTCATCACCTACCAAGTCGATGCCAAGGGTGTCGATGGTGCCGTCAACGGCGCTGCCGCCCTGGTTCGAGGAGTGAGCGGACAGTTGCGCAAGCTGCAGACCGGATACGTCCGGAACTATGCCTGGGGTATCGCCATGGGCGCTGCGCTCATGCTGGTGTGGTTCATGAGCCGGGGGTTGGTGTGATGATGCTCCCCGCTCAAGAGACCGCCCACGCCGCCACGGTGTCGTTCCCCATCCTCACCGCGCTCATCGTCGTGCCGGCGATCACCGCACTGATCGTGGCGTTGCTGCCCAGTCGGCGCACCGACACCGTGAAGCTCGTCGGGTTGCTCGGTGCGTCCGTCACCGGTGGCCTCACCATCTGGCTCATCTCTGGGTTCACCCGAGGCGAGGCGGGCTATCAGTTCGTCTCCAAGCACGAATGGATCGAATCGCTCGGCATCTCCTGGCATCTCGGGGTCGACGGCATCTCGCTGTGGATGGTCGTGCTCACCGGGCTGCTGTTCCCGATCGCCATGATCGGTTCCGACGCCCACAAGGACTACAAGGCATACACCGCGTGGCTGCTGGTGCTCGAGGCCGGTGTCATGGGTTCGTTCCTGTGCCTCGATCTGTTCGGGTTCTTCGTGTTCTTCGAGATCGTGCTCGTCCCGATGTACTTCCTGATCGGTGGATGGGGCTACGACAAGCGCATCTACGCGGCCACGAAGTTCTTCCTGTACACGATGTTCGGCTCCGCGTTCTTGCTCGTCGGCATCCTCACCACCGTGTTCATGAACGCTCGGGCCACTGGCATCACCACGTTCGATCTCGTCGAGCTGATGAACCGCCCCGAGAGCGCCATCGCCATGAACACCGGACGCTGGTTGTTCCTCTCCTTCGCCATCGCGTTCGCGGTGAAAGTGCCGCTGTTCCCGGTGCACACCTGGTTGCCCGATGCGCACACGCAAGCGCCGACGGCTGGTTCGGTCGTGCTGGCCGGTGTGATGCTGAAGCTCGGCACCTACGGCTTCTTGCGCTTCTGCCTCGGCCTGTTCCCCGAAGCGTCCGACTACTTCGGCCCGCTCATGGTCACGCTCGCGGTCATCGGCATCATCTACGGCGCCATCTGCGCGGCGATGCAACACGACCTCAAGCGCTTGGTGGCGTACTCGTCGGTGGCCCACATGGGCTTCATCGTGTTGGGCATCTTCGCTCTCACCAACCAAGCGCTCACCGGCAGCGTGTTGCAGATGATCAACCACGGAGTCTCCACCCCGGCGTTGTTCCTCTTGGTCGGCATGATCTACGAGCGCCGTCACACCCGCCAGATCGCTGAGCTCGGTGGCATCCAGAAGGTCGCGCCGATCTTCGCGGCGTGCTTCATGGTGGTGATGCTCTCGTCCATCGGCGTCCCCGGTCTCAACGGGTTCGCCGGGGAGTTCCTCATCCTCATCGGCTCGTTCGTCACGTTCCGTTGGTGGACCGTCGTTGCCGCTGCCGGCGTCATCCTCGCGGCGCTCTATCTGCTGTGGGCGTATCAGCGGGTCTTCCACGGTGAGGCCGACGAGGAGAACTCGACCTTCGCCGAGATGACGTGGAAGGAAGGCTTCATCATGTTGCCGATCCTCGGTGTCATCGTCTTCACCGGTCTGTACCCCAAGCCACTCATCGATCGCATCGAGCCCAGCATCAAAGCGCTCATCACCCACGTCGAGGACAGCACCGACTACGAACAACCGGCGGTCACCGTCGGTGGCGGTGAAGGTGCCAAGACGACAGGCGCCGAGAGCACCAGCGACCACACGGAGGGCGAGAAGTGATCATGTCCCAAGTCGCTGATCGCATCTCCTCACCGGAGATCGACTGGTTCGCTCTGTCCCCGATGCTCACCTTGCTCGGCGGAGCACTGGTGATGTTGGTGGCGTCGGTCCTCGTGCCGCAGATGGCCCGTCGTGGCTGGAACGCCTTCCTCACGGTGTCCATCGCGTCGGCTGCAGTGGTGCTCGCGTTCGTCAACTGGAACGACGTGCAAGATCACGGGCCCAAGAGCCTGGTGCGCGGCGCGGTCGCCCTCGATGGGTTCTCCATCTTCGTCACCATCGCCATCTGCGCATCGGTGATCGGTGCCGCGTTGTTGTTCGACGACTATCTGCGCCGCGAGGAGATGGACGGCGCCGAGCTCTACGCACTGCTGCTGTTGGCCGCCACCGGTGGCATCGTCATGGCCTCGGCCAACGACCTCATCGTGTTGTTCCTCGGGGTCGAGACGTTGTCGATCGCGCTGTACATCATGGCGGGCAGTCAGTTGCGACGTATCGAGTCGCAGGAGTCGGCCATCAAGTACTTCGTGCTCGGGGGCTTCGCTTCGGCGTTCTTGCTCTACGGCATTGCGCTCACCTACGGCGCCACCGGCTCGACCTCGATGGTGCGCATCGCCGAGACATTGGCCGGCAACGTGATCTTGAAGGACAACGCCGGACTGTTCTACGCCGGCATGGCGCTGATGATGGTCGGTCTCGCGTTCAAGGTGGCGGCCGTCCCGTTCCACACCTGGACCCCCGACGTGTACCAAGGCGCTCCGTCACCGGTCACCGCGTTCATGGCCTCGGCGGCCAAGGCCGCTGGCTTCGCGGCGATGCTGCGGGTGTTCTACCTGATGTACAACACGTACTCGGTCGACTGGAAGCCGATCGTGTGGGTGCTCGCTGTGCTCACGCTCGCCGTCGGTTCCATCATGGCGGTGTCGCAGACCAACGTGAAGCGCATGCTGGCGTACTCGTCGGTGAGCCATGCCGGTTTCATCCTGGTGGGCGTGCAAGCAGCGTCGGCCGAGGGAACCTCGGCATCGTTGTTCTACGTCCTCGCCTACACCTTCATGGTGGTCGGCACGTTCGGTGTCATCACCATTGCCGGCGGGCTCGGCGATCACGATCACTCGCTCGACGCCTACCGTGGCTTGGCCCGGCGCCGGCCGGTGCTGGCGTTCGTGTTCACCATCTTCCTGCTTGCCCAGGCCGGCGTCCCGCTCACCAGCGGCTTCATCGCCAAGTTCCAGGTGATCAAGGCCGCCGTCGACACCGAGGGTTATGCGCTGGCGCTGGTGGCCATGATCGCCGCGGTCGTCGCAGCGTTCTTGTACCTGCGGATCGTGGTGTCGATGTACCTCACCGATGCCGAAGCCGGCGACGACGATCGCGCCAAGATCGCCTTGCCGATCAGCGGTTCGCTGGCGCTCACGCTGGCGGTGGCGTTCACGCTGTTCGTCGGGTTCTACCCGACCTGGGTGATCGACTTCGCCCGCGACGCCGTGCCGGTCCTGGTCGCCTCCAAGTAGCGCCGGCTCGCTCACTCGGCCGAAGGCGTCGGCTGGGTGGCACGGTGCCTGCTCGGGCTGGGTGGCACGGTGCCCACTGGGCTCGAAAAGGCACCCTGGTCGTACATTTTCGTACCGAGAACGGCCGGGAACCACGCTCGAGGCGCCTGTCACCGGGCGTGCTGATTCAGGTGCGTGAGACGCGGGCCGCTACGGCCTGCTCGATGAGTGCGGCGAACAGGTTGTGCTGTTCGTCGTCATCGTGAGCGGTGTCCTCGGGGTGCCATTGCACACCGACCAACCAGCCGGTCTCGTGTTCGCACGCTTCGATGACACCGTCCTCGGCCAGCGCCGAGATCGTCAGTCCCTCGCCGAGGCGATCGATGGCCTGATGATGGAACGACGAGCCATGCGGCCGGTCGGTGCCGATGGCCTTGGCCAGACGTGTGCCGGCCTTGATCGACACCGGGTGCATCACACCTTCGGGCGGTGACGGGAAGCCCTGAGGAGCGTGCGAGTCGCCGATGCCGTGGTCGCCCAGATGTTGGTGCAGCGTGCCGCCGAGAGCGACGTTGGCGATCTGCATGCCTCGACAGATGGCGAGTGTCGGCATCTCGATGTCGAGCGCGGCACGCACCAACGTCATCTCGAACTCGTCGGCTTCCCGGTTCACCCCGTAGACGGTCGGATGGGCCTCTTGTCCGTACAGCTCTGGGTCGACGTCGGCTCCGCCGAGCAGCACCAGGCCATCGAAGTGGGCGAGCATCGCCCGAGCGTCGTCATCGCTGAGGGGTTGGAACGGCACCATCACCGGGAGCCCCCCGGCCCGCAGCACGGCGTCGAAATAGCGACGCCCGCCGAAGATGATCGGGGTACGGGCCACCTTCCCGGCGGCCCCGAGGCGCCCGGCGAGGGCGATGAGAGGTCCTGTCACAACGGCAATGGTACGGCTCGGTCGCCCGCTGTCAGCACGCCGTCAGATGCGGGTGAAGTTCCGGCGCACTTCCCAGTCGGTCACGTGACGGTTGAACGCCAGCCACTCCTGCTCGGCGAGGTTGAGGATGTGGGCGTGGACGTCGTCGCCGAACGCCGCCTTGGCGATGTCGGAGCGGCGCCATTCCTCCATGGCCTCCACGAAGTTCCACGGGATGCGATCCACGTCGGTGGCCTCATAGCCGTTGCCCTGATAGCGCGCCGGCGGTTCGATCTTGTTGGCGACGCCGTAGAGACCGCCGGCGATGGTGGCGGCGAAGGCGAAGTACGAGTTCATGTCGGAGCCCGGGATGCGGCTCTCCACCCGCAGCGCCTGCCCATGGCCGACCACCCGGAACCCGCAGGTGCGATTGTCGGTGCCCCAGGCGATGGCGGTGGGTGCCCACGAGCCGGGCTGATAGCGCTTGTACGAATTGATGTTGGGCGCGAACAGCAAGGAAAATTGACGCGCGGTGGCCATGAGACCACCCAGGTACCAGCGGAACGTGTCGCTCATGTGCAGTGGCGCATCGTGGTCGTAGAACAATGACTTCCCCTCGGCGCCGTACCACGACGAGTGGACGTGCCCCGATGAGCCCACCTTGGCGAAGTCGTACTTGGCCATGAAGGTGATGGCCCGATGGTGCTGCTCGGCAATCTCCTTGGCACCGTTCTTGTAGATGGTGTTGCGATCGGCCATCTCGAGCGCATCGGTGTAGCGCAGATTGATCTCGTGCTGGCCCGACTCGGCCTCGCCTTTGGAGAACTCGATGGGCACACCGGCAGCGTCCATGTCGTTGCGGATCTGGCGGATCAGGAACTCATCGAAGCTCGTCTGGCGGATGCAGTAGTCCTCGTTGTACGGGCCATAGGGGGTCATGGTCCGATACCCGTTGTCGTGGATCTCCCCGAAACTCTCGCGGAACAAGAAGAACTCGATCTCCGATCCGAACATCGGTGTGATGCCGAGCTCAGCGGCATACGCCACTTGGCGCTTCAGGACGTTGCGCGGCGCGACGGAGATCGGCGCTGCGCTGTCGACGTCCTCCAGATCGCACATCACCAGCGCGGTCTTCTCCAGCCACGGCGTCATGCGGATGGTGCCCGGGTCGATGACGGCCCGCATGTCGCCGTAACCCAGCTCGTAGTTGGCGAAGGCGTACCCGGGGACGGGCACCATGTCGACGTCGGTGGCGATGAGGTAGTTGCAGGCTTCGAAGCCCTCGCGACCGCTCACATGGTCGAGATAGAAGTGCCCGGTCACCCGCTTGCCCATGAGGCGGCCTTGGAGATCGGGGAACACGGTGAGGACCGTGTCGATCGAGCCATCCCCGATCATCTCGGCGAGCTGCTCTGGGCTGATGGTCCTGCGATCGGACATGGGATCCCCTTCGACACCGTTGCGCCAGTGTGGTTCGCGCATCGTAGAACGGCGGTGGGCGACCCTCCGTCACGACCCGTGCGCGGAAGGTGATAAACCACCGCGCCAATCCGGCCCTGTGCCGGCGGTTCGGGGGGACCAGGGAGGCGGCATGACCGCGCAGGATCAATCACACGACGTCGATCGCGAGCACCTGCACGCGATGGGCTACGCCCAAGAACTTCGAAGAGGCCTCGGGACCTTCTCGAACTTCGCCATCTCGTTCTCGATCATCTCGATCCTGGCCGGCGGCTTCACGAGTTTCTGGATCGGCTTGCTGTTCGGCGGTCCGCTCGTCGTCACCGTTGGGTGGATCTTGGTCGGCGCCCTGTCGCTGTGCGTCGGCATGGCGATGGGCGAGATCTGCTCGACGTATCCGACTGCGGGTGGGCTGTACTTCTGGTCGGCGAAGCTGGCGCGCACCAACGGAGCAAAGTGGAGTTGGTTCACCGGGTGGTTCAACTTCATCGGTCAGGTCGGCGTGACCGCCTCGGTCGACTATGCGTTGGCCAACTACGTGATTCGGTTGATCAACCTGTACGGGGACGATCCGGCGAACGATCCGATCATCAAGCTCAAGGCCGTCCCCATCTTCATCGTCTTTCTGATCGTGCTCGCCGCTCATGGCCTGCTCAACACCTTCGGCGTGCACTTGGTCAAGAAGCTCGGTGACATCAGTGTTTGGTGGCATGTGTTCGGCGTGTTGGTGATCGTGGTGGTTCTGCTCGCCGGCCCTGATCATCATCAAGGTGTCAGCTACCTGTTCGACTACCAGAACAACAGCAGCTGGCATGGCGGCATCAGCACCATCTACGTGTTCTTCCTCGGCTTCCTGCTTGCTCAGTACACGATCACCGGCTTCGACGCGTCGGCCCATGTGAGTGAAGAGACCGTGGGGGCCCGTACGAGTGCGCCGAAGGCGATCGTGCGCTCGATCTACGTGTCCGTGATCGCCGCGCTGTTGATGAACTGGGCGTTCCTGCTCGCCATGCCCGACGAAGAGGGGATCGAGAGCAAGATCGGTGCCATCGGCATCACGGCTCCGGTGGATCTCTTCGCGATGACGCTCGGAAGCTTCTCCACGAAGCTCTTGGTGCTCATCGCCACGCTCGGTCAGTTCTTCTGCGGCATGGCGTGCGTGACGGCCAACAGCCGCATGATCTATGCGTTCAGTCGTGACGGCGGACTGCCCGGCTCGAAGTACTGGCACCGCATCAACCCCAAGACCAGGACGCCAACGAACTCGGTGTGGTTCGCGGTGGTCATTGCTGCGATCGTTGGTGCCCTGTCGCTGATCCAGCACGATGGCGTTGCGACAGCGTTCTTTGCCCTCACCGGCATTGCGGTGGTTGGTCTGTACATCTCTTACGTGATTCCGGTGTTCCTGCGACTGCGCAATCCTGCCTTCCAACAGGGCGAGTGGAATCTCGGTCGATGGAGCCAACTGATTGGATGGATCTCAGTGGTGTGGGTCGGGTTCATCTCGATTCTGTTCTTCGCTCCGCTGTTCCCGACGTGGAAGTGGTGGGATGCCGATCAGGTCAACACCGCCAACTTCGCTGGCCCGCTCGTCGTAGCGTCGATCCTGCTGGTGTGGGCCTGGTGGTCGCTGTCGGCCAAGAACTGGTTCACCGGACCCAAGGTGCAGGGCACTCGCGAGGAACTGCTGGCCATCGAACGCGAGCTCGAGGCGCTCGAGCACGCCGGAGAGTAGGCGTCAATTCCCCTTGACGGTCCGGGTCACTGCGGCCGGGAACGCCACTACTCCATCACTGGGGTGTGGTGTAGGCCGCAGTGATCCCGCCGTCGATGAGCAGCGACTGGCCGGTCATGAACGACGAATCGTCGCTGGCCAAGAACAGGGCTCCCTTGGCGATCTCGATCGCTTCGCCGAACCGCCCCATGGGGACGTGCACGAGGCGCCGCTGCCGCTTCTCCTCGTCGGAGAGGAACTTCGACAGCAGCGGGGTGAGCACCGGTCCCGGGCACAAGGCGTTGGCACGGATGCCCTGACGGGCGTAGATCACGGCGATCTCCCGCGTCATCGACAGCACCGCGCCCTTGGACGCGGTGTAGCCGATCTGCGGCGTGGCAGCACCGAGATGGGCCACGAACGACGCCACGTTCACGATCGATCCACCACCGGAATCGAGCATCACCGGGATGGCGTGCTTGCACCCCAGGAACACGCCGGTCACGTTCACCTTCATCACCAGATCGAACGTCTCGACGCTGGTGTTGGTGGGCCCGTCATCGTCACCGGGAGAGATACCGGCGTTGTTGTAGAGCACGTTCAGTCCACCGAAGACCTCGGCGCACTCCTCGACTGCGGCCAGGACGCTGTCGGAATCGGTCACATCGGTGCGCGCCCACGCCGCTTCGCCGCCGTTGGCTCGGATGGCTTCGACCACGTCCGCACCGTCGGTCATGTCGGCGATGAACACCTTGGCACCTTCCGCCGCGAACAGCTCGGCCGCGACCCGGCCGAGGCCGCTCGACGCTCCCGTGATGAACGCGACCTTGCCGCCCAAACGATCTGACATGACCCCTCCCATGGTGCCCGTGTGGCGCCGTTACTCTGCCGCACGTGAAGACCCTTCCGTTACTGATCGCCGGTGAGCATCGCCTCGGTGCTGACGGTGACACCTGCGACGTCATCGAACCCGCCACCGGCACTCCCATGGCGGTGGTGAGCAAGGCAACAGCAGTTGACGTCGACTCGGCCGTGGCGGGCGCCCAGCGCGCGTTCGACACCGGGACCTGGCGCACCATGCCCCCGTCGAAGCGTGGCCGTGTCCTGCTGCGCGCCGCGACGTTGCTACGCGAGCGCGCCGATCGTTTCGTGGAGATCGAGAGTCGCAACGGCGGCAAACCCATCGGCAACGCCCAATGGGAGATCAACAACGTCGCCGATCTGTTCGAGTACTACGGCGGCGCGGCCGACAAGCTCGCCGGTGAGGTGGCGCCGGTCGACAAGCCGGGTCTGTGCGTCGTGTTGCGTGTGCCCGTCGGCGTGTGCGCGCTCATCGTGCCGTGGAACTTCCCGTTGGTGCTGCTGGCTCGCAAGCTGGCCCCGGCACTGGCCATGGGGAACCCGGTGGTCATCAAGCCGGCGTCGTACACGCCGCTCACCGCGCTGATGTTGGGGGAGCTCCTGCTCGAGGCCGGGGTTCCGCCCGAGACGATCTCCGTGGTCCCTGGTTCGGGGGCGGTGATCGGCGACGCGCTCGTGGCCGATCGTCGGGTCGCGAAGATCTCCTTCACCGGCGAGCCCGCCACCGGAGCCCGGGTGTTGCAGATGTCGGCGCCCAACATCGCGCGCGTCTCGCTCGAGTTGGGCGGCAAGAGCGCCAGCATTGTGTTCGACGACGTGGACATCGACGAGGTCGTTGCCCAGCTGCCCGGCGGGGTGTTCGACAACTCGGGTCAGGACTGCTGTGCCCGTAGCCGGATCTTGGTACACGAGCGGATCTACGACGAGGTCGTGAACCGGTTCGCCGCGGCGACGGCAGCGGTGCGGGTCGGCCTGCCCGGCGATCCGTCGACCGAGATGGGCCCGCTCATCAGCGCCAAGCAACGTCAGGTCAGCCTCGACTACATCGATGCCGCCACGGCCGAAGGCGGAGAGCTCGTCGTGGGTGGCCGGGCGCCCAGCGATGGCGCGCTCCAGGCTGGCTTCTTCCTCACGCCCGCGGTGGTGGCCGGTGTGCGCAACGATCACCGCCTGGCCCGCGAGGAGGTCTTCGGCCCCGTGGCCGCGGTCATCTCGTTCCGGGACGAGGACGACGCCGTCGCCATCGCCAACGACTCGCCATTCGGGCTGTCCGGTTCGCTGTGGACCCGCGATCTGGGTCGGGCGCTTCGGGTGAGCCGCCAGCTGCGCACCGGGATCTTGTCGGTGAACTCCAACTCGAGCGCCCACACCCAGGCGACCTTCGGTGGGTTCAAGCTGAGCGGCCTCGGCCGCGAGCTGGGCATGGGGGCACTCGAGCACTACAGCGAGACCCGGGCCATCCACTTCTCCGAGGCGTGAGGCTCGGCGCCGCCGCGTCCGCACCGGAAGCTGGTGCACTTTCGCACCTGATCGGTGCACAACGACACCAGGTTCGGCGGCGGCGGCCTCGCCTTACACCGAGCGCGGCCTGAGGACCAAGGTCATCGTCGGCACCGGAGGTTTCCGTTCCGCGAGGGCGGCGAGAGTAAGGTCGCCGATGCTATGTCGCAGTTCCTGCGCAGTTACCTCACCGTGGTCATCTTCTCCCTGCTGGCCTTGGCATTGGCCGGCGGGATCCTTGCCCTCGGCTCCCTCTTCCGTCCCAAGAAACCGACGCGGGAAAAGCGCATCGCCTATGAGTCCGGTGTGGACCCTGTCGGCGATGGCTGGTCTCAGAGCCAGATCCGCTACTACCTCTTCGCCGTCTTGTTCGTGATCTTCGACGTCGAAGCAGTGTTCATCTTCCCGTGGGCAACCCGACTCGAGGCCTACGGCGGCTTCGGACTGGTCGAAATGGGCGTCTTCGTTTTCATCCTGCTCCTTGGCCTGGTGTACGCCTGGCGCAAGGGCGTACTGCGGTGGGTCTGACATGGGAATGGTCGAAAAGGGCCGCGTGCCCAAGTCGCTGACCACGCTGCTCAATCTGGGCCGGTCGTATTCGATGTGGGTGTACCAGTGGGGCCTCGCGTGCTGCGCCATCGAGATGGGTGCTGCCTTCGCCTCGCCGCGCTACGACGTGATGCGCCTCGGAGTCATCCCGCTGCCGGCCAGCCCTCGCCAGGCCGACCTGGTCTGCGTCTCCGGCACGGTGACCGACAAGATGGCGCCGTCCATCCGCCGTCTCTACGAGCAGATGCCCGATCCGAAGTACGTCATCTCCATGGGTTCGTGCGCCAACTGCGGCGGTCCGTACTGGGACAGTTACTCGGTCACCAAGGGCGTCGATCAGATCATCCCGGTGGACGTCTACGTGCCGGGCTGCCCGCCGCGTCCGGAGGCCTTGCTCGAGGCCATCGTGCTGCTGCAACAGCGCATCAAGAGCGAGGACATGTCGCAGCGTTGGGCGGGCAAGTCGTTCGGCGAGATGACCGCGCCAGTCACCAAGGGCGCTGCGGCGAAGGTCGCCAAGGCTGACGCGAAGCGAGGTGAGCCCAGTGTCGTCAACTGAGGACACCGCGCTCGCTCCCGCAACCGACGAGCTGCGCGACGCCATGGTCGAGCGACTCACGGCCGTGCTCGGCGATGCCGTCGAAGGTGTGTTGGTCAAGCCGGGTGACGATCTGTGGGTGCGCGTCCGCAGCGACGCGTGGGTCAAGGCCGTCACGGCATGTCGTGATCTGCTGGCCATGGACTACTTCTGCTTCCTGTCGGGTCTCGACTGGCTGCCGTCGCCGTTCGGCAAGGGTGAGGACGATCCCACCGAGCCGCCGCCCGAGCGCTCGACCGCCATCGTGCAGGGCTACGCCGGTGGCAACACCCGTTGGCAGGTCTTCGTGCGGCTCTACTCCACCAAGCGGCGCGTGGGGATCACGCTCAAGGCCGATGTGGCCGACGACGATCCGCGCATCGCCACGCTCACCACCGTGTACCCCGGTGCCAACTGGCACGAGCGGGAGTGCTGGGAGATGTACGGCATCGAGTTCGACGGCCATCCCAATCTGGTCAACATGTACCTGCCGACCGAGTTCGAAGGGCACCCGTTGCGCAAGGACTTCCCGCTGCTCGCCCGACTGGTGAAGCCGTGGCCCGGCATCGTCGATGTCGAGCCGATGCCCGGTGGCGACGACGAAGGCGAAGGAGACGCGTCGTGACCCAGATCTCCGATCGCCAGCAGCTCGCCTACATCGCCGCGAAGGCCGCCGATGCTCGCGTGAACGTGGAGCTCGAGGCCGAGGGCATGACCCTCAACATCGGGCCACAGCATCCCGCCACCCATGGAACGCTTCGCATCATCGTGCGCCTCGACGGCGAGCAGGTCGTGTGGGCCGAGCCATCCGCGGGCTACATGCACCGCGGCTACGAAAAGCTCACCGAGGTGCGGTCCTTCCCGCAGGTGACCACGCTCATCAACCGCATCGATTGGTTGGGCAGCTTCGCCAACGAGGTTCCGTTCATCCTCGCTGCCGAGAAGCTCATGGATGTCGAGGCCCCGCCACGCGCCCAATACATCCGCACGATCTTGTTCGAGCTCTCCCGCATCGCCAACATCTCGTTGTTCCTCGGCGACATGGGCGTGCAGCTCGGCGCAGTGACCCCGGTGTTCTTCGCCTTCCGCGATCGCGAGTACGTGCTCAACCAGATCGAAGCGGCCACCGGCGGTCGCTTCCATCCCAACTTCGATCGCATCGGCGGCCTCAAGGACGATCTGCCCAAGGGCTGGATCGAAGAGACCAAGGCCTGCATGGTCAAGCTGCGCAACTTCTGCGACGAGATGGACGATCTGCTCGTGGGCAACGAGATCTTCCAGGCTCGTACCCGCGGCATCGGCGTCATCCCCAAGGAGGTCGGACTGGCGTACGGCCTCTCCGGCGCCAACATCCGCGCCTCGGGTGTCGACTGGGACCTCCGGCGCGATCAGAAGCTGCCCATGGCGTGGGACAAGTGCGACTGGAAGGTCATCACCCATCCCGACGGCGATTCGTTCGCCCGGTACTGGGTGCGCCTCCAGGAGGTGCGCGAGTCCACCAAGATCGTCGATCAACTGCTCGATTCGCTGCCGTCCGGTCCGGTCATGGCCAAGGTGCCTCGCATCATCAAAGTGCCCGAGGGCGAAGCCTGGGTGTCGACCGAGAACCCACTCGGTGAGATGGGTTACTACGTCGTGTCCAAGGGCGACACCGGACCGTTCCGGGTGAAGATCCGCTCGGCGTCGTTCTCCAACGTCTCGATCACACCGTGGCTCCTGCGAGGCACGCTGGTTCCCGACGTGATCTCCATCCTGGCGTCGCTCTACTTCATCCTCGGGGACATCGATCGATGATGCTTGCCATCGAACTCGCATATTGGCAGTCCTCGATCCTGCGGGTCGTCGGCGTCCTGCTCGCCGTCCTGCTTCCCGCGGGCACGCTCGTCTACCTCTTCTTGTTCAAGATGATGAGCTTCATGCAGAGCCGTCTCGGCCCCATGGAAGCCGGCCCGTACGGCTCCATGCAGTTGCTCGCCGAAGTGGCGAAGTTCCTGCAGAAGGAAGACCTCGCTCCCGACGGCGCCGATCGTCGCATCTTCAACCTGGCGCCGCTCATCGTGGTGATGAGCACGTTCCTCGTGTACATCATCGTGCCGTTCGGTCCCGATGCCTTCTTCTCCGATCTGTCGGTGGGCATCTTCTTCGCCCTCGCGGTCAGCTCGGTGAGCGTGCTCGGCATCTTGATGGCCGGTTGGTCGAGCGCCAACAAGTACTCGCTCATGGGCGGACTGCGGGCCGCTGGTCAGCTCATCGCCTACGAACTCCCGATGGTGCTCGCCGTCGTCGGCGTGGTCATCCAGGCCGGCACGCTCAACATGCAAGGCATCGTGTTCCAGCAGAACAACGGTGAGATCTTCGGCTGGGGCGGCCTCGGGAACCCCTACATCCTCACCCAGTTCGTCGGCTTCCTCATCTTCCTCGTGTCGATGCAAGCGGAGTTGTCGCAGACGCCGTTCGACATGCCGATCGCTGAGTCCGAGCTCGTGGCCGGCTACATGACCGAGTACTCGGGCATGCGCTTCTTGCTCTTCTTCATCGGCGAGTTCGCTTCCGTCGGCGCCTTCAGCGCCATCGCGGCCACGCTTTTCCTCGGTGGTTGGGGACTGCCGTGGGGCACCTACGACGCCGACATCATGAACGTGGTCGGGCCGTTGCTGCTGTTCGCCAAGATCGTGGGCATCTCGTTCCTCGTGTTCTGGTTCCGGGTCAGCTACCCACGATTCCGTGAGGACCAGCTGCAGCAGTTCGCGTGGAAGTTCCTCATCCCGGTGTCGCTCGCCAACATCGCCGCAACCGCAGTTCTCAAGGTGGCTTTCTGATGCCTCCCAAGCCCAAGGTCCCCGGCATGATCACCGGCCTCAAGGTCACCATGGCCACCATGGTCCAGACCATGAAGCCCAAGAAGATGGGCGGCGGTGCCGTCACCGTGCAGTATCCGCACGAGAAGGAAGCACCACCCATCCGTGCCCGCGGCGTCATCGCTCTGCGCGAAGAGAACTGCACGGTCTGCATGCTGTGTGTGCGCTCGTGCCCCGACTGGTGCATCTACATCGAAGGTCACAAGGAGCTCGCTCCGCCTCGTCGCGCCGGCGGCAAGCCGCGCACGGTGAGCGCCCTCGACCGTTTCGACATCGATTACGCGCTGTGCATGTACTGCGGCATCTGCGTCGAGGTGTGCCCGTTCGATGCCATCTTCTGGAGCCCGGAGTTCGAGTACTCCGAGACCCGCATCGCCGATCTGCTGCACGACAAGAACAAGCTCGGCCAATGGATGGAGACCGTCCCCGAGGCACCCGAGCTCGAAGCCGGCGCTGACAAGAAGAAGAAGTGACCGATGCTGCTCGCTGCTGAGACCCTGGTTGCCCAGAACATCGCCTTCGGCATCATCGCGGCGCTGATGGTGTTCGGAGCCATCCGCGTCGTGACCACCCGCAACGTCGTGCACGCTGCACTGTGGTTGGTGCTCGTGCTGGCCGGTTCTGCCGCGCAATACATCTTGCTGGCCGCCGAGTTCGTCGCCGCCACACAGGTGCTCGTGTACGTCGGCGCCATCGTGGTGTTGTTCTTGTTCGGCACCATGCTCACCCGAGCTTCACTCGGGCACGAAAAGGAGCTCAACAACAAGCAGTGGCCCGCTGGCGTGTTCGCCGCGGTGATCCTGCTCGGCGTGCTCAGCTGGGTGCTGATCGACGCGTACGAAGACGACAAGCTCCCCGACGCCACCGGGCAACTGGCGACCGCGTCCACCGAGGCGGTCAGCGACTCGATCTTCGGTACGTATCTGCTCCCGTTCTGGGCGCTGTCGTTCGTGCTGCTCGCCGCCCTCGTGGGCGCCATCGTGCTGGCCAAGAAAGACTGAGGGGGGAAACGAGCATGCTCATCAACCAGTTCCTGCTCCTCGGCGCAGTGCTCTTCTGCACCGGTGTCTACGGGGTCATCGCCCGTCGTAACGCCATCTTGGTGCTCATGAGCATCGAGCTCATCTTGAACGCCGTGAACCTGAACTTCATCGCCTTCGCCCTCAAACACGGCAACGTCGACGGTCAGGTCTTCGCCCTCTACGTCATCGCCGTGGCCGCCGCCGAGGTCGGTGTCGGTCTGGCCATCGTCCTGCTCATCTACCGCAACCGGCGCAGTGTCTCGCTCGACGAGCTCAGCGTCATGAAGGGCTGAGTCGGCAATGATCTTCGCCGAAGAGACCGTCCACGAAACCGCAGAAGCCGCCACCGAGGTCATCCTCAAAGGTGGCTGGTTCCTCGACCACGCGTGGATCATTCCGGTCATCCCCGCCATCGGGTTCGCCATCATCATCCTGCTCGGCAAGAAGCTGCCGATGAAGGGCAGCGAGATCGGCATCTTGTCGCTGCTGTCGTCGTTCGTCCTCTCGGTGGGCACGGCGGTGCAGTGGATCGCCCGTGTCCACTCCGCCGAAGAGGCCGGAGGGCATGAGGCCGGTGGCCTGCTGTCCACGCTGGGGCGCTCGATGCGGTTGTCGGCTGCTGAGGGCGAGCATCACGTGCGCCCGTTCATCGATCCGGTGATCCATCAGTGGAACTGGTGGCAATCGGGCGGCACCAAGTTCACCATCGGCACCCACGTCGACGGGCTCTCGGTGATGCTCATCGTGGTCGTCACCTTCATCGCCACGCTGATCCAGCTCTACTCGACCGAGTACGTACGAGGCGATCGGCGCTACACGCACTTCTTCGCGGCGCTCACGTTGTTCGCTGCCGGCATGCTCACCATGGTTCTGGCCGAGAGCACGATCTTGCTGCTCCTCGGCTGGGAGATCATGGGTCTGTGCTCGTTCATGCTCATCGGTCACTGGTGGGAGGAGTACCCCAACGCTCGGGCGGCGCTGAAGGCCTTCTTCACCGTGCGCACCGGTGACGTCGGACTGCTGTGCGGCATCGCCATCATCTACTTCTCGTCGAATGCCTGGATCACCGAGAACCTCCCGGGCCAGAACGGCTTCTCGATCAACGGGATCATGGCGTGGGCGTCGAGCGGTGATGCCAACCACACCCATCTGTTGTGGGCGTCCATCGCATTGCTCGTCGCGGTGATCGGCAAGTCGGGTCAATTCCCGTTGCACACCTGGTTGCCCGACGCCATGGCCGGCCCCACCCCGGTCAGCGCGCTGTTGCACTCGTCCACCATGGTCGTTGCCGGCATCTTCCTCGCCGCTCGTCTGTACCCGGTGTTCTACGACGGCTTCTCGATCGCCGACGGCGGCGTGAACGCCATGGCGCTCATCGGCGGCGTCACCATCATCATCTCGGGCTTCTTGGCCTTGGTGCAGGTGGACATCAAGAAGGTGCTGGCATATTCGACGGTGGGCCAGTTGGGCTACATGCTCATGGGCCTCGGCGTCGGCGCCTGGACCCCGGCGGTGTTCCACATCTTCACCCACGCGTTCTTCAAGGCGTGCCTGTTCCTCGGCGCAGGCTCGGTGGCGCATTCGGGTTCGCATCACTCCTTCGATATGAAGAAGGACATGGGCGGTCTCCGCAAGAAGATGCCCATCACGTTCATCACGTTCATGATCTCCACCCTCGCCCTCACCGGTGTGCCGCTCTTGGCGGGCTTCTTCTCCAAGGACGAGATCATCGACAACGCCGGCCACAACGGCTACGAGACCTTCCAGATCATCGGTCTCATCGGTGCGTTCTTCACCACGGCCTACATGGCGCGCTGTGTGTACCTCACCTTCTTCGGTGAGGCCCGCGGCGCGGCGGCCGGCGAGCATCATGACGAAGCCGGTGCCCACGGCGTCGCGCACGACACCGGCGCGCACGAAGACACCGCTGCGCTCGACGAGGCGGAGGCTCACGCGGTGCTGGCCCACGCTGCGCACGGTCATGACGCCCACGGTCACGACGCCCACGGCGCTGGGGCACACGGTGCGCACGGCGACGACCACGGTGCCGCACACGGCCCGCACGAGTCACCGTGGCAGATCACGCTGCCGCTCTTGCTCCTCTCCATCGGCGCCATCGGGGCCGGCTATCTCAACGCGGCGTTCCTCGAGATCGAGAAGTTCACCGAGTGGGTCGAGCCCGGTGCCAACGAGGCGATGAGCTTCTTCCCCGAGATCGACCACGCCCCGTTCGAATGGGCCAAGGCGGCACCGTCGATCATCATCGTGTTCGCAGCGTTCGTCATCGGCTTCGGTCTCAGTCGTGCGGTGTACTCGCAGGGCAAGTTCGCCGGCCTGACCCAGCGCAACAAGTTGGCCAAGGGGCTGTACGCGTTCGCGTGGAACAAGTACTACCTCGACGATCTCTACGAGAAGGTCATCGTCCGCGGCATTGCCGGGCCGATCGCCAAGGCGGCGTACTGGATCAACCAGAACGTCCTCGACGGCATCGTCAACCTGGTCGGCCGGGAGTCGGTGAAGTCCAGTCGTTGGGTGTACAAGTACATCGATCAGGGCGTGGTCGATGGCATCGTGAACGGGACCGGAAAGGTCTCGGAGGCAAGCGGAAGCGGATTGCGACCACTGCAGTCCGGCAAGGTCCAGAACTACGCGTCACTGCTCTTCAGTGCCGCGGCGATCGGCGCACTGATCCTCGTGGTCTACGTCAACGGGAGATAACGAACGACCATGCAGCACCTCACTGACAACAACTGGGCGCTCAGCGTCGTCACCTTCCTGCCGCTCGCCGGCATGTTGGTCATGATGATCGTGCCGAAGGCCGAAGAGCAGCTCCACAAGGTGATCGCGTTGGTCACCGCGCTGGCCACCATGGGCGTGGCCATCTATCTGCTCGCCGACTTCGACTACGACCGCACCGGCGATCTGCAGTACTACGCCAACGAATCGTGGATCAAGGTCCTGCACGCTCGATACATCGTCGGCATCGACGGCATCTCTCTCCCGATGCTCGTGCTGTCCACGGTGATCACCGTGCTGGTGATGATCTACTCCTGGAACCATGTGCCCGACCCGGGCAACCCCAAGGCGTTCTTGATGTTGATGCTCGTGCTCGAGGTGGGCATGAACGGCACCTTCATCTCCCAAGATCTGATCTTGTTCTTCGTGTTCTTCGAGCTCGTGCTGCTGCCGATGTACTTCATGATCGGTGTGTGGGGTGGCGAGAACCGGCAGTACGCCTCCATCAAGTTCTTCCTCTACACGGCGTTCGGTTCGTCGCTCATGCTCGTCGCCTTCCTGGCACTGTTCTTCAAGACCGGCGGCAACGATGTCGCTGACGGGTTCTCGATCCAGCGTCTCATCGAGGCGGGGGCGGACCTGCCCCACGGGACGCAGCTGCTCATCTTCGGTGGCATGTTCATCGGCTTCGCCGTGAAGGTGCCGATGTTCCCGTTCCACACCTGGTTGCCCGACGCCCACACCCAAGCGCCCACCCAGGGGTCGGTGATCCTGGCCGCCATCTTGCTGAAGCTCGGTACCTACGGCTTCATCCGCATCGCCATCCCGATCCTCCCCTACGGCGCCGAGAAGTTCGCACCGTGGATCGGCGGGCTCGCCGTGGTCGGCATCATCTACGGCGCCCTCGGCTGTTTGGCCCAGACCGACATGAAGCGACTCATCGCCTTCTCATCGGTGGCCCACATGGGGTACGTCATGCTCGGCATCTCCACCCTCACCGACTTCGGCGTCAACGCCGCGGTGTTCGGCATGGTGGCGCACGGCCTCATCACCGGCATGTTGTTCTTCCTGGCCGGCTCGGTGAAGGAGCGCTATCACACCCTCGAGATCGCCAAGCTCGGCGGTCTGCTCAAGCAGGCACCGCGCCTGGGGTGGATCCTCGGCATGTGCTCGATGGCGTCGCTCGGTCTGCCCGGCCTCGCCGGCTTCTGGGGTGAGTTCCCCGCCATCATGAGCGCCTACAACCCGGCTCCGGCCCTCAACACCGACCTCTTCCGCGCCTACATGATCGTCGCGGCCCTCGGCACGGTGCTCGCGGCGGCCTATCTGCTGTGGCTCTTGCAGCGCACGGCGTTCGGTGAGCCCAAGGGTGAGTTCGCTCATCACCACATCCATGACGTGCACGTGAGCGAGTACCTCGCTTGGGTGCCGCTGCTGATCTCGATCATCGTGCTCGGCGTGGTGCCCAACCTGCTGTTCAAGATCACTGACGGAGCCGTCATCCAGACGCTCGTGGCGTTCAAGGGCTGATCGACGTGCTGTCCACGGTCCTCGCTCAGACGTCGAGTTGGAAGTCGCCGTACGTCGATTACCACGCGCTCGCCCCCGAGATCGTTCTCGGCGGGGTGATCTGTCTGCTGCTGATCGTGGAGATGCTCCTCCCCGAGCGCCAGAAATGGACCACCTCGACGATCGCCGGCTTCGGCCTGCTCGGTACCCTCATCCCGCTCTTGTCGTTGGCTCTCGATGACGGACCCGCACGCGTGATGTTCGGTGGCGGCTACGTCGTCGACGACTTCTCGCTCGTGCTCAAAGCGCTGTTCTGCATCGCTGCCTACGTGGTCATCCTCATGTCCACCACGTACGTCGACGAGGGCGACTACTACCAAGGCGAGTACTACTTCCTGGTGCTCACCAGCGTGCTCGGCATGTTGATGATCTCGTCGAGTCGAGATCTCATCTCCATGTTCGTGGCGTTCGAGTTCCTGTCGATCCCGAGCTACATGCTCGCCGCGTGGCGCAAGCGTGATCTCAAGAGCAACGAAGCGGGCATGAAGTACTTCCTGCTCGGCGTGTTCGCCTCGGCGATCATGCTGTACGGCATGAGCCTGCTGTACGGCGAGTCGGGCACCATGACCTTCGCCGGCATCGCCGACTACGTGAGCGCCGAAGGCAACACACCGATCCTTGCGCTCGGCATCTTGTTCATCCTCATCGGCTTCGCCTTCAAGGTGAGCGCCGTGCCGTTCCATTCATGGGCGCCGGACACCTACGAAGGCGCGCCCACACCGGTGACCGCGTTCTTGTCGGTGGCCTCCAAGGCCGCTGGGTTCGTTGCCCTGCTCACGCTGGTGTTCGCGGCCTTCCCGGCCGCCAAGGACACCTGGCAGCCGGTGTTCTGGATCTTGGCTGCGCTCACCATGACGCTCGGCAACCTGACGGCGCTCAAGCAGACGAACATCGTGCGAATGCTGGCGTACTCGTCCATTGCGCAAGGTGGCTTCATCATCATGCCGCTCGCGGTCGTGGGCCGTTCGCCCGAGGCGACACACGATGCGCTCGTCGCCATCGTGACCTACCTCATCGTGTACGCCGCCATGAACCTCGGTGCGTTCTCGGTGATCCTCGCCGTGTCACGCAAGACCGGGTCGGGTGAGATCAAGTCGTTCGGCGGCTTGTTCGACTACGCGCCAGGCCTCACTGTCGTGATGACCATCTTCCTCGTGTCGCTCGGCGGCATCCCGCCCACTGGCGGGTTCATCGCCAAGCTCTACGTGTTCAAGTCGCTCACCGGGTCCAACAACGGTTGGGCCATCGCGCTGGCGATCATCGGTGTCGTCAACTCGGTGATCGCGCTCTACTACTACTTGAACGTCGCCAAGCAGATGTGGTTCATGCCGGCGCCCGACGGTGACACCTCCCCGGTGCGCACCCCGGCGTCGCTCATCTCTGCACTCACCATCTGCACCGTGGCCACGTTGGCCATCGGCATCGTGCCGCAGATCGTGCTGCGGTTCGGCGACATCGCCCAGTTCGCCTCACCCTGACGAACGCGCTGACGAAGGCACTGAAGAACAGCGTCCGGGCATGAGCGCGCTGTACGAGGTGATAGCGGCGCGGATCGATCGCCACGGCCCGCTCAGCTTCGACCGCTATCTCGAGCTCGCGCTCTACCATCCACTCGGCTTCTACTCAGCCGGTGGGGTAGCGGGCCGCCGCGGCGACTTCATCACCAGCCCCGAGGTGGGCCCGTTGTTCGGTGCTGTTGTGGCACGGGCCATCGACGCGTGTTGGGACGATCTCGGCCAACCCCAGGTGTTCGTGATCGTCGAGTGCGGTGCTGGTCCGGGAACCTTGGCCCGAGCGGTCCTCGCGGCGCAGCCCCGCTGCGCAACTGCGTTGCGCTATGTGATGGTCGAACGCTCGGAGGCGCAACGTGAGTTGCATCGCAGCGGCCTGCCGCTCGAGGCAGCCATCGGTGCCTTCCCGACGGCGCACGGGGAGGAGGAGCCACCCGATGCCCGTGGCCCCATCGCGGTGAGCCTGGGTGAGCTCCCGCGCGAAGCAGTGGTGGGCATGGTGATCGCCAACGAACTGCTCGACAACCTGCCGTTCGCACTCTGCCATCGCTCCGAAGGTCGTTGGCTCGAGGTCCTCGTCGGCGTCGAGGGCGACCACCTCGTCGAGGTGCTCGTCGATGCGCCGCAAGGACATCGGGAGTTGGCCGAGTCGTTAGCGCCCGATGCGCCCGACGGTGCTCGTATCCCGGTGCAGATCGGGGTGTGGTCGTGGCTGGCCGACGCCCTGGCCGTGGTGGAGCGCGGTCGCGTGATGTGCATCGACTACGCGCGCTACAGCGATGAGATGGCCGCCGATGGCACGTGGCTGCGCACCTATCGCGGCCATGAGCGCGGCGGGCACCCGCTCGAGGCCCCAGGTACGCAGGACATCACCAGCGACGTCGCCATCGATCAACTCATCCGGGTGAAGCGACCCGCTCGGGTGGTGTCGCAGGCCGACTGGCTCCGCGAGCACGGTATCGATGATCTCGTGGCCGAGGGCCGTGCGGCGTGGGAGGCCGGCGCGGCCCGCGGGGACCTTGCTGCACTGCGAGGTCGCAGCCGCGTTCGCGAGGCCGAAGCGTTGCTCGACCCGAACGGACTCGGCGCGTTCCAAGTCATGGAGTGGCACGTCTGATCGACGGGAGCACCACACCAGCGGCCCCTGCGCGCCCTGGATGATCGGCAACTAGGGTTCGCCCGGGAACGCACACCTGGGGGAGCGAGATGTCCGAAGAACAGCATCAGGCCATCGATGATCTGCTGCTCGAGAACCGGTTGTTCCCACCACCGGAATCGTTCAAGCGCGACACCCTGGTGGCGGGGACCCATCTCTACGACGCCGCCGCCGAGGACTACCAAGGGTTCTGGGCGCGTCAGGCCGCCGAGCTCATCGACTGGTCGAGTGATTGGCACACGATCTGCGAGTGGGATCTTCCGTTCTCGAAGTGGTTCATCGGCGGGACGCTGAACGTCTCCCACAACTGCCTCGATCGCCACGTGAACGCCGGCAAGGGCGACAAGATCGCCATCTTGTGGGAAGGCGAACCCGGCGACTCGAGAGCCATCACCTATGCCGAGTTGCTCGCCGAGGTGCAGCGATTCGCCAACGCTCTCATCGGCCTCGGGGTGGCCAAGGGCGATCGCGTCAACATCTACCTGCCGATGATCCCCGAGGCGGCGGTGGCCATGCTGGCGTGCGCCCGCATCGGTGCGGCCCATTCGGTCGTGTTCGGCGGCTTCTCGTCAACCGCGCTTGCCGACCGCATCAACGATGCCGAGGCCAAGGTGCTCATCACCGCCGATGGCGGCTATCGCCGCGGTGAGGTGTTTCCGCTCAAGCCGCAGGCCGACGAGGCGGTGGCCAACTGCCCGAGCATCGAGCACGTGGTCGTCGTGCAGCGCGGCCACAACGGCGTCGCCATGCAGACGGGGCGCGATCACTGGTACCACGAGCTCGTTGCCGCGGCCGATCCGGTCTGCCCGGCCGAGCCGATGGACTCCGAGCAACTGCTGTTCTTGCTCTACACGTCCGGCACCACCGGTAAGCCCAAGGGCATCATGCACACCACCGGTGGCTATCTCACCCAGGTGGCGTTCACGCACAAGTACGTGTTCGATCTGCATCCCGAGACCGACATCTACTGGTGCACCGCGGATGTCGGTTGGGTCACCGGCCACAGCTACATCGTGTACGGCCCGTTGGCCAACGGTGCCACGCAGGTGATGTACGAGGGCGTGCCCAACTTCCCCGGCAACGATCGCCTGTGGGAGATCGTCGACAAGTACAAGGTCACGATCTTCTACACCGCGCCCACCGCCATTCGCACGTTCATGAAATGGGGCGACGACGAGCCGGCCAAGCACGATCTGTCGTCGTTGCGTCTGCTCGGATCGGTGGGGGAGCCCATCAACCCCGAAGCGTGGATGTGGTACCACGAACACATCGGTGGCGATCGCTGCCCCATCGTGGACACGTGGTGGCAGACCGAGACCGGCGGCATCATGATCAGCCCGCTGCCCGGCGCCACCACACTCAAGCCCGGTTCGGCCACGTTCCCGCTCCCGGGCATCGGCGCCGAGCTCGTCGACGACAACGGCGCAGTGGTCACCAAGGGCGGCGGCTACCTCACGCTGACACAGCCCTGGCCGGGCATGTTGCGCGGTATCTGGGGCGATCCTGAGCGATACCGCGAGACCTACTGGAGCCGCTTCCCAGGTCGCTACTTCGCCGGCGATGGCGCCAAGCTCGACGACCACGGGTATCTGTGGCTGCTCGGTCGCGTCGATGACGTCATGAACGTGAGCGGCCATCGCATCTCGACCACCGAGGTCGAGTCGGCGTTGGTGAGCTATCCGACGGTGGCCGAGGCAGCGGTGGTGGGCGCCAACGATGCCACCACCGGTCAGGCCATCGTGGCTTTCGTGACGCTGCGATCGGGTATCGCCAGCGATGCGGCACATGGGGAAGCGCTGCGAGCCCATGTGGCGCATGAGATCGGACCCATCGCTCGCCCCAAGACCATCGTGTTCACGCCCGATCTGCCCAAGACACGGTCCGGCAAGATCATGCGGCGATTGCTGCGAGATGTGGCCGAGGGGCGAGCGCTGGGGGACACCACCACGCTCGCCGATCCCAACGTCGTCGCCGAGATCCGTGATCGGGCTACCCACGCACCGCAAGAAGACTGAGGAGTCACGCCATCACCACCCCCGCAGCGAGTTGGACGTGGCGCGACGGACCGGTGCGCGGCCGCTGTGTCGTGTTCGACATGGACGGTGTGCTCTCCGACGCCGCCGGGCGTCAGCACTTCCTCGATGACTCCAAGCCCACCAAGGACTGGAAGGCGTTCTTCGAGGCGTGTGGCGACGATCCCATCGCCGACGACGTGCACAAGTTGCTGGATCTGCTCGACCCGACGCTGCACATCGTGCTGCTCACGGCGCGACCGGCGCGTGTGTTGCGCGAGACGCTGGCGTGGCTCGAGCGTTACGAGGTCCGATGGGACGCGCTGTTGATGCGCGATGACCGTGACCATCGAACGTCTTCGGCGTTCAAGCACGACAGCTTGGCGGCCCTGCGCGAACACGGCTTCGAAGTGCTACTGGCGTTCGAGGACGATCGGCGCAACGTGGCTATGTTCCGCGAGAACGGCGTCCACTGCGTCTACATCCACTCCGGCTACTACGAGTAGCCCGGTGACCGATCACCCGGCGAGCGGATTCTCCCAGCGCAGTGCGCTGAATCGGGCAAAGTCGGAATCGTTGGAAGCCAGCACCAAACCGTGCTCGACGGCGATTGCTGCGAGATGCGCGTCGCTGACCAGATTCCCGGACAGCTGACCTGTCTCGATCATCGACAGAACGATCTCACCATGGCGCGGTCCAGGGCCAGGGGTCCATGCGGCGTCGGCGCTGAGCCAGTCCCGTACGAAGCCGGCGGCCAATGACGACGTGAGCGGCCGAGTAGTCGCTCGCGCGTTGGTACTGATGCGCATGAACGCCACCAGACTCATCCACGGGAATCCCACGCGACAGGGGCCATTGAGCATGTCGGTGAGCCATGCGTGGGCCCGTTCGTGGAACGTGCTGGTCTCGTCCACCGCGTAGAGCAAGAGGTTCGCATCGACCAGCATCAGCGGCGTTCGACACCTTCGAGGGCTTCGAGCGCATCGGCCACGTTCGAGACGTCGACGCGAAGACCGAGCGCCGCGGTACGTTGCACGAATTCCTTGGGTTGCGACCGAGTTGCAACCACACCTGCACGGATCAGCGCGTTCACCGCCTCGCTTCGACCGAGGTGGCGGTCCTGCTGGAGCACCTCGACTGCGGCGAGCACATCGGGGTCGAGGTCGACGGTCGTGCGCACAACCAAAGGCTACATCGTGATGTGCGCTACGGCGCATCAAGATGCGTACGCCGAGGTGGAGAGCCTCAGCTGGCGAGGGCGTTGATCGCCGCGTAGGCCTCTTGCGCATGACGGAACACCGCTGCATTCGCGGCCACCGAGCGCTTGGCCAGGTATTGGCTCACCTGGGCGTCGAGACCGGGCCATTCCACCAACCCACGTCGATCGGCGTGCAAGAAGCCGGGAGCGAACACCGAACCTGGCGGCCACTCGCCGGTCGGCTGGCCGCTCAGATCGGTGGTCGGTCCACTACGCACGGCCGTGCCATCGGGCCCGTAGGCGATGCCGTCCTTGGTCGGATCGGTCTGCGGGGCGTGGTCGCCTGTGCCCCCAACGGCCTGTGAGGCCACGGTGCGCATGGGGACTTCGAGTTGGCGCGCCGAATCGTCGAGCATCGCCGCAGCGGCTTGGATGCCGCTTGCTGCTGCCTGGATCGACTCCACCATGTCCCGAAGATCGACTCGGGTGGCGAAGATCTTGAGAGGAAAATCCTCCGGAAACCCTCATGTCCCCCGGGTGACAGCCGACGCCGGGTGGCCGCGCTTGGCGGAGTTCAGTCGCGGAAGTTGTTGAACTGCAGCGGGATGCCGTAGTCGCCCTCTTTGAGGAGGGCGATAGCCGCCTGGAGGTCGTCTCGCTTCTTGCCCGTCACACGGACCTGGTCGCCTTGGGTCTGCGACGACAGACCCTTGAGGCCTGACTCCTTGATGGCCTTGTTGATCTGCTTGGCCCGGTCCGTGGAGATGCCGGCCTGCAGCGTGGCCGACTGGCGCGAGCGGCCACCGGCGGCGTCTTCGACCTTGCCCCACTCGACACCTTTGAGGGAGACGCCTCGCTTCACCAGCTTCTCCTCGACGAGGAGCTTCACCGCCTTGATGCGGTCCTCGGAGACCGATGCGAGCTTGATGACGAGACCCTCGAGCTCGATGGAGGAGTCGGTGCCTTTGAAGTCGAATCGGTTGGCCAGCTCGCGCTGGGCCTGATCGATCGCGTTCTTCACTTCCTGCTGGTCGACTTCGGAGACGACATCGAATGACGGCATGGCCCAACGCTACTTTCGACAAACCCTGGGGGGAGGGAGCTAACCTCGCTGGTCGCACGGATCGGTGCCCGAGCGGCCAAAGGGAGCTGACTGTAAATCAGCCGGCACAGCCTACGGAGGTTCGAATCCTTCCCGGTCCACTGCGTGATGTCACCTGGCATCTTCGATGGCCCGAACCCGACATGGGTTCGGGCCATCGTGCTTTTGGGTCACATCTAGGCGCCGGCGACGACCATGCCGAGGGATCGGGCGGCCTGGGCTTGGCGGAAGTCGAAGGTGATGAACCGTAGATCGGCGATCAACAGTCGCTGAGCCGACGCGAGGTGGATCGCGTCGAGTGATCTCACGCCGAGCGTCTCGGCGATGTCAGCGGCGACCTTGGCCGTCGACTCCGTGCACGCGATCAGCGCGAAGGATTCGAGATCGGTCTCGAACTGTCGCCTCAGTTCGGGGAGGTACTTCGGATCCACGAGGCGGGGGAGGTTTCGCCGGACCTCGACCGCCGTGATCCACGAGGTCACCAGCACCGGGTCGGCGTCCAGCAGTCTGTCGGCGACATCGGAGTCGTGCTCCTCGACGTATCGCTTGAGCAGAGCGCTGGAGTCGACATATGTCGTCACTGATCGCGGTCCTCGCTGAGCACGGATGTTGTCGAGGCGCGACCTGGGGCTCGGCGGATGCGAGCCAGACCCATCTGGTGAGCCTCGCGGATCCAGCCGCCGTCGATGCCTCGCTGCAACTCGCCGGGGCCCGGGATCGGCACGATCAGGGCCTTGGGTGTTCCCCGGTCCGTCACCGTGAGGATCTCTCCACCGGCGACTCGATCGAGGTATTCGGACAGCCCTTGCTTCAACTCGCGTACGCCCACGTTCATGTGGACACATTACCGCGTGATGTGGACACCTGCGATCGAGGTCGCGACACCCATGCCGGCCCGGGTCCCCCTACGATCAGCCCGTCGTCGCTGCCATGCCGCGCTTCGGGACCGCAGCCTGCCTGACCCAGTCCCCGTTTGATCCGATGATCGACCGGAG
>JBFWVD010000002.1:0-153219 GCA_050246915.1 Acidimicrobiia bacterium | reverse complement strand
GAACGGGTGGCCGGCGAGATCATCAGCGGCGGCGGACAGGCCGCGTTCTGCCTCACCGACGTCACCAACGACGAGCACACCGCGCGAGCCGTCGATTTCGCGGTGTCGACGTTCGGCGGACTGCAGCTGGCCCTCAACAACGCCGGCATCGGCACGACGCCGACCTTGTTCCACGAGACCCCGATCGAGGTGTGGGATCGGCTGTACGCCATCAACCTGCGCGGCATGATGATGTGCATGCGGGCAGAGCTCGCCCACATGGTCGATCACGGTGGTGGTGCCATCGTGAACACGGCCTCGGGCAGCGGCCTCAAGGCTGGTTGGGGCATGGCGCCCTACGTCATGACCAAGCACGGCGTCATCGGTCTCACTCGTAACGCCGCGCTCGACTACGCCAACCTCGGCATCCGTGTGAACGCGGTGGCCCCCGGGCCCATCCTCACCCCGGCGATGCTGTCGTTCCCCGAGGAGCAGCGCACGGTGTGGGCGGCACCAGTTCCGATGAAGCGGTTCGGTCTGCCCGAGGAGGTCGCCGAGGCCGTGGCTTGGCTGCTGTCCGATCAGGCGTCGTACACCACCGGCTCGGTATTGGACACCGACGGCGGATTCATGCAGGGACCCCCTCCGCCCAGCAAGTGAGCGCGAGTCGCGTGCGCGCGGCGCTCACATCAGCTCGGGCAGGATCTCGCTGATCGAGCCGCGCAGCACCACATCGGCCAAGCCGTCCATCTCCGTGGGCTCGCCGTTGATGATCACCACCCGAGCGCCTGCCCGCTTGGCCACCGGAAGACAGTTCGCCACGGGGTAGACCGCCAACGTCGTGCCGATGGCGATGAACAGATCGCACGCGCCCGCCGCGTCGAAGGCGCCATCGATCACCTCCGGCACGAGGTTCTGACCGAACATGATCGTGTCGCTCTTCACGATGCCGCCGCATCGCTCGCACGGCGGATCGTCCTCCCCGAGGCGCACTCGATCGAGGATCTCCTGCATCGGCCACTTGGTATGGCACTCCCAGCAGATCGCCGCACGCATGGTGCCGTGCACCTCGAAGATGCGCTCAGGATCGTTGCCCGCTTCGCCGTGCAACCCGTCGACGTTCTGGGTGATGAGGCCGCGCAGCTTGCCCCGTCGCTCCAGTCGGACCAGCGCAAGATGTCCCGGATTGGGATCGGCGCGCCATGCCGGGTTGTCGAGCCGGGCCCGCCACGACAGGCGCCGCGCCTCGGGGTTGGCCAGATAGTGCTGGATGGTCGAGAGCTTCTCGGCTTCGGGATTGCGGGTCCACACGCCCTTGGGACCGCGGAAGTCGGGGATGCCCGAATCGGTCGAGATGCCCGCGCCGGTGAGGATCGTCACCGCCTTTGCCTCGTCGATGAACATCCGCACCATCGTCAGATCGTTTTCGGACACGCCCGTAGGCCCGTCGATCGGGGCACTCATGGATACCAACCTCCCGAGAAGCTGATGAACTGGCCGGTCATGGGAAGGGCCTTGCCCGAGGCCAACAAGGAGATCAGCGCCCCCATCTCATCTTGGCGGCCGAGCCGGCGCAACGGAACTTGCGTGGCGATCACCGACTGGAGACCTCGATTCCCCTCGACCCGGCCCGGAGGGAAGTAGGTGGGATTTTCGAAGAAGTTCGGACCGATCGAGTTCACCTGGATGCCGAACGGCCCGAGCTCCTTGGCCAGCGCCGTGGCCATCGACGTGGTTGCCGCCCGCGCCGCGCCATACATCAACGACCCCTCGCCGGTGCGAGCCGCCGCCGCTGAGGTGATGAAGATCATGGATCCGCTACGGCGCTCTTGCATCTGTGGCGCGAGCAGCTGGGCCAAACGGAACGGCCAGACCACCAGTGCGTCGAGCGTCGATCGGAACAGCTCCACGCTGGCGTCCGCCAAGCGATAGCGCGACCTGGCAACGACGTCGTTCGACACCAGCACGTCGACCCGTCCGCGTTCGTCGAGCACGAAGCGCGCCAGCTCGTCGGCGTCGGCGACCGCCGTGACCAACACGCCCGGGTGCTGATCGCGAAACACTGCCGCCGCATCGGCGTCGGCGAACTGGCGATCATGCGCGACGACCTCCAGACCATCGGCGATCAGTGCCTCGAGGGCGCCCGGTCCGGCGTACTCGCAGACATTGGTGATGAGGGCCACTCGGCTGGGCATGTCGTCATCTTGACCGCGTGACGAGTGACGACCCGACGCAGACCGCTCTTGACAGATACCACCGAATGTAATGAAACTCATCGAAACATCTCAGCGGCCTTGCCGGTCACCGTCATCGAGCCGCTCCCCACACCGCAGCGCACTCGGCACACTGCGCCCACAACCCACAGGTGGCGTCCATGACCTTGACCTCGACCCCGTTGCTCACCGGCGAGCTCACGATCCACCCATGGGCCGATCGAGTCGTCGACGCCGTTGGTCATGATCCCCGCTCCCCGTACGTCGAACGGTTCTGGCTCCCCGTCCTCGGCCCCTCGACGGTCTGGCTGTTGCGGCGCATCACCGACGAGCTCGACGTCCATCACGACGGTTTCGTCATGGCTCTGGAAGAGACCGCCAAGTCCATCGGACTCACCGGATCGCTCAGCCGCAACGGACCGTTCATCGGGGCGCTGTCACGTCTCATGCAGTTCGGCATGGCTCGCCACACACCCATGGCCCTGGAGGTGCGCCGACGAGTCCCCTATCTGCCGGCCCGCCATCTGGAGCGACTCCCCCAGCGGCTGCGTGACGATCACCAAGGTTGGGTCGATCGCGAGGACAACATCACGGCCAAAGCACAACGGCGACGAGCGTTCAGCTTGGCCCTGACATTGATGCGCCTCGGGGAGAACCCGAACGAGATCGCCTGGCAACTGCGCGAGTGGCGATTCGGTGACGCCGTCGCGCTCGAGGCCATCGATTGGGCCAAGGCCCGATGCGACGCGGAGAACGCTCAGGCCAGCTGACGCGGGCGCAGACACAGCCGCTCACACGGACGCGAAACGACCGCGGTACAAGGCTCGTACCGCGGTCGTTCGCTACTCATGAACCCAGAGACGTCGACCCAAGCTGCTCAGGCCAGTGCGCCGAGATCGATCCGATCCACCAACTCCAGGAACAGGCGGGTGCCGAAACCCGTGGCGCCCTTGACCTTCCAGTCCTCATCGGCCTCGACCCGCATCGGTCCGGCGATGTCGAGGTGCACCCACGGCACCGACGCGGTGAACTCCTTCAGGAACAACGCCGCCGTGATCGCCCCGCCGTAGGGGCCGCCGATGTTCTTCATGTCCGCCACCTCGGAGTCGAGGAGCTTGCGATAGTCACCGGGCAACGGAAGTTGCCACACCGGCTCATCGGAGCGATCAGCCGCGGCGCGCACCTGCGCGACGAGCGCATCGTTGGTGCCCATAGCGCCAGCGATCTTGGAGCCCAACGCCGCCATACACGCGCCGGTCAACGTAGCGATGTCGACGATGGCATCGACCTTCTCCTCAGCGGCCAGCACCAGTGCGTCGGCCAACACCAAGCGACCCTCGGCATCGGTGTTGAGTACCTCCACGGTGGTGCCGTTGCGATAGGTGATCACATCGCTCACCTTGATGGCCGTACCGCTGGGCAGGTTGTCGGTGCAGCACAGCCAGCCGATCACCTTCACCTTGGGCTTCACGATCTTCATGGCCGACATCGCCGCGAGCACGGCGGCCGCGCCGGACATGTCCATCTTCATGTCCTTCATGCCGTCGCTGGGCTTGAGCGACAGTCCACCGGAATCGAACGTGATGCCCTTGCCGACCAACGCCACCGTCCCCGTCGGGTTGCGCGGCGTGTAGGTCAGCTTCACCAACCGAGCCTCTTCGTGCGAACCGGCGTTGACGCTGAGCAGTCCGTGGCAACGCTCTTCGGCCAGACGCGCGTTGTCCCACACCTCAACGGTCAGCCCCGCCGCGGAGGCCACCTCGACGGCCTTCTCGGCCAGCATCGGCGCGGTGAGACGCGCCGGGGGCGTGTTGGCCAGGTCTCGTGCCAGGCACTGCGCCTCGGCGAACGCCAGGCCCCGTTCAGCACCAGCGGCCAGCGCCTTGTGCCGCGCCGCGTCGGCCACCAGCGTCACCTTGGTGAGCGTCGGCACGTTGGGCTTCGATCGAACATTGTTGAAGCGATACAGCGCCAACCGCATGCCCTCTGCCACGGCCTGCGCGGCGGTCTTGGCGTCGAGGCCGGATACTTCGCACAGCGACGTTGCCACATCGGTCCGCTTCTCCACCGCTCGTGCCAACACGGCCGCGGCCTTGCGCAGCGTGGCCACCGTGACCTTGCCCTGATCGCCCATGCCAACGGCCACCACGAGCGGGCCGTCGTTGCTGGGGACCAGCTGCACCTGGCCGACCTTGCCCTCGAATCCCAGCGCAGCGAGCGCGGCGCGGTTCAGCCCGACGCTGCGCGGCACGGCTCCGTCGGTGTACACCGGCACGCCGACCGCAGCGGCGCTGCGCGGCACGGAACGAGCGACATCGATCGTGATGGTCATCATTTCTCCCTGGCAGTGAGGGACTCACCCTCCTGCCACCGGGCCAAGGTCCAGAGCAGGTCGGAGAGTCGATTCAGATACGCAACAACATGGGACCCGTCACTCGCGGCAGCGAGCGATGCCCGCTCGGCTCGGCGCACCACGGCACGGGCGACATCGAGCGCGGCAGCCACGGGCTGCTGGCCGGGCACCACGAACTCGCTCGGCATCTCGAACCGGGTACCGATGCGATCGCCGATGGCTTCGAGCTCATCGACCATCTGAGCGGTGACCGCGCTCTTGCCCGGAGTGAGCTTGTGGCGGTTCTCGGGCAACGTGGCCAACTCGGCCATCAGCACCCACAGATCGCGCTCGATGGAGATGAGCATCTCGTCGAGCTCGCCGCCGCGGGGGCACTGGGCCCGAGCCACACCGAGGAACGACTGCGCTTCGTCCACTTCGCCATAGGCGGTGGGGAGCACCGAATCCTTGCGGACCCGACCGCCGTAGAGCAGTCCGGTCGTTCCGTCGTCACCGGTCTTGGTCGTGATGTCCATGAGTGCTGGCACGCTATCGGGACACCGGCTCGCCAGTGAGGCTCTGGTCACCCGGGCTCATCGCCGGGCTCATCTGCACGACCGTTCGCGCCGATGATGTCGCTAAGCTTGGATCACTCATGACACACCCGATGGTGTGGGCACCGGCGCCAGAGGGCGCCATGAGCACGAGCCGTACGCATGGAGCATCCTCCAGGCGCCGAGCACCAGGGCAATACGCCCTGCGACCCCCATCGGGAGCGTGCAATGTCCAGCCCGTCCTACCTCGAAGCGTGCAACGACCATGTCGTCGTCTTCGATGGCGCCTGCGGTTCCAATCTGCAGACCCGTAACCTCACCGCCGACGACTTCGGCGGGCCCGATCTCGAGGGCTGCAACGAGATGCTCGTGCTCACCCGGCCCGACGTCATCGCCGATCTGCATGCCTCGTTCTTCGCCGTTGGCGTCGACGTCGTCGAGACCGACACGTTCGGCGCCTTCGCGCCGGTACTCGCCGAGTACCAGATCGCCGACAAGACCCATGAGCTCAACGTCGCCGCGGCGCGCATCGCACGAGCGGTGGCGTCCGACTTCGCCGCCGACGGCCGTCCTCGGTTCGTCGCCGGCTCGATCGGACCCGGCACCAAGCTCCCCAGCCTCGGTCACATCGGCTTCCGTGATCTGCGGGACGCGTACGAGCAGCAGGCCCGCGCTCTGCTCGAAGGCGGGGTCGACCTCTTCCTCATCGAGACCTGCATGGACCTGTTGCAGATCAAGGCAGCGATGATCGCCTGCCGTAAGGCCATGGCCGCCGAGGGACGTCAAGTCCCCTTGCAGGTGCAGGTCACCATGGAGACCACAGGGCGCATGCTCGTCGGCTCCGAGATCGGGGCCGCACTGGTATCGATCGGCGCCATGAAGCCCGACGTGTTCGGCATCAACTGCGCGACCGGCCCGGCCGAGATGGCTGAGCATCTGCGTCATCTCTCCCATCACTGCCCCACGCACATCAGCGTGCTCCCCAACGCCGGTCTGCCGTCCATCGTCGACGGCAAGACCCACTACGACCTCACACCGGCGCAGTTCGCCGAGTTCCATCGCCATCACGTGGCCGATCTCGGCATCGGCATCATCGGCGGCTGCTGCGGCACCACGCCGGAGCATCTGCGCGCCGCTGTCGACGCCGTGCGCGATCTCACCCCGGCCCGTCGGTCGCCGTTGATCGAGCCGTCAGTGACGAGCATCTATTCGCCTGTCACCTTGGCCCAGGACAAGTCGTTCCTGATCATCGGTGAGCGCACCAACGCCAACGGCTCCAAGGCGTTCCGCGACGCAATGCTCAACGGCGATCTCGACAGCTGCACCAAGATCGCCACCGAGCAGATCCGTGAAGGCGCCCATGTGCTCGATGTGTGCGTCGACTACGTGGGTCGCGACGGGGCTGTCGACATGGATCTCATGGCGGAGCGTTTTGCCACCGCGGCCAGCGTGCCGCTGGTGCTCGACTCCACCGAGCCGCCGGTCATGCAGGCCGCGCTGGAGCGCATCGGTGGACGATCCATTCTCAACTCGGCCAACCTCGAAGACGGCGAGGCCCCCGGCTCACGACTCGACAAGGTGTTCACGCTCGCGGCCGAGCACGGCGCGGCGGTGATCTGCCTCCTCATCGACGAGCGCGGTCAGGCACGCGACATCGAGTGGAAGTTGGAGATCGCCCATCGCATCCACGACATCGCCACCGAGCGCTACGGCCTGCGGGCCAGCGACCTCATCTTCGATGCGCTCACGTTCCCACTGTCAACCGGGGATGACGATCTACGCGGCGACGCCATGGCCACCATCGAAGCGATCAAGCGCATCAAGTCCGAGATCCCCGGATGCTTCACCACGCTCGGCGTGTCCAACGTGAGCTTCGGTCTCTCACCAGCAGCCCGCCACGTCCTCAACAGCGTGTTCCTGCACGAGTGCATGCAAGCGGGCCTCGATTCGGCCATCGTGCACGCTGGCAAGATCGTGCCGCTCAACAAGATCCCGGCCGAGCAGCTCGAGGTGTGCCTCGATCTCATCTACGACCGCCGCGATGCCTCGCGTGGCTACGACCCGTTGGCCAAGCTGCTCGACGTGTTCGCCGGTGTCACCAGCGTCAAGTCGGTGACCGCCGATCGCACCGATTGGCCAGTCGAACGCCGCTTGACCACCCGCATCATCGACGGCGATCGCGATGGCCTCGATGTCGATCTCGACGAAGCACTGGCCTCGGGCATCCCGGCGCTGACCATCGTCAACGAGATCCTCCTCGAAGGCATGAAGACCGTGGGCGAGCTGTTCGGTTCTGGTCAGATGCAGCTGCCGTTCGTGTTGCAATCGGCCGAGACGATGAAGACCGCCGTGGCCTATCTCGAGCCGCACATGGAACGCGTCGAAGGTGAGACGTCCAAGGGGCGCCTCGTGCTCGCCACCGTGAAGGGCGACGTGCACGACATCGGCAAGAACCTGGTCGACATCATCTGTACCAACAACGGCTACGAGGTGATCAACCTCGGCATCAAGGTGTCGGTCGCCGACATGATCGCCAAGGCCAAGGAAGTGAACGCCGACGCGATTGGCATGAGTGGACTGCTGGTGAAGTCGACGCTCATCATGCGCGACAACCTCGAGGAGTTGAACTCCGCCGGGATGAGCAACATCCCCGTCCTGCTCGGTGGCGCCGCGCTCACCCGCAGCTACGTCGAGCGCGATCTTCGCGAGATCTACGACGGCCGCGTCTTCTACGGACGCGACGCGTTCGAAGGTCTGCACACCATGGACAAGCTCATGGACATGAAGCGCTCCGGTGTCGACGATCCCGAGTTCGGCACCGTGCCCAGCGGCCGGGTGATGCCCGAACGAGCCTCGGCTCGCGCCGCGGCGGTCGACCCGTCGACCATCCCTGAGCGCTCGCCCGATGTCGACATGGACAACGAGATCTTCAAGCCGCCGTTCTGGGGCTCCCGGATCGTGAAGGGCCTCAGCCTCGACGACATCGCCGAGTACGTGAACGAGACCGCGCTGTTCCGCAACCAATGGCAGTTCCGCCCCGAGAACGGCGAGAACGACGAGCAGTTCAAGGACCGCATCCGTCCCCGGCTGCGCGAGCAGTTGGCCGCTGCCAAGGCCTCAGGCGTGCTGGTGCCGCAACTGGTGTACGGCTACTTCCCGGTGAACTCCGATGGCGACGATCTGGTGGTGTGGACCGACGAGAACCGCACCGCTGAACGCTGCCGGTTCCACTACCCACGACAGAAGGTCGAGCCGTGGCTGTGCATCGCCGACTTCTTCCGCCCCATCACGTCAACTGACGTTGACGTTGCCGCCTTCCACATCGTGACCATGGGCGAGGACGTCAGCAAGGCAACCGCCGAGCTGTTCGCCGAGAACCGCTATCAGGAATACCTGATGCTGCACGGCCTGGGCGTCGAGATGGCCGAGGCCCTGGCGGAGTATTGGCACCATCGCATCCGCACCGAATGGGGCTTCGCCGATCAGGACGGTCCGAGCCTGGCCGGGTTGTTCCGTCAGCAGTACCGGGGCGGGCGGTACTCCTGGGGCTATCCGGCGTGCCCCGACCTCGAGGACAACGCCACCGTCGGGGCCCTGCTCGAGTCGGAGCGCATCGGCATCGTGGTGAGCGAGGAGACCGGGTGGCAGTACCAGCCGGAGCAGACCACCAGCGCCATCATCTGCCACCATCCCCGGGCCAAGTACTTCGTGGCCCGCTGACGAGGGGCGGGGCGAGACGGCCCCGGGAAAAACATCACACCCCCTCTGCATGCTGTTCCCATGAGCGAACAGATGCACCTCCTCGACAGCCTCGACAACGCGGACACCGGCTACGACCATGCCCGTTTCCTCCTCGACGCCCAGACACGTCGCATCGGTCTGGCCGGCCTGGCCAAGGCTCGTGCCGCCCTCGCCGCCGCGGTCCGTGAGCACGATCATCTCCACCAGGAAGCAGCGTGACCAGCCGCTGCCGGCGGGTGGTCGTGTGGCGTCCGGCGACCGGACCAGGTCCGTGAGCCCGGTGTTCCGGGCGCCCAGGAGCCCCGCGCTCCTCAGGCCCGCGCTCCTCAGGCCCGCGCTCCTCAGGCCCGCGCTCCTCAGGTCCGCGGCGCCCGGGCCCGAGGGCCGATGTTGGTCGGCACGTCCTCGCCCGGGGAAAGGAACTTCTTGTCCGGGTTCCAGTAACGCACCATGCAGGTCTGGCTCGCCGTGGCCAACAACGTGCCCTCTGGAGACCACATGTAGCAGTGGCCATGGGCGAAACCCCGGCTGACCTGGTCCACGGTGAAGTCGAGCAACACCCAGCTGCTCGGTGATGTCGCCGCCGGCATCTCGCCGAGTCGGATGGTGTTGTCGATCGAGATGCCCCCGGCGAAGGACCCCAGCGCTGCGCCGACCGCCACTGGTATCCAGTCGCCGTACAGGGCCAGCGTCGCCGCGTCGAGCGGAGCGATCGGATCACGCATGGCGATCCACACCGCAGTGCGACCGTCGGGGCTGACGGTGCCGTCGTACTCGTGCCACGGCCGTGCCCGCGCTGAGCGCATCTCGACCATCGTCCCCATCGTGCCCTCGCGCGCGCCGCGCAACTCACGGATCTCGCAATCGTCCGGGCCGGGCACGTCGGGCATCGTCGCGAACACCTCGCTGCGATCGAAGTCCCGATCGCCGAGCGCCGCGTTGACCGTCAACACCTCACGATCACCCACACGCCCCACCGCTCGCGCCTGGCTCATCGACCGCCCATGTTCAGGCACCACGACCTCGAGATCGACGATCTCACCCAGCAGGGCGTGGCTCAGGTACTGCGCGCTCGCCCACACACAACGCCGACCGGTCGCTGATTCCATGGCCAACACCGCGGCACCCAAACCCGCACCGCCGAACAGGGCCTGCAGCGCCGAACAGATCGGGGTGGTGACCGGCAGCGTGAAGCGATGCCGATCGCTGGTCGAGACGAGGCCGATGAACGCCCGGGAATCCATCGGCTCACTGTAGGGAACGGCGTGCCACCGGCACCGTGAGACGCGGCGACGCGACGACCCGGGACACGGCGACGCATCAGCCCGCGAGCGTGGCCCGGGCGACGAGGTCGGTCCCGAAGGCGGTGAGGATCGCCAGGTACAGCAGCCCCGTCGCGGCCATCACCGCTGAGTACCAACGCTCCTTGAGTGCCAACCGGGTCACGATGACCAGACCGATCGTGGTGATCGAACACAGCAGCCACGTCCATCCCAAGATGCCGCCCCAACCGTCGTCGATGTTGCCGTTGAGCACCGACACCATCCCGGTCGGCCACAACATGGCGCCCACCTCGAACGGCCACAGCCATCCGAGCGTCACCACCAGTTCGATGAGGTACTTGCGGGCCAGACCTGGCTGCACCAGATACCAATGGCCGAGCAACATGGCGTCGGTCACCGCGCCGAGGAACGCCGCGCCGATGAGGGTGCGAGCGATGGCCAGTGCATCGTTGCCACCGGCGTCGACGCCCGCAGCCACCAATCCCACGAGTCCGATCGCCACCGGCAACAGATCGAAGCGTGGGTCGTACTCGCTCAGCCGCTTGCGTGCGCCCGCCGCGCCATCGCTGCCCTCGTCGTCGTGTCGACGAGTCGTGCGGTCGATACCTGTCATCGCCGCGACGCGCGCGCTGCGACGATCGTGCTCCTCGCTCTGGCCGGCCACCCCGGCGGCTTTGCGACGGATCGAGTCCGCCAACGCCCACAGACAAGCGAGCCCAACCCCCGCAGCCGCAACGGTGCGCACCGGCACCGGGTCGAGCACCAGGCACGCCCCGAACGCGCCCAAGGCCATCACGGCGTACGTGCCTCGCAACATCCAGCCGTAGCCGAGCCCCAACACTCGATGTCGGGTGGTGAACCAGCAGAAGAACATTCCACCCGTTGCCCATTGCAGCAGGACGGTTGCTGCGTCGAGGCGGATCACGTCTGTCGACTGTAGTCACGAGACCGCTGGCTATCCTCGCCGTGATGCCTTGTCCCCCCTCGTACCGCGCGCGCTGTCTTGCGCCCCTCGCCCTCGCTTCGATGGTGATCCTCAGCAGCTGCGCACTCGGTGCCCGGCCCACGCTGGGCAAGCCGGGAGGCGCAACCAGCACCGTTGGTGCCTCCACGGGCAACGCTGAACTCGATGCACTGCTCGCCAAGGTGGACGCCGTCGGCGACAAGCAGTTCACCGCCAAGTACCTGCTGACTCGCCTGCTCGGTCCGGTGACCAAGGATGCAACGGTGGTGCAGAGTCCGCCGATCACCGCGATCATCGTCGGCGACACCAAGTTCACCCGAGGCCCAGAGGATCGCACCTGCACCATCTCGAATGGGCAATGCGAGTCAGGCATCTTGGAGCAGCGCATGGGCGATCTGTCGATGAGCACCAACTTCTACGCGGCCGCTCCCGCCGCCCAGATGCGCGTCAGCTATCGACGCCGCGCCTCGGACCCCACGTTCAAGCAACGTCAATTGACACTGGGCAACGTCGATTGCGTTGTCATCCCCCTCGGTCCAGGGGAAGAGGAGTACTGCGTGGCCGGCAACGGGCTCATCGCCTATGTCGCGCGTGCCGACGTCCAGATCGAGTTGAAAGATCTCTCTGACGTGGCCGACCCCACGTTGATGGCCGGCTGATCACGGGTGGGTCAGGCGTCGACGACCACGAGGCGATGATCGACGGTGTTCACCGCCAACGGACCGTCATCGGTGGCTACCACGATGTCCTCGAGGCGCATGCCCCAACGCCCGGCGGTGTAGATGCCCGGTTCGATGCTGAACGCGTGACCGGCCTTGAGCGGCTCGCTGTTGCCCGACACGAGGTAGGGATCCTCGTGGGCTTCCATGCCGATGCCGTGTCCCGTGCGATGGAAGAAGCGGTCGCCGTATCCGGCATCGCTGATGATGCGTCGAGCGATGGCGTCGACCTCTTCACACGGCACGCCGATGAGAGCGCCTCGCACGGCAGCTTGTTGGGCCTCGAGCAGCACCGCATACGCCTCGGCCACCTCCGTCGGTGGTTCACCGATGTGGACGCAACGGGTGATGTCGCTGCAGTAGCCGGCCATGGTGCCACCGAAGTCGCACAGAACCAGCTCGCCGTGGCGGATCACCCGCGATGACGGCTCGTGATGGGGACTCGCCGCGTTCTCCCCTGCCGCGACGATGGCGAAGTTCACCACGTCGTGTCCCTCGGCGATGATCCGTGCCGACAGATCGGCCGACACCTGAGCCTCGGTCCGACCCACCAGCGCGATCTCGCCGCGATGCAACTGCGCCGCGATGCGGTCGACGGCCGACGCCGCTCGTTGCAGCGCCTCGATCTCGGCGGCATCTTTCGTGGCTCGCAGTTCGCCGATCACCGAACTGGCGGTGACGAACCGTTGCCCTGGCAATTCATCTTGCAGTGCGACGAGGAACTGCGCCCAGGTGCGGTTGCCGATGGCGCTCACACCCTTGCCACCGCCGGCGGATCTCACGAGACTCGCCACGATGGCCACCGGATCTTCCGTCTCCGACCACGGCCGCAGCGAGAACACGCTGGGATGCTCGACCACCCGCGGCGCTTCGAGCCCGGGCACCACCAACGTCGCTGTGCCGTGTCGTGGCACGACCAACATCGTCAGCCGCTCCAGCGGCATCGCCTCGTACCCGGTGAGGTAGGGAAGATCGGCACCGAGCGACAGCAGCAACACGTCGACCCCGTGGCGCTCCATCGCGGCCCTGGCCCGCAGCACGCGCTGTTCGAGGACCCCGGCGGTCACCTGCGGAGCAGAGCTCTGAGAAGTCATATGTTCATTGTGGCAGCGCGAACGCCAGCCGACGATGCCCGGATCACCGGTTCGCTTCCGCCGGCCCACGGTGCGCCTTTGAGCAACATCTCCGCCAGACGTTCGGCCTCGACCGCCTTGGACCACAGGTATCCCTGGGCCTCGGGGCAGCCCAACTCACGCAAGGCCCGGGCCTGCTCCTCGTTCTCCACACCCTCCGCCGTGAGCGACAGGCCCAGTCGACGTCCCATGTCGATGATCACCTCGACCATCGCCCGATCGGAACGATCGGTCACCATGTCCCGCACGAAGGCCCGGTCGATCTTGACCCCGTCGAGCGGAAGTCGCCGAACCAACGACAGCGATGAATAGCCGGTGCCGAAGTCGTCCAGTTCCACCTTGTGCCCGGCCGATCGCCAATGGGCCAGCACCGCCACGGCGGTCTCGGCGTTCTCGGCGAGGGCGCTCTCGGTGACCTCGAAGCAGATGCCGGACGGATCGACGCCGGCATCGGTGACCACCGAGGTGAACGCCGCACCGGCGCCCGACACCAGCTGATGAGCCGAGACGTTCACGCGGATGGTGAACTCGGTCGTGATGCCGAGATCGGCCAGGGCACGTCGCAGCCGCACCGACTGATGCAGCACGGCACGACCGACCTGATCGATGAGTCCGCACTCCTCGGCCAGCGGCACGAACGACCCGGGTAGGAGCGTGCCCCGCTCGGGATGCTCCCATCGCGCGAGAGCTTCGGCCCCGATGATCTCACCGGTGGCCAGCGACACCACCGGCTGGAACCAGGCCACGATCTCGCCGGCGTCGAGCGCCCGTCGCAGCTCCGCCTCGTCATCGATGCGTTTGGCCAACTGCATCCGGGCCTGATTGTCGAACACCGCGTTGCGACCGCGCCCAGCGCGCTTGGCCTGTTGCAGCGCGGCGTCGGCGTGGCGCAGCACGTCGCCGGGTTGATCGAGCTCATGATCGGCCAGCGCCACACCGCCGCTCGCTGTGACGCGAATGGCGCGCCCACCGACCGTGAACGTGCGGGCGAAGCAGCCTTGCACCGCGTCGCCCAACGCATCGATGTCGCTGCGGTTGCCGGCCTGGAGCAACAGCGCGAATTCGTCGCCACCGACGCGGGCGAGGTCGACATCGACGTCACCAGCGCGGGCCGACACCAGGGCATCGATGCGACCGGCCACATCCACCATGAGCCGATCGCCGTGATCGTGACCGAGCGAGTCGTTCACCACGCCGAAGCGATCGAGGTCGATCAGCATCACCGCCAACACCGCAGCCGAGCGTTCGCTCATCGCCACGCTGAGCAGTTCGGTGAAGGCGAGCCGGTTCGGAAGGCCGGTGAGATCGTCGAAGCGCGCCTGGCGGATGAGCTCGTCCTGGAGCCGTCGGTTCGAACGCTCCATCTGCATCGCCGATGTCACGTGTTGATGCAGTTCGTGATGCAGCACGAACACCAAGCCGAAGAACAACAACGCGGAGCAGGCCAGCCAGATGCCCAGCCGATCACCTCGGGCACCCAAGGATGCCATGGGAAGCACACACATCGGGATCTGACTGACGACGAACAACAAGCGTGACGCGGCCGAGATGGTGAGGTTCAGCGCCGATGCACCGAGCAGGAAGATCACGATGACGAGGTCGTACTCGCGACGGCTGTTGGGCGGGCTGAGCCATGCCAGGCTGAGTCCCCACACCGCAGCGTTTGCCATGGCGACCGAGAGCACCCACGGCGTCGCGGCCGCACGTCGCTGTGCAGGAAGACGGAGGTAGACGCTCTCGACCGTGAACGATGCTGCCGTGAGTGCCACCGCCGCAGCGAGCCAGCTGACCAGTCGCGGGGTCGTGACCGCTGGTTCGACCAGCAGCACGAGCAGGATCGCTGACGGTATTCCGATGATGCCGGACCGTCGATGTTGCTTGGCGGCCAGGTCGAAGCAGTCCCGGCGGACCTGCACCGAATCGGGCTCGAACGCGTTCATCGCGTCGGCCAGCGACGGTCGCGATTGTTGCAGTTCGGAGGCGGGTTCAGGCTCGAAGGTCATCGTGCGTGTTCGGGTCATACGAACGCCGCCCGCGTCCCTCTCTGGCAACCCATCGGCATGACCTCGACGGCCTTGAGGGTGCGCGCAGATTCAATTGACACGATGTCGACTGGCAGGCTGTGGACTGGCACGGGGCCGGCGCGGCCGGACGCTCGACCATCGCCGCCGATCAGGCCGGTCGAACCCGCGGCCGCGTGTCAATCGCCATTGCGTCGTTCGACGCAGCGGCGTTTCCGGCCCCGGCGAAGCCGTTCGGACCGGCTCCGCCGGCCTCGGCGGCCTGTCGTGCGTGGTAGCTCGAGCGGGTCAGCGGACTGGCCTCGACGTGGACGATGCCCAGTTCACGACCCACCGCAGCGAAGTGATCGAACCGACCCGGCTCCACCCATCGATGCACCGGGAGATGGTGTGTGGTCGGCCGCAGGTACTGCCCGATGGTCACGATGCTGACACCGACAGCGGCCAGATCGGCCAGTGCCCCGACGATCTCGTCGTCGGTCTCCCCCATGCCCACGATGAGGCCCGACTTTGTGGTGAGACCGGCCTCTCGGGCCCGACCGAGGACCGACAGCGATCGCGCGTATCCGGCCGAGGGCCGCACCGCGCGCTGCAAGCGAGCCACGGTCTCGAGGTTGTGGTTGAACACATCGGGGCGGGCGGCGAACAACAGCGCCAGCGATGCCGCGTCGCCCTTGGCATCGCTCACCAACGTCTCGACCGCGGTAGCGGGGCTGGCAGCACGGATCGCCTCGACGCACGCAGCCACCAGCGCCATGCCCCCGTCATCGAGATCATCGCGAGCCACCATGGTGAGCACCGCGTGACGCAACGCCATCGACGTGACCGCCTCGGCGACCCGCCGGGGTTCGTCGGCGTCGACGGGCTCGGGCTTTCGGGTGTCGACCAAGCAGAAGCCACATGCCCGCGTGCATCGCTCACCCAGCACCATGAACGTTGCCGTGCCGTCGTTCCAACAATCGAAGATGTTCGGGCAACCGGCCTCCTCACACACCGTCGTGAGTTCGAGGCTGCGCAGCTGCGAGCGGAGCTTGCGATAGGTGGGGCCGGTGTCGAGCTTGACCCGCATCCAGTCCGGCTTGCGACCGATGGTCAACCCGTCGGACACCCCCGCCTGGGCCAGGCGTCGCTCGAGATGAGCGGACGGACCTGTCGCTGAGGCAACCGCAATTGCAGGAACCGCCGGAATCGCAGTGACCTCGATGCCCGAGGGGCCCGCTGTCTGGATACGGATCTTCTCTCCCGCACCCTCGCCGCGGCTGAACGGACTGAGATCGTCTGGGCGCTCACGCCACACCACATCGGCTCGGTCCATCTCCCCCGATCCCCACAGATCGGCCGCTCGACGAGCGATCACGTCAACAACCATTGACATCGGGACGTCGACGCCCTCGGCAGCCATCGAAGTGACCGCCTTTCCCACGATCCCGCACGGAACGATGTGACCGAACATGGCAAGGTCGGTTGACACGTTGAGGGCGAAGCCGTGCATGGTCCGCCCCCTCGAGAGTTTCACGCCGATGGCGGCGATCTTGCGAGGATGATCACCGTCGACATCGACCCACACCCCCGGGTAATCGCGCAGGCGTCCGGCGTCGTTGATGCCCAGCTCGGCGAGCGAATCGATGATCAGCTGCTCGACCGATCGCACGTAGGCGACCGTGTCGGCCATGCCCGCCGCCGGACCGGTACTCGTGGCTTGTGCGGTCGCTACCTCAGGGTCCGAACCGCTGGGGCTCGAACGTCGACGCTTCGACTCGAGCGACACGATCGGATAGCCGACGAGTTGTCCTGGGCCGTGGAAGGTCACGTCCCCGCCGCGGTCGGCGGTGACGAGATCGGCTCCCACGGACGCCGGATCGACCAGGACGTTGGACGCGTCCGCCCGCACCCCCAGCGTGTAGACGCTCGGATGCTCGAGCAGGAGCAGATGCTGCTCACGCCCGTAGGTGAACAAGGCCCGTTGCAGGGCGAGCGCGTCGTTGTAGGGAACCCGACCCAGCCAACGCACCCGCAACGGGCCCATGGAGCTCAGAGCTCGGCTTCCCAATCGCGGGTCTCGAGGATGTCGCGGACACGGACGAGGAAGTTGGCCGCGTATGCACCATCGAACGCCCGATGATCCCAACTCATGGCCAGATTGCCGACCGAGTGGATGGCGATGACCTCATCGCCGGTGACCAACTCGACCACGACCGGCTTGCGCACGATCGCATCGGTGGAGATGATCGCCACCTGCGGCTGGTTGATGACCGCCATGGTGAGCACCGACCCAGCGGAGCCGTTGTTGGAGATGGTGAACGTGCCGCCGGAGATCTCGTCGGGGCTGAGCTTGCGGGACTTGGCCCGGTTGGCCAGGTCGTAGGTCTCACGAGCGATGGCCCGCAGGCGCTTGCCCTCCGCGTTGCGGATGACCGGGACGAGCAGCCCTTCGTAGTTCATGTCCACGGCGATGCCGAGATCGACGTAGTTGTGAACGATGAGCTCACCATCACCAACGCTGGCGTTGAGATGGGGGAACTCGACGAGGGCATCGACGATGGCACGGCTGATGAACGGCAGATACGTGAGGCTGAATCCCTCGGACGCCTTCCACGCCGCCTTGTGCGCGTCGCGCACACGATCGACGTTCGAGTAGTCGACCTCGACCACGCTGAACGCATGGGGAGAGGTGCCCAGGCTGCGCACCATGTGATCGCCGGTGACCTTGCGGATCTTGGACAGCTTGATGACCGTGTCACGATCGGTGGATCGAACCGCCGGTGTCGCAGCAGGCGCAGGCGCCGCAGCGGCCGGTGCAGGTGCAGGTGCAGGTGCCGCGGCCGGTGCAGGTGCAGTTGCCGGTGCCGGTGCCGGTGCCGGTGCCGGTGCCGGTGCCGCAGCAGCGGGTGCCGCGGCGACGGGAGCAGCGACCGGTGCAGGTGCGGGTGCGGGTGCCGGTGAGGCCACAGCTGCTGGCGCAGGGGCGGGGACGGGTGCCGATTGAGCCCGCTTCTCCATGTAGGCCAGCACGTCCTCGCGGGTGATGCGGCCGCCCACGCCAGTACCGGCGATCTCATTGACGTCGAGGCCGTTCTCGTTCACGAGACGACGGACCATCGGTGACAGCAGACGCGTATCGCCGCTGCCGAGGACCGGGGCGGTGACCACCGCGGCCGCAGGAGCAGGGGCAGCAGCGGGAGCAGGGGCAGCAGCGGGAGCAGGGGCCGGAGCGGGTGCCGCGGCGGGCTCTGGAGCCACGGCCGCCGGGGCTGGGGCCGCGGCGACCGGGGCGGGAGCGGGCTCTGGAGCCGGCGCCGGTTCCGGCGCGACCGCCGCGGGCTCGGGGGTCGGTGCAGCCGGCGCCGCGGCGGGCGCCGAACCGGGTGCGCCGATCACCGCGATGACGGTTCCCACTTCGATCGTGTCGCCCTCTTGGGCGCGGATCTCGGTGAGCACACCGGCGGTCGGTGACGGGACCTCGGTATCGACCTTGTCGGTCGAGACCTCGAACAGCGGCTCGTCCATGGCGATCGGATCACCGATCTTCTTGAACCACTTGGTGATCGTTCCCTCGGTGACGGTCTCACCGAGTTGGGGCATCGTGATGTCAGCCATGTCAGGCGTTCAGGCTCCTCCCGGTGAGCGCCAGCATGGACTCACCGAACAATTCGGACAGGGACGGATGCGGCTGCAAGAAGTGCGCCACCTCTTCGACGGTTGCTTCCCAGTTGACGGCCAGATAGCCCGCACCGAGCTGCTCGGTGACCCACGGGCCCACCATGTGCACACCGACCACCGTGCCGGGGGTGCCATCGGCGTTACGGAGGGCGATGACCTTCACCAGTCCATCGAGCTCACCGATGATCTGGGCGCGGCTGTTGCCGCGGAACTGGTGCTTGGAGACCATCACATCGAGCCCTGCGGCCTTCGCCGAGTCCTCGCTGTGACCGGCGAACGCCACTTCGGGATGGCAGTAGATGGCCCACGGCACCTTGTCATAGGCGACCGGAACAGTGCCCTCACCGAGGATCTGCTTGATCACGCAGATGGCTTCGGCATAGCCGACATGCGCGAGTTGCGGCGTGGCGATGACGTCGCCGAGCGCGTACACATCGGGCTCGTGGGTGCGGCACCACTCGTCGACTTCGATGAATCCCCGTGGGTCGAGCCGCACCGACGTGCCGAGCAGACCGAGCTGATCGCTGAAGGGCCGACGCCCCACCGAGACGATGACCGCCTCGACGTCGAGCGTCTCGCCTTCACCGAAATGAACCGTGGTCGTCGTCGCACCCGGAGTGTGCCCGGTGACCTTCACGCCGGTCTTGATGGCGATGCCACGCTTGCCGAAGGAGCGCACCACCACGTTGGCGACATCACCATCGCACCCCGGCAGGATCTTGGGCAGGCCTTCGAGGATGGTGACGCTGGCGCCGAGGTCGGAGAAGGTCGACGCGAACTCGCATCCGATGGCGCCACCACCGATGACTGCGACCGATGCCGGCAGACGATCGAGCATGAGCACTTCGTCGCTGGTCATGATGTAGCGACCATCGGGCTCGAAGCCCGGGATGGTGCGCGGCACCGAACCCGCAGCGAGGATGACCGACTCACCTTTGATCTTGGCGGTGGAACCGTCGACGCTCGTCACGGTGACGGTGCGATCCGGACCGAGCGATCCGATACCGGCGTATTGCACCACCTTGCGACTCTTGATCAGGCCCGACAGGCCCTTCCACAGACCGTCGACCACCTTTTGCTTGCGGGCCTGGCTGACCGCGAAGTCGACGGTGGGAGCGCTCGAGTTGATGCCGAACTGCGATGCCTCGTGCACATGGCGATAGGTGGCCGCGGTCTCGAGGAATGCCTTGGCGGGCACGCATCCGCGATGCAAACAGGTGCCACCGACCTTGTCCTTCTCCACCAGAGCCACGGTGAGACCAGCCGACGCGCCATACAGCGCCGCTGCGTACCCTCCTGGCCCTCCGCCGATCACGACGACGTCGTAAGTGTCCGCCACGCTTCTCTCCTCAACCAGACAAGTGGAGTACAGGCTACCGGCCCGTGATCACGATCACGGGTTGTCACGATCCTGGGCGTACGAGTACCCAGTTCGCTGTGGCGTTCCCATAGCGATACGCCGCTATGAGATCGTCCAGTTCGGTGCGACCTGAAGCAAATGCCAGCGTGCACTTCGCCCGATCTCGGGGAGCGAGCTTCGCCTCCGGTTCGCATGTAGCTGACGCCATGGTGACGACGCGTCCCCGATCGAGCACGCCCCAACCGACCGATGGATCGTCGATCCCTGCATCGCCCGAGGTCACTTCGACCTCGAGCAAGAGCCCGTCATCGCTCTTGGTCGCATTCGTCACCACGGCCGTGACGCCATCGACATCGGTCGAAACGCCGATCGCTCTCGCTTCGGTCGAGTCCTTGGCGCCCTGCAATCGGAACAGCTGGATCATCCCCGCCACCAAGATGGCCAGACCGCAGATGAGGGCCAGACCGATCAACCGTCGCGTGGGCACGGCGAGATCGTACGGGCCAGCGGTTCACAGCGATCAAGGCGGACCGGGACGAGGTGGTGCCGGGAGCCCTTCACGGTGCGCTGAAGCGGCGTGGCGGACTTGGCGGTCAGCTCCCGGCAGGAGCCTCGACCACGGCGATGTGGTTACCGTCCGGATCGCTCATCATGAACAGCAACGGCGCGCCCGGCACGGTCATCGGCTCCGAATGGATGCTGACGCCGCCGATCTCGGTGAGGCGGCGATGCTCGGCCCACACGTCGGGCGTCTCGATACCGATCCCACCGCCGCCGGGCTGACCACCCATGGGCGGGTTCAGGGCCAGACGCGCCGTTGATCCCGGGGGCGCCACCTCGAGCCATCGGTGTTCGTCGTTGTCACCGAAGCGGATGTCGGCGCGCAGTTCGAACCCGAGCTTCTGGGTGTAGAAGGCCAGCGCGGCATCCTGGTCGGCAACCGTGAACATGGCAACGCCGATGCTGGACACCGTGGTGGGAGTTGGCTTGTCAGCTGTCATGCCCTGTTATACCGATCGGGGCCCGAAAACTCATCGGCACCGAGTCGGGAAAATGGTGCGGTGATCAAACGCGATCAGGTCGGCGTGGCTGGCTCATCGGCGATGAATCGGTACCCGAGCCCCGCATCGGTGAGGAAGTACCGAGGCCGAGTCGGATCGGGTTCGAGCTTGCGACGGATGTGGGCCAAGTGGACGCGGATCAAGCTGGCATCGGCCGATCCGGGAACCCCCCAGATCCGCTCGACGAGATGACGCTGGGTCACCAGACGACCGGCGTGGCGAACCAACTGCTCGACGACCTGCCACTCGGTGGGAGTGAGCCGGGCCGACTCCCCGTTCGACAGCGTCGCGGTCTTGTCCGCGAGGTCGATGGTGAACGCCCGACAGCGCACGACGCTGGACTCGACCGCTGGCTCCACACGGCGCACCGCAGCGCGCACCCGGGCCATGAGCTCGTCCATTCCGAACGGTTTCGTCACGTAGTCATCGGCGCCCCCATCGAGCGCGGCCACCTTGTCCTGCTCGGTCTCGCGCGCGCTGAGCACGATGATGGGAACGCTCGACCAACCGCGCAACCCGGCGATCACCTCGAGGCCGCTCATGGTCGGCAGGCCCAGGTCGAGCAACACGACATCAGGGTGCTTGGCAGCAGCCAGGTTCAGCGCGTCGCCCCCATCGCCGGCGATGTCGACGTCGTAACCACGCGCCTTGAGGTTGGCCGCGAGCGCTCGACACAGCGCCGGTTCGTCATCGACGACCAGAACTCGCGTCATCGCGCCACCTCTCGCCGCGCCACCTCTCCCAGCGCAGGCGCGGCAAGCGCCTGCTCGGGCTGCGAACCGTCCATCACCGGGACCTCGATCACGATGGTCAATCCTCCTCCGGGCGTGTCGTCGAGGACGAGGTCGCCGCCCATGGCCCGCACGAACCCCGATGCCACGGCGAGACCGAGACCTACGCCGCCATCGGCCGGGTTGTCCCCGGCGCGCTGGAATGGCCGCAGCACACGCGCTCGCTGATCTTCGTCGATGCCGGGCCCGTGATCGGCCACGCTGATGTGGACCCAGTCGCCGAGCTGCAGGGCCCGCACCACGACGGCCGATCCCTCGGGCTCGAAACGTGCCGCGTTGGCCAGCACGTTGGCCAAGGCGCGCTCGAGCAGCGCCGGATCGGCCCGCACCACCGGCAGCGAGCTCGCAATGGCCACGACCACCGGATCGGGCGGATCACCCAAGCTGTCAAGTGCGGTTGACACGATGTCGGCGACGTCAGCCCCCATCAGTTGCAGGCTGATCGCTCCGGCCTGGAGGCGACTCATGTCGAGCAGGTTGCCGACCAGCCGTGCGAGTCGATCGATCTCCGAATCGATCGTCACCAGGAACTCGTGGCGCGTCTCGGCGGGGAACGACACCTCTTTGGACAACAGCGAGCTCACCGATGCCTTGATGGAGGCGAGCGGGGTGCGCAGATCGTGCGATACCGCCTGCAGCAGCGCGGTGCGAGCCCGGTCGACCTCGGCAAGATCCTCGGCGCGAACCGCCTCGGCCTTCAACTCACCGGCGGCCCGGGCCACCGACAGCTGATCGGCCAACGCCCGCAGCACTCGATGATCGTCGGCGGTGAGTCGCCCTCCGCACAGGGCGAGCACCACGTCGCCGCGCTCGTCGAGTTGCAGCACCGTCGTCGCCGGTCCCGTGGTGGGCCCCGCGGTCGAGTCCATCGTGGGCATCGTTCCGGCCAGCGCCATGGGCTCCCATGTCCCCGCGTGGATGACCGCGGCACCATCGAGCGCGAAGGTCGATCGGACCTGCTCCACCAGCAGCGGCAACGGATCGGGGGCGGCGACCAACGTCGCTGCTGTGCGCGCGAGGGCCTCTGCCTCCGCTGAGGCCCGACGGGCCTCAGCGGTGCGTCGGGCCGAGAGCTGCACATAGCCGCTCGTGACCGCAGCCACCGCGATGAACACCGCCAGCGAGATGAGGTTCTCGGTCTCGCCGATGGTGAACGTGTGTACCGGTTCGACCAGGAAGAAGTTGGCGAGGAGCGATGCGACGACGGCGCCCGCGAGGCCTGGTAGCAGTCCGCCGATCGCTCCCGCGGCAACGACCAGCGTGAGGAACAACAGCAGGTCGGTGGCCAGCGTGAGGTGCTCGGTGGTGTGTGTCGCCAACACGGTCATCAACGGCAGACCGACGAGCACCACTGCCCACCCGGCGAGTTGACGACGCCACGGCAGGCTGTGCAACCGCAGGTGCGGTCGAGGCAGACCGACCGGGGACTCGTCGCGCGCGGCGATCACGTGGACGTCGATTCCTCCTGCGGCGCGGATCGTGTCGGAGATGATCGACCCCCGCACCAACTCGGCCATGCGCGAGCGCCCGCTCGCGCCGAGGACCAACTGGGTGGCCTCCACCGACCGCGCGAAGTCGACCAGGGCGCGGGCCACCTCATCGCCGGGAACCTCGTGATAGCGGCCTCCGAGCTCGACGACGAGATCGCGATGGCGAGCCAGGTCGGCGGCCGTGCCTTCTCGCAATCCATCGCCGGAGTGGACGTGCACCCCGATGAGTTGGCCGCGCGCCCGCGAGGCAATTCGACCGGCACGACGGATGAGCGCCTCGCCACCGGGCGCACCGGTGATCGCCACGACGACACGCTCTCGTGTCTCCCAGGTTGCCGTGATGTCGTGACGATCGCGGTACGTGTCGAGGGCGTCTTCGACTCGATCGGCCACCCACAACAGCGCGAGCTCGCGCAACGCGCCGAGGTTCCCGGCGCGGAAGTAGTTGCCCAGCGCGGCGTCGATGCGGTCAGCCGAGTAGACGTTGCCGTGCGCCATCCGACGGCGGAGCGCTTCGGGGCTCATGTCGACCAGCTCGATCTGATCCGCGCTGCGCACGAAGCTGTCGGGCACCGTCTCATGCTGGTGAACCGAGGTGATGGTCTCCACCACGTCGTTGAGCGACTCGAGGTGCTGGATGTTGACGGTGGTGATCACATTGATCCCCGCGGCAAGCAACTCGTCGACGTCCTGCCAGCGCTTCACGTTGCGTGAGCCGGGCATATTGGTGTGGGCCAACTCGTCCACCAGCGCGACCTGCGGTTTGCGGGCCAAGATGGCGTCGATGTCCATCTCCTCGAACGTCGTCTCTCGATGTTCGAGCCGCCGCCGAGGAACCACCTCGAGATCTCCGACCTGCGCGATGGTGTTGGCACGACCGTGTGTCTCCACGATCCCGATCACGACATCGGTGCCGCGAGCTGCTCGCCGATGACCTTCGGCGAGCATGGCGAAGGTCTTGCCGACGCCCGGCGCCGCGCCGAGGTACACCCGCAACGTCCCACGTGCCATGACGTTGTTCTACCGCTTGGCGTCGAGCGCCAGGTTCGCATCGAGAACGTTGACACCGGGATCGCCGAGGAAACCCAGCGGCCGATCCTCGGTCGCGGCGTCGATGACGGCGAGCACCTCGTCGAGAGGGATGGACCTCGCCTGCGCCACCCGTGGCGCCTGGAGCCGAGCGTTGGCCACGCTGATGTGCGGATCGAGACCCGAGGCCGAGGCGGTGACCGCATCCACCGGCACCGAGACCGTGTCGGGCAGGTTGTTCTCGGACCGGTAGTCGATGACTCGCTGGGCGATGGCGTCGAGGAGCACCGTGTTGGTCGGCCCGAGGTTCGAGCCACTCGAAGCCAGGGCGTCATAGCCCGCACCGGCCGCCGAAGGCCGTGGATGGAGGTACTTGGTGTCGGCGAATGGTTGCCCCAGGAGTTCGGACCCGACCACGACTCCGTCTCGCTCGATGAGCGAGCCCTCGGCTTCGTGGCCGAAGGCCACTTGTCCGATGGCCGTGACGGCCAGTGGATAGACGACGCCCGTGAGGACGGTGGCGCACAGCAGCGCCATGACGGCGGGGCGGAGTTGCCTCATGAACACACGCATGTCACTTCACTCCCAATGCAGACACGATCAGGTCGATGAGCTTGATGCCGATGAACGGCGAGACGATCCCGCCCACGCCGTACAGCAGCAGGTTCCGTCGGAGCATCGCGGCGGCCGACTCCGCCCGGAAGCGCACGCCGCGTAGAGCGAGCGGTATCAACGCCACGATGATGAGGGCGTTGAAGATGACTGCCGAGGCGATGGCAGACCGTGGCGTGTCCAGCTTCATGATGTTGAGGCTGTCGAGCACCGGGAACGCACCGGAGAACATGGCCGGGATGATGGCGAAATACTTGGCGACGTCGTTGGCGATCGAGAACGTGGTGAGCGAGCCGCGAGTGATGAGCAGCTGCTTGCCGATCTCGACGATCTCGATGAGCTTGGTCGGGTTGGAGTCGAGGTCGACCATGTTCCCGGCCTCTTTGGCCGCCTGCGTACCGGTGTTCATGGCGACACCGACATCGGCCTGAGCCAGCGCCGGCGCATCGTTGGTGCCATCGCCGGTCATGGCGACGAGCTTCCCGCCCGATTGCTCGGCCTTGATGAGGGCCATCTTGTCCTCGGGTGTGGCCTCGGCCAGGAAGTCGTCCACACCGGCCTCCGCGGCGATCGCCGCAGCGGTGAGCGGGTTGTCGCCGGTGATCATGACGGTCTTGATGCCCATGGATCGCATGTGATCGAACCGCTCCCGCATGCCGGGCTTCACGGTGTCCTTGAGGCGGATGACGCCCATCACCTTGGGGACGCCATTGACGATCCATTCAGCGACGACGAGCGGCGTCGCACCCTCGCTCGATACCTTGTCGACGATCGGTGACAGCTCAATCGGCACGGTACCGCCGGCCTCGGCCACCATGCGCTTCACCGAGTCGCCGGCGCCCTTGCGGACGTGGCGCCCATCGGGGAAGTCCATCCCGCTCATGCGGGTCTGCGCGGTGAACGGCACCATCTCCGCACCAAGTGAAGCTGGGGGTGTCAATCCGAATTGCTCAACGGCGAACACCACGATCGATCGCCCCTCTGGCGTCTCATCGGCCAGGGACGAGGCCAGCGCAGCAGCCGCGAGGTCGTGGACGTCGACGTCATGGACGGGAATGAACTCCGCCGCCTGTCGGGAGCCGAAGGTGATGGTGCCGGTCTTGTCGAGCAACAAGGTGCTCACATCGCCGGCCGCTTCCACGGCCCGGCCACTCATGGCCAGCACGTTGCGCTGCACCAGACGGTCCATGCCGGCGATACCGATGGCCGAGAGCAGGCCGCCGATGGTCGTCGGGATGAGACACACCAACAACGCCACCAGCACGATGATCGATTGCTCGGCGCCAGAGAAGATGGCGAACGGTTGCAGGGTGACCACCGCCAACAGGAAGATGATCGTCAGTCCCGCCAGCAGGATCGACAGCGCGATCTCGTTCGGGGTCTTCTGCCGATCGGCACCTTCGACCAGCGCGATCATGCGATCGAGGAATGTCTCACCGGGCTTGGCCGTGATGCGCACCACGATCTGATCGGACAGCACTCGCGTGCCACCGGTGACCGCCGAGCGATCGCCACCGGATTCGCGGATCACCGGGGCGGACTCGCCGGTGATCGCGGACTCGTCCACCGTTGCGATGCCTTCCACGATGTCGCCGTCGCCGGGAATCACTTCACCGGCGGCCACGACGCACTCGTCGCCCACCTGCAGCGCCGACGAGGCCCGGTCCTCGATGGCCCCATCGCTTCGGCGCACGCGGGCAGTGGTCTCGGCACGGGTCTTGCGGAGCGTGTCGGCTTGGGCCTTTCCTCGACCTTCGGCCATGGCTTCGGCGAAGTTGGCGAACAACACCGTGAACCACAACCACGCGGTCACGACGACACCGAAGAGGTTCTCCTTGCCGCTGTTGTCGGAGAAGTCGCGGATCGTGAGCACGGTGGTGAGCACCGAGCCGATCTCCACCACGAACATGACCGGGTTGCGGGCCATGGTCTTGGGGTTGAGCTTGACGAGGGAGTCGAGCGCCGCCCGCTTCACGATCGTCGCGTCGAGCAACGATCGCGAAGCAGACGGTCGGGTCCGGACCTTGGGAGGCCGGTCCGCCCGGCCCGGACCGTCTTGTGGAGCAATCTCGGTTGACATCTTGTTCATGGGAACTGCGCTCCTACAGCGAGAGATGCTCGAGGATGGGCCCGAGGGCCAAGGCGGGGAAGAAGGTCAAGCCGGCGACGATGACGACGACGCCGAGCAGCAACCCGGAGAACAATCCACTGTCCGTCGGGAAGGTGCCCGAGGTGACCGGAACCTGTTGCTTGCGCACCAGGGAGCCGCCGATGGCCAGCGCGGGGATGATGAGCAAGAAGCGACCGGCCATCATCGCCAGGCCCATGCTCATCGTGTACCAGTGCGATCCGGTCCCGACGTATCCGAACGCCGAGCCGTTGTTGTTGCCGGCCGACGCGAAGTTGTAGAGCGTCTCGGTGAGCCCGTGGGCGTCCTGGCTCTGCACCGCGCCTTTGGCCGTGCCGATGAGAACGGTCGCCGCCGCGAACCCCAGTACCGCGAGCGGCATGGCGATCGTGTACAGCACCACGAGCTTCATCTCCGCGGCCTGGATCTTCTTGCCGAGGAACTCCGGTGTGCGTCCCACCATGAGCCCGGCGATGAACACGGCGAGGAGTGCATTGATCAACATGCCCATGAGCCCGACACCGACGCCACCGGGCGACACCTCACCGAGCTTCATGTTGATGAGCGGGAACATTCCTCCCAGCGGCGTGAGGCTGTCGTGCATGCAGTTCACGGCACCGGTCGACGTACTGGTGGTCGAACCGGCATAGAGACCGCATGTCCCCGCGCCGAACCGGACCTCTTTGCCCTCGAAGTTCCCGCCGACCTGTTGCGACGAAGCCGATTGGTTCACACCGAGCGAATCGAGCTTGGGATTGCCGGACTGCTCGGAAAGCGATACTCCGATCACCGACACCAACCACAGCGCCATCATCACCACGAGCAGCACGCGGCCTTGGCGCTTCGAGCCGACCATGTAGCCGAACGCCACGGTGAACGAGAACGGGATGAGCAGCAACAGGTAGATCTGGAAGAAGTTCGTCCACGCGTTGGGGTTCTCGAACGGGTGCGCAGAGTTGGCGTTGAGGGGGCCACCGCCGTTGGTGCCGAGCTCCTTGATCGCTTCTTGGCTGGCGAACGGACCCCCCACGATGTTCTGCACCGGATCGGCCGCGACGTTGACACCGTCGGCGTCGGTGATCTGCACCGTCTGATCGATCCGTTTCGCAGTAGTGGATCCCTTGAAGTTCTGGATCACGCCCTGGCTCACGAAGAACACGGCGAACACAAGGGCCAACGGCATCAAGATGCGCGTCGTCGAACGGACCAGATCGACCCAGAAGTTGCCGAGCGTGCGGCGGTTCTTCCGCGCGATCCCCCGGATGATGGCGACAGCAACAGCCATACCGGCCGCGGCCGACACGAAGTTCTGCACCGTCAGCGCAAGCATCTGCGTCAGGTGACTCATCGTCTGTTCACCCGAGTACCACTGCCAGTTGGTGTTGGTCACGAACGACACCGCGGTGTTGAACGCGCCCCACGGGTTCACCCCAGCGCGATCGTTCGGGTTGAGCGGCAGTGCCCCTTGGAACCGTTGCGCCGCATAGACCACGAGGACGGAGACGAAACTGAACGCCAAGAGCGACAGCGCATAGACGTTCCACCGTTGCTCCCGCTTCGGGTCGATGCCGCACACTCGGTAGATCGCTCGGTCGATCGGCCCGAAGACCCGCTCGCCGGGCGCCGGATCCTCCGGCATCTGTTGGTACACCTTGGCCATGTAGCGCCCCAGCGGACCGATGGTCGCGGCCAGCAACGCGATGAGCGCGACGAGTTGGAACAGCGCAGGGCCAGACATCAGAACCTCTCCGGGAAGACCAACACGAGCACCAGGAAGGCGATCACCAACACGGCGATGCCGAGCCCGACCCAGTTGTCAGCGACCGACGCGTACAGCACGATCCACCCCCACTCGAGCGTCGTGATCGATGTGGCCCGCCACACGATCGTGGGCACCGACCGCTGGCTCGTCCGGCTCGTTCTCCAACGGGTCAGGACCGATGACTCGATCACACAACCGCACGTACAACGTCGCGATGCGGAAGAAGGCACACACGACCATGATCATCAGGACGTCAGACACATCCACCTCCGCTCGTCCGCATCGCCCACCAGGGCGACTGACGGCAGCTTGCGAACACGGGCACGGAGCCGCAACACCCTTTGCGATCCCTTTGCGGCCGGACGTCAAGGCTTCTCGTTTCGTTCACGCGCCATGCGGCGGGCCGGCAAACGCCGCGTGTACCGCGTTGCGCACGAGCCGCGCAGAGTTTTCGTTAAGACGCTTGCTGGTCGACTCGCCGCGGCCATATGAACGTGGTGTGGATCGATTGTTGCGGGGTTCGAAGCTTGCCGGGCTCCTCGTTGCCTGGTCGGTCGTTCCCATCGCCATGATCCTGGTGCCGGTGCGCGAGTTCCTCGGTGCCCCCAACGTCGCGCTGATGTTGCTGATCGCCGTGGTGTGTGCCGCTCTCATCGGTGGGCGACCCGCTGGCGTGCTCGCCGCAGTGGCGGCGACAGCATCGTTCAACTTCTTCCACGTCGAGCCCTATCTCACGCTTCGGGTGCACGACGACCGCGACGTGTTGTCGATGTTGGTGCTGTTCGCCGCCGCGCTGCTCTTCGGGGAGATCTCCACACGCTTGCGCGCCCGGGAAGAGGAGAGTCGCCAGGTCGCCAACCAACTCACGGGGCTCAGCCACCTCGTCGGTCAGTTGGCAGGCGGCATGGCAGCCGACGACTTCGCCATGTCGGCGACGTGGGTGACCCGCGGTGTCCAACGACTCGCCGACTGCACGACCACCGATGATCCCGACGGCCACGATGTGCAGATCCCGGTGGCGTTCCACGGCCGACACCTCGGCTACCTCGTGGCCGACCGCGACGACGATGGCCCGCTCGACGAACGGAGCAAGGCGTTCCTCACCACGATCGCATCGCTGATAGCAGTGTCCACACAGGTTCCTTCCGATCCCACCTGATCAGCAAGGGGCTGCGAGACTCGGGGCATGGACGTTGTTGTCACCGGTTCTTCTGGGCTCATCGGCTCAGCCCTGGTCAGCGCGCTGAAGGCCGCCGGCCATCGCCCGATCGCCATGGTCCGATCCGCCCCCAAGGGCGATCAGATCGGTTGGGATCCGGCGAAGGGCACGATCGACGCCGCTTCGCTCGAAGGGATCGACGCCGTCGTCCATCTGGCCGGTGCCGGCATCGGCGATCATCGCTGGAGCGACGCGTACAAGCGCGAGATCAAAGACAGTCGCACCAAGGGCACCGCTCTGCTCGGTGAGACGCTGGCCTCACTCGACAAGCGCCCACACGTGCTGCTGTCGGGCTCTGCCGTGGGCTACTACGGCGATCGCGGCGAAGAGACGTGCACCGAGTCCTCCGCCCCCGGCACCGGCTTCTTGGCCGACGTGTGCGTCGCGTGGGAGCAAGCCGCTGGGCTCGCACCGGCGGCGGGGATCCGAACCTGTTTCCTGCGTACCGGCATCGTCCTGTCGGCTGACGGTGGGGCGCTGCGCAAACAACTCCCCATCTTCAAGCTCGGATTCGGCGGCACCATCGCGGGAGGCCGACAGTGGTGGTCGTGGATCACCATCGATGATCACGTCGCGGCGATGATGCACCTGCTCGCCTCCGACGTTGCCGGGCCGGTGAACCTCACCGCACCCAACCCGGCGACCAACCGAGAGTTCACGCGGGCGCTCGGGGCAACGCTGCGCCGCCCCACCGCGCTCCCCATCCCCAAGTTCGGACCCAAGCTCCTGCTCGGGGGTGAGTTGGCCAAGGCGCTGCTGTTCGACGGGCAGAAGGTGTTGCCGACAGTGCTGCAGTCGGACGGGTTCACCTTCGGCCAACCGACGCTCGAGGGGGCGTTGCGCCACGTACTCGGGCGGTCCGCCGCGGCCTGATACGGCTCCACTTTCGGCGTCCGCAGCCTCAAGAACATCGCTGCCCCTTCCGAATGGGACAGGGGCGTTGCGCCACCACCACCCCACTACTACGTTCCCCCAGACCGTGAGAGCACACATGAGCATCGGCGCGGACGATCGCTCGGAGCATTGGGCACGACCACCACGAACAGTCGGACCGCCTCCCACCCCTGAGCTGGTCCGAGCCTGCGCAGCCCGAGTTCCTGACGACATCGCCATCACAGACCCATCCGGCAACATGACCTACGGGCAGCTCATCGACGCGATCGATGCCGCCAGCGAGCAACACCGGTCGTTGCCATCCGGCGCCGTGATAGCTGTTCCCGGCCCACTCACCGCTACGACGGTCGTACGACTCTTGGCGACCATGGCCAGCGGCCAGGTGATCTTGCCGCTCGATCTCGCGTTACCCGATGAGCGCCGTCGAGCGATGATCGCTCAGGCCGGCGCCGTCGCCATCCATGACACGGCCACCGCGGCACTCACGATGGTCGAACCGGGGCCCCGCTCTGGCCTCGTCGCCGGACTGGGCACCGACAGCCGTCATCCCGCGTACGTCTTCTTCACCTCGGGCTCGACAGGCGCCCCCAAGGCGATCGTCGGTACCAGCGAGGGCCTGTCACAGTTCTTGTGCTGGCAGCGAGACACCTTCCGCGTCGGTGCCACGGACCGCGTCGCCGCCATCACCGGCCTCTCGTTCGATCCCGTCCTGCGCGCGCTGTTCCTCGGCTTGGTCTCCGGGGCGCGCCTGTGCCTTCCCGATCCCACCGCCAGCCCATCAGACCAGCTCGATTGGATACGGGCCGTCGGGGCCACCATCGTGCACGCCACACCGTCCCAGCTGCGCTTGTGGCTCACCGACGGCACGCCCGGCACGCTGCCCGATCTGCGCATCACCTTCACTGCCGGCGAACCGCTCACCGCGGGACTGGTCGCTGCGTGGCGGGAGCGGGCGCACTCGAGTCGGATCGTGAACCTCTACGGGCCGACCGAGACGACCCTGGCGCGTTGCTGGCACGAGCTCGACGCCTCGAACGCGACCGATCCGATACCTGTGGGGACTGCCATCGCCGGATCAGTGGTCGAGGTGCTCGACAACGACGGTGCACCATGTCCCGTCGGCGTCGCCGGCGACGTGTGGATCCGCACCTGGTTCGGAACGCTGGGCTATCTCGACGCACCAGCCGACAGTGGCTTTCGCCCCGACCCCGAGCGTCCCGATCTCGTCACCTATCGCACCGGTGACACCGGTCGGCTCGACGCCCACGGCGATCTCGTCCTCATCGGCCGCAGTGACGATCAGGTCAAGATCGCCGGGGTTCGCGTGGAGCCCGGCGAGGTGGCGCGCACGCTCGAACGACACGACGCTGTGGCAAGCGCGATGGTGCTGCCGTTCGATCACAACGGATCGACCGCGCTCGGCGGATTCGTGGTGCCGACGCCGGGTTGCACGATCGATACGGGGGAGCTGCGACGCTTTGCGGCGCGCACGCTTCCGGCTGCCGCGCTACCGGGCCGGATCATCGTCATCGACGCGCTTCCACTCACGGCCAACGGCAAGGTCGATCGCCAACGATTGCGGGATCTCGTTGCCGATCGCAGCGACGGCAACAGCAGCGGGTTGAGCACCGCCGAGCAGCAGATGGCTGCCATCTGGACCGACGTGCTCGGCCGCGAGGTCGACACACCGACGGCCGACTTCTGGGATCTCGGCGGTTCCTCCCTCGCCGCGCTGCGAGTCAAGAGCCGCATGGGCGGTGGCATCGACTTCGCCGGCGTCCTCCACCATCTCCTCGAGCATCCGACGCTGCGCGACTTCACCCGGACCGTCAACGGCTTCGACGCTGTCGAATCCGTCGCGATCCAACAGACACCGAGCGAGGAAGCACCCATCCGCGTCGCCGCGCGCCCACAGCGCCCAGTGGTGTCGGTCGACTCGGAGCCCGTCGGCGAGAGTCATCCGCTGTCACCGCAGCAACGTCAGATGTGGTTGCTCGACAGTTTGGGCGCCGGCTCGAACTACTACGCCATGCAACGCGTCCTCATCACCGGCTCGGTCGACGAGCGCGCTCTCGAGCGCGCCTTCGGCGCCGTGATCGAGGCCCATGACATTCTGCGGGCACGCGTGCGGCTCGTCGGTGATGAACCTGTCGTCGTGTATGCAGAGTCGACGCCGTTCCAACTCGAGGTGGTCGATCACCCGATCGGCGCCGACGACGATCCATTGATCTGGGCGGAGCAGCTCGGTGACGAGTTCCGCGACGAGCAGTCCATGTCTCTGGAACACGGGCCGGTGTTCCAAGTCCGGCTGTACGAGCTGCGAAACGGCCATCAGTTGTTGTTCGTGAAGATCCATCACTTCTGCACCGATGGCTTCTCCATGCCGCCGATGTGGGAGGCGGTCAGCGATGCCTACGCCGCTGCGGTGTCAGGCCGCCCGGTGCAACTGCCACGGCCTCCTCGTCAGTACCACGAGTGGGCCGCCGAGAACCGCGCTGCCCTCGAATCGGGCCAGCTCGACGACGCTCTGGCGTGGTGGGAAGAACAGCTACGCGACGCGCCGACGCTCCAACTGCCCAACCGCTCGCGGCAAGCGGGCGAACGTCGATACGAGCAGAAGCGATTGAAACTCCGCTTCCCCGAGAGCTTCAAGGCGCAACTGCGAGCTGCAGCCGACGAGATCGGTGTCACCCGCAATCAGATCCTGCTCTCGCTGTATGCGCTGTGCCTCGAGCGTCTCACCGGCCAAGACGATGTCGTCATCGGTATGCCCGCCAACGCACGGACCACCGATGGCGACAAGCAGGTCATCGGCTACTTCGTCAACCTCCTCCCGCTTCGCATCCGCATCCCCGAGGAGCGCTCGCTGCGAGCTGTGGCGCTTCGCGCCGCCGCGGTGGCCGACGTTGCCTCACGGCATCGATCGGTTCCGTTCGAGGCCATCGTCGATCGCGTCAAACAGGAGCGACGCCCGGGCGTGCCGGCCCTGGCCCAGACCGAGTTCAACTATCGGCAACACCATCAGACGACGCCGCGTCTCGAGGGTGTAGAGACCCGCTACCTCACCTTCGGTGCCGCCGGTACCGCCTTCGACATCGCCATGCACGTGTCGACCGCGGCCACCGCGTTGATCACCTTGTCGTGGGAGTCCGACGCGCTGGCGACGCACGAGGCGCGTTGCGCACTCGACGAGTTCGAAGCGATCACGTTGGCCGCATTGGCCGATGTCGACCGCGATCTCCGCGACGTGCACTCGGCGCGCCCACACGAGCCGTCAATGCTCACCGCTCGACGTCGGATGGGCTACGCCGCGCTCAGCGGTGACGCTGTGAAGATCGTGGGTGTACTCGACAACGACGAAACGCTGCACACCACCGGTCTCGGCGAGCTCGTCGTCGACGATGACCTCCCCACGGCGATGCTGGCGGTGGTGGCCGACGGTCACGCTCGTCTGCTCGGTCCCGTCGACGGCATGGCCGTGCTCAACGATGAACTCGTCGACATCGCAGAACTGCGTGGTCGCATCAGCGCCTTGACGGAGGTCGAACAGGTGGAAGTGCGAGAGATCGCTGGACGCCTCACCGCCATCGTCGTACCCCATCACGATAGCGTCGACCCTGCAGCGTTGGAGCAACGCATCACCGATCTCGTCGGAGCGAATCTCCCGGTCGTGATCGCCGCTGAACTCCCATTGGTACGGTCTTTGGCATCAGCCTCGGCGGTGCATTCGTGAGTCGTCCGTGGCAGGTGTATCGAGCGTGCTTCCGCGGGCAACGACGCTGGCTCGCACTGGGCATCAGCTTGGCGGTCGCCCAGTCGTTGTCCCTTCTCCCCGTGCCACTGCTCGTCGGCAGAGCCATCGACGAGGTGTCGAACGGCGGATCGACCAAGAAGCTGTTCACACTCACCGTGCTGATGGTGGTGTTGACCGCGGCGAACGCGGTCTTGATGGTGCTGTCGCAGTTGGTCGTGTTCCGTGCCACCAAAGCGGCCACGGAGAAGCTCCGCCTCGAACTCGTCGACAAGATCTACCGACTGGGCCTGCCCCAAGTGCGCGAGATCGATGACGCGGTGCTCCACGATCGCTTGGTCAGCGAGACCGGCAAGGTCGACACGATGGCCAGCGTCGCATCGACGATCCTCCTCCCTGGGTGCATCCTCGTGGTGGGGATCGGTGCGGTGCTCATCGCACAGAGTTGGGAACTCGGCTTGGTCATCGTCTCGCTCGGTCCACTCATGGCTGTCCTCACCCGCTTCACCCGCTCGTCCATGGGCGCGTCGATGTCGCAGGCCCACGGCACCTACGAGCGATTCAGCGCCGACACGCTGACGATGCTCAAGGTGCAGGAGCTGACCCGTTCGGTGGACGCCGCCCACGTCGAACGGGCACGACTCGCCGATCGCATCGCCGCGCTGCGCAACGCCAGCGGGGCTCGGCTGGTGCGCACCACGGCCTACACCGCCAGTCAGATCGTGCTCGTGGCCCTCGGCAGCGCTGTGGTGTTGCTCGTCGGTGGTCATGAGGTCATCGAAGGGACCATGACCCCCGGTGATCTCGTGTCGTTCTACGCAGGCGTCGCGCTGATCCGCAATCCGCTGTCGTCGCTGACCTCCAGCTACCCGGCGCTCGTCGAGGGACGACAGTCCCTCGGCCGCGTGGTGGAACTCCTCGATCGACCGGGCGAAGATCGCTACACCGGCACTCGCCACGTCGTGCCTGAGTCGTCGCTGCAGCTGAACGGCGTGGGGTTCGCCTACGGCGCTCACCAGGTGCTCACCGACGTGGACCTCGCCATCACACGCGGCACGGTGACTGCCCTGCTCGGCCCGAACGGTGCCGGCAAGTCGACGGTGGTCTCACTGCTGCTCGGGTTCACCCATCCCAGCAGCGGTGTCGTGACCGCTGACGGCATCAGCTACGAAGAGCTCCATCTGGGCACCTTGCGTCGCAACATCGGCTACGTCGGGCAGCACCCACAGTTCCTGCCGTCATCGCTGCGCGACAACCTCTGCTACGGGATGAGCGCGGTGTCCGACAGCGACATTGCCGAGGCCCTCGAGCGCGCACGAGCAACAGCCGTCGTCGACGCGCTCCCCAACGGGCTCGACACCATCGTCGGGGACGATGGCTATCGACTCTCCGGTGGCCAACGTCAGCGGCTGGCGCTGGCGCGCGCTCTGCTCGGTCGCCCGACCTTCCTCATCCTCGACGAACCGGGCAATCATCTCGATCAAGCGGCGGTCGACGAGTTGGTCGAGTCGTTGCGCAACCTCCCGGGTCGGCCCGGATTGCTCATCGTGTCGCACCGACCGGAACTCGTCGCGCACGTCGATCACGTCGTCACCCTGGGCGTCGAGACCGTCGAGACCGTCGAGCCCATCGAGACCGATGATCCCCCGACGCTCCCCTCGATTCCCCCGGTGACACGGGTCGACGCAGGCGGTCGCTGATGCAGCCATCAACGATGCAAGAGACCTCCCTGCCTCCGGTTGCCGCTGGAGCGACGCGCGTCGAGTGGGACGCCACAGGGCGCATCGGAGAGATGTCCGACACGCAGTTGCGTCTGTGGATCGACGCACAGGTACGAGGATCGGGGCCGGCACCGTTGGTGCATCGCGTCCTTCGCCTGAGCGGCCCACTCGATCCCGACGCACTGATCGCTGCCGTCCACGACTCGTTCCGCCGCCACGACGCGTTGCGCATGACCTTCCCGACCGTCGACGGGGTTCCAGCGGTCAAGGTGAACGACGAGATCGACATCTGGGTCGAACGGAGCCGCCTCGGTGACAGCAGCCCGGAGGCCATCAACGCGGCGGTCGCCGCGCTCATGGGGAGAACTTGGGATCTCGAGAAAGGCCCGCTGATCCGACTCGGCGTGTTCGCCATCGATCACGACGATCACGTCGTGGCGCTGGTGCTGCACCACCTCCTCGCTGACGGCGGCTCGATGCCCGTGCTGTTCGCCGAAGTTCGCGCTGCCTACCGAGCACGGCTGTCGGGCCAGGTTGCCGATCTGGGCCCCGAGCCGGCGTCGTATGCGCAGTGGACCGTCGAGCGGGCGAAACGCAAGCAGGACGGCATCATCGAACGCCAGCTCGATCATTGGCGTTCGGTGTTGCTCCCCGCGCCGCCGCCGGTTCGATGGCTGGCCTCGGCGCCATCGGGCAACGCCAGATCGGCATCGGCGACGATGGCGGCATCGAGCGTGGCACCAGGCCTCGGACCTGCAGTACGCGAACTGTGTCGAACGACGCGCACCAGCACGTTCATGGTCGGTCTCGCATTGGTGCAGGCCTTCATGTGGCACTTTGCCGATGCCGACGATCTGCTCGTCGTCACGCCATCCACCGAGCGCGATGACGCTTCCGAGCGCATGGTCGGGCCGGCAATCAACACCTTGCCATTGCGCGGCCGTTTGGCGGGACACCAGACCCTTGCCGATCTCGCCATTGCTGCTCGGGCTGTGGTCCTCGATGCTTTCTCCCATCGCGACGTCCCGTTCGAGACCATCGTCGACGAGTTGGGACTGCGACCGTCACGTTCCGTTGCCGCCTCATCGGTGCTCTACCAATGGATCGGCGAGTTGCGCTCCCCGTTGGGACTCGACGGTGTGACTGCCGAGTCCACCGTCACGTCACCGGTCAGCTCCGCGTCGTTCGACCTTGCTGTGTACCTCTCGCTGCGCGGTGACGACCTCGGCGTGCGACTGCTGCACCGACGACACGTTGCTGGCCCCGCCGGCACCTCCACGTTGCTGCGAGCGTTCACGAACCTCGCGACCACCGTGCTGTCGGATCCCAATCGCCCCCTGGCCGATCTGCTCCCGCGCATCAGCGGCCCACAGCGACCGATCGCTTCACACAGGTCCGTGACCGACCGGATCCGGCGGTCCGCCGCCGCCGAACCGACCGCAATTGCAGTTGACACTCCCGACCGACGGATGTGCTACCGAGATCTCGTCGACGACGCCGATCGGATCGCCGCCATGTTGTCCGACGCCGGTGTCCGTCGTGGCGATCGGGTGCTGTTGCACCTCGCTGATCGGACCAACGTCATCACCGGCGAGATCGCCTGCCTCTCCATCGGCGCATCATTCGTACCCGTGGACCCGACGATGCCCCCGGCACGCGCCGAGATGATCGCCGAGGACTCCGGCGGCGTCGTCGTGTTGCACGATGGCCCGGGAACGATCGGAGCCCGTCGTTCACTCGACATCGCTGCCGCCCGAGACCATGCTCCGCAGGCCCTGCAACCGCACGAATCGCCCGCTACCGACGACGAGGCCTACGTCATCTACACGTCGGGATCGACCGGTCGACCCAAGGGGGTCATGGTCAGCCATGGCGCACTGGCCGCGTTCGTCGATGCGATACCGCATCGCTACGACCTCGACAGCCGCGATCGCGTGCTGGCAGTGCACTCCCCCAGCTTCGACGTGTCGCTCGAGGAGATCTTCCCCGTGCTCGTCACCGGCGGGACTGTTGTTCCCACCGTTGGCGAACACCTCACCAGCGCAGCCGCGATGTTCGCCGCCATCGAACGACGCGGTGTGTCGGTGCTCGATCTCCCCACCTCGCTGTGGCACGAGTTGTGTCGAGGAGCGACCGAGGCGGGCCTCGAACTCCCGAACTGTGTGCGCTTGGTGATCATCGGCGGCGAAGAAGCCCGCGCCGACGCCGTACGGGCATGGCTCACCGGTCCTGGTCGCCGCGCGCGGCTGGTGAACTCCTACGGCCCGACCGAAGCAACGATCTGGGCGCTCACCGCAGAGCTCGATGCCGACAGCATCGCCCACGGTGATGTGCCCATCGGGACACCGCTGCCGAGCGTCGACGTGCGCATCGCTGCGGAGGACAGCGACGGTGGCCCCGAGGGAACCGTCGGTGAGCTGTGGCTCGGAGGTCCGCAGCTGGCGTCGGGCTACCACGATCGCGACGAGTTGACCCGCTCTCGATTCATCATCGATGCAGGCGGTCGACGCTGGTATCGCACTGGCGACAAGGTCCGTCGCCGCGACGACGGATCGTTGGTCTACCTGGGCCGGCTCGACGATCAGGTCAAGATCCGTGGTCATCGCATCGAACCGCGCGAAGTGGAATCGGTGCTGAACGCCCTACCCGGTGTGCACCACGGCGCTGTGATCGTCGACCGATCGACGGCCGAGCCGACGCTCGTTGCGTTCTACGCCGGGGACGCGAGCGCCGAGGAGATCCGCCGACAGTTGGCCGCTGCGCTACCGGTCGTGATGGTGCCCGATGCGATCGAGCAGCTGTCCGAACTCCCACTCAACACCAGTGGCAAGGTCGACCGACCCGCCCTGACCGCGCGCCACATCAACGGCAACACACCAGCGCAACACTCCGACGACGCGGCCACAGCTCCTTCGGTCATGTCCACGCGGCTGGATTCCATCGTGCAAGCGGTGATCGCCATGGCCGGCGATCTTGTCGGGCGTGCGGTGCGAGCCGAGGATCGCTTCTTCGCCGTCGGCGGCCACTCGCTCCTTGCCCTTCGTCTGGTGAACCGCATCCAGCAACGCTTCGGGGTCGACATCACGTTCGCCGAGTTCACCGATGCTCCGGACATGCGCTCCCTCGCGGTCCTCATCGATGAGGCGATGCCCGCACAGTCCTTGGTGGTCGAGGACGCTGGTGCCACATCGGCTCCCGCGGCGACATCCATCGACGCACCACGTCGGTTGCATCTGACCTCTGCTCCGCTCACGCGTTCGCAGGAGCGGTTCTTCGTCGCCGGTCAACGTGATGGCGACGCCCCCGCTTACAGCACCGTGATCGCGCGGCGTCTGCTCGGTCCGCTCGATGTCGAGGCATTGGCGGTTGCTTGGGATCACGTCGTGCATCGGCATGAATCGCTGCGCACTGCATACGCCCTCGACCATCGTGGCGAGCCGGGCCAGTTCGTGCTCGAGACCGGACCGATGCTCGAGGCCCACGACGTCGAGGACGTCGACACGTGGATGGCCACGGTCTGCAACACACCGCTGCGTCTCGACGTGCCACCGGTGCGAGCGGTGCTGGGTTGCGTGAGCCGCAAAGAGCACCTGCTGGTGATCGTCGTGCACCACATCGCAGTCGATGAGCACGCGCTCGCGGTCATCCAGCACGATCTCGCCCGCGCCTATCGAACAGCAAGTGGGCTGACCGATGCAGGTGACGGCGACGAGCTCGGTGTTCTCGACAGCGACGCCACGAGCCTGCTGTCGATGACCGATCTCGCCGTGTGGCAGCGCGGTCAGGAGCGCACCGAGCGTTGGGCCGACCACCTCCGCTGGTGGCACGAGACGATCCCCGAAGACCTCCCGGCTGTCGAACTGCCCAACTGGCCGACCCTCGAGGTGTCGCGCACCGTCGGCCATCACGAGGTGCAGATCCCAGGTGACATCGCCGGGCCCCTCATCGCGCTCGGCCGCGCCGGCGGATCGACCGATCTCGCCATCGCGCTGACGATCACCTCGCTCTGGCTCAGCGCCGTGACATCGTCCGATCGAATCGTGCTGTGCGTGCCTGCCACCGAGCGAAACGTTCCCGGCTGCGCCGACATCGTGGGCAGCTTGGTGAACACCGTCCCGGTGATGATCGCTCTCGACCCGGCCGCCACGGTTGCCAGCGCCTTCGATGTCACGCGCCGTCAGCTGGCAGCCGCCATCGATCACTCACAGATCCCGTTCGAGTCGGCCATGGTCGCTCGCGATCGACGGGCGCGAGTCGGACAGGTCCTCGTCAACGTCGAACCGCAACGACAGCGCTCCCTCGACTGGGGGTCGGTGCACGCGGAGCGTGTCAACCTCGCCGGCCGTGCTCGATCCGCCAAGGCAGAGCTGGTGGTCTGGGCACGGGTGGACGGTGACCGCTTGTCGCTGCGGCTGGAGCATCCCGGTGTCGCGGCCGAGACCCTCGAGCGGATGAGCGCGCTGTTGTTGGCCATGCTCGGCGCGGCCGCTGCGGACCCGTCGACGCGCATTCGTTCGTTGCCGTTGGTCGAACCGGCGATGGAGCGCTGGCTGCGTGAGGCGGTCGACGCCCAGAATCGCCCGTATCCGAGCGATTCGACCCTCGACGAGCTGCTCCGCGAGTCGGTGGCATGCCATCGTGACGCGTTGGCCATCGTCGACGGTGAGCGATCGATCACCTACGACGCGCTCGACCTGGCGGTGAGCGTGGTCAGCACTGAGCTCGCCCGTCGAGGAGTCGGGCCCGGTCACGTCGTGGGCGTGATTATCCCGCGGTCACTCGAGTATGTCGTCGCCACGCTGGCAGTGATCCGGGCCGGCGCGATGTACCTCCCAGTCGACGTGTCCTTCCCGGCCAAGCGTCAACAGGAGTTGCTCGACCGGGCAACGGTATCGGTCACGATCCAGACCGGCGGAGACATCGATCCGCTCATCGGCGCGGCCATTCAGGTCGTGGGCATTGCTCCACTGGAGCCACCCCACCCCATCGGACACGGTGGCGACCGAGCGGCCTACGTGATGTTCACCTCGGGTTCCACCGGTCACCCCAAGGGCGTCGTGGTGCCCAGCCGCGGCGTGGTACGACTCGTCGTCAACTGCAACTACACCCACATCGGGCCTGGCGACGTAGTGGCGTTTGCCAACAACCCCGCCTTCGACGCCAGCACCTTCGAGATGTGGGGGGCATTGCTCAACGGTGCGCGGCTCGAGATCGTGCGGCGCGAACAGCTGCTCGACCCGGAGCAACTCGAGCACTTCGCCCGTTCACGGGGGATCACCCATCTGCTCATCACCACGGCGCTGTTCAACACCATCGCCGCGGTGCGACCATCGGTGTTCGCCGGCATCGACACGGTGTTGTTCGGCGGCGAGGCATGCGACGAGGCAGCCATCGAGCGGGTCCTGGGCGAGGCAGCACCGAAACACCTCATCAATGTCTACGGCCCGACCGAGTGCACGACGTTCGCCACCGTGTCGGAGATCGCCGCGGTCGGACCCAACGTTCCCCCGCCATCGATCGGCTGCGCTATCAACGGCACCAATGCCTATGTGATGGATCGTCACGGCCGGCTCGTACCTCCGATGGCGGTCGGCGAGTTGTGGCTCGGCGGCGCCGGTCTGGCGCTGGGCTACCTCGGCGATCCCGACGCCACGGCGTCGAAGTTCGTCCTCCACCACACCACTGGCGAACGCCTGTATCGCACCGGTGATCTGGTGCGCCGCCGTCACGACGGCGAGATCGAGTTCGTCGGCCGAGCCGATCGTCAAGTGAAGTTGCGCGGTCATCGCATCGAGTTGGACGAGGTCGAGCGCCGCCTGGTGGAACTGGCACCGGCGCGCGACGCGGTCGTCGACGTGCGTGCCGGATCGGCCGACGGCTCCAACGAGTCCCGCCTGGTGGCGTGGATCTCGGTCAGCGACCCGGCCTCGTTCAGCGTCGAGCAGCTCGTCGACCGGCTGCACGACTCGCTGCCTGCGTACATGGTGCCCTCGTCGATCGCCGTGTTGGCCGAACTGCCCATCAACTCCAATGGCAAGGTCGATCGCGCATCGCTCATGGCCAGCGTGCCGACCACACCGGCGCGCATCGCCTCACAGGGAACCCGACTCGAGGTGGTGCTGTCGATCTGGCGTCGACACTTGGGCGACGACGCCTCTGGTGTCGATGACAGCTTCTTCGATCGCGGCGGGAGTTCGTTGCAGATCATCCGCGCTGCCGCAGATCTGTCGAGCGCGCTCGGCATACAGGTGCCGTTGTCGGCGATGCATGAACATCCGACCCCAGCTGCGCTCGATCGCTGGCTGTCGAAGCAGGGATCGACGACCGACGGATTGCGCACGATGGCCGGGGCAGACCCCATGGTGGTGTTCCTCCCACCGGCCGATGGCGATCCGTTCGTCTACGACCGCATGCGCGAGCAGATCGAGCCGACGAGGGCCTCGGTGGTCATCCCGCTGCGAGGCTGGGACGGCAGCGTCGAACCGGACAGAGATCTCATCGTCATCGCCGACCGCATGGAAGTGCTCGTTTCCCAAGCGGTCGGAGCGAGACCGTTCGTGTTCGTCGGCTACTCGCTCGGTGGCATCCTCGGCGTCGAGTTGGCCAAACGGCTGGAACGGCGCGGCCAGGTGCCCCATGCGATCATGATGATCGATGTCGCTTTCCCGATGACGTTCTCCGATCGTCTCAGGCGGCTGTGGAACGTTCGGGTCCTGCGCCGGCGACCGCGCGCCACCATGAGCGAGGAAGTGGCGAACCACGACAGCTTGTACCGCACGCTCATGCATGCGGCCTGGGCGGCGATCGCCGACTATTCACCGCCGCGTCGCATCCGCCCCAAGCTCGTCCTCATCACGTCGCGCCCGAGCCGGGCTGCTCGCCGCTGGACGCGCCGGGCACGCGGCAATGCGGTGACCGAGATCGTGCAAGCCCGACATTCGGGCCAAGAAGGCGTGGTCACCGGCGAGAACGCCGAGCGGGTCGGCCGCATCGTCAGCGACCACCTCCGCGAGCTCGACCGCTCGCTCTGACTTCCTCTACCCATCGCTCGCCAACGAGACTGGGATGCATGGACTGGTCCGCGTCGTACCCGATGCCCACACGCACCGACGTCGTCATCGTCGGTGCCGGTCTGGCTGGGCTCGCCGCGGCGCGCTCACTGCACGCTGCTGGTCGGTCGGTGCTCATCGTCGAGGCCTCCGACGGCATCGGCGGGCGCGTGCGCACCGACGAGGTGGACGGTTTCTTGCTCGACCGTGGCTTCCAGGTGTTGCTCACCGCGTATCCGGAGCTCAAACGCCAACTGGATCTGAGCCGACTCGATCTGCGCGCGTTCGATCCTGGTGCAGCAGTGTGGTTGGACGGCCGTCGCTACGAGCTCGGTGATCCGTTCCGCAATCCGTCGACCCTGTGGGCGACCACTCGCGCCCCGATCGGATCCTTGGCCGACAAGGCTCGCATCCTCAAGCTCCGCCGACGGGTCACTCGCGGCGTCGGGAACCAGTTGCTGCAGTCGACCGACCTGCCCACCATCACGGCGCTGCGGGCCGAAGGGTTCAGCACGAAGATCATCGAACGCTTCTTCCGGCCGTTGTTCGGTGGCATCTCACTCGACGTGTCGCTCGACGAGTCGCGGCGGATGTTCGACGTGATCTTCCGATCGTTGTCGCTCGGCGACTCGGTGGTACCGAGCCGCGGCATGGGAGCCATCCCCGCGCAGCTGGCCGAAAAGATCCCGAGCGAGTCCATCGCCCTGAACCGTCCGGTGCGCTCGATCGATCTCGATGGTGTGGCTGGCGATGGCTGGCGCGTCGACGCCGATGTGGTGATCGTGGCCACGGACGGACCCACCGCATCCAAGCTCCTGGGCATCGCGCCTGTTGGCTCCAAGCCCGTATCGTGCGTGTACTTCGATGCGCCTGCTGGGGTCATGGCACCGTCGAAGCTGGTGGAGCTCGACGCCTCGCACAGCGGTCCGGCGCTCAACGTCGCCATCATGAGCGACGTCGCCCCCAGCTACGCCCCGACCGGGCGAACACTCGTCGCTGCGGCATGCCCTGGGGCACAACCGGAGTCACTCGAGCCATCGGTGCGAGCACAGCTGCGCGGTTGGTACGGCCCGACCGTCGACGATTGGCGCCATCTGCGGACCTATCACATAGCTCATGGTCAGCCCGATCAACGGGCGCCGTTGCATCCCAAGCAAGCGATCCGTCTCGGTGAGCGTCTGTTCGTGTGCGGCGATCATCGCGATACGGCGTCGATACAAGGTGCGCTCTTCTCGGGTCGACGCACCGGCGAGGCCGTCGCCGATGCGCTGCGGACCTCCGCGTCCACACGATGACTGGCTCGACCCGATGACTGGCTCGACCCGATGACAGGAGAATCACGATGAGCAACGCCATCAGCGCGAGCCGCATCATCTCGACCACACCAGATCAGATCTTCGACCTGTTGGCCGACCCGGCGATGCATCCCACCTTCGACGGCTCGGGCACCGTGCGCGCACCGCGTCCCAACAACCCCACACGGCTGTCGAAGGGTGACAAGTTCTTCATGTCGATGCGCATCGGCATGCCCTATCGGGTCTACAACGTCGTCACCGAGTTCGAGGAGAACCGTCGCATCGCGTGGGGCCACATGGGGCACACGTGGCGCTACGAGCTCGAGCCGGTCGACGGCGGCACGTTGGTGACCGAGACATGGGACTACAGCACGTGGCGCGCCGCTGGGAAGCTGTTCGAGTTGATGGGCTTCACCAAGCGCAACCGCGCCGGAATCGACGCAACGCTCCAGCGCCTCAGCGATCGCTTCAGCGCCTGACGCTCACGCTGCCCAGCGATGCTCACGCCGCTGCTCGCGCCGGTCAGAACAGCGTCGGCGGTTCGTCGCTCACCGCGTCTGCCTTCGCCGGTGTCGCGGTCTCAGTGCCGGTCTCGGTGAAGGGACCCTTTGCTGCGGCGACGGCGAGCTCATCGACCAGATGATTCATGGGGTCACCGTTGTGTCCCTTCACCCAGCGGAACATCACGTCTCCGCGTTGACGAACCAGGTCGATGAACGGCTCCCACAGATCGCGGTTCGCCACCGGTTGCTTCTGCGAGTTCTTCCATCCACGCCGCAGCCAACCTTCCCACCACCTGTCGTTGAAGCACTTCACGACGTACGTCGAGTCGCTCACCACCTCGAGCGGACCGGGTAACGACTTCACCGCTTCATAGGCCGCCGTGATCTCCATTCGCTGATTGGTGGTGTGCGCGGCACCACCGCTGCCCGACGGGCTTCCCGTTGGCGACACGGCCCACGCCCAACCGCCCGGCCCGGGGTTACCCGAACATGCCCCATCGGTGTACACAACGGTCCTGGCGCTGGTGGGCATACACCAGATGTTCACAGAACTGACGGCCCGTGGCGCGGCTCCCTGCAGTTGACCGGCTTGAATAGGTGCCATGATCTTCGATGGGTTCACCCACCAGCTGCCCGACATCGATCCGCTGGAGACCCAGGAATGGCTCGATTCGCTCGCCGCTGTGGTCGAGGGACAGGGCAAGACGCGTGCGCGGTTCTTGGTTTCGAAGCTGTTGGAACGAGCCCGTGAGATGCAGGTCGGCCTGCCGGCCACCGTGTCCACGCCGTACGTCAACACCATCCCCGCCGAAGCAGAGCCCTGGTTCCCGGGCGACGAGCACATCGAGCGACGCATCCGCGCATTCATTCGTTGGAACGCCGCGGTCATGGTCATCCGGGCCAACAAGCATGCCGAAGGCATCGGTGGCCATCTCTCCACGTTCGCGTCGTCGGCATCGCTGTACGAGGTGGGGTTCAACCACTTCTTCCGAGGCAAGGACGACGGTCTCGCCGGCGATCACATCTACTTCCAAGGTCACGCCGCCCCTGGTGTCTATGCCCGTGCGTTCCTCGAAGGTCGTCTGACCGAGAACGATCTCGATCACTTCCGCCGCGAGATCGGCCGTACCGGCTTGTCGAGCTATCCACATCCGCGGCTCATGCCCGACTTCTGGGAGTTCCCCACGGTGTCGATGGGTCTGGGTCCCATCAACTCCATCTATCAGGCCCGATTCAACCGCTATCTCCACAACCGTCGCATCGACGACACCAGCGAGAGTCGGGTGTGGTGTTACGTCGGTGATGGCGAGACCGATGAACCCGAGACCCTCGGAGCTCTGTCACTGGCATCGCGCGAGAAGCTCGACAACCTCGTGTGGGTTGTCAACTGCAATTTGCAACGTCTCGACGGCCCGGTCCGCGGCAACGGCAAGATCATCCAAGAGCTCGAGGCCTCGTTCCGCGGTGCGGGCTGGAACGTCATCAAGGTTGTCTGGGGCGGCAAGTGGGACGAGCTGTTGGCCCGCGATGTCGACGGTGTGTTGCTCAACAAGATGAACACCACCGTCGACGGTGAGTTCCAGCGCTACACCGTCGAGTCCGGCGCGTACATCCGCGAGCACTTCTTCGGTCCCGATCCACGTCTGCGTCGCATGGTGGAGCACCTCACCGACGACGAACTGCGCTGGCTGCCACGCGGTGGTCACGACTACCGCAAGCTGTACGCGGCGTACAAGGCTGCCGCCGAGAACCTCGGGTCCGGCGCACCGACCGTCATCTTGGCCAAGACGGTGAAGGGCTGGACGCTCGGCCCCGATGTCGAGGGGCGCAACGCCACCCATCAGATCAAGAAGATGACCGGTGATCAGCTCCGGCTCATGCGCGATCGCCTGTATCTGCAGCAGGAGATCCCCGACTCGGCGCTCGAGGCCGGCGATCCCCCGTATTTCCGGCCCTCGCCCGATTCCGTCGAGTACCAGTACATGGTGGAGCGCCGCCGGGCGCTCGACGGTTCGATCCCCAAGCGCCTCGTTCGTGCTCGTCGACCCATCGAGCTACCCGATGACAAGACGTTCTCCGAGCTCACCGTCGGGTCGGGGAACCAGGCCGTGTCGACGACGATGGCCTTCACCCGATTGCTGCGCAACCTGGTGCGGGACGAGCACGTCGGTCAGCGCATCGTTCCGATCATCCCCGACGAAGCCCGCACGTTCGGCATGGACTCGCTGTTTCGCGAGATCAAGATCTACGCGGCGCACGGACAGAAGTACTCACCGGTCGACGCCGAGCTGATGCTGTCCTACTCCGAGGGCACCGACGGGCAGATCCTCGAGGAGGGCATCACCGAGGCCGGCGCCATGTCGAGCTTCATCGCTGCTGGCACGGCATATGCCACGCGCGGCGTCCCGATGATCCCGTTGTTCATCCTGTACTCGATGTTCGGCTTCCAGCGCGTCGGCGATCTCATCTGGCTCGCCGCCGACGCCCGAACCCGAGGCTTCCTGATGGGCGCGACTGCAGGCCGCACGACCCTTCTGGGAGAAGGACTTCAGCACCAAGATGGTCACTCCCTGGTGCTCGCTTCGACGGTGCCGCCATGCCAGGCCTATGACCCGGCGTTCGCCTACGAGATGGCCACCATCATCAAGCACGGCATGCGGCGCATGTACGGCCCCACACCCGAGGATGTGTTCTTCTACATCACCCTCTACAACGAGAACTACCCGATGCCAGCCATGCCGGTGGGCGCAGGCATCGAAGAGGGCATCATGCGCGGTCTGTACCAGTGGGCCCCAGCACCGTCGGGCCCGAGCAAGCAGGCCACGGTCATCTTCTCCGGCACGGCCCACACCGCGGCTCGTGCTGCGGCAGCCGATCTGGCCGACCGCTACGACGTCGGTGTCGAGCTGTGGAGCGCCACCAGCTACAAGGCGCTGCGCGAAGAGGCACTGGCCACGGAGCGGGTCAACCGTCTTCATCCCGGGAAGCCACCGAAGGTACCGCTCGTGACCCAGTTGCTCGCCGATGCTCCCGGACCGATCATCGCAGTCACCGACTTCATGAAGATCGTGCCCGAGCAGGTGGCTCGCTTCCTGCCCGGTCGCAACTTCACGCCGCTCGGCACCGATGGTTTCGGGCGGAGCGATACCCGTGAGGCGCTGCGGCGCCACTTCGAGGTCGACGCCGGCCACATCGTGGTGACCGTGCTGTCCGCGCTTGCCGCGCAAGGCGACGCAAAACCCGAGCAGGTGGCCGACGCCATCGCTCGCTACGACATCAACCCCGAAGGCATCGACCCCCAGTACGCCTGAACCCTCGAGGCGAGGCGCAATGGCGTCACGCAGCGCCCGACGTTCGGTCACTTTGTGCCGCGTGGCGGTACGAACCGGCCAAACCTCGGCGTGACGACCTAGCGAGCCGACGCGGCCCGACCGAACACCTCACGCGGTTCAGCCGAGCCGTCGAGGTTGCGGTTGATCCGATTCACCACGCGCCAGCGACCGTCGACGCGGCGAAGATGCCATTCGTTGGCTGACAAGCGAGCCACCCAGAAGCGATCGACGTCGCGGTCGTAGCGGATGTTGAGCGCGTGGTTCCATGCCGTCGCTTCGTTGCCGTTCACCGAGATCTGCGGGGCAGTCAGCACATGACCGCAGCCGTTCATGATGAGTCCTTGATGGCCCTCCGCGTTGTACATCCCGGCGATCTCGCCGTGACCGACCCAACGACCGGCGGGGAGCACATCGAACACGCCGTCATCGGTCCACAGGTCGGCCGCAGCATCGGCGGCACCGGCATCGGCCGCCGGGCCGTAACGCGCCACCACCTGGGCGATGGCTTGGCGATCCTCGAGCAATTGGACCCTCGCCACGAGAGCATTGATCTGCTCGTGGAGTTCCTGTCGATCGGTCATGTGCCTGTCCCCCTGCATGCCACGTCGGTGGCAGCCATTGTGCCTCAGCGCGCCGACGCACCCATCGCCGCACCGTAGGGCCGGACAGTGATACCCAGATCGATGAGCGTCTGCATGAGCGTGCGTCCGGCATGCGGCCGCACCACGACCGCGTCAAGCCCCTCGCCCACGACGGCACAGGACTCGATCTCACTGATCCATTGCTGGCATGAGCTCTCAGTTGCGCCGTAGAACATGACCACACCCGGATCGATGCGCTCCGCCTCGTGCAACAGCCATGTGCGCCGCTCGTACTCGGGGAACAGCGTGGCGTCGGTGTCTCCCCATGACGCGGCGCAGGCATACGCGAACAGTCGCTCCTTGAGGAACACCACCGGCGCATCGACGGCTGCCGCTCGCGCAGCCGAGTCGATGGATGCGCACACCTCCGCCACCGCCTCCGCCCGCCACGGCTGGTATTGCCACGTGGCCTCAGCCGCGGAAAGCGTCCGGTCGCGCTCGCCTTCGAACCGCACCAACCGCACCCCAGCGGAGATGACGACGAGAACAACCACCAGCGACGTCGACCACCGACGGATCCGCGTCCGTGTCGACGGCTCGCCCACGGCAAACACACCGGCCTGGTTGGCAACGTACGCGCAGAACCACAACGCCACCGGGAACACCAACAACACCCGTGCCGGGCGCAGATAGATCGAGTTCGGCCAGCCATCGATGGAACGAGGCACAGACAGGATCGTCACCGTCACCACGAGCACCCCGACCACGCTCGCGATGGCCGCCCAACTCCGCCGATGCCGGGCACGGATCAACAGCGCCAAGACGATGGCGCCGATCAACAGCCACGGCACCACCGGCACACGAGCCAACTCCGGGGCAAGCACCCCGAAGTGGCGACCGGGTGTCTCGAGGTTGCTACGCAGCACCGACCAGGATGGGGAGAACGAAGGTCCCGGATGCAACGCATAGTCGCCATGGCGATCGAAGAAGACAACGAGGAAGGTCAACCAGACAACCGGGCCGATCGCACCGACCGCCGTCCACTTCAGACGACGACCCACAGGTGCACACAGCAGCGCGTAGCCAATGGCCGGGACGACCACCATTGCCGTCGATGCGTCACAGGCATACGCCAACCCCCCGCACAACGATGCCACCGCCATCCACGCGGGGCGATCGCCGTCGACCATGACGATCGCGGCCACACAGGCAGCGGCCAGGAGTCGACCGAGGCCAGTGGGATAGGTCGAGACCATGAAGGAGTATTCGGTGGCGATAAGGACCGGCGCACCGACCGCGACGCATGCAAGCACGCGATGGCCGCGGCGATACGACGCTGCACCGATGAGCCACCACCCGAGGAGTGCCAGACCGCTGAGCACGAGGGGCACCGCGGTGGGGAGCGCGAACCCCAAGCGGCGTGCGACCTCCACCGGCGCGGCCTCGAACGCAGTGCCGTAGTCCTGACCGTAGAAGGTCGGTTGGGGGACTGACCCGTGGCCGAGATCGCGAGCGACGACCCACAGCAGCGCCTGATCTTCGGTCACGTTGCGCCGCCCGAACGACGCAAGTTGTCGGACCTGTTCGACCAAGGACACCACCGCGATCAGCACGAGGGCGCCGAGCGCCGAACGATCGCCACAGCGCAGACACGTCCGTGCATCTTCGCAGTCGTCGCCCTCGATCGTCACCGCCTCACTCTCCGACCTCCGAACCATCGCCGTCAATCCGATCAATGCAGACGTGAATCCGGAAAGGGCATGGTCGCAGCGCAACCCGCGCCGCCGGGCATGATTGACGCATGAAGTCCGGCACCCTCGCCATCACCGGCAACGTCGATCAGGACCATCTCCTCAACACCGAACCGCTGGCGCTCCTGCTCGGCATGTTGCTCGATCAGCAGGTGCCGATGGAGTGGGCGTTCCGCGGTCCGTCCACGTTGCGTGATCGACTCGGCCATCTCGACGCCGCTCAGATCGCCGCCATGGACCCCGAGGCGTTGGTGGCCGTGTTCTGTGACAAGCCGGCCCTACACCGCTATCCCGCGGCGATGGCCCGCCGCGCCCACGAACTGTGCGTGCACATCACCGATCGCTATCGCGGCGATGCCGGGAAACTGTGGCGGAGCGTCAAGACCGGCGATGTGTTGTTCGCTCGACTACGCGATCTCCCTGGCTACGGCGACGAGAAGGCCCAGATCTTCGTAGCCATCTTGGCAAAGCGTTTCGGGGTCCGTCCGAGTGGTTGGGAGGCCGTCGCCGGACCGTTTGCCGACACCACGCCGCGCTCGGTGGCCGACGTGCACGATCGCGCGTCGCTCGGTGAGGTGCGATCGTTCAAGAAGGCGATGAAGGCGGCCAAGCGGGACAAGCAGGGCCGTCCGGCCTGAGCGCTCCCGCTTTGAAAGACTGCCTGCGCGAACCCGAGATCGTGGAGGCCGCCACATGGATCTGCAGCAGCGAGTGAACGAACTCGAGGACGAGATACGCCAGCTCAAAGCTCTCGTGAACGCGCTGAGCGAGCGACAGGGCCCGGCACATCCCGAACGCGACAGGTCACCGGGCGAGGTCGGGCACGTCGAGGTCGGCCACATCGAGGTTGGGCACGTAGAGATCGAGGGTTCGGGATCGTCCCGCCGGAACTTCTTCCGGACCGCGGCGATCGGCACCGCGGGTCTGGTGGCGGGCACTGCGGTGGCCGGCTCCGTTGCGCTCGCCCCGTCTGCTGCGGCCGCCGACGGTCAACCGCTCTTGCTCGGGACGAGCGGTGATGGGCAGAACGTGGCCACGACTCCCACACGCATCCGCTACGACGGCACGGGCCTGCTCGATCGCAACGTGATGACGGTGACCGATTCCGACACCGTCAGCTCATCCAATCCCTCGGCCATCGCCGGATACGCCTCGACCGATGCGCGCAATGGCGTATACGGCTTCACCACCAGCTCCGACGGATACGGAGTCGTCGCCATCAACGGCAATGGTGGTGCTGGTGCCGGGCTCTGGGCTCGTGCACTGGGCGGTGTGGCAGCACGCCTCGAAGGTGGAAAGGCCAACGCCTTGCTGGTCCCCGGCGCCACAGCGGGTCCGGTGTCCGGCGCACACGAGCGCGGCGAGTTGGCCAACGACGCCGGCGGCGATCTGTGGTTGTGTGTCAACTCGGGCAATCCGGGCACCTGGCGCAAGCTCGCCGGCCCATCGTCGGCGGGTGCACTGCACGTGCTGGCCACACCAACACGGGTCTACGACTCACGCAACGATCCCTCTGGCCGCATCGCCGCAGGAGCGACCCGCACCATTGCGCTGAACCCGACTGCCGGCATCCCCGGCGGCGCCACGGCGGCGATGATGAACATCACGTTGGTCAACACCGTTGGCGGCGGATTCCTCACCGTGTTCTCAGCGGCACTCACCTCCGTACCGGGCACGTCGAGCGTGAACTGGTTCGAGTCGGATCAGATCCTGTCGAACCTGCAGGTCTCGGCCATCGATTCGTCGGCTCGCATCAAGATCTACTCCGGCGCCAACGTCACCGACGTCATCGTCGACGTGATCGGCTACTGCCTCTGAGCGTCCAGCGCAGACGCGCCGCGTCGAACGCCATGCGCAGCCCATCACGAATCGGGTCGACGCGACTGGCCTCCACGTGCCGCCACGTCACCGGGATCTCCACGACGCGCAGCCCCGAACGCTTGGCCCGGGTCAGCACCTCCACGTCGAAGGCGAACCGGTTCGTGCGCATCGGTTCGAACAGATCGCGCACGACCGGTGCGGCGAACGCCTTGAGCCCACACTGTGTGTCGTGCAGATCGGTGAGCCCGAGCAACCGCAGCTCGGTGTTGAACATGATCCCGCTCATCCGCCGAGCCAGGGGCTGCCGTTCGGCGATGGTCGTTCCCGAATCGGTCCGCGACGCAATGGCGATGTCGACGTCGCCCCGTTCGACCGCGCTGAACACCGCTTCGATGTCGTCAGGGCCGCACGACAGGTCGGCGTCGCTGAAGCCCACCACATCCCCGGTCGCCAGGAGCATGCCGTGGCGGACGGCGGCGCCCTTGCCCCGATTGACGGGGAGCCGCAGGACCCGTGCACTCAGCTCATGGATGGCCAACGCCTTCTCGCACTGATCAGCGGTGCCATCACTCGATCCATCATCGACGAAGAGCAGCTCGACATCGCGACGTGCCAGCGAGGACCCAGCCAGCTGTGCGATGGTGGAGTCGATGCGCACCGCCTCCTGCCACATGGGGATGACCACGCTCCACCGCATCTGGTCAGCCTCGCGCACTCGACCATGACCAGCGCCTCATCGACGCCCGGTGTGCCGCGAGTCTCGGTGGTGATCCCATCGTGGTCGGCCGAGGCCTTCATCGCCGAGACCGTGGCGTCGGTGCTCGCCCAGTCGCTGTCCGACTGGGAGCTCGTCATCGTCGACGACGCGTCACCCGACGCCACCGTCGCCGCGGCCCGGGCTGCGACGGGCGACGATCCACGCGTACGCATCGAGGTGAATCCGGTCAACCTCGGCCCGGCCGGCAACTGGAACCGGGCCGTGTCGATGGCTCGTGCGCCGTACGTGAAGCTGCTCTGCTCCGACGACGTCCTGCTGCCCGACTGCTTGGCCCGTCAAGCTGCCGTCCTCGATGCCCATGGCGAAGCGGGGCTCGTGGCAGCGCGACGCGATGTGATCGATGCTCGCGGTCGCGTGCGGTTCGCATCACGCGGTCTGCAGGGGTTGCGTGCGGTCATGGACGGCCCGAGCGCCATCCGGGCCATGGTGGCGTGCGCCACGACACCGTTCGGTGAACCCTCGGTGGTGCTGTTCCGGCGGGCCGCACTGGAATCCATCGATGCGAGTGGCAACGGTCCGTTCGACGAGCGTTTCGGTTCCCTCATCGATGTCGATGCCTACGCCCGTATCTTGCGCAATTGGGGTTGCGTCGCCATCGACGCGACGTTGGCCCGCTTCCGGATGAGCACCGGATCGTGGTCCGATCGATCGCATGCCGTGCAAGGCGCCAACGCCCGTCGTCTGTTCCGGGAGTTGGCAGCCGATCCATCGCTGGGCATCTCCCGGGGCCTGCTCGCCCGGTGCATCGCTCGGACGTATGTCAACCAGTGGGGGCGTCGTGCCGCGTTCGGGCTGGAGTCGCTGCGTCGCACGTGAGGGCTGCGTCGATCCCCGGATCGTTGCTGCACCTCACCCGAGCATGAGGCCGGCCGCCATCGCCGCGCCGAGCTCCCAGCAACGCTCGAGGTCAGCGGTCGTTGGTTCGCCCAGCACCTCGACCGGGGCCTGGGCTGCGGTCCAACGCAGACCGGTGACGATCTTGTGGACCGAAGCCACCGCACCGGTGACATCGGTGTTGCCATGGACGAACAGGCCATAGGGGCGACGGGCCGTCACGTCGAGGCACGGGTAGTAGATCTGGTCGAAGAAGTGCTTGAGCGCTCCCGACATGTAGCCCAAGTTGGCGGGGGTGCCGAGCAGGTACCCATCCGCGCCAAGCACATCGCTCGCGGTGGCCGACAATGCAGCGCGGGAGACCACGCTGACCCCCTCGATCTGGTCATCGGTCGCTCCACGCGTGACCGCCTCGACCATGGCGTGCACCGCCGGTGACGGAGTGTGATGGACGATCAGCAGCGTCGGCACGCCAGTCACGCTAGGGGCCACTTGTGGCGGGGCGTACCATCCGGGCATGCGCACCTCGGGCGATCTGCATCATCCTGACCCTGGCGACCCCGGCGACGGCATCGCACCGGGCGCCCGGTCCAGGGCCGGTCGAACGACCGGCACCAAACGGACGGCATCAATTGGCGTTGCGCTTCTCGGCATCGTGGGGTTGGGGTTGTTGACCCGGATCGTCGCGTTCCCCGGCGGCGTGTTCTTGCGCTATGGCAGCGCGGTCGAGATGCACAGCACCGTCGATGAGGTGGCGCTCATCGGCATGTTGTTCCCCGACCTTTCAGCAGTCAGCACCCGCGAGATCTCGGCCACGGCGCGCATCGCACCGGGCTCGGCAGCTTCCATCATCGAGATCGTCGTGTGCCACAACGACGGCAGCAGAACTGTTGCCATCGGCGCGTCCAGTCAGTTGTCCGATCTGCGGCTCTACTGCCAAGCCGTGGAACCGGCCGATCATGCCCAACTCGGTCCCCACGACAGCCTTCTGGCCGTTGTCGTTCCCTTGGCGTCGGGCACCATCACCATCGAGGGCGTCGACGTGACCCGTCATCGCTCCGGTCGAGATATCACCGAGCACAGCGGTGTGAAGGCAACCATCGAGGTCGCCGGGTGATCTCGCCGGAGCAGCGAGCGGCGATTGCGCTCACCCACCAGTGGTTCGAACACCACAGTGGCTGGGCACCGCCCGACGCCGACACCCTCGATGAATGGATCGCCGATGGGGTGTGCCGCTGCCCCGATGAGTGCCTGGTGCGACCTGATGGGGTGTGCGGGCACGGACTCGCCTCGTGGAGGTTGATCCTCGACGATCAAGCGGTCGCCGACGAAGCAACTCGCCGCTGACGCGTCGGTGTCTCAGCCGCTCAGGCGTTTGAGCATCTCGGTGTCGACGAGGTCGGCGTACTCGGGGTGCTTGCCGATGTATCCGGCGATGAACGCGCAGAGCGGGACGATCTTGCCGCCCGCCGCGGCCTCCGAGTCGAGAGCGCCGGACGCCAGCTTGCCCCCGAGGCCTTGGCCTTCGTAGCTCGGGTCGATCACGGTGTGGTCGAACACATGGCGGCCGTCGCGCTCTTTGTACTCAGCGAATCCGGCCACGGCATCGTCGACGACGATCTCGTAGCGATGCTGATCGGGCTGGTGACGAACCTCGATGGCCATGCGATCCTCCAGTTGTACGACCTGGACGCTATCGGTGCTTCAGGACCTCGGAGCAACGCCCTCAGCAGCCGGTGAGATCACCGGGGCGGATCGCCGCCGATGGCACGACGATCTCGAATCCACCAGCGGTGCGCGAGCGAAGGGTGATGCCCATGCGACTTGCCGCGCAGTCCAGCCGCGGTCGATCGTTGGCGCCGGCCACGTACACCCAGGCCACCGCCGGGGCCGAGTCGACACGAGCTTGCATGGCGCCGTCGCGGAAGAAGTTCACCGACGCCGCCTCGATGCGCTCGCGGCTCTGGAACCGCAGTGGACCGGCCACCCAGTAGTCGGTGTACACCGCCGGGTTTCCCTCGTCGGTGAGGGCATCGATCAGTGGCTTCACGTGCCACGGAACGGCAACGCCTCCGGCCACATACGGCCGGGTGAGATCGTAGGACGAGTGCAGACCTGCCAGAGCAAGAACAATTGACAACGCCACGAGGATCGGCGCAGTCGTTACACCGAAGCGTGCTCTGGCCACCACAGCCCCGAGGCCGAGGCACACCATCGGCGCGGCGAAGACCTGATAGCGGCCCTCGGCGACGTTCAGTCCGTTGGGGAACGCCGCATAGACGATCGGGAAGGCAACGACGAGCGCCACGAGGAGCCCGCCAGGGGTGTCCCATCGCGGACGGAGCAACGCGATGCCGACCGCGGCGAGCGCCAGGACCACGACGGTCACCAGCACACCGAAGCCCTTCGATCCGATCCAATGCTCGGTGTAGAGCTGCTTCACCCCGATCACCATCGGCATGCCTCGTGTGGCGAGCGCATGCAGATGATCGAGATATGACCCATGGCGCTCAGCGAAGTCCGACCGCAGCGACAACCACGGATTGCGGATGTTGAACGCGATCCACGGCGACGCCCCCAGAGCGAACCCCATCGCGGCGGGCAACAGTCCAGCGATCCACGTGCCGCGATGGCGCACGATCAGCACCGCCAACAACCACGCCAAGGCCGGCGCAGCGATGAGCGCTATCTGCGGGCTCTGCCACCAACCGATACCGACCACCCCACCGAGCAACAACCAATCGATCTTGCGCGATGGTTCCCGGGCCAATCGCAGTGACAGCAGAACAGTGAGCAAGCTCAGCAGAAGCGTCGCTTGGTAGAAGCCGCGGCTCTTGGTGGACCACCACACGTACGCACCCGGCCAGCACCACCACAGCGACGCAGCGACGATGGCCGCCTTGCGGTCAGCGAGTCGCAAACCGATACGCCAGATGACGAACGCCGAGGCAGCGTGGAGCGCGATGGGCACGAGCTTGAGGAGGAACGGCGACGAGCCGAACACTGCGAACAGCGGGGCGGTGAGGAGCGGTTCGAGCGTCCCGCCGTATTGCTGACCCCAGAAGAAGGCGTTCACGTCGCCGTCGAACACGTGACGGGCCATCAGCCCGGCGATCGCCTCATCCCCGTCGAGCAGCCCGAGCGGCGTGTGCAGCAGCCACCAGCGCATCACGATGCCGACCACTGCGGCGGCCAACGCCAATCCGCGCCATCCGTCCACACCGATGACCGACCGACGAGAGAGCGTCGCGCCCGCGGCCACCGAGTCAGCCGACGACATCGACCTGCACGTCACTGATGACGATCGCCAACTGTTGCGCGTCGAGACCTGCCGCCGGTTGCACGAGCTTCCACGAGATCGGAGTGCGAGCGCGGTCGAGTCGCACCGACATCGTCGCGGTGTTGGCGCCGTTGCCGATCGGCACGTCCACCGACTCGCCAGCGGCGCTGACCCGCAAGATGGTCGGCCCCACCAGCGAATCGGCCCGGAAGGTGAGGTCGATGCTCACCGGCGCGTCGCTGGGCCGCACGATCGTGCCCGACGATGACGATCGCCCTCGGAACACCCGGTCACCATCACTGCGACGGATCGGGAAGTCGAAGCCGCCGGCCCACCACAGGTACGGTCGTTCCAGTTCATTGCGCACGATGGCCGCCACGCCCTCGTGACCGAACTCTGTCAACACTTGTTGCGCGCGCGGTTGGAGGTCGAAGAACACGTGACGGCCAGAACCGCTCGATGTCGGCTCGACCCCGAGATCGCTGCGCAGATCGTTCACGATCTGCTCCCCGTTGTCGGCATATCCCAACCGGTCGATCACGAGTCCACGGAACCCGATCGCGGCGATCGAGTCGAGGAACACCGGCATCGGTTCTTGGCTGGTGGCTTCCATCCACTCCACATCGGTGCCGCGCAGCCCTCCGAAGCTCCAGCGCAACGAGCGCGAGTGCAGATAGGGCCGAAGGAGGTTGTCGACCATGAGGCCGTTGATCATCGGCTCCTCGGGATAGGAGGCCTGGGGCAGCTGGAATACCATCGATCCCGCCGGGAGCGTCGCTTCGATCGAAAGTACGAAGGCCTGGTCGTCGAAGTAGGCCTCCCGGTTGACGCGTGGATCGGCCACGATCGAGTTGGGCACCTGGTCCCACAGTCCGACGAGGGCGAGCACCGCAGCAGCGATGAGGGCGACGCGATCGGCAGGGTCACTGCGCTTGTGGGGCCCACGATCGGCGAGGCGTTCCGAGAGGTGCACGATGAGTTGCCCGACAGCGAGCAACGACAGGAACGACACGTACACCGAGAGTCGACCCCACGCCCGCAGCTGATCGAGGCCGCGGACCGCGGGCAAGATGGCCAGGCCACCGGTGGCACCGCACACGACGATCACCAGAGCGATCACCCCGAGTCGGGGATCGACGATCGATGGCTTGTCACGGCGACGGCCGGCGCCGAGTGACAGGACCGCCAGGACGATGAGCGCAAAGCCGACGGCGCCCACGACCCCGAGGTTCTGCGTGCCCTCGCCACCAGGTGAAGCGTCAGCGACCTCGCGTCCGAGACTGCTGAGGAACCCGACACGGTGACCCGGGATCGGCGCCACCAGTTGGACCGGCCGCAGCGAGAGCGCGTCGAGTTGCGACGCCGATCGGTACATGGCCATGGGGTTGTGGCCGTGTGAGCGTTGATAGAGCAACGAGGGGAGCGAGTTGGCGGCGAGCACGACCACGATGGCGACGGCCACCGTTGCGGCCGACGCCAGGTGCATCCACGAACGCCTGGACAACGCCGACAGCGATCCGATGATGGCCAGCAACGCCACGGTGAAGAGCGCGTAGTACGCGCCGCCCGACCCGAGGAGCAGCACCATCGCCGCCAACGCGACGAGGCGGCCGTTGCGCGCGATGCGCACGTGCCCATCGATGTGACGGAGCACGAGCGGTAGCGGCCCCATGGCCCACACCAAGATGATGCACGCCAACGGGACGGTGAACATCGACGCCAAGGTGACTTGCGCGGGGCCGCGCAAGAGGTGCGCCGGCACGAACGCGAACAGCAAGGCCATTGGATGCGCGACGACTCGACGCAGCCCCAGGACCCGAAACGCCACCACCGCGCTGGCCGCGCACAGCGCGAACGAACCGAAGAAGTACAGGTTGAGCACCAGGAACGGATCGGAACTGAACCAGGAGATGATCTTGATGGCGAGGTAGTGGAGGTTCTCACCGCCGAGGGGGAAGTCGTGGCCGACGAAACCGGTGGGGGCGCCGAGTCGTGAGTTGTTGGTGTTCCACCCGGTCTCGATGATCGTCTTCACCACGCTGGCTTGGGTGAGGCCGTCCCCGGTGTAGGCCAGCGGGACGCGCATCGGGCGGTCCCACAGCCGGTAGATGAGCGCCGTGAGCACCGATGCCAGCGCTCCGGCGATCGCCATGTCGGCGATCCAGGGCAGTGCCCGCCCGGCCCCACCCCGACTCGCCAGGTTTCGTCCCGGAGCAGCCATCGGGTCGACGCTAGTGGCGGTTGCCACGTCAGGCCGGGAGCGCAGTGGCCCCGCACCGGCCCAGCCATGCCAGTAGCGTGCGGAGATCATGACCACGATCGATCTGCCTGGGGATCCACCCCCGGCGCGTCACCCTCTCGGCGAGATGTACGAGGTGGCCCCACGCCGAAGCGTGCTCGGACACATCGGCGACGTGTGGACATACCGGGAACTGCTCAAGCAACTGATCCGCAAGGAACTCAAGGTCAAGTACAAGAACTCGTCGCTCGGGTTCGCCTGGTCGATGTTGAACCCTGCATTCCTCATGCTGGTGTACTGGCTGGTGTTCTCGTACTTCCTGGAGAGCTCCCAGCCCAACTTCCCCATCTGGATCTTGTCCGGGTTGCTGGTGTGGAACTTCTTCTCCCAGGCACTCGTGGCTGGCACCAACTCGATCACCGCCAACAGCTACCTGGTCGGCAAGGTGCGCTTCCCTCGGGAGATCCTGCCGTTGGCTTCGGTGGGGGCCGGGATCGTCCACTTCCTGCTCCAGACCTCGGTGCTCCTCGCCGCGATGTTGGCGTTCCGCTACGACACGGACTGGGCCGCATTGTGGCTGGCTCTCCCCGCGCTGTTGACGGCGGTGGTGCTCGTCTCGGCACTGGCCATGCTGCTCAGCGCAATCAATGTCTACGCCCGTGACACCCAGCACCTCCTCGAGCTGCTGATGTTGGCGTGGTTCTGGCTCACCCCGATCCTCGTGCCGTTCGAGACCATCGCCCAGAAACTCGGCGTCCATGGCATCGAGCGCGGGTGGATCCAGCTGAACCCGCTCGTGTCCGTCGTGACCACGATGCAGCGAGCCTTCTACGGCGACGTGCGCAATCCGGACTTCGGGGAGCCGGGTCAGCTCGAATGGTTCATCCCGCACGAGAGTCAGTGGTGGTACCTCCAGAACCTGTTGGGCGTGCTCCTCGTAGCGTGCGGCATCATGGTCTTGGCCATCAAGGTGTTCGACCGGGCCGAAGGCAACTTCGCCGAGGTGCTGTGATGGCGTCGATCGAGGTCAAGAACGTCTCGAAGCAATTCAAGTTGCTGAAGGACCCGTCGTTCTCCATCAAGGAGCGGGTGCTGCGCTTCGGCCGCAACCCCTACGAGATCTTCCACGCGCTCAACAACATCGAACTGACCGTCGAAGAGGGCGAGACCGTCGGGATGTTGGGGCACAACGGCTCCGGCAAGTCGACGTTGCTCAAGTGCATCGCCGGCATCATCAAACCGACGTCGGGTGACATCTTGATGCGGGGTCGGCTCGCCTCGCTGCTCGAGTTGGGAGCCGGGTTCCATCCCGAGCTCACCGGCCGCGAGAACGTCTACATCAACGCGTCGTTCCTCGGTATCCCCCGCAAGGACATCGAACGGCGCTTCGACGACATCGTCGGGTTCGCCGAACTCGACCACTTCATCGACAACCAGGTGAAGTACTACTCCTCAGGCATGTACGTGCGGCTCGGCTTCGCGGTTGCCGTCAACGTCGATCCCGATGTGTTGCTGGTCGACGAGGTCCTCGCCGTGGGCGACGAAGTGTTCCAGTCCAAATGCCTCGATCGCATCCGCCAGTTCCAGACCGAGGGACGCACGATCTTGTTCGTCACCCACGGTGCCGACCTGGTGCGCCAGCTGTGCACCCGGGCCATCGTGCTGCACCACGGCGACATGGTGGCCAACGGTGCGCCCGGCGAGGCGATCCGCATCTACCGCGAGCATCTGCACGGACATCTCAACGATCCCGAACACGACGCCGCGCTCGCCGCGGCGTCGGCGACCAGCCACGCCCGCGATGAGCGCGTGCGCATCACCGATGTCGTCATCGACCGTAACGATCCGAGCCGCCCGTTCATCGAGGCTGGCGAGCCCGTCACCATCCGGGTCGGCTACGAGGCCACCGCCGCCATCGATGACGCGCTCATCGGGTTCGAGCTCTACGACGGGCACGGCAAGGTGCTCTTCGGTTGCGACACCGATGTGCTCGGCGCCACGTTGCCGAGACTCGAGGGCAAGGGCGAGGTCGTGTTCCACGTCGAGTCGGTACCGTTGCTCGATGGCGCCTACCCGCTGGCGGTGTCGCTGCGCGATCGCCACAGTGGCCATCCGCTCGATTGGCGTGACCCCGAGCAACATGCCATCGAGGTCGTCAACCCCAGCCGCGTCGTCGGCAGCGTCCGGCTCCCCGTCCACGTCGAAGTGCGCACCGGCGCCTGAGCGATCACACGATCGTTCGGAACCACTCCACGGTTCGGGCGAGGCCGTCGCGCAGAGCGATGGTGGGCTCCCAGCCCAGCCTGGCGCGGGCCAAGGTGATGTCGGGCTTGCGTTGCAGCGGATCGTCGGCCGGCAACGGTTGGTGCACGAGCGGCAGCGAGCTCCCCGTGATCTCGAGGACCAGCTCCGCCAGTTCGATCATGGTGAACTCGCCAGGATTGCCGATGTTGATCGGTCCGACCTCGTTGGAGTCGGCCAGGGCCAAGATGCCCCGGATCTCATCGGCCACGTAGCAGAAGCTCCGGGTCTGGGTGCCGTCGCCGTAGATGGTGAGCGGTTCACCTCGCAGCGCCTGGGCAATGAAGTTCGACACCACTCGCCCATCGGTCGGATCGAGCCGCGGCCCATAGGTGTTGAAGATGCGCACCAAGGAGACGTTCACGCCATGGGTGCGGTGATAGGCCATGACGATCGCCTCGCCGTAGCGCTTGGCTTCGTCGTACATCGACCGCATGCCGTTGGGGTTCACGTTGCCCCAGTACGTCTCGGGCTGCGGGTGGATGAGCGGGTCGCCGTACACCTCGCTGGTGGATGCCTGCAGGAAGCGGGCGCCCTTTGTCAACGCGAGTTGCAAGCAGTGCTCGGTGCCGAGCGATCCGGTCCGCAACGTCTCGATGGAGCGCGCCACATATCTCGGCGGCGATGCAGGACTGGCGAAGTTGAGGACCAGGTCCACCGACCCGTCGACGACGATGGGTTCACAGATGTCGTGCTGGCGGAGCACGAACCGTGGGTTGCCGTCGAGTTGCGCGACGTTGCGCGTCGAGCCCGACGAGAAGTCGTCGAGGGCAATGACCTCGTCGCCGCGAGCAATGAGGGCGTCGCACAGATGCGAGCCGAGGAACCCCGCTCCCCCGGTCACCACAACCCGACGGGTCACCGGCCCACCCCTTGATAGGTGAAGCCGAGGCGCTGCAGCGCGTTGCGATCGAGAAGGTTGCGGGTGTCCACCACGGCGCGACCGGACATCCGTGCGGCTACCTGATCGAGATCGAGCCAGCGGAAGTCGTCCCATTCGGTCAACACCGCGAGCACGTCGGCGCCGTCACAGGCGTCATAGGGATCGGTGACGGTCTCCATGCCAGGAAGCGGCCGGCTGACGGTCGGGTCGAAGGCCCGTACCGCGGCGCCGCGCGCCACCACCCGATCGATGATCGACAGCGCAGGGGACTCGCGCAGATCGTCGGTGCGGGCCTTGAACGTGAGGCCCCACGCCGCAACGGTCTTGCCGATCAGCGATCCGCCGGCGGCCTGCTCGATCTTGTCAACCATTCTTGACAGCTGGAGCTCGTTGACCTCGATGACACCCTTGAGGAGATCGAAGTCGTAGCCGTGGTCCTCGGCGATGCGCACGAGCGCTCGCGTGTCTTTAGGAAAACAGTTGTGCGCGACCAAGCCGAACGACGTGACCACCGTGTGGGTGCCCGGAACCTCCAGCGAGTAGACGTCGGTGGACGCGTGCTCGCGAACGATGTCGGTCACTCGAACCCACGCAGTGCCCTTGTCGTACACCTTGTACCCGGTCGGCGTGATGCGCTTGGACTGACGCCCCAGATGCCCTTGCACCAGCTGCTGTTCGTATTCCGGCAGGAGGAACAGGCCGCGCTCGACGTTGTCGGCGCCAGAGATGACCAACCAGTAGGTGTCGACCGTGCTCTTGTTCGCCCGACCGACACGCAGCCGAGCCATGACCCCATGCATCGCGAGCATGCGGACCATTCCGTCGGCCAACTGTCGCGAGACGGTTCCGTACTCGAGCACGACGCTCGGTCCCCCGGCAACGAGGGACCAGCTCCCATCGCCGTCCCACAGGCCGCGCAGCAGCATGCGCTGCTGCCACGTCTCGAGCGACCACGCCGCATCCGGAATGCGCTTGTCGTACGAGTTCGTACCAAGACGCATGACGTCACGGAACCATGCGGCCAAGATGCGCGACGACACGATCACCGCTCGGCTCGTGCCCATGTCGCGCACGGCCGGTTTGATGCCGTACATACGCAAGAACCCTTCCACCTGAGCGATGAGATCGTCTTCCGCCGTGGGGTGGAACGACCACGAGATGCGCTCGCGTCGACCGTCACGGCTGATGTGGCCCTCGGCGAGGTACAAGCCGATCACTTGCCACATGAGCTCGGTCGACTCGAACTCGTACGGCACATAGGTTCCGTTCGTGACCGTGGAGAACGTCGCGTCCGACACGTCGAGTCCCGCAGTGCGGGCCTCAGTCAGCGACATGGTTCCCGATCGACGGGCGTCGTGACGTCGCGCTGCAGGAAGCACGTGGTCGAACTCACGTTGGTGGATCAGACCTCGGGGACCGAGCCGGCAGTGGACGCTGGCGGGATCGATGTCCGCGAGCTCGAGGCCATCGAGCAGGTTGAACCGACGAGGCCCGAGCTCTGGCAGCGGATGCTCGAGTGTCACAGGTAGCCAGTCCTCGTTCGTCAGCTCGCCGGCGCTCACGACCATCTCCACCCCGTCGCGGCGAGTGACCATTGGATGGTCCGCTGTCACCGTCACACGACGACCCATCTTCGTGTGAACGGTCACGAGATCGCCGTCGTACGGGCGCTTGGTGAACACCGATACCTCACGCATCGACGGGCGCACGTCACCGGACTCCCATGACAGGACCTGCCATCGGTCGGCGCCGACACGAGCAACGATCTCGTCGAGCTCCGCGAAGGTGAGGAGTCGCATGGGCTCCGCGCCGCGCTGGGCAAGAACGGTCTCGGATCCGACGAAGCAACTTCCGCCCCAGCCCGGGCCGGGGCGCAGGAACTCCTGCCCGATGCGCTTGTCGTATCCGACCCCCAAGATGACGTCCTGCACATCGGCGCCGACGGCTTCGCACACCGCGGCGACCGCGTTGATGAAGCTGATCTTGGTGGCCAGGAAGGCATTCGCCGCGTACTTGATCGTCTCTGCCGACGCGGGGTCGGTGACGATGAGCGGAGCGGCGACACCCAAGTACAACGAAGCAACCCGAATTGCGGCGGCCTGATCTTCGGCACCGATGACGATCCGGTCGGGATGCAAGAAGTCGTGCACCGCCGATCCCTCGCGCAAGAACTCAGGGTTCGAGACAACCGAAACGTCTCCGCGCTGAAGTTCGCGCTCGACGACCTTGGTGGACCCCACCGGCACGGTGGACTTGTTGACCACGATGGATTCCGACGGCAGCACCGAGGCCAGCTGACGGGCGGCGGTCTGGATGAACGACAGATCGGCTCGATCGTCGCCGCCCTGCGGAGTAGGGACGCAGAGGAAGGCGATCTCGCAGTTCGACGCTGCCGCCTCGGCCCCGAGGACGAATGACAGCTTTCCGCTGCGCAGACCGTCGGCCACCAGCTTGTCGAGGCCGGCCTCGACGATCGGGATCTCGCCACGGCTCAGGCGCTCGACCTTCACCGGATCGATGTCGGCGCAGATCACGTCGTGGCCGAGATGAGCCAAGCAGGCCCCGGTCGTCAGTCCGACGTAGCCGGTACCGATGATGGCGATTCGAGTCATATGAGTCCTATCGTCACGCTGTTGGCGCTCATGAGCTTCCTCGATGGGGGTAGCGCTTGAGGCGCCCGGGTGTGGAACGCAACGCCGAGGCCAGTCGAGCGGCCTGTCTCGCTGCGGTGCGGGGCTTCGCCGATCGTGTGTGCTCGCTCGCCTCGCTCCACTGATCGAACCGCTCGGAGACGAAGCCTGCCGCCCGTTGCACCGATCGGCTACTGGCCAGGTCCTCAGCGGCGCGACGACCGCGTCGGCCCGCCGATCCGGGGTCGTCGACAACCTCCCGCATGATCTGCGCGGCACGACCGAGATCAGGCTGGGCCCAACGTGCCGTGGCGGGATAGGGGCCATGGCCGTGGCCGACCTCGATGAGCTGGAACGGCACGGGGTAGCTGTTCTCCGCTGTCATGAAGGACATGTTGCCGGAATACCCAGTAGCGATCGTGGGCTTGCCCAACGCCATCGCCTGCGCAATGGACAACCCGAACCCCTCGGACCTGTGCAGCGAGACGAAGCAATCCGACAGCTCGATCATGGCGCGCATCTGCGTCGCCGAGACGTATTCAGAGATGATGTGGATGTCCGGCCGCGAGCGCGCTGCGAACAGCAACGCTTCATGATCGGTCACCCGTTGTGGAGCGTTGATCGTCTTGATCACGAGGTGCGCGCCGTCGCGAGGTTCGAAGGCCTCGCAGAACGCGGTGATGAGTCCGATGGGGTTCTTACGCTCGAACACGCTCAGATAGTCGAACGCAAAGAGGAACACGTGCCCATCGGGAAACCCCACCGCCCGTCGGTCCAATGTGGTGCGTTCAGGTCCGACCATCACCGGCAGCGGGAACTCGAACACCGGCGTACTGCTCAGTGGTCGAAGCAGCTCAGCGATGAACGTCGATGGCGCCCACACCTCGTCAACGAGATCGAATGCGTGATGGAATCGCGCCGGGAACTCATCCACCTCCCAGAACCACATGCCGACCGTCCGACGAGATTGCGTGAATCGCGAACCGAGCGCCTGCATCGCTCGGGGTGTCTGGTCAGCGTTCACGCAGAGCAGCGTTGTGTCATAGGGACACCCCGGCATTCCCCGGCCACTGAACACTTCGCGTTGGCGTGATGTGGTGGCGCGATAGGTGAGGGTGCTCATGTCAATGCCAGCTGCCTCGACGGCAGCGACGGCGAGGCGTCCGGCCTCCCCCACCCCGAGCTCCGCCTCGAAGTAGCCGACGATGTTGATGCCGGCGGTGGGCGGCCTGTCGACGACGAGAGTCGCGGGCGGGGGTGGACCGGGGACCAGCGCGGCCGGCACCTCGCGAGCAAACCCGTTGTCGGATCGCGCCCACGCCATGAGGTGCTCGGCCGAGTCGCCGTTGAGATCAGGAAATCGCCCGGGCAGATCCGCGTGTGAGCGGTAGTAGTACTCCACGAATCTGGACACCTGGTGATCGATCGGGCCGATCACCGGTTCACTCAGCCAGTCGAAGAACCCATCCCCTGCAAACGCGTGAGCAGGGACCGAGGTGCCTTCGGCCTCGGCAGAGAGCACCGCATCGCGGTACATCCGACGCAAACCGGTCGTCAGTGCCAGTCCACCGCTCGATGTGGCGTATCGATAGGGGATCGACCGGGTGTCGCCGATTCCCACCGAGGTGAGGTGCTCCGTCACCACCTCGAGCAGTGCACGCAGAGCGGGCCGCTCACTGAGCAACTCTCTCGGTCGGTCCCCGAGGTACTTCGACAACAGGTGCGGCACAGCGGGATCGAAGCCGCTGTAGTGGAAGAACTTGAGGGGCACCCCACCGGCAGTGAACCTGCCCTCGTCCATGCCAATCGGACGCTCGTGCAGATTCCAATGGGCAGCGTTGTAGCCAGGGTCCCTGTTGATGGTGCAGGCGAACAGCGAGGGCACGAAGTCGACCCATCGTTGATCGGTGAACAGACCTTCCGCCTGGGAGACGATGGCCCACCGGCTCAGTCGTGCCGACCACCATTGCAAGAACGGCTCGGATCCTGGCCCCACGCTGATGTACCCGAGGTTGTACATCCCCGACAGCATCAAGGTCTCTTCGCGGGGCAGCAACCCATCGCGCGGGAGCGGCGCGAGCACATGTGGCGTCAACACGATGGAGTGTTGGAGCGCCAGTTCGTGCAAGTCGTCGAGGGGCGCCATCACCAAGATGTCGGGATCGAGGTACGTGGCGCTCGTGCCGGTGCGGTCGAGCAACGTCCGCAGCGCCCATGGCTTGATCGCCGTTGCCAACTCGGTGACGTCATACATCGTCGCCATGCGCAGGAACTCGTCGCGCTCGATACCGATGTCGAACGGCGAAATCACCTCGAACGGTTCATCACCGAACTCGTCGTCATCGCCGACATCGAGGACCACGACGTGGAACCGGCCGAGCCGATGGTGCTCGGCAAAGCTCCGAGCGACCACTCGGGCCTGCGAAAGGTAGTTGCGGGCGACGATGGTGAGCGCTTCCATCAGAGCGTTCGTCCCATGACGATCATTGCCACACTCGTGTTGTCGCGTGAGCTCAACGTCGGTGCAGCAGCAGCGTGAGGAACCCCTGCGGACCGGAAGCGGCACAGATGGCGATCATCTCGTCGAACGAGATGTCGCGGATCTGCTCCCCGACGAGAGCACGCACCTCGAAGCCCATCGACTGGTACTCGCGCAGGGTGTCGACCGGACGAGATCCACCCTCTGCGATGGCTCCCGGGAAGAACTCGACCAGCACATTGACCCCAGGGCTACGACGCAAGACGCCCTGCATACCCAAGAACACCTCGCGCTCGAAACCTTGCACATCGACCTTGATCACGTCGAAACCAACGCCGTCGAAGAGTTCGTCGGCGGAGATCACCGGCACGACCGTGGATGCAGCGGCATCGGCAACCAACCGGCTGTCGCCGGGATTGTGCTCCGCCGAGACGAATCCCAACGTGTCGCGCTTGTCTCCCAGCCCGCACGTCCAGACGGTCGCGCGCGCCTTCGCCGCGAACAGATTCAGCTCGCAGAGCCGCGCAGTGAACGGGTCGGGTTCAACCGCATCGATGGTGATGTTGGCGGCGCTGCGATGCGAGAGCACCGAGAAGTAGCCGATGTGGGCGCCGACGTCGAGCACTCGATGACCCGGGCGCAACAATTGTTGCAACACCTTGCCTTCGCCGGGCTCCCACCATCCGGTCTTCTTGACCGCAGGGCGCATGACGTCATCGTCGGCACGGAACCACAACGGTCCGATCGCTGATTCGACCCGCTCGGCCGACCCGACTGCTGGTTGTGGGATGCGCGACATCACACACGCTCCGGATAGCCCACGGTGCGGCCGGTGACGAGATCGGGGAAGCGCTCTCGGAGGTGCTGCGAGTGGGGGCCGGACGCGAACAGGTCGAGACCGCTCGGCTCCACGCCGAAGTAGTCACGGATTGCCGCGGCTACGTCATCGCCGGGCGGGATGGAATCAGTGAAGCCCTTGAAGCTCACGGCCACTGCGGGTCGACCACCGCCGGGGTCGACCATCACCTTCACCACCTCGGCATCAGTCACGCGCGACAACCAGCCGACATGGATCGTGTAGCCGTACTGCCGACCTGCTTCGCGCAAGATCACTCGTTGCGCGCTCTCCTTGAGCTCGTCGAGGATGCCGCTCGCCGCGAACGCGTTCACCTCCGACCGGAACAACGGGTAACGCATGTCGATGATGCGTTCGTTGGCTGGCACCGTCGTGTGCCCGGCCATGACCAAGCCCGCCTCCTGGTTCGATCCACCGCCCTCGTGGTACACGAAGGCGCCCGGCGCCAGCGTGATCCGGTAGCCGGCAGCCTTGGATCGCAGGGACCAATCGGTCTCTTCGCAGTACCCGCGTCCGTACACCGGGTCCATCGTGCCCACCGCGCGGATGACAGGCGTCGGGATGATCATCGAGAACGAGATACCGGCGGGAGCATCGATCGCGTGACCGCCGTAGTTGCCTGCCAAGGTCGCTCCGATCCAGTCGACAACCCCCTGGTCCGCGAGATGGGCGTCCGGGTCCGTGTTCGGGATCGAGTAGATCGACACGTTGTTCGACACTGCCGTGGCCGACCCGATGGTCGGGTCGCTCTCCACTGTTCGCAACAGCATCGACATCGCGTTGGAGGCGTACATGACGTCAGAGTTGGAGATGACCGCGTGGGTGTATCCACCCTCGACGGCAGCAAGCAGCCCGAGGCTGACGTTGCGTGGGATGCCGAGGTTGCGTGGCGTGCAGTAATAGCCGACGCCCCGCTCGGCGCAGAAGGCTTCCAGTTCCTGGCTCCACCCGGGCTCGGGGCTTGCGTCATCGAGCACGAGGATGTCCAGATCGAAGTCGGGTGCATCGAGATGCAACGCCGATTCGATGCAACGTGGCACGAACCGCCGACCGTTGTAGACGGTGATGAGGTGCAGGATGCGCGCTCGCGAGGTCACGGCACCAGCTTCCTCAGCACACGGGTGATCTTGTATCCGATGCGGAAGCTCCGCGAGGTACGCAACGTGTGCACCTCGGCGCTGAGCTCGGCGACCCGACTCTGGTACCCCGCCAACTCGTCGACACGCAGGCGGCTCAACGTGAGCTCGTGGCGGGTCTGCATGAGTTCCTCATGCATCAATGTGAGCCGACCCGTGAGATCGACGACACGGGCGTTGGCCGTCTCGAAATCCCTCAGAGCCTGCTCCAGGTTCACTCGATCGATCGCGTCGGCCGCGATCGTCGGACGACGATCGCGCGTGGACGACACATCGGGGTCAGTGGTCGGCATCAGTCACCTCATGAACGCAGTGGGGCCGGGAGTGAAAGCACGGTGCGGTAGGCGTGCACCAATCCTTCGGCGGTGTCGGACCAACGATGGGCATCCGCGTTGCGCAATGTGGCAGCCACTTGCGCGGCCGCCAATGTCGGGTCCTCGAGCAGACGGCCGATAGCCGTCGACAGCTCCTCCGGACTCCAGCCCGTCGCCCACACGGGCTGCTCGTTGAACTCGGTCAACGGCCGAAATCCGATGGCCACCGTCGGGCTCCCGAAACGCGCCGCTTCGAACGGCACGAGCCCGAAACCTTCGGCCGACGTTGGGTACACCACGGCCCGGCAGTGTCGCAGCAGCCAATTGCGCTCGACGCTTGACACATCAGGGAGCACGAACATGCCGCCGTTGACCCCGATCGACGCGTCGGCCTCCGCCAATCGCGACGAACCGGAGGGAACGAACGCACCGGCAAGGACCAGCGCCAGATTCGGGTGGGAATGACGCAACAAGCGCCAAGCCCGGATGGCGAGGTCGCGGTTCTTGTGCCCATAGTTGGTGCCGATCACGAGGAGGAACTCCTCCGACACGAAACCACGACGACCCAGTTCGGTCGGGAAGGTCTCCGACTCGGATCCATTCAAGTGATCGGTTCCGTTCGGCACCACGAACAGTCGCGACGGCTCCAGCGGCAGCCGTTCGGATTGGATGTGCCGAACCGTTTCCGCCGAGATCGACACCACACCGTCGGCACCGTGCACACCGGACACGAGATGGCCGCGATATCGATCCCACGCCTCTCCGGACGCGTGGTACGCACCGACCTGAAACGCGATGAGGTCCTGGAGCGTGACCACAGTGCGCGCCGCCTTGTCCCGCCACTGGGCAAACGGCAGCGTGTGGGACGGCTGGCTGGGGCGATGGATGACATCGGCGGCATCGGCTTGTCCCACATCGGCACCCGGCGCCGCGAACACCCGGATCTTTCCCGACTCGAGAAACGGAACGGCGTAGCCGGGGAGCTCGCCAGGAATACCCAGTTGCACAGAGTGCACGTCCTCGCGCCGCGCCAGTTCACGCACCAACGACAGGATCTGCACCTGGGTCCCCATCTCCTTGGGACCGATGTCGCTGCCGTCGATGATGATCCGCAGCCCTCTGATCTTCGCCGACGCGCACGACACCACGCTGGCGAGCGTCGATTGTGTCGACTCACGGTCGCGCTCGTGGCGGTCGATGTATGTCGGGTAGCGATGGGTGAGGTACCCGTACTCGTGTTGCGACGGGTCATCGATCGGATGGGGCCGATAGTCGGCGAGATCGAACGCCCTCGTGACATACGTTCCTTCGTCAACGGTGTTGATGAACCCACGGTTGGCCGATCGCAGCGCGTGGTCGGCGATCAAGAACTCAGCGGTGCCGTGCGATGCGGCATCGATGCCGCCGGTTGCGCCCAGGGCGTACTTCGACAACAGCACCGCAGCTCCCGTGGGTGCAGCGAGCGGCACGATCTTCGGCTCCGGTGACGCGGTGCGAAGTTGTCTCGTGATCGACACCTCGTCGTGGGTACCGACTTGATGCAGGACCGGACGATTGCGCTCCGGGACACTCAATGGTCCCGCGGCGTTCGACAGGAACGAGACGGACGCAAGGCGGACGTCGTCGTCGAGCGCGGCGATGGCCCGATCGAGGAAACCTGGCGGAACGATCACCGGCGCGGTGACCACGAGGACGTGGCGCGCCCCGTGGGCGCCAACGGTTTCGGTGAGAGAACCGTCGACCAACTTGACGTCGGCGACCGACCTGAAGCCAGACCGATCCCCAGGCCCACCCAACAGGACGATCAGGTCGGGATGAGCCGCTCGTAGAGAGCTGATCGTCGGGATGAACGCGGTCGCTGCGCACTCGGCCCACAAGATCGCGATCGTCTCGGACACATCGCAACCCATACGCGGTCCATCGCCGTCCGGGACCGGCGGAGCGATCGCAGACGCGTTCGGCTGGAGCGACGCCGCCCGCTTGCTCACTGTTCAGCCTCGGCAACCCAGGACAGCAGCTGCCCGACCCCCGTAGCAAGATCCGTTGCCGGTGCATAGCCGAGGTCGGCGCGCGCAGCATCGATGGAGCACGAGGCGGCGCGCACATCTCCCTCGCGAAAGCGTCCCGACACCTTCGGGGCAGGAGCGCCCGCAGCGTCGGCCATGAGCTTGGCGGCCGCTGCGATCGTCGTGGCAGCGCCAGAGCCGATGTCGAGAAGGCGCTTCGTTGCCGGCGGCGATGACACAGCAGCGGCGAGTGCATCGACCACATCGCCGACGAAGACGAAGTCACGGATGATCTCACCGTCTTCGTACACGTCGATCACATCATGAGCAATGGCAGCTCTCGCGAAGAAGGTCAGGACGCCGGTGTAGCTGTTGGTGATCGACTGGCCCGGGCCGTACACGTTCTGCAAACGCAATATCGACAGTGCCGTTTCGGTGGCTGCGCACCACGACTCCAAGATGTGTTCCTGGGCCAACTTGGTCGCGGCGTAGACGTTGGTGGGATGGGTTTGTGTCGTTCCGGCGATACTCGCCAGAGCGGTGAGTGCACCACCGTCTGGGGCGACGTGATCCCACTGACCAGCTCGCAACGATGCTGGCGTTCGCGTGCCGGGGTACGAGACCGTCCCGTCGGCAGACGCCCAAGCGCCGTCTCCGTACACCGCCCGGCTCGATGTCAACACGAAATGGCGGGGCCGTTCCGAGAGTCGGTACGCAGCATCGAGCATCCGCGTCGTGCCCAGTACGTTCACAGATGCGTGACGAGACGCCTCCGACAACGACTGGCCGGTACCGGTCTCGGCGGCCAAGTGCACGATGCAGTCGGGCTGGGCGCGCCGCAACAACGGTTCCCACGGATCGGCGATTGCGACGTCGAACGGAACGAACTCACATCCGTCGGGAAACTCGGGAGGGAGCACACGGTCGGGGTGCACCTGCGGATGGAGCACATCGGCAGCGACGACATCCCAGCCATCGGCGGCGAGTCTGGCGCAAAGTCGGCTCCCGATGAATCCGGCCCCGCCGGTGACCAATACCCTCGCCATCAGGTCGACCTTAGCGCCACGCGCTGGGACGCGACCGGGATCGGCCAGCTCGTCAGACGGGCGAAGATCGCCGCCACGACCGGCGCGGAGCGGGCGATTCGGCGACCAGTGGGGCTTCGACGCTCGACAGGCTGGCGCGTAGCGCAGTCAACTCGCTGAGCGCCGCATCTCGCTCGGCGCGAAGCGCGTTCATCTCCAGCAAGTGGTCGTAGGTCTGGAACCCATCGAGCGAACATGCCGGGTAACTCAACGACGTCCCGAGCTCGGCCCAATGCTCCTCGGCAACGTAGAAGTGGTTCACGCCGTCGAACAGCGCCGGTCGGTAGTGGGCCCGCTCCAGCAAGCTGAGCCAGCTCGAATCGGTACCGAGGGCACCCTCGGCCAGAACGATGTGCGGACGCTGAACGGCGAGATCGAACGAGCGCAACACCGACTCCTCGTGTCCCTCTGCGTCGATCTTCAGGAAATCCACCGGACCGGTGACGTACTTGTCGAAGATCTCCGACAACGGCACAACCGGAATGGAACGTTGCTCGACTCGATACCCCTCGGCGATGTACATCGCTCCGAGTTCGGGGGAGAACGTGGAGCGTTGCTGATCCTCGACGACGTCGAAGAAGATCAACTCTCCCGCCTCGTGAGAGATGCCGACCGCGAGATTGATGTCGTTCGGTCGGTCCTCGTCGAACAGCGGGATCAACGACGCGAGGGGCTCGATATTGACCCCACGCCAGCCGGCATTGGAGAAGATCTTGGTGACGCTGCTGCCCACCGGATGATGGGCCCCCACATCGATGAAGAATCCAGCGGGACGATGACGCAACGCCCTCCACAGGACGATGTCCTCGCCTTGTTGCGCATAGGAGACGATGGTCATGGCGTCACGCACTCCTGTCACAGGGACCAGCAGCAATCCCAACTGTTTCGAGCGTAGTTGAATCCCCCACTACGCCTTTGCTTGAGCGCGCTGGGTGGACAGGCGCCGACCGAGCGCTTGAGCGGGCCGCTCGACCATGATCCAACTGAGCTCGGCGGCGACGAACGACGCCACCAAGATCAGCGCCATCTTGGGCCAATAGGGGTCCACGTCGGGGGCGTTCAGGAACGGACCACGCCCGTAGACCGACAAGATGATCGGGAAGTGCCACAGATAGAGCGCGTAGCTGCGCTCACCGAGCCACACCGATGCCGAGTCGATGAAGGTGACCCGCTTCACCGGATGCGCGGAATACAGCAGAGCGGGGACGAACAAGATCCCCAGGGTGAAGTCGTACGTCGTGAACCAGACCCAATGCGTGTTGAACGAGGCGCGCTCGATGAACACCAGGAAGGCGACGCTGGGCAACAACAGCAACACGATCACGAGACTCGATGGAATCGGGGCGTTCCAGCTCCAGCGCCAGCGAAGCCCATAGCGGTGCACCATCCACTTGAGTCCGATGCCGAGGGCGAACAGCGGCAAGATCCCGAAGAATTGTCTGGCGAGGAACAACCGGGCGATGGGCTCCTGGAATCCTTCCGGGAAGTACCACTCCTGTAGCCAATCACCCCACCGCGCCACCATGAGCCGGTACCCCAGGCCCCCCACGATGAGTATCAACACGCCGAGGCCTCGCGTGACCTTGGTGAACCAAGCGAGCAGCGGCATCGTGATGTACAAGATCGCCTCGAGCGTGAGCGTCCACAGGACCCCATTGACGTTGAGGCTGCTCGCAGTGTCCGGTCGGAGATAGTGGGTGAACGTCAGGTTGGAGATCAGCTGCTCGAGCCCCACGCGGCTGAACAGCTGCGCATGCACGGCGAAGAACATGAACAAGATGGCGAGGTTCAGGTAATAGGCGGGGACGATGCGAAACAGCCGCCGAACGTAGAAGCGCCGCAGTCGGCCAGTGCGTTCGGTGCCCCAGAACGCATCGGCCAGCAAGAATCCGGACAGGACGAAGAACAGGTCCACACCCCAGGTGCCGAACCCCTCGAGGATCCAGTAGAAGCGGAAGCGCGGCTGGTTGCCGAGCGACCACGAGTGGTGGAACACGACCGACAACGCGGCCACGCCCCGCAACATCTCGATGCCCGCGAGCCTCGAGTCCCGCTGAGGAGGAGTTGGGCGAGTGGACATGGCCCACAGATCTTGTCAGACGACGCTCATGATCTCGGGGAACGACGTGACGCCACATCGACCGACCGACACCTGCCAGCAGGGTGCCTCAGGTAGCGACAGCGCGGTTGCGCTGACGATCGAGCCAACCGAGCAACACGGCCACGGCTCGTGGATCATGCCGCAGACGATGGCCGGCACCGGCGATGATGCGTAGCTCTGCGCTGCCGTGTGCCAACGTCAATTGACGCGCGTCGCTCACCGGCACCGAATCGTCATCGCCGCCATGCACGACCAGCAACGGACGCGGTGCCAGGCGACGCGCCGCGTCGAGTGGTCGGAACCGACGCAACTCACGAGCCCATTGATCGAAGTTCTTCGGAAAGCTGGGGCTGCGCACCGCGCCGATGTCGCGGGCATGGTCGAGGAACTTCCGCGGCTGTCCCGCCCAATCGTCGAAATCAGCCCGAGCAGCCAGCGCGGCAACGCCACTGATGCGCGGATCGTCGGCAGCATGCACGATGCACAGCGATCCCCCTGTTGCCGTACCGGCCAACCACACGCCGCTCGGGTCTGCTTCTGAGACCAGATGATCGACCGCGGCGCGCATGTCGCGCATCCATCCCTCGAGCGAGAAGTCGCCTTCGCTTTCACCGCAGCCGCGGAACGTGAACGTCATCGCCGCGAAGCCCATCTCGTTGGCGACGCGGTCCATCAGCTCAGGGAAGGTTCCCGCCGAATGCCGGGCGTCGATCGGGCCCACTGGGAACCCGTGGCACAAGATGAGCCCGGGCAGACGCACCCCATGGCCGTGAACACCCGATGGCAGTGCCAGGTATCGCCGAATGGCAAGTCCATCGGACATGAACTCGCCGTTCACGGTCACACGCCGACGATCACTCGGCGGCGTTGCGCACGCCGGGGCACTGCTTGCACAGCTTGTAACCGCGGTTGCGGGCCTCGGTCACCGTGTCGGGTCCGAAGCACAGGTACGTACCGGCCACCATCAGCTCATCGATCACATCGTGAGAGGTACAGCTGTCGACGTCGTGCACCACCTGGGATCGCTTGTCGCCGACGTACCGGTTGTGCTCGAAGCGGGTGGGACGTTCCATGCCCCCGAGCGTAGAAGACAGCCGGCCAGAGCGGCGCAATCGGTGACGGTCCGCGACTCAGCGCCGCGAGAACCGGTCACCCAGCGGCGAGTATCGCACGATGCAGTAGAACGCACGGATGCCGTCGCGCCAGCCGATCTTCTTACCTTCCGCGTAGGTGCGCCCGTCGTACCCGATGCCGACTTCGTACACCCGCCAGTGTCCTCGCGCGACCTTGGCCGTGATCTCCGGCTCGATGCCGAAGCGATCTTCTTTCAAGTCGATCGATTGGATCACCTCGCGGCGGAACACCTTGTAACAGGTCTCCATGTCGGTGAGGTTCAGATCGGTGAAGGCGTTGGACGCCAAGGTCAGGAGCTTGTTGCCGACCGAATGCCAGAAGTACAGGACACGATGGGCGTCGGAACCCATGAAGCGCGATCCGAAGACGACGTCGGCCTTGTCCTCGATGAGCGGTGGCAACAACTTCGAGTACTCGGTCGGGTCGTACTCCAAGTCGGCGTCTTGCACGACCACGTACTGGCCGACTGCTTCGGCAAAGCCACGGCGCAGCGCTGCACCCTTGCCTTGGTTGACCGGCTGCAGCAACACCCGGATCCGGGGATCGTCGAACGTGGCGAGGATGTCGCGCGTGCCATCAGTGGATCCGTCATCGACGATGAGAATCTCGTGCACGTAGGGCGAGTCGAGGACACGCTTCACACACGTCTGCACGTGATCGCGCTCGTTGTAACAGGGCATCACGACTGAGAGGCACGGCTCGATCATCGAAGCGAGCCTAGTTCTCGAGTTCAGAACTCGGCGGGCCGATCTCGGGCTTTGTCGATCCGCTGCCGAGCTCCGGCAGACGCACATCGGGATCGCTCGCCTCCGGTCCCACCGCGCCGATCGCCCCCAGATACTCCAGGTGCGCCTCGACCACCATCACCATCGCCTCGTCGGTGACGGGCAACTTGCCGAACTCCGCACGACCGATGAGATAGCCGACCGCCCCGTCCTCCTCGACCACCACGGGCGTGTCGATGCTCTGGGGCATGTCGGTGACCTTCTTGGGCTGCAACCCCTTCGCCCGGAGATGGGCCATGTGCCAATCGAGCACCTCGGCCAACTCCGCCGGCGTCAGCTGGCCGGCAGCGTGCGGTGGGAGCTTGTCGGCCACGTACGCCGCCGCCTCGTCGGGGTCGTAGATCACACGCGGCGCCACTGCGTCGAGCCGGCGCGATTCACGACCGATGACGATGGCGGCCAGCGCGAATACAGCGATGGCGCTCAGCACGATCATCACCACGACGAACACAGCCACTCACCGTACCGCCGAGTCGTTCGCCAGACGCGACGAGGGGCCGGCCCCGACTGATGTCGGAACCGGCCCCGCATCTACTTCGCTGCCCTGTCTGCTTCGCCGCCTCGCTGACGCTCGGCTCGCTCAGATACCGAGTCTGCTTCGCCGCCTCGCTGACGCTCGGCTCGCTCAGATACCGAGTCTGCTTCGCCGCCTCGCTGACGCTCGGCTCGCTCAGATACCGAGTCTGCTTCGGCAGCTCCGCTTCGCTTCGCTGCCTCAGATGCCGAGTCTGCTTCGCCGCCTCGCTGACGCTCGGCTCGCTCAGATGCCGATGCGCTGGGCGAGGAGCTCGCGGTGGTAGCTGGGATCGCCGAACAGCAGCTCGGACGACTTGGCACGCTTGAAGTACAGGTGCGCCGGGTGCTCCCAGGTGAAGCCGATGCCGCCGTGGATCTGGATGTTCTCGGCCGTGGCGTGGAAGTACGCCTCCGAGCAGTACGCCTTGGCCAGCGAGGCCACCGACGGCAGCTCGTCGTTGAGCTCAGCTGCGCACCACATGGCGTAGTACGCCGCCGACTTGGCCGACTCGACCTCGAGCAGCATGTCGGCGCACTTGTGCTTGATGGCCTGGAACGAGCCGATCGGACGACCGAACTGCACGCGCACCTTGGCGTACTCGACGGCCATCTCGAGGACCTTCTGGGCTCCACCGACTTGCTCGGCGGCGAGGGCCACCGCGGCGAGGTCGAGGACGCGGGTCATGATGTCCCAGCCCTTGCCCTCAGCGCCGACCAGGGTGGCCGGGGTGTTGGCGAACTCGAGCTTGGCCTGCTTGCGGGTCATGTCCATGGTGGACAGCGCCGTGCGGGTGAGACCAGCGGCGCCACCGTCGACAGCGAACAAGCTCACGCCCGAGGCCGTGCGAGCAGCCACGAGGATCAGGCTGGCGGTGGCGCCGTCGATGACGAAGCTCTTGGTGCCGGTGAGGGTGTACCCATCGCCCGACTTGGTGGCCGGCAGGGTGATGCCTGCCTCGTCCCACTTGCCCGAGGGCTCGGTGAAGGCGAGGGTGGCGATGGTCTCGCCGGCGGCGATGCCGGGGAGATAGGCCTTCTTGGCGGCCTCGTCACCGGAGTGCATCAGCGCGTTGGCGGCCAGGGCGACCGTGGCGAAGAACGGGGCGCACAGCAGGGCGCGGCCCATCTCCTCGAGCACGACGCCGAGCTCGACGTACGAGTAGCCCGAACCACCGAACTCCTCGGGGATGATGAGGCCCTGCAGGCCCATCTCGGCGCCCATCTGGCTCCAGATGGCCTCGTCGTAGCCCTTGTCGGTCTCCATCAGCTCACGCACGGCAGTCTCGGGCGACTTGGCCTCGAGGAACGCCCGCATGGTCTTGCGAAGTTCTTCCTGCTCTTCACTGAACGCGAAGTTCACGATTCATCCCCTCCTGGTGTTGCGAACCCGATCAGTTCAGTCCCTTGGCGATGGTCCGGGCGAATCGTCGTGTGTACACCAGTGCTACATCGTCGTTAGAATGGCGGCATGGATCGCCTGGGAGTGCGTGAGCTGCGGATCAACACCTCCGCGGCAATCCGCCGAGCCGGGGCCGGCGAGCGCATCGTCATCACCGTCGACGGGCGACCGGTGGCGCAGCTCGGGCCGCTGGAGCCGACCAGCCCCGAGGTGACCCTCGACGACCTGGTGGCTCGCGGATTGCTCATCGCACCCCGACGTCCGGACCGACCCGAGCCGACGCTGGCCGTACAGCCGTGGGCTGGCATCCGCCTCGACCGCACCCTGCGCGAAATCCGATGACACCTCGCCTTCCAGTCTGGCGCCGGCGCCAGTCTGGAATCTGCGGTGTCGTATGCGATACGGAGACTCCAGAGTTCGCCACCCGGCGGCGTCGGAAGGGCGGCCGATGACCATCGCGGTCGACACCTCCGCCCTACTCGCCCGATACATCGACGGACCCGAGCGCCCCGTCGCCCTCGCCGCCATGGCCGCCGACCCGCAATGGTGCGCCTCAGCGCTCGCACTGTCGGAGGCACTGATGCTCGTGGATCGCATCTGCGCCGATCCCGCCGATGCCGACGCCATGCGCCGCGCCCTGCGCGACGACTGGGAGCGCATCGCCGTGGTGCCCCTCGATCAGCGATGCCTCGACACCGCCGCCGAGCTCGGCCGCACGCAACCGGTGCGCACTGTCGATGCGCTCCACCTCGCGGCGGCCGATCGACTCCCCCGCCCTGTCACCTTCCTCACCTTCGATCCCGATCAGATCCCCGTCGCGCTCGGTCTCGGCTACGACGTGATCTCCACCTGACCGCAACACGGTCCCCACCTGATCGCAACGATGCTCGAAGGCGCGAGACTGCGCACCATGACGCTGCACCTCGCCGACAATGGGCTCGAGATCCACAAGGTGGTCGTTGGCCCCTATGCCAACAACGTGTTCGTGCTGCGATGCACCGAGACCGGCCAAGCCGTGCTGCTCGACGCGGCCAACGAGCACGAGCAACTGCTCGAGCTGTGCAAGCGCCTGGGCGTCACCAAGGTGCTCGAGACCCATGGGCACCACGATCACATCCAAGCCGTGCCCGCCATGCGCGAAGCCGGCTACGAGGTGGCCATCGCCGCGGCCGACGCACCCCGCCTCGTCGAGGTCGGCTACGACGTGTTCATCGAACCTGGCACGGTGTACGAGGTCGGGCGCCTCCGCCTCCAGGCCATCGCCACCCCCGGCCACACCGAAGGATCCATCTCCTTCAAGGTCGAGGATCATCCGTTCCTGTTCTCCGGCGACACGTTGTTCCCTGGAGGACCGGGAGCGACAGGGTACGAAGGCGGCGACTTCGGACTCATCATCGAGTCGATCGATCGCAACATGTTCACCCTGCCCGCCGACACCATCGTGCTCCCGGGTCACGGCGACGACACGACCATCGGGAACGAACGACCCCATCTGCAGGAGTGGATCGACCGCGGCTGGTGACAGGCGTGCCTGGTGACAGGCGTGAAAAGTCGTCGGATCCAGACTTCGACATTTCCACTATGCGCATAGTGCTATTAGCCTGGCGGCCATGACGACGGCGTCCGCCTCTGCACCTGCCACCGAACTGTTCCGGGTCGAGGGTCTGCGCGCCCGCCCCGCCGAAGGCACGGCCGAGATCCTCACCGGCCTCGATCTCACGGTCGGCAAGGGCGAGATCCACGCCATCATGGGACCCAACGGCGCCGGCAAATCCACGCTCGCCAATGCCCTCATGGCCAACCCCGAATACGTCCTCACCGGCGGTCGCATCCTCTTCCATGGAGACGACATCACCGACTGGCCCACCGATGTGCGCGCCAAGTCCGGCATGTTCCTGGCCTTCCAGTACCCGCAGGAGATCGCCGGGGTGAAGGTCATCCAGCTCCTGCGTCAGGCGCTCAGTGCCCGCAAAGGCATCGACCTGTCGGTGCTCGAGCTGCGCCTGGCCATCATGGAGTGGATGAAGCGCCTCGGGATGGACGCGTCGTTCGCGGATCGCTATGTCAACGAAGGTTTCTCGGGTGGCGAGAAGAAACGCAACGAGATCCTGCAGATGGCCATCTTGGAGCCCGAACTCGCCATCTTGGACGAGACCGATTCCGGCCTCGACATCGACGCCCTACGCGTCGTGGCCAAGGGCATCCGTGAGGTGAAGGCCGACCGCCCCGACCTCGGGATCATCTGCATCACCCACTATCAGCGACTGCTCGATGAGCTGCAGCCCGATCACGTCCACCTGCTCGTAGCCGGGCGTATCGTCGCCTCGGGCGGCATGGAGCTCGTCGAGACAGTCGAGCGGGAAGGGTACGAGGCATTCCAGTGAGCCAGACACCCAGCGCCGGCGGGCTCGACGTGGCCCGAGTCCGCAAGGACTTCCCCATCTTCGAGCGCGAGATCAACGGCAAGCCTCTGGTGTACCTCGACTCCGCCAACTCGACGCAGAAGCCCCGCGCCGTCATCGACGCCATGGTGCGCTTCATCGAGACCAGCTACGCGCCGGTCAATCGGAGCAGCTATCAGCTGGCCATGGAATCCGACGGAGCGTTCGAAGGTGCTCGATCAGCGGTGGCGAAGTTCATCAACGCCCCCAACGCTCGTGAGGTCATCTTCACCAAGAACGCCACCGAGGCGCTGAACCTCGTTGCGCGAACTTGGGGCGATGCCAACCTGCAACAGGGCGACGTCGTCGTGCTCACCGAGATGGAGCACCACGCCAACATCGTGCCGTGGCATCAGCTGGTGGAACGCAAAGGCATCGTGCTGCGCTGGGTACCGCTCACCGATGATGGTCAACTTGAATTGACTGACCTACCGAGCCTCCTCGATGGGGCGAAGGTGTTCGCCTTCACTGCCATGAGCAATGTGCTCGGCACCATCACCCCGGTCAAGCAGCTGTGTGCCGCAGCACATGCCGCCGGGGCCATCGCCATTGTTGACGGCTGCCAGAGCGTGCCGCACCTCGCCACCGACGTGCAGGACATGGGAGCCGACTTCCTCGCCTTCAGCTCCCACAAGCTGTGCGGACCCACGGGAGTGGGTGTTCTGTGGGGTCGTGAAACGCTCCTCGGCGCCATGCCCCCGTTCCTCGGTGGCGGCAACATGATCGCCGACGTCCGCAAGGACGGGTTCACCACCGCCGAGTTGCCTGCCAAGTTCGAAGCGGGCACCCCTCCCATCATCGAGGCGGTCGGCATGCACGCCGCCATCGAATATCTCCAGGGCCTCGGCATGGCCAACATCCGCCGCCACGAGATGGACATCGCCCGCTACGCCATCGACACCCTCACCGAGCGCTACGGCGACGAGATCACCATCCACGGCCCTCGCAACATCGAGGTCCGCGGCGCCACGCTCAGCTTTGCCTTCCGGGGCATCCATCCTCACGACCTCAGCCAAGTGCTCGATCAGTCCAACGTCTGCGTCCGTGCGGGACATCACTGCGCCAAGCCACTCATGCGGGTTCTAGGAGTTGGGGCCACCGCTCGGGCAAGCTTCTACGTGTACAACGACGTCGACGACGCTGACGTCCTCGCAGACGCCCTCGACAACGCGTCCGACATCTTCAGCTTCTAGGGAGCTACCAATGCCTGGGTTGGAAGACCTCTATCGAGAGATCATCCTCGACCACTACCGCAGCCCGCGGAACAAGGGCGAACTGCCGGTGCCCCCCGCCCATCGCAGCGAGGGCTTCAACCCGCTGTGCGGCGACGAGATCGTCGTGTACCTCGACGTCGAGGACGGCATCGTGCGCGACATCCGCATCGGTGGTCAGGGCTGCAGCATCTCCCAGAGCTCGGCATCGATGATGTCGTCTGCGGTGAAGGGCAAGACCATCGCCGAGGTGAAGGCATTGGTCCGTCGGTTCAAGGCGATGATGACGGTCGACGATTCGCCCGATGGTCTCGACGCTGCGGCACAAGCGGTGAAGCTCGGCGACCTCGAAGCACTACAAGGCGTGCAGAAGTTCCCGGTCCGCATCAAGTGCGCGACCTTGGCGTGGAACACGCTGCTGCAGGGGCTCGAGGAAATCCCCGGCGCGGCCGATCCCCAGCCCGACACCTTCGACATCTGATAGGCGGCATCCCTCCCATGGCCGACGCCAGCGGAGATCGCACCCGGTTCTTCCCCGCCATCGAACGCAAGCACGGCGAGCCGATCCAGCGATGGATCGATCGGCTGGCCGAGCTGGGCGACGCCAAGTACCCGGAGCAGATCGCCTACCTGCGTGAGAACCACGGATTCAGTCAGGCCCATGCCAACGCGCTGGTCATGTACGTCCGCGGTTCACCGACCTCGAAGCGCTTCGCCACTCCCGAGGCCTGGTTCGCCGCGACCGACCCCAAGGCCGCGGCCACGGCGCGAGCGATCTTCGCGGCGGTGATGAAGCGATTCCCCGACCTCGAGCTGGTCGTCGCGTGGAACCACCCGATGCTTCGGACCAACGGCCAGTATGTGCTCGGGCTCTCGACGGCCAAGCAACACCTGTTGCTCAACCCGTTCAGTGGCGACGTCCTCGACGCCATCGACGACAAGTTGCGGGACTACGCGACGAACAAGCACACGATCAAGGTGCCTCTCGATTGGAAGATCGATGAATCCCTGCTCCACGCCATGGTCCAGGCCCGCTTGGCGGAGTTGGACTGAGACCCGCGCCCGATCGACTTTTCCGCCACCCCAATCGTTCTAGGCACGGGCAGGTACGGCCACGGGACATTCTCGTGCCAAGAACGCCGAGAACGCCAAGAACGCCGAGAACGCCAGGAACGCCGGGAGAGCCCGGGGAAGCGGGTCAGCCCTTCTTGAGCTCGACGACCAACCCCCCACTGGCCTCCACCAGCCGTTGCGGCGCAACGCCGAACACGTCGTTCCACGTCCCCGCCGCGGCCCACACCTCGTCGTACTGCAACAGGTCGGGATCGATGAACTCACGGAGATGCGTCGTGTGACCGAACGGTGGTACTCCCCCGATCGGGAAGCCAGTCGCCGCCCGCACCCGGTCAGCGTCAACCCGGGTTGACTTGACCACACCTGCCGCCGCGGCCAGCTTGCGCTCATCGAGTTGATTGCTCCCACTCACCAGCGCCAACACCACTTCGTCGGTCCCATCACCGTGGATCACGCCGAAGATCAAGCTCTTCACGATCTGACCCACCTCGACGCCGATCGCCGCGGCGGCGTCGGCTGCTGTCTTGGTGCCCTCGGGGAAGTGGCGCACCTCGACCTCGATGCCGCGCTCTCGCGCCGCTTCGACGACACGCACCACATTGGGATGCGTCGACCCCGATGAACCCGACTCAGTAGACATGGATCCAGACGGTAGTCAGCACGCTTTCACCAGCGCGATCTCACACAGCAGCGACGAGCTCGTTGATCCGCCGGGCCAGACGACGATCACGACCGGTCACCTTGCCGCCCACATCGTGACTCGACAGCTCGATCGTCACCTTGTTCCACGAGTTCGACCAATCGGGATGATGGTCCTGCTTCTCCGCCGCCAGGGCGACCCGGTTCATGAAGCCCCACGCTTCGGAGAAATCAGCGAAGACGAACACGCGACGCAACGACGTCGCCGTCTCCTCCCACCCCTGCGGTGTCGAACGGTCCGGGCTCGCTGCGGCATCGGTCATGACCGCATCATCGCGAAGAAATTCCAACATTCGCGTAGACGAAATCCGATCGGTCCGTTACCGTGCTGGGGAACGAAGGGGAGTATCCCCGTGGTAGTCGGTGTCCGGGGTAACCGGCGTCCGGTCTCCACACTCGGCAGCGTCGTCATCACGGCCGCTGGTCACCAGACCGGCAGCCCGGCGTCCGGCCGGCGGCACGTCCGCCCGGTGGGAGAGACCTTCGGAACCGAGTTCGGCCCTTGAGGCCGCCGATTCCGGAGGATCAATGACACCCACGTCCACCAGCGCTGCCAGCATCGCAGACGCGACCGACCGTCCCTTGTCGACTCCCGCCGCGTACCGGCTCACCGTCGACGACGTGTTCACCGCTCTCGGCACCGACCCCAGCAGGGGCCTCGCGGACACCGAGGTCGGGCGCCGTCGGGAACAGGTAGGGCCCAACAAGCTGGCCGATGCAGCGAAACGACCCCGGTGGAAGGCGCTCCTCGATCAGTTCAAGGACTTCCTGATCCTGATCCTGCTCGTCGCTGCCGTGGTGAGCTTCGTGGTGTCGGGTGAGCTCAAGACACCCATCGTCATCGCCATCGTGGTGGTGATGAACGCGATCATCGGCTTCATCCAGGAGAGTCGGGCCGAAGCCAGCCTCGACGCCCTGAAGAAGATGTTGGTGACCGGTGCCCGCGTCCGCCGCAACGGTGACCTCGTGGCGATCGATGCGGTCGATCTGGTTCCTGGCGATCTCGTGCACCTCGAAGCAGGTGATCGCGTCCCAGCCGACGGCCGCTTGGTGTCGGCGACCAATGTGGAGATCGAGGAAGCCGCTCTCACCGGTGAGAGCCAGCCCGGCCCCAAGGGAACCGACGCCATCGATCGCGCCGAGGTCCCCCTCGGAGATCGCCGCAACATGGCCTACATGAACACCACCCTCACCCGAGGGCGAGCCGAGATGGTCGTGACGGCCACCGGCATGAACACCGAGATCGGTCGCATCGCCGGCCTGCTGCGCGACACCACCAGCGAGAAGACCCCGCTGCAGAAGCAGCTCGATCATCTCGCCCACACCTTGGCCAAGTTGGCCGGCGTGATCGTCGCCCTCGTCTTCTTGATCGGTCTCATCCGCGGGCAATCCCTCGAATCGCTGTTCATCACCGGGGTGGCCCTCGCCGTCGCATCGATCCCCGAGGGCCTGCCCGCCGTCACCGTGGTCACGTTGGCCGTCGGGGTCGGCAAGATGGCCAAGCGCAACGCAATCGTGAAGCGCCTCGCCGCGGTCGAGACGCTCGGGTGCACGAGTGTCATCTGCTCGGACAAGACCGGCACGTTGACCTTGAACCAGATGACGGCCCGGGAGCTCGTGTTCCGTGGACATCGCCACACCGTCACCGGCGAGGGCTACGACCCCACCGGGTCGATCGAGTCCGTCGTGGGCGATCATGAGCTCGCTCTCGATGCCGTGCTGCTCCCCATGGCATTGGCCAACGACTCGGCGCTGCAGCGCAACGATTCGGGCGAGTGGGAGGTGGTCGGCGATCCCACCGAAGGTGCGCTGGTGGTCCTCGCCGCCAAGGGCGGCCTCGATGTGGCCAGAGCGCGAGCCGATCTCCCCCGCATCGCCGAGGTCCCGTTCGACTCGGCACACAAGTTCATGGCCACGTTCCACCTCATGACCAACGACGCTGGCGACCCGGTGGTGCGGCTGTACGCGAAGGGTGCGCCCGATGTGCTGCTGGCCCGCTCCGCAAAGGCGGTCAGCTCGGGGGGCGTCGCAAGGCCGGTTGACGCGGTCCGTGGCGAGTTGGTGAGCGAGAACGAGCGGATCGCCGCCCAAGGCATGCGGGTGCTCGCAGTGGCGTCACGAGATTTCACCCCGGATGAGTTCGACACCATCGCCGATCCGGAGCTGGCGGTGACCGGGCTCACGATGCTCGGACTCGTCGGCATCGTCGACCCGCCCCGACCCGAAGCCCGGGCCGCCATCGCCGAAGCGCGTTCGGCGGGCATCACCGTGAAGATGATCACCGGCGACCATGCCAGTACTGCAGCGGCAATCGGGCGTGAGCTCGGCCTCGAGGGCCGGGCCGTGACGGGCGCTGATCTCGACACGCTCGACGACGATGCGCTCGACGCTCAGATCGACGACATCTCGGTGTTCGCACGAGTGTCGCCGGAGCACAAGATCCGTCTGGTGGCGGCGTTGCAGCGCACCGGTCGAGTGGTGGCCATGACCGGCGACGGCGTGAACGATGCCCCGGCACTCAAGAAGGCCGACATGGGCATCGCGATGGGCATCACCGGTACGGAGGTGACCAAGGAAGCAGCCACCATGGTTCTCACCGACGACAACTTCGCCACCATCGTGCGAGCGGTGCGCCAGGGTCGCACCATCTACGACAACATCGTGAAGTTCGTGCGCTTCCAGCTCGCCACCACGTTGGGGTTCGCCGCCACGTTCCTCGCCTCCTCGGTGGCGAACCTGTCGGGAGGCAAGCCGTTCACCGCCATCCAGATCCTGTGGGTGAACCTCATCATGGATGGTCCGCCGGCAATGGCCTTGGGAGTCGACCCGGCCGAGCCCGACATCATGGAGCGCAAGCCCCGATCGCCAGCGGAACGCATCTTGTCGCCCAGCCGCATGGCCCAGATCGTGTTCGCCGCCGTCATCATGGCTGCCGGGTCGCTCGCGGTGTTGGCGATGGCTCCCGGCGCCGAGCCCAAGGCCGGCACGGCCACAGTGGCCGGGACGATGGCCTTCACGACGTTCATCGCCTTCCAGTTCTTCAACATCTTGAACGCCCGCAGCGAACGGCGGTCGGTGTTCAACCGAGCAACGTTGGCCAACGCCAAGCTGTGGCTCGCACTCGGCGCTGTCGGCGTGTTGCAGATCGGCGTGGTGCATTGGGGTCCGATGCAGCGCCTCTTCGACACCACCAGCCTCACCGCCGGCCAGTGGCTCGTGTCAATCGCAGTTGCTTCCTCGATCCTGTGGCTGGACGAGGCCCGCAAGCTCATCGCCCGGATGACGGGCCACAACGGCTCGTCAGAGCACGTCGCACACTCACACCAAACTCCAATCCACGCCTCGTAGCATTCGTTCCAGTTGTTCGTTGGCGCTCTGGCGCCAGAAGGGAAACAAGGTGAAGAACAACCTCAAGACAGTCGCACTCCTCGGTGGCCTCGGCGGTCTCGCCGTGGTCATCGGAGGTGCCATCGGCGGCGGAGGTGGAGCCACCATCGGCTTCATCATCGGTCTGCTGATGGTCGGCTTCTCGTACTGGTTCAGCGCCAAGCTGGCCCTCAAGGCGGCCGGCGCGCAGCTCATCGAGGAGCACCAGGCACCGCAGTTCTACGGGATGATCCGCCGCCTGGCCGAGCGGGCCAACCTGCCGATGCCCAAGGTGGCCATCAGCCCATCCATGCAGCCCAACGCTTTCGCCACCGGTCGAGGCCCACGCAATGCCGTGGTGTGCGCCACCAAGGGTCTCCTCGAAACCATGCCGGCCGACGAACTCGAGGGCGTCATGGCCCATGAGCTCATGCACGTGAAGAACCGCGACATCCTCACCGGGTCGATCGCTGCTGCCATCGCCACCGGCATCAGCTACATCGCCCAGATGGCCATGTTCTCGGCCATGTTCGGCGGCCGGGACGACGAGGATTCTCCGAACCCCATCGCCATGATCGCCATCATGATCCTGGCGCCACTGGCGGCGTCGCTCATCCAGATGGCGATCAGCCGCAGCCGTGAGTACGAGGCCGATGCCGACGCCGCACGCCTGATCGGCTCGGGTGATCCTCTTGCTCGAGCGCTCGAGCGCATCGAGGCCTACGCATCGTCACGACCCATGGCCATCAACCCGGCCCAGGCCTCGGCGTGGATCCACAACCCGTTGGCCGAGGCACGCAGCAGCCAACGCGGCGGCCCCAACATGGCCAAGCTCTTCTCGACCCATCCCCCCACCGAGGAGCGCATCCGCCGCCTCCGGGCCATGTGACCTGGCGGGCCCGGTGGCCCGCCGCCGTCAGCCCACGATTCCCCCCACACGAGCCAGCTGTGCCGCCAGCGCAGCTGGCTCGTTCGCGTTCACGTTGACATGACCGAGCTTGCGACCAGGCCGCGGTGTCTTGCCGTAGCGGTGGACATGTACGCCATCGAGCGCGAGGAGCGACTCGAGCGGCGGCTCGATCCCGATCAGGTTCACCATGGCGGTGTGGCCCCGCAGCGACGGATCACCGAGGGGCAGCCCGCACACGGCGCGCAGATGCTGCTCGAACTGACTGGTGACCGCTCCGTCCATTGTCCAGTGGCCGCTGTTGTGTACGCGTGGCGCGAACTCGTTGACCACCAAGCCGTGGCCGGTGTCGAACAACTCGACGCCGATGACGCCGACGTATCCGAGCCGTTCGAGCATGATCCGCACGATGCGATCGGCCTCCGACGCCAACGACTCGTCCACCGCAGCGGCCGGAGCATGGGTCACTCGCAAGATGCCGTCGCGGTGTTCGTTCTCCACCAAGGGATACGCGGCCACGATCCCGTTGATGTCGCGGGCGGCCACCACCGACAGCTCACGACGGAACGTCACCACCCCCTCCACGATGGGATCGGGCAAATCGGCACGAGCGCGTGACAGCTCATCGGCGTCGGCCACGCGGGCCTGACCGCGACCGTCGAACCCGCCGCGCCGCGTCTTCACGATTGCCGGGAAACTGCCGACCTCGTCGTCGAACGGTGCCGTGGCGAGGCCGCAGCGCCGCAGGAATCGCTTCTCGCTCAAGCGGTCCTGGCTGATGGCGATGGACTCCACCGGGGGCCACACCGCGATTCGTTCCGCCGCCCATGCCAACGTATCGATGTCGACATGTTCGAGTTCGACGGTGAGGACGTCGACCCGGCCGATCAACTCCCCCAAGGCGCGTCGATCACCGAAGCTCCCAACGATGACATCACTCACTGCGGCCATGGGCGGGTCGGGAGCAGGCTCCAGACCCACGCACTCGATGCCGAGCGGAACCCCGGCAAGGGCCAACATGCGGCCGAGCTGACCACCCCCGATGATGCCAACCCGGGTTGACGCCCCGGCCGTGATGATCGGCGCGTCAGACACGTGGATCGGGGTCGGCCAGAACCGCTGCAGTGCGCGAGTCCCGCCACTGTCGCAGGCGCTCACGCATCTCGGGACGTGCAGCCGACACGATGGAGGCGGCCAGCAGCGCCGCGTTCGTGGCGCCTGCCTTGCCGATGGCCAGTGTCCCCACCGGGACACCGCCAGGCATCTGCACGATGGACAACAGCGAATCGACACCGTGCAACACGGCTGACTCGATCGGCACACCGAGCACGGGGACGACCGTGTGAGCGGCCACCATGCCCGGGAGATGGGCAGCGCCACCGGCGCCGGCGATGATCACCTCGATACCGCGCGACTCGGCGCTGCGGGCGTAGTCGGCCATGAGGTCAGGGGTGCGATGGGCGGACACCACCTGCACCTCATAGGGCACCGACAGCTCGTCGAGCACCAGCGACGCATGCTCGAGCGTGGGCCAGTCGCTGCGAGATCCCATGATGATCCCGACCAAGGCCGGGGACGTTTCGCCAGTACTGCGGGTCACTGGTGGAGTCTCGCGTAACGCCGCCAGTCAGATCGATCGAGTCGGGCTCAGGGCATGGCGAAGGGATCGAACGCCGGTGCGGCACCAGCTCTCGACGTCACCGCTGACGCCGGTTCGGCCGGCAGCCATTGCGCGTAACCGTCGATCTCCAACTGGGCCGCCATCTCCGGCCCACCTTCGGCAACGATGCGACCCTTCACCAACACGTGGATGCGGTCGGGTCGCAACTCGTGCAACAACCGCGAGTAGTGCGTGATGGCCAACACGCCCACGCCGGTCTCCGTGGTGGCCGCTTCGACCCGGCGGGCGCAATCGCGCAGCGCGTCCACGTCGAGACCGGAGTCGAGCTCGTCCAAGATGGCAAAACGTGGCTCGAGCACGGCGAGCTGCAAGGTCTCGTTGCGCTTCTTCTCACCGCCGGAGAGGTCCACGTTGAGCGGGCGTTCCAGGAATCGACGATCGAACGAGATCCGATCGGCCTCGGCATCGAGCCGCGCCGCCAGACCGTCGGTCGACCGGCCGCGAGCAGTGAGCGCCTCGGCCAGCACCGCGTCGAGCCGGACACCAGGGACCTCGATCGGATACTGCATGGCCAGGTACAGGCCGGCCACGGCTCGTTCCCACGGAGCGAGATCGAGCACGTCCACGCCGTCGATCAGCACCTGACCGCCCAGGACCTCGTAGCCCGGCTTGCCCATGATCACGTGTGACAACGTCGACTTGCCCGAGCCGTTGGGGCCCATCACGGCGTGCACCTCACCGGACCGCACCGTGAGGTTGATGCCGTCGAGGATGACCCGTCCGGGGATGCCCGCTCGCAGTTCGACGATTTCGAGGGTGCTCATGACTGCTCCAGTCCGTTCACGATCACATCGCCGTCCACGACGCTCACGTCGTAGACCGGCACCGCCTGCGTGGCCGGCAACGTCGATGGCACACCGGTGACGAGTGAGAACGCCGAACCGTGCTTGATGCATTCGATCTCGCAGTTCTCGGCGTCCACCTCGCCTTCCGACAACGACACGTCGGCGTGGGAGCAGACGTCGCCGATGACGTACACATCCGAACCGAGGCGGATCACTGCGAGTTGACGTTTGCCGACCACGAACTTGCGGGCCCCGCCGTCGACCAGCTCATCGAGACGACACAACTTCACTGCATCGCCGGACGTCATCGGGTTGCCGGACATCACTGGATCCTGCGATCGAGCTTGGCCGCCACCTCAGCACGCAGTGCGTCGATGACGCCGGCGACGGGCAACTGCTCGAGCACCTCGTCGAAGAAGCCGAGCACGATGAGACGCTCCGCGATGCCCGGTGGCACGCCACGGCTCTCGAGATAGAACAGCTGATCGGCATCGATCGGACCGACAGCCGAAGCGTGGGCACACTTGACGTCGTTGGTCTCGATGTCGAGGTTGGGGACCGAGTCGGCCCATGCCCCTTCGGAGAGCTTGATGTTGCGGTTGGCCTGATACGCACTGGTGCCACGCGCCTCGGGCCGCACCTTGATGAGCCCGGTGTAGACGCTGCGAGAGGTGTCCTGCACCGCCCCCTTGAACAGCAGGTTGGACGTGGTCTTGGGCGCTGCATGGTCTTGCAGCACACGGAAATCGTGCAGCTGCTCGCCTTCACCGAAGTACACGGCGATCTGCTCGGTGTGGGCACCCTGGCCGACCAGGCGGGCCTCGATCCGACTGCGGGCATAGGCCCCACCGAGCGCCACCGAGGCCAGCGTCGTGGTGGAGTCGCGCTCGCCCACCGAGGCGAGCAGACCGATCTGGGTGACCTGATGGCCGAGCTGGTTGAGCGCGAGGTACTGCAGGCGGGCGTCCTGCTCGGCACGCAGCTCGGTCACCGGCACGAGCAGAGCGTCAATATCCGTTGACGTGAACTGCTCGAGCACGACGACGTCGGCGTTTCGGCCGACGTTCACCGCCAACCGAGGGAACACCGCAGCCGAGGGTGACGTGAGTACATGCACCACCACCACCGGCCCGTTGACGGTCACGTTCCCCGGCACGGTGAGGGCCAGGGCGCTGATGCGATAGGTCCGGTTGAGCCGGACGAACACCTCGTCGGGATCGGCCCCGATGCCGGGCACCGGCACGTCGCCGGCGGCCAGCACGACGCCGGACGCTGTTGCTTGGGGCGAGATCTCCAGATGAGCGAGCACCCCATCGAGCGTGACGGCCAGCGCCGCAGGGTTCAGCTTGCGCAACCGAGCGAGCTCGGTGTCAGGGATGGGACCGCGGGATGCACCGGCGGGCACGGGCGTGTAGCGGGCGAGATCGAGATCACCGATGCGGGTGTAACGCCAGATCTCCTCCTCAGCCGATGGCAACGGGAGGCCGGCGAGTTCGGGTCCGTAGGACTCCGGCACGGTCAAGGACGGCACAGCATGCTCCTCGGGGCGCGCCGATGGGCGCGGGGATGGGTGAGACGAAACATCGATGACGAGGTCAGGGCACGGCTGGGGCGCCCCGGCAGTACGTCGGGCCGGTCGTCAGCGGCGATCGCCGCGGCGGCGGATGCGCTTCCAGAACGGGCGGGACTGAGCGTCCTGCTCCGCTCGGACTTCGGCCAGCACGGCCGGGCCGATGGAATTGATGATCTCTTCGGCCTCGTCGAGGAGGGCAGCCGCCGACCCGTCATCGAGTCCAGGCGGCTCGGGCGGAGCGGGCGGAGCAATGAGGCTGCCGTGGGCCCAATTGACGTCGGCGAGCCGAGGGGCGTAGCCGGAACACGGGTTCGGGCATCGCCACGGAGCGTCAGGAGCCAGATCGATGTTGCACTTTCGAACCGTCTCACCGTTGGCATAGGTGCGACTTTCGTAGTTCTTGCACTCCTCACGCATGGGCACGGCATCAAGTTTGCCAGTCCACTGCCGATCATGGTGATCGTGATCGAATGGTATCTGCGTGGTATCTCCGGTCCGGCGAGGACCGGTCTGCTCGTCGGCATGGGCGTGTGCACCTGGGGCTTCGCCGTGGTGTCCTTGGCCGCCGGCTGGAAGATCGGCGTCGCCTGGCTCGTGCTGGGCATCGTCGCGATCGCGGTGGTTCGCAAACGCGTCCGTCCAGCCCCGTTGCAGTCCATCGAGGACGCCGAGGCCGAGGCCGTGTCGGCCCAGGAGCGGATCATGAACCGTCTGGCCACCATGAAGAGCGAGTCGGATGGCACAGGCATCGAGGTCGCGCCGGACAGCGCGGCGAACGACGCCAGCTGATCAGCCGACACTTCCCTCCATCTGCAGCTCGATGAGACGGGACCATTCCACGGCGTACTCCATGGGGAGCGTGCGGGTGACGGGCTCGATGAAGCCGTTCACCACCATGCCCACTGCCTGCTCCTGCGACAGCCCGCGGCTCATCAGATAGAAGAGCTGCTCGTCGGCCACCTTCGACACGGTGGCCTCGTGGCCGATCTGCGCATCTCGCTCACCGACCTCCATGTAGGGCAGCGTGCGTGACACCGACTCATCGTCGAGGATGAGGGCGTCGCACTGCACATGGCTCTTGCACCCGTGGGCGCCTTCCTCGACCCGCACCAGACCGCGGTAGGTGGTGATGCCGCCGTCTTTCGAGATCGATTTGGACACGATCTTCGACGTCGTTTCCGGTGCAGCATGGACCATCTTGGCCCCGGCATCTTGATGCTGTCCCGGCCCGGCGTACGCGACCGAGAGCACCTCTCCAGTTGCCTTGGGGCCGACCAAGTACACGGCCGGGTACTTCATGGTGAGCTTGGAGCCGATGTTGCCGTCGATCCACTCCATGTGGCCTTCGGCCTCGACACGGGCGCGCTTGGTCACCAGGTTGTAGACGTTTGGTGACCAGTTCTGGATGGTCGTGTAGGTGACCCGCGCGCTCGGCTTCACGATGATCTCGACCACCGCCGAATGCAGCGAGTCCTTGGAGTACACCGGGGCGGAGCAGCCCTCGATGTAGTGCACCTTGGAGCCCTCGTCGGCGATGATCAGCGTGCGTTCGAACTGACCGGCGTTCTCGGAGTTGATGCGGAAGTACGCCTGCAACGGCATCTCCACCTCGACCCCGGGCGGGACGTAGATGAACGATCCGCCGGACCACACCGAGGAGTTCAGTGCGGCGAACTTGTTGTCGCCGGGCGGGATCACCGAACCGAAGTACTTCCGGACGATGTCCGGGTACTCGCGCAAGGCGGTGTCCATGTCGCAGAACAAGATCCCCTGGGCCTCGAGGTCCTCACGGTTCTTGTGGTAGACGACTTCCGAGTTGTGCACCACGAATCCTTCGGCGACGAAGTTGTGATGCCCCTCGACCTCGATGTCGTAGGTCGGCTCGATGCCCGCCGAAGTGATCGAGTCGATGCGCACGAACCCGAGCATGTCGCTCGTATGGCGACGGAAGTCGGTGCCCTTGGCAGTTCGGTTCGTGTGCGCGTACTGACGGGCGCCGAGGCGAGCAGCCTTGCGCGAAGAACGCAGCGGAAGCCGATCGAAGCGGCCGCTGAGGTGCAGGCGGTAGCCATCCACCACCCGGTCGCGGTCGAACGGATGGGGCGAACTGAAACCCGAGACCGTGCTGGCCCCGATGCCGCACATGAGGGCCAGCTCGCGCAGGTCGTCGAGCAACTGCTCGGAGCCCGACGTGATGACGGGGTCCTTCGCCGACTGGTGAGCGCGCACGGTGCCGTCGGCATCGATGAACCCGGCGAGGAATGCGAGGCGTTGTGCCCTCGGCAGACCGTGAACCCAGTCGGGCACCCGCTTGTCGAGGCTGCGGCCGCCAAGCCCGTTCAGTTCGATGAACTGCACGAGCTCTCCTGTGCCGCGCGCCGTGAGACGGAACCCGTCGCTCGATATCGCGAACGTCAAGCCGAATTGCTCCTGACCAACTCGGATGATCTCGTCGACGAGACCGACGTCGCTGCGATCGATGGCGATCTCGATGCTCCGGTATCCGGATCGATCGTGGACATATCCATCCCCGAGGTAGAGGCCGAGGAACCAGAGCAGATCAGGGTTGGTGAATCCCAAGGTGCGATGGACATGCCGGGCCGCCAAAGGGCGGACCCGGCCGAAGTCGGGCAGATCGGTGGCCACCGCAACCAGATCGCCTTCAGACAGCTCCTCAGCGGGAACCCATCGCGCTTGGTAACGGGCCCGCTGGCGGCCAGGGCGACGCTCGTCGCGTAGAACGAGGAACGGATGGTTGCCTGAGGCGCCGATGGTTCGTGCCCCGGCACGGATCTCGAGGATCTCCTTGTCGCCAGAGCAGGCCTGGCCGACAACCCTCGCGCGCACGATCTGCTTCGTGTCCGGATCGAGCGAGAAGACCTCGTCACCGGCACCGAGTTCCTTGATGGGTCGCATGCCCGTTGACGTCCAAACCAGGGTCGACCCACGCAGGCACTCATATTGGGCGGTGACGCCGGCGAGGTACTTGCGCTCTGCTTCGGGGATGCCGAGCTTTTCGTAGGTGCGCTTCATCGCCTCGGGGACCTGGTCCCACTCGTCCACCACGCCGGAATCGGTCGGCTTGATGTAATAGAAGATGTCCTGGAAGTCGATGTCGGGCATGTTCTTGGCGAACCACGGCGCCATCGGCTTGCGCTCGAACATCTTCAGCGAGCGCAGCCGGAAGTCGGTCATCCACTTGGGCTCGCCCTTCCACCCGGAGATGTCGGCGACGACCTTGGAGTTGATGCCCTTGGCCGGCTTGAAGACGTAGGCGTCGGCATCGTTCCAGCCCAGCTTGTAGCGGCCCAGATCCAGATCGGTGACTGCCATGGGGACTCCTCGTTGGTCGGTACGTTGCGCGTCACCCACAGGGGATTAGCACTACGTGGATAGTAACAATCCCACGCCGGAGATCCCCCGTCGAGAACCGATCAGCGCAACGATTCACTCCATCTCGATGAAGATGCACTCCCCGGGACAGTCCTCGGCGGCATCGATCACCGCCAGGTGCAGCCGTTCGGCCACCTCGACCATCGACCCCGATCCCCCAGGATCGTTGCCAACGGTCCCGTCGGCGGCGCAGACGTACGCAATGCCGTCCTCGAGCAGCGTGAACACGTCGTGGCAGTGATCGACGCACAGACCGTCGCCGGTACAGAGGTCTTGATCGATCCAGACGCGCACGGCTGGCCACGGTAACGGGCTTGTCGCTCGTGCCCATGACCGGACTCCACCAAGCCTGGGACCCGCCCTGCCAGGATCTTGCTTCAACAAACGTCCCGATCTGCCGACTGACCTCACGATGACGGTGGATGAAGTCACCCTGGCGGGCATCGAGGCACCGCTGCAGCTGCACCCGCGGCTCACCGTGGTCGGCGACCTCGACGGCGGCGAGCGGCGGGCGCTGGCCGACCGGATCGTCGGTGCCATCCGTGGCGACGACGGCGCCACTGTGTGCTGGACCGATCCACTCGGTGAGCATCGACTCGCCGACCCGCTGGCCGACATGCAGCCGCGCATCGTGGAGCTCGACTCGGTCGAGCTGCGGGCCGAACCGACACCCGACCGCCTGCTCGCCCTGCTCGGCCGGGCCCGTCAGGCCGACTCACGCGGTGTTCAGTCCCTTGCCCTGCTGCTGGACCCGTTCTCGGGCCTGCCGATCATGCGCATCTGGGAACTCCTGTCGATCACCGAGCGGGTGAGCAACCGCGTGCAGGTGCTCCTGCTCACCGACGACGAGGTCACCTTGGCATGGGCAGCCCATCGCGCCCAGACCGGCTCACTGGAGCTCGTTCGCTACTGGGGCGCAGAGACCTGAGCACCGTTGCACGAGGAGCGCATGGAGATGAGTAGCGCAGGCCGCCGCACCGACACGGCATCCCACTACCCTGCCTCGATCATGGATCACACCGCCGCGCCCAATCCCCCTGTGGTCGCACCGCCGGTGGCCAAGCAGGTGCCGCACTCGACGCTGCGCCATGGCCTGACCCACGTCGACCAGTGGTATTGGTTGCGTGATCGCGACGATCCCGACACCATCGCCTATCTCGAGGCGGAGAACGCCTGGACCGACCAGTGGTTCACGCCGCTGCAGCCGACCATCGACGCCCTCTTCGACGAGATCAAGCGACGCACCCTCGAAGACGACACGAGCGTTCCGGTCAAGCGTGGACCGTGGCGCTACTACTCACGCACCGTCGAAGGTTCGCCCTATCCCCTGCACTGCAGGGTCGCCGACACGACCGACTCGGTCGCCGAGCAGATCCTGCTCGACGAGAACGAGGCCGCGGACGCGGCCGACTCCGACTACTTCGCGGTCGGTGTGTTCGACGTGAGTCCCGACCATTCCCGTCTCGCTTGGGCCAGTGATGCCGACGGCAGTGAGCAATACCTGTTGCGCTTCCGCGATCTGGCCAGTGGCGACGATCTCAGCGATGAGATCGCCGACGTGTACTACTCCGGGGGATGGGCGGCGGACAATCGCACGTTCTTCTACGTCACCTGTGACGATGCCATGCGGCCGTGGAAGGTGTGGCGTCACGAGCTCGGCGCCACCAGCGACGCCGACGTGTGCGTGTTCACGGAGGACGACGAACGGTTCTTCGTCGAGGTCGGCACGACCCGCTCGGGCGACTGGATCATCATCGAGTCGGCATCGAAGACCACCAGCGAGTGCTGGCTCATCGACGCGCATGATCCGTTGACAGCACCGAGGGTCGTCGAACCTCGCTGCGATGGGCACGAGTACTCGATCGATCATCAGGGCGTCCGGTTCCTCGTCACCACCAATCTCGATGCACCCGACTTCAAGGTGATGAGCACCCCGACCACGTCGCCGGGTATGTCGAACTGGACCGAGCTCATCGCTCATCGCCCGGGAACGCGCATCAGCGATGTCGACGCATTCGATGGGTTCTTCGTGGTTTCGGCCTGGGAGAAGGGCAACGAGACGCTCACCATCGTGACCGACAACGAAACAGGCGGAGGAACGGCTCAACGAGCCTTGGCATTCGACGAGGCCGCCTATTCGATCCATCTGGGCGCCAACGCCGAGTACCGCACCGACACCATCCGATTCGCGTTCGAATCGATGACGACACCGGCGTCGGTGTTCGATGAGAACGTGGTGACCGGCGAGCGGACCCTGCTCAAGCAACAACCCATCCTCGACGTGGACCTGAGCAGCTACTGCGCCCGTCGCGACTGGGCCCGTTCCGCCGACGGCACGTTGGTGCCGCTCGACATCATGTACCGCAACGACACGCCACTCGACGGGACAGCGCCGGTGTTGCTGTACGGGTACGGCAGCTACGAGATCTCCATCGCGCCGTACTTCTCCACCTTCCGACTCTCGCTCCTCGATCGCGGTGTGGTGTTCGCCCTCGCCCATCCACGCGGCGGTGGCGAGCTGGGTCGCAACTGGTATCTCGACGGCAAGCTGCTCGCCAAGCGCAACACCTTCGACGACGTGATCGCTTGCGCAGAGCATCTGGTCGAACAGCGCGTCGCCGCGCCACATCGCATCGTGGTGCGCGGCGGTAGCGCAGGAGGCCTGCTCGTGGGTGCCTGCATCTCACAGCGTCCCGAACTGTGGTGCGGGGCCATCGCCGAAGTCCCGTTCGTCGACGTCGTCACCACGATGCTCGACGAGACGCTTCCGCTCACCGTCACCGAATGGGAAGAGTGGGGCAATCCGGCCGAAGAGCCCTATGGCAGTTACATCGCCAGCTACGCCCCGTACGAGAACGTCCACGCGGTGCCCTATCCGGCGCTGTACGTCACCGCTGGCCTCAACGACCCACGGGTGAGCTATCACGAACCGGCCAAGTGGGTGGCCAAGATCCGCTCCGTCACCACCGGCGACGCGCCCGTACTGCTCCACACCGAGATGGGCGCCGGGCACGGCGGGCCGTCGGGCCGCTATGACTCCTGGCGCGATGAAGCCCGGACCTTGGCATTCGCACTGCACGTCATGCACGTCATCTGATCAGCGCTCCCGCAGCGAGCGCCAGCAACGCGAGGTTGCGGATCACCGACCACCATCCGACCGGCCGGGTCGACATGCCGCCGAAGCAGGCACACGGCGGTGGGTTCCCGCTGGCAATGGCGCGCACCAACACCGCGGTGAACATGACCAGCAACACCGCCATGGCCGACACGACCGGCGTGCGAGCCACATCGCCGGCACCGAGAATCCCGAGGAGCAACTCCGCGAAGGGCAGCGCACGGGCAACGGTGCGCGGGCTGCCGAGTCGGGCGGCTTGATCGGGCCATGTCGGGCTGAACACCTTCGACGCGCCCGACGCGATGAACACCAATCCCAGGAGGACCGCCGCCCAGGTCATGTCAATCATCCATGTCGTGTCGTCGGGGCACGCTCTGCCTGCACGCTCACCGACTCACTGACGGAAGGAGCCGTAGCCACCCCGATAGAACACCAACGGTGTGCCTTCCTCGCCAACGGCCAGATCGCTCACCTTGCCGAGCACGCACCAATGGTCCCCAGCATCGAGCACCTGATGGATGTCGCAGTCGATCCAGGCCACCACGCCGTCGATGATCGGCGAGCCGAGCGCGGAGCGATGCCAACCGAGGCCTTCGAACTTGTCCTCGGTCTTGGAGGCGAACAGACGCGACAGATGCTCCTGGTCGTCGGCCAGCACGTTGACCGCGAACTTGCCTGCAGCCTCCACCTTGACCCAGGTGGACGAGGTCTTCCCGCAGAAGAACCCCACCAAGGGCGGATCGAGGCTCACCGATCCGAACGACCCGATGGACATACCCACCGGTCCGTCGGCGCCGTCAGCCGCGATGACCACGACGCCTGTGGGGAAATGACCGAGGACCTGACGGAACGTCGCCGAATCGAACATGAAGACCGAGGTTAGAGGTCGAGGTGCCTCAGCCAGGACTTCCCAGAGAGATCATGGAACCTTCGGAGGCTCCGATGACCTCGATGCCATGCCGCTCGCCCCAATCCTGGGCGTCACGCACGAGGGCCCCGAGCTGCTCGTCATTATGTGAGGGATCGTGGTGGAACAGCGCCAAGCGCCGCACACCGGCCTCACGGGCCAGCCAGCACGCATACTCGATCGTGCAGTGCCCCCAATGGGCTTTGTGCGCGAACTCCGCAGGCGTGAACTGCGCGTCGTGCACGAGGAGATCGACACCGTCACACAACTCGAGCACCCCGGGCACCGTCGAGAACTCCTCGACCCCGATGGGCTGCTGATGATCGGGGATGTAGGCCATCGCCGCCCCGCCTCGGGAGAGCCGATAGCCGTTGGTGCGGCCGATGTGGGGAACGGCGCGAGTCATCACCGTGAAGCCGCCGATGTCTCGTGTCTCGTCGTCGAGCTCGTTGAAGCTGATGTGACCGGGGAGATCAGCGATGCCCACGGGGAAGAACGGATCGCACATGAAGCGTTCGAACGCTTGCTCCAGCGTCATGCCGCCGCTGGGAGGCGGCCCGTAGAGATCGAGGCGGGCGCCGTCGCGCAGCACCGGGGCGAAGAACGGGAGCCCTTGGATGTGGTCCCAGTGCAGATGGGACACCAGCGCCGAGCCTCGGAAGGTCCCGTCCATGGGTTGCGAGGCACCGAAATACCGAAGGCCCGTGCCGAGGTCGAACACGATGGGATCGCTGCTCGCGGACTCGACCGCGACGCATGACGTGTTGCCCCCGAAACCGGTCGTGTGAGGACCACCGCAGGGGGTCGACCCACGCACCCCATAGAACGTCACGGTGTAGCGGAGATCCCCCACCTGTTGAACGGTACCGATGCCCCCTGGTCACCGAGCAAGCATCGCGACAAAGGTCACAGGGGCCGAGGAGAGCGCCGCAATGACGCTCTGGCGGCCCCCTGTACGTCCCGGCATCCACCTCGGCGCAGGGCATCAGACCCGATCTCCTTGTGCCCGTTGGGTGCCCGTCGCTCTAGGGTGCCGCGATGCCCCCGACCCGCCGTCGCCCGACCCGCTGGGTCGCCCGGTCGGTAGGTGTATTGGTCGCCGGTGCCGCCACAGTGTGCGCCGCCCTTCCCCAGGCTTCGGCCGCCCCAGTCGCTCACGGGGTTCAGGCCGCGAGCCCTGCGGGGCGGAGCTCGGTGTACCTCCTCGGTGACTCGGTGTTCGCCGGCCTGAGCATCGGCACCGCACTGGACGGCCTGCGGGCAACCTATGACGTCACATTGGACGCCAAGGTCTGCCGGCGGACCGTGTCACCCAGCTGCACCGCGTCGGGACAGACGCCCGACACCGGCGTCGAGACCATGCGAGCCCACCGAGGATCCCTCGGAGACGTGCTGGTGGTGGGTCTCGGTTACAACGACGACGAGACCCGCTTCGATGTCGCGATCGACGCCCTGATGGCCGAGGCCGAGGCGCAGCACGTGCCTCGGGTCATGTGGCTGACGATGCGCTCCGATCGCTACGCCGCCGCGAATGCCGCACTGCGAGCCGCCCAGGCGCGCCATGCTTCGCTCCTGGTGGTCGATTGGGACGCCGCATCGGCCGGCCACGACGACTGGTTCGCTGCCGACGGGTTGCACCTCGGCTCCCGCGGACGCACCGGCCTCGTCGCATTCATCGGCGAGCAGCTCGACGGCCTGTCGTTGGCACGCTGTGGCAGCGGCGCCCCGGCCGTCGGGCGGGAGGCCCAGCCGCCGACCTCCATCGCAGCCCCACCCGATGCAACCATCGTTGACGGTCGCCTGCAGTTGACGACCCCGACCCGATTGCTCGATACCCGCACGGGCGCCGCTCCCCATCCCGTCGGCGCCGGCCGTGTCATCGAGATCCCCATCACTGGCGTCGCGACGGGCACGAACCAGATCGTCCCCGCCGATGCGCGGGCGGCGATCGTGAACGTCACCGCGGTCGATGCCTGCGCCGACGGCTTCCTCACTGTCTTCCCGTGCGCCACCTCGGTACCGACGGCCTCCAACCTCAACGTGGCGGCAACGGGCACGGTCGCCAACCTGGTCACCGTCGCCCTCGGCGGCGGACGCGCCTGCATCTACTCGATGGTCACCACCGACGTCGTCGTCGACCTCGCCGGCTGGTACGGGCCGACGGGCTCGACGTTGTCCCCCATCGCACCCCGACGTCTCATCGACACCCGCATCGGCACCGGTCTCGCTCCGGGCGCCATCGCCGGCGGTGCCACGGTCGCATTCGATGTGCCTGCCGCGCTGGGCACATCGGCAACCGGCGTCGCGGTGAACATCACGTCCACCCTCAGCGAGGGAGAGGGTTTCATCACTGCATTCGCGTGTGGTCACGACCGACCACAGGCGTCCAACGTCAACTACGTCATCGGCCAGGTCGTGTCGAACATGGCCATCGTCCCACTGGCCGCCGACGGCCGGCTGTGCTTCTACGCCCACGCACGAACACATCTCGTGGTGGATGTGTTCGCACTCGTCGGTGTCGGCGATGCGACCACGACGACTGCTGTCGCTGTTCGCAGCCCTCGTCGGATCGTGGACACCCGAATCGCACTGGGTACGACGCAAACCGCGCCCGGCCCACTGACGGCCATGCACGAGTTGACGGTCCCCATCGACACCGCCACCTCGAGCGAGGTCACCTCGGGCGCCTCCGGGACCGGCGCTGTGCTGGCCGTGCTCAACGTGACGGCGGTGCACCCCTCCGGCGACGGATGGCTCGCCGCATACCCATGCGGCACAACGATCCCGGAGATCTCGAACCTCAACTTCCGTGCCGGGTCGATCACGCCAGGGCACGTCGTGGTGGCAGTGGGCACGTCGGGCTCGGTGTGCATCACGGCGATGGTCACGACCGATGTCGTCGTCGATCTCATCGGCTGGCTTCGCGCAACACCAGCCGCGCCATCGTTGACCACCGCGGCCGTCGCGATGCGCCGCCTGTTCAACTCGCCGGTAGTCGGTACCAACCGTTGCACCACTCGACGAGACCATCGTCAACAAGTCTTGACACTACTCGGAGCGCTCGATCGGGGTCGGCCGGCCATCCCATGGCGATCGCCAACTCGTGCGAAGGCACCGGCGCAGTGCCCAGTACGCGCATGAGCCGCCCTCGACCTTGACGATCGCTGCCATCGAAGCGTGCCTGTCGTCCGCTAACCCCAGCGGAGCCGAGCGCCGGGTCATCGCCTTCGCCGCGCCATACGCACCGGTCCCGAACCGGACAGCGATGGCAACCGGGGTTGCGCGCCGTGCACACCATGGCTCCCAGATCCAGCAGTGCCTGGTTCCATGCCCATCCCTCTCCGGGCGGGAGGCACTCGTCCGCGATCGACTGCACCTCAGCGGCGCGCAAGGTCCGACCATTCGTACGAGCCATGACCCGGGCGACGTTGGTGTCGACGACCGCGACATCGCGCTCGAACGCGAAGGCCAGCACCGCCCGTGCGGTGTAGGGCCCGATGCCGGGAAGAGCGAGCAGGGCCTCGAGCGAATCAGGCACCTGACCGCCGTGGCGTTCCACGATCACCTGCGCGCTGCGATGCAGATCGCGAGCGCGACGCGGGTAACCGAGACCGCTCCAGGCCACGAGCACCTCGGCCAGCGGGGCAGCAGCCATGACTGCCGGATCGCCATAGGCATCGACGAACCCCAGCCATTTGGGAATGACCCGATCGACCTGTGTCTGCTGAGCCATCACCTCGCTCAGCAGTACGTGCCACGGGTTTCGGGTGCGCCGCCATGGCAGATCGCGCCCGTTGGTCGGTGCCCACGCCAGCACTTTGCTGGCCGCCTCATCGTCGGCCAGCGCGCTTTCGGGGCTCAACCCCAGGGGTCGGTCCCGTCGTAGGGGCGACGACGGGTCGGGGCGAACTCCCGCTTCCACACCATCACCCGGCGCCGGAAGAAGCACACTTCCTTGCCGTCCTGGTTGAACGCCTTGGTCTCCACCGTGACGATCCCTCGATCGGGCTTGGAGGAGGACTCCTTCACCTCGAGCACTTTGGTCTCGGCGTAGATGGTGTCTCCGTGGAAGGTGGGGAACTTGTGCTGCAAGGTCTCCACCTCGAGGTTGGCGATGGCCGCACCGGACACGTCGGGCACGCTCATCCCCAAAACCAGGGAGTACACGAGGTTGCCCACCACGACGTTGCGCTTCTGCACACTGGAGTTCTCGGCGAACCACGCGTCGGTGTGCAACGGATGATGGTTCATCGTGATCATGCAGAACAGATGATCGTCGTACTCGGTGATCGTCTTGCCCGGCCAGTGCTTGTAGACATCACCGGGTACGAAGTCCTCGAGATGGCGACCGAAGGGGCGCTCGTGGCTGCTCATGGACCCGACCGTAGTGGCCGAGCCACAGGGGCATGTCAATCGGGAACGGTCGCTCGCGGCCGCTCAGCGCAGCCACTTGGGCGGGATCTCGGGGCCCTGCTCACGCAACATCTCCAGCGCCTGGAGCGGGGACGTCGCGCGCCGGAGCAGATCCAACGTGACCTGCTTGGCGAACCCCTCATCCACCGTCGCTCTCATCATGGCGAACAGCGGCTCGAAGTAGCCGTCGATGTCGAGCGCCACGGTCGCCTTGTTGTGCAACCCCAGTTGACGCCAGGTGAGCTGCTCGAACAACTCCTCGAATGTTCCGAGCCCGCCGGGAAGCGCGATGAAGCCGTCGGACAACTCAGCCATGCGGGCTTTGCGCACGTGCATGTCCGGCACCACCTCGAGTCGGGTGAGCCCACGATGGGCCACCTCGGCACGCACGAGGCTCTCGGGGATCACCCCGACCACCTCACCACCGGCGTCCATCACGGCATCGGCGATGACGCCCATGAGTCCGACGTCCCCGCCGCCATAGACCAGTTCGATGCCTTCGGAAGCGAGGAGGCGGCCGAGGCCGTCCGCGGCCTGGGCAAATGTCAGGCGAGACCCGTGACTGGAACCACAGAACACACACACCCGACGCAACCGCATGGGCGCAGACCGTAACCGCACGGTTCGGGGTCGGGAGAGGGCGATCGGTAACGTTCCTGGTCATGACGGCCCCCGCTGATCTCACTGCTGCTGCTTCGGTTCTGGAGCTCACCGCCAATGTCGTCGGCAAAGCGGTCCGCAACCTGGCGACCTCCGGCTCTGTCGATGCCGATCAGGTCCTGGCATACGACCTCGCTCACGCCACCGCCGCGGTGGCCACCGCCCAATCGATGCTCGACTACGGCACCAAGGGCGACACCGAGGCCCGGCTCACGTGTGCGTTCGCGGCCGACGCGGTCCACGACGTCGCCACGAAGCTCTTCGGCCGTGAGGCCACCTGGGGTGTTCCGATCGGTGCCCTCGACCCGATCCGAGAGTTCTGCGCCACCTATCGGGACCCGGCCTATCTCGCCGCGATCGCAACGTCGGCGGACCCGTCCGGGCCTCGCCATCTCGACAGCGACTTCGAGATGGTGCAGGACACTTTCCGACGCTTCGCCGAGGAGAAGATCAAGCCACGGGCCGAGCATGTCCACCGCTACAACGAGGACGTGCCCGAGGAGCTCATCGCCGGCATCGCCGAGATGGGTGGCTTCGGTTTGTCGGCGCCGGTCGAGTACGGCGGCTACTCCGAGGGCGGCGAGGGCGAGTACCTCGGCATGGTGGTGGCCACCGAGGAGTTGAGCCGCGGCTCACTGGGCATCGGTGGCTCGCTCATCACCCGTCCGGAGATCCTCACCCGCGCCCTCGTCAAGGGCGGCACCGAAGAGCAGAAGCAGCATTGGTTGCCCCAGCTCGCTGCCGGGGAGATCATGGCCGCCGTGGCGGCGACCGAGCCCGACTTCGGTTCCGATGTGGCCGGCATCAAGGTCACGGCCACCCGCGGCGCGGGTCCAGGGGGCGAGGCCGGGTGGATCATCAACGGCGTCAAGACCTGGTGCACGTTCGCAGCCCGCGCCGATGTACTCATGCTGCTGGCCCGCACCGACCCCGATCGGTCCAAGACCCACAAGGGGCTGTCGATGTTCGTGGTGCCGAAGCCTCGCGGCGAGGGTCACGGATTCGAGTTCACCCAAGAGGCGAAGTCCGATGGCAGCAGCGGGAAGATGGAAGGGCGGGCCATCGACACCATCGGCTATCGCGGCATGCACTCATACGAGATCGCCTTCGATGGCTGGTGGGTGCCCGAGAGTTCGTTGGTCGGCGGCGAAGGCGGCCTGGGCAAGGGCTTCTACTACCAGATGGAAGGCTTCGAGAACGGCCGGCTCCAGACCGCAGCGCGCGCCGTGGGCGTCATGCAGGCCGCCTACGAAGTGGCCGTCGACTACGCCAACAACCGAGCGGTGTTCGGCCGCAACGTCGCCGAGTACCAACTCACCCAGGCGAAGCTGGCGCGTATGGCGTGCATCATCCAGGCCGCCCGCCAGTTCTCCTACGCCGTGGCCCGCATGATGGGCAAGGGTGAGGGCGCCATGGAGGCCTCCATGGTGAAGGCCTACGTGTGCAAAGCCGCAGAGTGGGTCACCCGCGAAGCGATGCAGATCCACGGAGGCTTCGGCTACGCCGAGGAGTACACCGTCAGCCGCCTGTTCGTCGACGCCCGCGTGCTGTCGATCTTCGAGGGAGCCGACGAGACGCTCTGCCTGAAGGTCATCGCCCGTCGACTCGTCGAGCAGGCCACCAAGGCCTGAGCTGTTCGAAGAGTCCGGCGACGTCGACGACGACGTCGAAGCCATCGCGTTCGCTCAGCCATGCACGGTTCAACTGGTGCAGCCGTTCGCCATCGTCGTACCGGTTCAGAAGCACCGTCACCGCCGAGCCGTGCAACGCCTCCACCGCAGCGCGCACGTCGCTCAGCGTTCCGAGCCCAGCGTGGGCGACGAGCAGTACCCCATCGGGTCGCAACCGATGCACGAACGACGCGCAGTCGGCGTCATGGGCGATCGGCGAGTGGATCGCTCCGGCCGTCTCCACAACGGTGAGTTGCGCGTTCGATGGGGCCATCTCCGCCAGGAGATCGGCGATGGCGATCGGCGCACGACCGAGCTCGTCCGCGGCCATCGGTGGCGCGTAGGGCATCGAGTACCAACGGTGCTCCGGACACACCATCGTCGGGGACTCGCCCGAGGCTGCTGCCAACAGATCGGCGTCAGTCGGACCGGTGTCCCCCGCGGCGAACGATTGCACACACTTGCGGGCACCTACTGTCAATCCAGCTTGACGCGCCAGCGACAACAGTCGGATCGCAGCCCACGTCTTGCCGATCTCGGTGGCTGTGCCGACGACCGCGATCGTCCGGACCGATCCCTCTGGCGGCCTCGAGATCTCGTCGCTCACGCGATCGTCGTCCATCGCTGATCGATGAAGCCATCGCCGTCGAGCAAGCCGACATCACCCAGTTGCTCCTGCAACAGATCCATCATCTCGGCCGTGTGAGCGCTCGACAGCGCGATGCGCAGCCGAGACGAGCCGACCGGCACGGTCGGAGGACGGATCGCTGGGACCAGGACGCCTCGCTCCTGCAATCGAGCGGAGATCGCCATCGCCGCGGCCTCGTCACCGATCACGATCGGCACGATCGGTGACCGATGGCCGGGTCGGAGCCGATCGATGTTGGCTCGCAACCTCGCCCGGAGCGCATCTCCTTCGGCCGAGCGGACGATCGCCAACCCCGCGCGTCCAGCAGCAACGTCAGCCGGGCTGAGCGCGGTGGTGAAGATGAGCGACCGAGCGCGGTTCACCAGCAACTCGACCATGGGGCTCGTCGCGGCCACGAACCCGCCGAGCGATCCGAGCGTCTTGGACAGCGTGCCGACTCGCACCACCCCGGCGGGACAGGTCCTCGTCAGCTCTGGGCCCAGCACTGCATGGGCCTCGTCGAGCACGAGCAGCGCGCCGTGCTCTGCGCAGGCGTTCACGAGTTCGCCGATCGGGGCGACGTCACCGTCCATGGAGAACACCGTGTCGGTCACCACGATCTTGCGACCGGTCGCCGCCGCGAGGAGTGAGCGCAGATGCGCCACGTCGCCATGGCGATACACCGCTAGCTCGGACCGGCTCAGCCGGCATCCGTCGATGATGGATGCATGGTTGAGCGCGTCGCTGAACACGGTCACACCGACACCACCGAGCGAGCCGAGTACGCCGACGTTGGCGGCGAAACCCGAGGAGAACACCAAGGCGGCCTCGCACTGCTTCCACTGCGCCAGGTCCGCCTCGATGGCCGCATGCCCGGGGCGGGTCCCGACGATCAGGCGGGACGCTGTGGAGCCTGTGCCCCAACGATCGATGGCTTCCTTGGCCGCAGCAGCCAGGGCCGGATGGACGCTGAGCCCCAAGTAGTCGTTGGAGGCGAACGAGACGACCGATCGACCTTCGATGGTGCCCTGGGGTCCAGCGGCGTCGAACACGCGGTTGCGTCGGTGCCGTCCGCTGCTCGTGATCTCCTCGAGCTGCTGGGCAACCCAGGCATCCCAGCTCATGTGCCGCACACCTCGACGATGGCGATGGCCAACGCATCCACGATTCGCTCGACCTCGCCGGCGGTCACCGTCAACGGCGGGACGATCGTGATGAGCGACCCCAGCGATCGCGTCAACACTCCTTGACGCACCACGGCGGCCGCAACTCGGCGGGGCAACACATGGTCATCGTCGGGAACACGGAGCTCGACGGCCCCGATGAGGCCGACCAGCCGGGTCTCGACGACCGCGGCGAGTGGAGCGATGACATGCGCGAACGCCGCGGCCAACTGTGCAGAGCGAGCGGCCACGTTGTCCAGCACTTGCCATTCGTCGAACAGCGACAGATGGCGCAGCGCCACCGCCGCCGCCAGTGCGTTCCCGCTGAACGAGTGACCGTGGTACAAGGTCCGCTCGCTCAGGTCCTCACCGTTGAAGGCTTCGAACACCGTGGCATTCGCGACCGTGGCCGACATCGGGAGATAGCCACCGGTCAGCCCTTTGCCGAGGCACAAGATGTCCGGCCGCAGCCCTACTTGCTCACATGCGAACAAGGTGCCGGTGCGTCCGAACCCGGTGGCCACCTCATCGCAGATGAGCAGCACGCCGGTACGGGCGCACGCCTCGCGCAGTGCGGCGAACTGCTCCGCGGGGGCAGCCCGCACGCCCGCTGCGAAGGTTTGCACCAGCGGCTCCATCACCACTGCGGCGAGCCGATCGGCGTTCTCGTACACCATCGAGGTGGCTGTCGACAGTGATCGCTCGTCGGCGAACGACGGCGCTCGCATCACCGGGAATCGCAGGGGGGCAAGTACATCGGTCCCGAACCCTCCGTCACCGACGGAGACCGAACCGAGGGTGTCACCGTGATAGGCGTCACCGAACGCAAGGTACGACGTGCGGCCAGTGACGCCCTGGTTGGTCCAGTACTGGAACGCGATGCGCAAGGCCTGCTCGACCGAAGCAGCACCATCGGACGCGAACAAGAAGTGTGGATCGTCCACCGGCACCACCGCGGCCAGCGCCTCGGCCAGTTCGATCACCACGCGATTGCCGTTGCCGAGCATCGTGGAGTGGGCCACCCGATCGAGTTGATCGCGGACGGCTCGATCAAGCTCGGGGACGCGATGACCAAGGGTGTTCACCCACAGCGATGACACCGCGTCGAGATACCGGTTGCCATCGACATCGATGAGCTCGCGGCCTTCGGCGCGCTCGACGATGACCGGTTCGTTGTCGCCGTACACCGACATCTGGGTGAACCCATGCCACACGCGCGCCGCATCGCGTCGCACCCAGGACCCGTCACCGCCGACGCTGGTCGGAGGCGTTTGTCGATCGGTCACGGCCAGGCTCCCATCGCTGTGCCACCTTGTCATCTCGACCCCGCAACGAGCCAATGCCAATGCCCACCTGGCCTACGACCGTCTGACCGGCAGCTGTCAGCTGGCTTGACGCAGCCGAGTCACGTTGTGGAACCTTGGGCGTGTCCCCGAACCACACCACCGCCGATCAGGCCGATCAGTTGGCCGAGCCGCTCACGACCCGTCACGACTGGACCGTTGCGGACGTCGAGGAGCTCCTGTCCCGGCCCTTCCACGATCTGCTCGCCGACGCCCATGACGTGTCACGTCGGTCCACCGACCCCCACGTGGTCGAGGCCGCCATCTTGTTGTCGGTGAAGACCGGCGCCTGTCCCGAGGATTGTGCCTATTGCCCACAGTCGGCGAAGTGGTCGACCGACGCCGGAGTGCAGGCGCTCATGCCGGTGGACCAGATCGTCGAGGCCGCTCGCACCGCCAAGGCCAACGGTGCCACCCGGTTCTGCATGGGCGCGGCGTGGCGCTCCCCCAACGATCGCCAGGTCGAGCACATGTGCTCGGCGATCGAGTCGGTGAGCGAGCTGGGCATGGAGACGTGCGTGACCCTCGGCATGCTCACCGGCCCGCAGGCGCAGCGCCTTGCCGAAGCCGGCCTCGACTTCTACAACCACAACCTCGACACCTCTCCGGACTTCTACGGCGAGATCATCACCACCCGCACCTACGCCGACCGGCTCGAGACCTTGGCCAACGTCCGGGCCACCGACGTCAAGCTGTGTTGCGGTGGCATCGTCGGGATGGGCGAGAGCCGACGCGACCGAGCCGGTCTCTTGATGCAGCTGGCCAATCTGGAACCCCACCCCGAGAGCGTCCCCATCAATCTGTTGGTGCAGGTTCCCGGAACGCCCCTGTACGGCACCGCCGAACTCGACGGGCTCGAACTGGTGCGTACCATCGCCGCCGCTCGCTTGATGATGCCCACCTCGGTGGTACGGCTGTCGGCCGGCCGCTCGCAGATGACCGACGAGCTGCAGGCCCTGTGCCTCCACGCCGGGGCGGGTTCCATCTTCCTCGGCGACAAGCTCCTCACCACCGACAACCCCGGCCAGGACCACGATCATCAGCTCTTGGCCAAGCTCGACACCACGCTCGCCGTGCTCGAGTGATCGCGTCGCCTGTGTCGAGCGCGCCCATCTTGCTCTTCGACTTCGACGGCACCATCGTCGATTCCGAGCCCGGCATCGTTCGATCGTGGCGACACACGTTCTCGACGTTGTCGATGCCCGATCTGACCGACCTCGAGATCCGTCAGCTCATCGGTCCGCCACTGACGTGGGTGGCCGAGCAATTCACGGCCGATCCGGCGGCGCAGGCCGAGCTCGTCCGCGTGTACGTGGAGCGCTATGACACGATCGGTCTCACGGAGGCCGAGATCTACCCGGGCATGTTCGAGGCGCTACACGCGCTACGTGACGGCGGTTTCCGACTCATGATCGCCACGGCCAAGACCGAGCACATCGCCAAGTCGATGCTCGAGTCGTTCGCCCTCGCCCCGCTGTTCGAACGGGTCGTCGGCTCGCTTCGCCAAGGTGGGCGACGACACAAGCACGAGGTCATCGGCCATCTGTTGAACGAACTCGAGCGCGACGAGGGCGCCGTGGCGAGGACATCGCTGCTGATGATCGGCGATCGCGATCACGACGTGCTCGGCGCCGCCGCGAGCGGCATCGACTGCATCGGCGTCCTGTGGGGTTACGGCACCGATCACGAGCTGGCGTCCGCGGGCGCCGCGTGCCTGGCCGAGCGGCCCGAGGTTCTGGTGGACCAGATCCGAAGCCGCTTCACCGTGCGGTGAGCTTGGGATTCTCGAGCGCGTCGCATCATCCGACAGAGAGAGTTTGGCAGTCCTAACACCTCAGGATAGGGTATGCGGCGTGCCCTGAAAGGCACCAGCACCACGACCCCTACTGCCACCTCGAAGGGACCAACATGCTCCTCACCCCACGACGATCCGGTCTCGCTGCACTGGCTGCCGTGGCCGTACTGGCCACCGCCTGCGGGGACGACAGCGCCTCGACGGCGACGACCACCGGCGCGATCACGACGAGCTCCGAAGCTGCCGCCGCGGCGACCGGATCGATCACCGTGTACACCGGTCGGAGCGAGACGCTCGTCAAGCCGCTGTTCGAGCAGTTCACGGCCGACACCGGTATCAAGGTCGAGTTCCGCACCGGCGACAGCGGCGAATTGGCCGGCCAGATCCTCACGGAGGGCTCCGCGACCCAAGCAGATGTCTTCTTCTCACAAGATGCCGGGGCCCTGGGAGCCCTCACATCGGCAGACCTGTTCGAACCGATCGAGCAGAGCGTGCTCGACCGGGTGGACCCGGCCTACCGCGCTGACGACGGCACCTGGGTCGGTGTCAGCGGACGGGCCCGAGTCATCGTCTACGACCCTGCCCAAGTGCCGACACCGCCGACCGGCATCGATGACGTGCTCGACCCGAAGTGGAAGGGCAAGGTGGGTTTCGCCCCCACCAATGCCTCGTGGCAATCGTTCGTGACCGGGCTGCGACTGTTGCGCGGTGAGGACGGTGCGCGGAAGTGGTTGCAGTCGTTCGCCGCCAACGATCCGGTCGCGTTCGACAAGAACGGCGCAGTGCGCGATGCCGTCATCAACGGCGACGTCGCCCTCGGACTGGTGAACCACTACTACCTGCTCGAGAAGATCGCCGCCGATGGTGCCGCAGCCGTCACGGCCAAGAACCAGTTCCTCCCCAACGATCCTGGTGGTCTTGTCAACGTCGCCGGCGTCGCCATCTTGCGTGCCGGGGACAACAAGGCGGCGGCAGCGCGTTTCGTCGAGTACCTCCTGACCGACGCCAGCCAGTCGTACTTCGCCGAGAAGACGTTCGAGTATCCCCTCGTGGCGTCCGTCCCCGCGTCGTCGGATCTTCCCCCGCTCAGCGAACTCTCGCCACCGAAGGTCGACCTCTCGGATCTGGCCTCGCTCGAACAGACCCAGTCGCTGCTCGTCGACACCGGGTTGCTCACACGATGACGCATCGGTGACGCTGAGGACCATGCGGATCAACAGGGCGCCGATCGGGTCCGGTCGGCGCCCTGACGCGTCCCGGCGCGCCCCGATCCCGTTGCTGGCACTCGGGGCCCTCGCGGCACTTGTCGCAGTGCTCCCGTTCTTCTACCTCGCCGACCGGGCGATCGAACGAGGTTGGTCGGCCACCTGGGACGAATTGTGGCAACGACGGACCTGGGACCTGATCGTGCGAAGCGTGGCGCTCACCACTGTGGTGACCGTGATGTGCGTTCTCATCGGTGTGTTCGCGGCGGTCTTGATCGCGCGAACCGATCTGCCCGGCCGTCGCATGTGGCATTCGTTGTTGGTGATCCCACTCGCCGTTCCCTCTTATCTCGCCGCCTACGCCTGGGTGGCCGCGCGCCCGTCGTTGGCGGGCTTCTGGGGCGCGGCATTGGTCCTCACAACCGTGTCCTACCCGTACGTCTATTTGCCGGTCGCCACTGCGTTGCGGCGCGTCGATCCGGCGTTGGAAGAGATGGCCCGATCACTCGGTCGCAGTCGGGCCCGTTCGCTGCTCGTGTCGGTGCAACAGGTGCGCGCCACCATCAGCGCAGGTGCGCTCTTGGTGGCGCTGTATGTGTCGAGCGACTTCGGCGCCGTCGCCACGATGCGGTACGAAGCATTCACCTGGGTGATCTACGGCGCGTACCGAGCCGGATTCAATCCCACTCGCGCTGCGGTCTTGGCCTTGGTGCTCGTGGCACTCGCCACGGTGTTGGTCGTCGCAGAGTCGTACGCCCGAGGCGCCGCATCGCGTCTCACCACGAGCCGGGCTGGTCGCGAGGGCCGTCGGGTAGCACTCGGCTCGGCAGCAACCGGGATCGCAACGGTATTCATGGTCGGCGTGAGTGCGGTGAGCGTCGGATTCCCCATCGCCAGCTTCGGATATTGGCTCAGCCGCGGCGCGGCGCGAGACGTGGCCGCGTCCGATGTGATGAGCGCGTTCGCAGCCACCATGGGCGTGTCAGCGCTGGCCGCGGTGGCGACGGTGTTGCTGGCTCTGCCGGTCGGCCTCCTCGCAGCTCGCCATCGATCGCCGCTCGTCACCGCGCTCGAGCGATCGACCTACATCGCTCACGCCTTGCCAGGCATCGTGATCGCCATCTCGATGGTCTACGTCGGCGTGAAGGTGCTCGAACCGATCTACCTCCGTACACCACTGCTCGTGTTGGCTTACGCAGTGTTGTTCCTGCCTCTCGCGGTCGGGTCGACGCGTGCCGCCATCGAGCAATCACCACGGCAACTCGAAGACGTCGCCCGGAGTCTCGGCCGTACCCGTTGGGGAACGTGGCGCGACGTGACCGCACCATTGGCCGCACCCGGCATTGCGGCGGGCGCCGCACTGGTGATGGTGACTGCGATGAAGGAACTGCCGATCACGCTGCTGCTGCATCCCACCGGGATGGAGACGATGTCCATGGCCGTGTGGAAGCACACCGCCGTGAGCGACTATGCCAATGCCGCGCCGTACGCAGTCGCCCTGATCACATCGGCGATACTGCCGACGATCGCGTTGTCGCGACTGGTGGCACACGACCGCAGAGGGACGATGTCGTGATGCTTGCGTTGGAGGTCGCTTCGCTCCATGTCGGCTACGGCGCTGTCGAGGTGCTCCACGGAGTCGACCTTGCCGTGGAGCCGGGCGCCATCGTCGCAGTGCTCGGACCGTCGGGGTGCGGAAAGACCACGCTCTTGCGAACCATCGCCGGTTTCGAGCCCGCGACGGCCGGGACCATCGCGGTGCGCGGCAAGGTGATCGTCGGACCCGACGCGTGGGTACCTCCCGAACAGCGTCGGATCGGCATCGTCCCTCAAGACGCCGCCCTGTTCCCTCACCTCGATGTCGCCCACAACATCTCGTTCGGCTTGTCGCGCACGAGCGATCGACGGCGTGTCGTGGACGAGATGCTCCGACTGATCGGGCTCGAGGGATACGAGCGACGGCGCCCCGCGGAGCTCTCCGGCGGCCAGCAACAACGTGTCGCCCTCGCCCGAGCCCTCGCCCCGTCACCAGCGCTCGTGCTGCTCGACGAACCGTTCGCCGCGCTCGACGCCGGCCTTCGTCAGCAACTGCGGGCCGAGACACGCGTCGTGCTGCGCGCCGCGCAGGCAACCGCCGTCATCGTCACCCACGACCAAGAAGAGGCACTGTCGATGGCCGACATGGTCGCAGTGATGCTCGACGGACGCATCGCCCAGTTCGCCCCGCCACATGTCTTGTACGACGAGCCTGCGACCATCGACGTGGCCGAGTTCGTCGGTGACGTCGTCAGCATCAGTGGAACGTGCGTCGACGGCGAGGTTCACTGCGCGCTCGGTCGCCTTCCAGTGCGTGGCCCGCGTCCGCCCGACGGAGCGGTCCATGTCGTGACCCGGCCAGAGCACCTCGTGCTCGATCCCAACGGCATCGAGGTCGTGGTCAGCGATGTGTCCTACCTCGGACGAGACTCGTTGGTGCGCGCCCAGCTCGGGGACGCAGAGGTATCGCTGCGTGTGCACGGCGCCGCGCGCGAGCGTGTCGGCGATCGAGTGCGCGTCGGCGTCAACCGCCCCGTGCTCGCCTATCCGATGCGGGCCTGAACCAGGCCTGCGACTCGAGCTTGCGACTCGATCATGCCAACCAGTCGAACAGGTCCATGAGCGAGGAGATCCGATCATGTTCGGCGTCGTGGTGGTCGCCGTAGGGATCCAGATGCAGCGGATGGAGTCCGGCGTTGCGAGCTCCCACCACGTCCTTGCCCACCGAGTCGCCCACATAGATCACGCGGGAGCGATCGATGCCGAGCACGTCGATGGCGAACGAGAAGATGCGCGGGTCGGGCTTGGACACACCCACGATGTGGGAGTCGATGACCACCGCCACGTTGGCGCCAGCGCCGGGTCCCACCTGACACACCCCGGTTCGAGCCAACGTGTGGGCGATCTGCCCTTCGGCGTTGGACACCACGGCAATCGGTATTGCGGCTGCGTTCAGCAGATGCAGCGCCTCGACCGACTCCGTGAGCGGCCAACGCCACAGGTCGTTGTCGGACTCCCACAACGCTCGCAGTTCGACCGAGGCCGCCACTTCGTGTTCATCGGGCACACCGGCCGCGGCCAGGAAGGCCTCGCGATAGACGATCCAGTCCTGCTCCCGCACGCTGTGCACGTCCTGGGCGCGCATGCCGGCATAGTGCGCCCGATGGATCGACGATTGCGAGCCATCACCACCGTGGCGGGCGACGAGCGGTCCCAACACCTCGTGCGACGGGATCACGAGGACACCGCCGGCATCGAAGATGACCGCGTCGAATCGTCGACCCATGGTGTGAACGGGTGCTGCTGCGCCGAGGGGCCGGGTCAGATGGTGATGCGGGTCAGTTGGCGCTACGGGTGCGACCGGCGCGCTCGCCGCGGGTGACGAACTTGATGGCCATCTTGCGACTGGCCTCGTCGATCATCTCGTCGCCGAACATGACGGCGCCCTTGCCCTCGTCCTCGGTGGCGGCCCGATAGGCCTCGAGGATGTCCCACGCCTTGTCGAACTGCTCCTGCGTCGGGGAGAAGACCTCGTTGAGGATCGTCACCTGATCGGGGTGCAGCGCCCACTTGCCGTCGTAGCCCAAGGTGCGGGTCCGCTTGCAGTAGTCGCGGAAACCGTCTTGATCCCGGATGTACAGATAGGGCCCGTCGATGACCTGCAGGCCGTTGGCCCGACCCGCCATGAGGATCTTGGAGAACACGTAGTGGAAGTGATCCCCGGGGTAGTCGGGGATCTGCACACCGCCGGTGAGGAAGGGGATCTCCATCGACGCAGCGAAGTCGGCCGGCCCGAAGATGATGGTCTCGAGCCGGGGCGACGCCGCGCAGATCTCCTCCACGTTGATGAGGCCGCGAGCGGTCTCGATCTGTGCCTCGATGCCGATGTGACCGACGGGCAGACCCGACGCGATCTCCACCTGGCGCAACAACATGTCGAGGGCGACCACCTGAGCCGCGGTCTCCACCTTGGGGAGCATGATCTCGTCGAGTCGCTCGCCGGCACCACCGACGACGGCCATCACGTCGTATGCCGTCCACTTGGTCGACCAGTCGTTGACGCGGACGCACAGCACCTTGTCACCCCAGTCGAGGGTGCGGATGGCCTCGACGATCTTGCCGCGGGCCGATTCCTTCTCCTTGGGCGCAACCGCGTCCTCCAGATCGAGGAAGACCATGTCGGCTCCGATGCCCGGGCCCTTGCCCATCATCTTCTCGCTGGAGCCGGGGATGGACAGGCAGGACCGGCGGGGCAGGTCACGGGAGCGTGCAGACATGAACTCACGTTACGGGTCCGCCCCGAGGCAGATCCAACGGGGCGACCCCGTCACCGCTCGCCGCGCGCCGCTCGAAGTGCCGTTGACCATGGTGAACACCTCCCCAACGACCTCCACGAGAACCACTGAGGTCGCATCTCGGATTGACGCGGACGCGCGCGACGCCCGGGTGCCGCGAAAATTGCATCGCCAGCGGCCACAATTGCTCGGCCATGCCTCGCCACGACGACCACCGCCGCGCTCTCGGGCCCGTGAGCCCAGGGCACCGTTCGGTCTGGTTCGCAGTCGCGCTCATGATCGTCGCCTTGCTCACCGCCCTGGCCGCGTTCACCGCAGCGGGGGCCACGACTGCGCTCGCCGCTGACGAAGGTCCCGCTGGAGTCGAGGGACGGTCGTGGATCCTCGTCGATGCCGGTTCCGGCAAGGTGCTCGCCGCACACAACGAGCACGAACCGCAGCTGTCCGCCTCCACCGTCAAGGTCATGACCGCCCTCACGGCGCTGCGCTTCTTGAGCCTCGACTCCACCGTCACCGTGAGCGATCTCGCGGCCGAGCGTCCACCGATGCGCCTCGGCATGGAGTCAGGCGAGAAGTGGAAGACGCGCGACGCGATGTACGCCATGTTGATGGAGTCGGCGAACGACGCCGCGTACGCCATCGCTGAACAAGCCCGCGGCGATCTGAAGAGTTTCGCCAAAGAGATGAACGCCTTCGGCAGATCGTTGGGGCTGCAGGACTCGACCTTCGCCGACCCGGCCGGGTTCGACGGCCAGGACACTGCCATCGGCCCGTCGAAGGTGAGTGCCTATGACCTCGCCATCATCGGGCGAGCGGCGTTGAACAGTCCGACGGTCTCCAAGATCGTCGGCACGGTGAGCCGTACGATCACCGGACCTGACGGCACCAAGCACTCGCTCGTGAACCACAACCGGGCCCTCAACTCGGGAACCGACCGCTATTACGCCGGCACCATCGGGATCAAGACGGGGTTCACCTCGGCAGCCCAGGGAACCTTCGTGACGGCGGCCCGCCAGAACGGGCGCACCCTGATCGCCGTGGTGATGGGCAACAAGGACATCTACACACCGACGCAACTGCTGTTCCAGTGGGGGTTCTCCGGTGCAGCGGGCGTCACGCAGGCTGCCGCAGCGAGCCCGACAACCGTTCCGGCCACTGCGGCCCCGGCCACTGGGGCACCAGCGACCTCGGCGGCCAAGCCCGCGCCGACCAAGCCAGCTCCCGCCAAACCTGCGCCGACCACGGCCGCCACCCAGCCCGAGCCCGCGACCACTCCAGCTCCCGCGCCTGCCAGTGCCGCGCCCGAGCCCGTCACGACCCTGGCCCCCGCAGCCACCGAACCGGCCACGTCGGCGGCACCGTCAACTCAGGTTGACGCAGCTCTCTTGGCCACGACGACCGTACCCGTGGCTGCGGCCGCACCCGAAGCCGATCCCGAGGTGCTCGCTGCGCTGGCGCGTGATCGATCCCATGACGATCGACCGGGGCGTGACTACGGCGGGCTCATCGGCGGGAGCGTCGCGGCAATGGTGATCGCCGGAACCGGTTGGTACGTGACGCGGTCGCAATGGACGCGGCGGCTCCGTCAGAGCCGGGCGTTGTCCCGGTTGAACGGCCTCACGGCCAAGTGAACCAACGCCTTCGTCGCTGATCACCCAACCCTGAACACCAAATCACGGTACCCGAATCTCCAGACGCAGGATCTCAGAGCTGCTGACGCAAGAACTCGAAGGTTCGGCTGAACGCCAGCGCCGCGGCCTCGGCGTCGTACACCTCGGGACGGGTGTCGTTGGCGAACGCGTGCTGCGTTCCGGAATAGATGTGCACGGTGGCCTGCTTGCCGGCCGCGGTGAGCGTTGCTTCGAGCTCTCGCGCCACTGCCGGCGACGCCCAGTCGTCGTTCTCGGCGTAGTGCCCCAGCACCGCAGCGGTGAAGCGCGTGTAGTCGGGCTGCACTGCGGGCCATGGGATGGCTCCGTAGAACGGGACCGCAGCAGCCACCGCATCTGGGCGATCGGCCGCCAGCTTCAACGTGAGTCCGCCACCCATGCAGAAACCGACGACACCGATCTTCGCTCGGCCGGTGATCGACACGAGACGATCGACGGCCCCGGACATGTCCTTGGTGGCACGCTCGATGTCGAGCGCCATCATCAACTTGCCGGCCTCGTCAGGCTCGGTGTTGCTCGCCGACTCACCGCGATAGAGATCGGGGGCCAGCGCGGTGAAGCCTTCGGCCGCGAATCGATCAGCAAGATCACAGATGTGGGGCACGAGCCCCCACCATTCCTGGATCACCACGACACCCGGGCCCTGGCCCGAAGCCGGTGTGGCCAGATAACCCGACCCCTGAGTTCCGTTGGATGCGAAGGTGACCATCTCTCCCATGGACGCGACCCTAATGGGACCGACAGGCGTGCGCTTCGCCGTGTCTCTGCCGAGTCAGTGGCGCCGGTGGTGTACTCAGGAACTCAGACGGAACAGTTCCGGCGCCGTGTCTGCTTCGCCGCCTCGCTGACGCTCGGCTCGCTCAGGTTGGAGTGGCGCCGGTGGTGTACTCAGGAACTCAAGCGGAACAGCTCCGGCGCCACGGGACACGTGGCGGAGCGGGCCATCGTGGACGGATCCGCCAAACCGTCGGGACCCGCGACGCGATCGACCAGATCGAGGGGTAACAACTCGTCGGACTCGTGGAACATGGTGAGGTCGAGGCGCGACTCGAGCGCCTTCCAAGTCGGGGCAGGGAGAACGCGTCCGACGCCGGCCACCAGCCACACGGGAATGCCGCTGTGGCGGGCCACCGCTGCGGCCGCTCGTGACCCGGCCACCACCAGCGCATGATCGGGCCCCACGGCGGATGCCTCCAACAGCACGAGGTCGCTGGCGACGACCGCCGCGCCCAGCCCATGACTCGGCACCAGATCAGCGGAGGTATCGGCGCGTCGGAGCGCGTGCACCAACCCGCGTGCTTCATCGAAGACGTCGACGACACGAATGCGCACATCGCCACGACGGGGCAGAGCCGCACCGATCAGCTCCGGCCAACCGAGAATGACGACCGAGGAGTCATCGGGCAGGGCGTGGGACAGTTCGGTCGGCGTCCGATCCCTCGACAGCAGTTCCGCGGCAGTCCAAGCCGCTTCGACCGGTTCATCGGACACCAGCACGCTCGATGCCAGCCACCACACCGGGCCCGATGTCGGATGACGTTCGACCACCCGACGGCACGATGTGACGACACCGGCATGGTCGAAGGCCAATCCTGACAGCGCGGCCGCGGTCTCGCGCGCCACGGTGGCGTGATCGGCCCCTGAACTCCGGGCGACGTAACGCATGCGCTCGATGGGGTGCACGACGATGAACCTACCGTGTGGCCGATGGCCGGATGCTGCGCTACCTGTCCGGGAGGTGAACGGGGAGTAGCGTGCCGACAGCCTTTCCCTCGGAGCGCCGTGTGACTACTCCCATACCCGTATACGGGCCCTGGCTCGACGATGCCGATCGTGCTGCCCTCGACGCCGTGCTGTCCCGCGGCTGGCTCGGCATGGGGGCCGACGTCGCCACCTTCGAGCAGGCCGTACTCGACGCGCTGGGGGGCCGCAATCGCCATGTCGTTGCCGTGAGCACGGGGGGTGCGGCGTTGCACGTGTCCCTCATCGTGGCCGGCATCGGACCGGGCGACGAGGTGATCGTTCCGTCGATCTGTCATCTGTCGAACGTGCAGGCCATTCTGGCGTGCGGTGCCGAGCCGGTGTTCGTGGACGTCGACGAGACCATGTGCATCGACGCGAACCGCGTCGAAGAACTGATCGGACCCAAGACCCGCGCCATCATGGCGCTCGACTACGCCTGCTATCTGTCGGACCAGGACGCATTGCGTGAGATCGCTGCGCCTCGATCGATCCGCGTCGTGCACGATGCCGCGCACTCGTTCGGCTCGTCGATCAATGGGCGTTCCGTCGGCACCGACAGCGACATCTGCATGTTCAGCTTCGACCCAGTGAAATCGCTCACGGCCATCGATGCCGGCGTTCTGGTATTCGCCGATGCAGCAGAAGCGACCGCGGCCCGCGAGATCCGACTCCTCGGCTCCGATCAACCTCCCGCAGTGATGTACCGCAACGCTCGCACGTGGGACTACGACGCCATCCGCACCGGCTATCGCTATCACCTCTCCAACGTGCATGCGGCCCTCGGGACCTCGCAGATCTCCAAGCTCGATGCGGTTCGCTCGTCACGCCAGCAGGCATGTGAGTGGTACGCCGAGCGTCTCAAAGGACTCGATCATGTGTGGAGCCCGCAGATCGATTTCAGCGGGCTGTGCCCGTTCATGTACGTGATCCGCGTGCCGGCTGCCGATCGCGATCGGCTGCGTGACTGGCTCGAGGAGCGCGACATCAAGACCGGCATCCACTGGCGGCCGGGGCACGTGCACACGTACTTCCAGCAGTTCCGTCGTGGGCCGCTGCCAGTCACCGAGCAGGCCGCCGACGAGCTCATCACGGTGCCGCTGCACTCACACATGGACGAATCCACGGTCGATCTCGTGTGCAGCCAGATCAGCGCCTACTTCAGACACTGACCGTTCGATCGGCCGGCGTTCCGGCTCAGGTGGCGTCGGTCGCTTCAGTGACCTTGGCGCGAGAGCGAGCCGGCACCGTCTTCACGGCCAGGGCTTCTGTCCACTTGTCGTACTCGACCCGGAACTGCTTGCGCTCCTCGGGGAGCAGCGGGACCCAGCCGGCCATGGCGTAACCGATCATCCAGAACAGCAACACGTCGAACGTGTAGTTCGGTTCGATGAACGCAGCCAGCGTCGTGGTCACGAGGAACGAGCCGACGGCGACCTTCACCTTCGGCTCCAGTGCCCGATGACCACGGTGGGTCATGTACGGAATCGGCATGAGGTTCATCATCGACAACACGAAGATGATGGCGAAGCCGATCCAATGCCCCGACTGCACGCGATCGGAGAACGTGTCGGAGAGCACGAGCGCCATTGCGCCGAAACCGCTGATGGTGCGAGGAAGTCCGCACCAGCAGATCGGGTAATCGAACTTCGCCGCGCTCAGTCGTGCGTGTCGGATGGTGGCCGCACCGACGAGCACGCCGCAAGCGGTGATACCGAGCGTCTCTGACCCCGAGTCGCTGTAGACGCTGGCGACGATGAGCGCAGGAATCACGACGTGCACGAAATGGTCGACCATCGAATCGAGCTCGGCACCGAACTTGTTCGACGTGCCGGTGGCCCGAGCCACGAAACCGTCGAGCAGATCGCCGAAGAGATAGCCCGCCAGCACCGAATAGCCGGCCTTACGCGGCTCGTCATAGAAGATGTAGTGGACGGCGATGACCCCACTGACCAGGTTGACCATCGTGAAGAGATCTTTGAGGTGGATGACTCCACGGGCCCTGGCACGCACGACTGCCCATCGTAGCCATGGACCGGCGTCTTCCCTGTTCACGTGGAATCATCGGCCGGCAGACCGCCAGATCGATCAATTCGGCCGGACAAGACCCAAAACGCGCGACGTCGGATCCTCCACGAACGAACGGCTCGCGGCGGCGATCTGCTGAGCTCGAGTCGGCCCATCGGTGCACAGGGCGGTGACCGCCTCGATGAGTTCGAGCTCGGTCTGTGGCGAAGTGGTCACGGCGGCACGGAGCATGGTTGCGAGGTTGTCGCGCCCGTGACCGGGGATCGTCTTGTAGCTCACGATGGGGACCCCCGCGGCGAATGCCTCGAAGGCGGTGAGCCCGCCGGCGTTCTCCACCACGACATCAGCCGCGGCGATGACCCGCTCCATGGCATCTGTCCAACCAAGCGCGATGCCCAGGCCCCGCCGTTGCAGCTTCGAGCGCAGTCGATCATCGCGGCCCGTAGCGGTGACGACGGTGAAGCGACCGCTGTGATGCAACGCGGCGATGGTGTCCTCGAGATCGTGGCCGACGCCCCACGATCCCGATGACACGAGAACGATCTTGTCGTCGGGTCCGCATCCGAGCTCGGCACGCGCCGCTGCACGATGGGCGGCTGCCGCGGCGAACTCGGGACGCACGACCGGTCCGCAGGCCACGACCTCGCGTGTGGTGAGCCGACGGCAGTCCTCGGCCGCCACCTCGTGCACGGTGAGGTTGAGATCGATCGCGGGGTGCGTGGCGCGCGGGTGGACTCCGTAGTCGGTGAGGAAGTTCACCAACGGCACGTCCACTCTGCCCTCTTCGCGTAACTTCCCCAGCACGAGCGCCGCGAAGTTGTAGGTACTCACGATCGCATCGGGCTGATGCTCGTCGATCCATCGCAGCGTCCGGCGACCAGCCAGTGCGCGCTCGAGACGAACGAAGCGAGCCCACAACTGCGGCCGTTGGTAGAAGAGCCGATACGAACGCTCGTAGCTCTCGGGCCGCCAACGCAACTGCAATGCGTACGACTCACGCCAGGCGTAGGCCAGGGGGCGGGGGAACGCCCGCATGAAGTCGACGACCACCGGTCGTGCACCGGCGGCGTCGAAGCGACGGGCCATCTCCTTGGCCACGCCATCATGGCCGCCCCCCATGCTGGCCGACAGCAGCAGAACGGTGGCAGGCACGGTCGCAGAACGTAGCTGGGGTGCGAGGTGTGCCGTACAGTCGTCGAGATGCACGGAGCCCGCCGCAACGGACCCGGCGCGGCTGGAGGCTTCAAGCTCATCGCCGCTGGTACTGGTGCGGCCTGGCTCGCTCACAGCGCCCCGTACGCAACTGCCATCACTCCGCTGCGCCGCAGACTCCTGCCGGGCCTCAGTGGAATGGGGCCTCGTTCGCAGGTCGCGCTCACCTTCGATGACGGACCCGACTCGACGTCGACTCCCCTGTTCCTCGCCGAGCTCGATCGACTCGGGTGGCGAGCAACGTTCTTCGTGCTGCCAGAGATGTGTCGCGCCAACCGCGGTGCCCTCGACGAGGTGATGGCGGCCGGTCACGACATCGGCGTGCACGGTCTCCGCCATCGCACACACATCTCGCGTGGGCCACGCGATGTCGCAGACGACATCCGACGGGCGACGCTCGAACTCGAGGACATGACCGGCCGAGCGATGCAGTGGTTCCGTCCACCGCACGGCACGTTGACGATGTCGTCGGCGCTCGCGGCGCGCCGTATGGGCCTGCGCACGGTCCTGTGGACCACATGGGGACGCGACTGGACGGCCACAGCGACACCGCGGTCGGTGACCGATCACGTCCTGTCCCATCTCGAGCCCGGCGGAACCATCTTGTTGCACGACTGCGACTGCACGTCGTCGCCGGGCGCGTGGCGCTCGGCTCTGGGCGCGCTCGCACTCATCGCCGACGAGATCGCCAGCCGGGATCTGCGAGTGGTGTCACTGAACGAGCACCTCGACCCACCCGCGTCGCCACGTCGTCGCCCGATCGGTTCCCAGTGAACACCGGCTCACCGTGAGCACCTTGATCCTCGCCATCTGTGCAGCGCTGCTGTTCGGCGTGGCCACGGCCGCTCAACACCGTCTCGCCAGCGAGGTACCCAGTCACATCGGAGCCTTCGGCCTGGCCCGTCGACTGGCGACGTCACCGCGATGGCTGGCCGCCAAGGTGGGGGACATCGGCGCCTTCGCGCTGCAGTCGCTCGCGCTCGTGCGCGGTTCGCTCATCGTGGTGCAGGCCATCGTGACCAGCGGGCTGCTCGTCGCCGTTGCGCTCGACGCGCTGGCGGCCCGTCGCATGCCTGGCCGCCGTGCCTGCATCGGCGCGGGCGCTGTTGTGGTGGGCGTCATCGCGGTCGTCATGGTGAGCCACAACGAGGCCGGCGTTGCCACACGACACGACGCCGACTGGATCGTGCTCTCGCTGTCGACGTTGGCCATCACGACCGTCGCGGTGATCGGCACGCGCGGCCGCCACGTGCATGGAACGACGTTGGCGTTGTGTGCTGGCATCGCCATCGCCTTCAGCGCGGCGCTGGTGAAACAAGCCGGTGGAGCATTCCACGATCACAAGCCCGCAATTGGAATTGCATGGGCCGTGGGCTTCTTGATGGTCGCCGTCGCCGGCAACATCGCCGCGCAGCGCAGCTTCCACCTCTCGCCGCTGACCTCGACCGTGCCGGCCATGACCGGTATCGAGCCGGTCGCCGCGGTGGTCTACGGCGTGGCGCTGTTCGACGAACGATTGAGCGGCAACGCGTTCTGGTTGGCGCTGGCCATGGCGGTGCTCTCGTTCGGGCTCATCGTCACGGCAGCGGCCGAACGCCCCCAAGCCCGTCTCGGTGACCATCCGATGAGCGCCCACGGCGAACGGCCGTAGATCGCGTATCCGGCGGGCATCGCCACCGCGAAGGTGGCCGCGCCGGCGACGACGTCGAGCACGTAGTGGTTCGCCGTGCCGATGATGGCGATGGTGGTGACGGCCACATGGGCCACACCCACCGAGCGCCAGATCCGCGATCGGCTGACGGTCCACAACGCGACTGCCACCCAGATCGCCCAGGCAACGTGCAACGACGGCATGGCCGCGTACTGATTGGCCTGCGACGCGAGCGAACCATCGTGGGTGGACCCCATGGCGCCGACCGACACGACGGTGTCCACGAAGCCCGTGCCGGGCAACATCCGCGGCGGGGCAACCGGAACCACCCAGAACACCGCGAAGCCGACGATGTTGGTGACGGCCAACGTGTTGCGCAATCGCGGGTACGCCCTTGGGAAGAACCACCACAAGATCCCCACCAAGGCGAACGTCACCAGCAGATGGGCGATGTTGTAGAAGTTGCCCAGCAACACCGCCACCAGATGATGGTCCTGCACGAAGCGGTTGAGGCCCAGCTCGATGTCGAGGCTCAGGCGCTCTTCGAACGCCAACAGGTCTTGACCGATGCGGATCGCACGATCCTCACGCACGGGCGAGAAGTTGTTGATGAGGTCGTAGATCCACCACAACCAAGCGATGAGGAGAAGTTGTCGCCACCACACCGCCCGCCCGTTGCCGGAGACATCCAGCGTTGGTTCATCGTCGAAGACGTCGGAACCGGACCTCACAGTCGGGTGACGGTAGCGGGTCGGCGACCGATTTCAGTGCCGCCTGAGGACGCGAAACTCCCGCGGTGGCGGCCACGCGCGTTAGGTTGGCCGCTCGTGGCAACCGACCCGTCTGCAGACCTGACGCTCACTCCGCTGGAGGGTGCAGGCCGAACCGTTCGTGAGTGGCTCACCAACTTCCACCTCGTGGTGGTCTGCATCGACCCGTACACCAACCAATCCAGTTGGGTCCTCGACCCCGCGGCCCGCTTCATGCGGCACTTCTCTGGTGCGGCGGCTCGGATGAGCTGGCTGGTGACCGCCGACGCCGATGGCGCTCGCAGCTTCCTCGGACCGTTGGCCAAGGAGTTCCTGACCTTCGCCGATCCCGACCGTGCAGCGGTTCGCTCCCTCGGGCTGGCAACCCTTCCTGCGCTGGTGTTCGTGAAGCAGGACGGAACCGTGGCCGCAGCCGCGGAGGGATGGCACAGCGACCAGTGGAAGGCCGTGGCCGAGGTCATGGCACCGATCCTGGCCTGGTCCCGCCCCGAGATGCCCCACCCCAAGGACCCACGTCCGTTCGAGGGCACGCCAGTCTGAGCTCGAGGGCACATCTCGGGCCCATGCCCGTCATCGCCCAGGCTCAACGACACGGCTCAACGACACGGCTCAACGACCTAGCCGAAACAGCCGATAGGAGTCGGTGCCCGGCCGACAGACGAGAGAGCTCATCGAGCTCACCCCTCAGCCATCGGTCGCCGCAGCCCTACTGGCCGGGGTCGAACACGGTCCTATCGACCTCGAGCGCCTGATCAGGCTCATCGAAGCCGATCCAGCCCTCACGGTGCGGGTCCTGCGCCACGCCAACTCGATCCAACACGGCGCGCCACGGCGGGTCGCCTCGGTTCCCCACGCCATGAGCTTGCTCGGCTCGCAGACCGTCACCTCGTTGGTCATGGCCGCCGCGGTCGCGTCGCTCGATGCCGTGGGTCCCACCGGGCCTCCCGGTCATTGGCGCCACAGTCTCGTCACCGCAGTGTGCGCCGGTGCGATCGCATCAGAGCTCTCGGTACCTCCGGCTGAGGCCCATGCTGCCGGCCTGTTGCACGATGTCGGGACATTGTTGTTGTTCCAGCAGAGCCCCGATCGTCTGGCCGAATGCCAGCGCGAAGGGCCCATGGCACGGGTGCTGTCGGCGGAGATCAACGCGTTCGGTGTCAGCCACACCATGATCGGCGCGTCGACGCTCGAGCACTGGTGCTTCCCTGCCGCGCTCATCGAAGCAGTGGCCTGCCATCACGGGGCTGATGAACCGCATCATCAAGTCGGTCGCATCGTTCGGGTCGCCGAGGTCATCGCTTTGTCGATGCAGGCCGATCCCAACCACCACACCGAGATCGAGCCCGAATCGGCGATGGCCATGGTGCGTCTAAGCCATGGTCGCTTGCCATCGATCAAACGCCGCGTCGAAGCGCGGCTGCACGACATCGCCCGACTGCTCAGCGTCCGGCCGGTCCCCGCCGCCGATCCCGACACCAGTGCGGACCCCAACGCCGCTGCAGACCTCGGCACCGGCACCAGTGTTGACGGCCCGGGGGGTGAACCGTCATGAGCATCGACATGGGCCCGCCCAACTCGCTGTCCGATCTGCTGACCGGCCTCGACGAGCTCAACGCCACCGCGCTCGATCAGCTGCACTGGACCGACACCGAACGACTCATCTTGGTGCGATTGCTCGAGACCTCGTGTCTGCTCGAGTTGGCCAAGCTGGCCGGCGCACAGATCGATGTCGCGTCGTACCTGCAGCTGGCTTGTGACGTCATCTGCCAGTTCCTCCCTGTGGAGGGTTGCATCATCGAGGTCGATCTCGGCGAGGGCCTCGTGGCCTTCGACTGCGGGCTGCGACCCATCGCCCTCACGGCGCGCGCCGATCGACCCATCGATCTCGATGGCACCACCGTGGGTCGACTCCTCATCGGTCCACTGCGCGCCGAACTGCCCGAGGGTTCGATGTGGATCTCGGTGGCCCACCAGATCAGCCAAGGACTCTCGACGGTGCACGCCGCCGAAGTGCTGCGCCGACGGGCGGCTGCGGAATCGGCGTCACGTCTCGCCGGGACCGTGCCCGCTTCCGATCCGATCGGAGCGATCGATGAGCTCACACGCGAACTCGCGAACCTGCCCGGCGCACTGGCCGCCGAACTGACCGCAGATCATCCGGCTCTCGGGCCGGTGCACAACACCCGTGCTGGCTACTGGGACGACAACGGACTCGAGCATCCCATCCACACGCTGATCGAAGGCGGCGTCCAGGTGCGCGTCCGCTTCTCGCGCTCACTGGACGATTCGACGACCGAGTCGGTCGCCAACGTCATCAGCCATCTGCTCGTGGCCCTCGACCGCATCGCCGACACGCGCCGGCTCGAACACGAACGCGACACCGATCCACTCACCGGCTTGGGCAACCGCCGCCGCCTCGAGCGCGCCCTCACCGCCGGCCTGGCGCGAACCAAGCGCATGAACGAGCCTCTGGCGCTGGTGATCATGGACCTCGATCACTTCAAGAAGGTGAACGATCTGCTCGGTCACAGCGTGGGTGACGACGTGTTGGTGGCGACGGCAAAGGCCATCGGTGAAGCCATCCGTCCCTACGACGAGGCAGTCCGCTTCGGCGGCGAGGAGTTCATCATCGTGGCTCCGGCCACCGATCTGCTCGGAGCCGCCGCGCTCGCCGATCGACTCAGCGAGCACGTGCCGTTGGCATGCATCGAAGTGCTCCCACCCGATTGGCGTCAAACGGTGTCGATCGGTGTATCGGCCGCGCCCGACCACGGGGTCGAGGCCGACGAGTTGATCGCGGCGGCCGACGCCGCCTTGTATGAGGCCAAGGGCGCCGGGCGTGATCGCATCGTGTACGCCGGCGATCGAGCTGTGGCCATCGAGCCGATCGGGAACGTCATGGGTGAAACAGCCGAGCCGACCGAGCCCAGCACGGAGGTGACCGCCGGACCCAGGTCGGACGGGACCACCGCGACCGTGGACGAGTCCGACGCTGCAGACGATGCCCCCATCGATCCCGGGAGCGGGCCAGGACCGAAGCCGTCGCGATGGAAGTGGCGTCGCTGACGGCCGATACCGTTTCGGCCATGACTGAGTTCGCGTTCCAGGAGATCCTCCCGCTCGGGCACGACGACACGCCCTATCGCCTTGTCACCACCGAGGGTGTCGGCACCATCGACGTCGCTGGCAAGAGCTTCCTCACCGTGGCGCCGGAGGCGATCACCCGCCTCACCCAGGAAGCGATGCACGACATCGCCCATTTCCTGCGGCCCGGCCATCTCGGCCAACTGGCCAAGATCCTCACCGATCCCGAGGCATCGGGCAACGATCGCTTCGTTGCCCTCGATCTGCTCAAGAACGCCAACATCGCCGCTGGCGGTGTGCTGCCCATGTGCCAAGACACCGGCACCGCCATCGTGAAGGCGAAGAAGGGTCAATTCGTGTTGACAGAGGGCGGCGACGAGGAAGCGATTGCCCGCGGCGTGTTCAACACCTACCAGATCTCCAATCTGCGTTACTCGCAGATGGCCGCGCTCGACATGTACCGCGAGGTCAACACCGGCAACAACCTCCCGGCGGAGATCGAGATCGCCGCGGTCGATGGTGATGCCTACAAGTTCTTGTTCATGGCCAAGGGCGGCGGATCGGCCAACAAGAGCTACCTGTTCCAGGAGACCAAGGCACTGCTCAATGAGGCCTCGCTGCTGAAGTTCGTGAACGAGAAGATCAAGACGCTCGGCACGGCGGCCTGCCCCCCGTACCACTTGGCCATCGTCATCGGCGGCACGTCAGCGGAGTACGCCCTCAAGACCGCCAAGCTGGCGTCGGCTCGCTATCTCGACACGCTCCCCACGTCGGGCAACGAGCTCGGCCGGGGGTTCCGAGATGTCGAGCTCGAGCAGAAGGTGCTCGAGCTGTCGTGGAAGACCGGCATCGGCGCGCAGTTCGGCGGCAAGTACTTCTGCCACGACGTGCGCATCATCCGCCTACCCCGTCACGGCGCGTCGTGCCCGGTGGCCATCGCGGTCAGTTGCTCGGCCGATCGTCAGGCCGTGGGCAAGATCACCCGTGACGGCGTGTTCCTCGAGCAACTCGAGACCGATCCCGCTCACTTCCTGCCCGAGACCACCGATGAGCATCTCGACGAGACCGTTGTCCACATCGACCTCAACCGTCCGATGAGCGAGATCCGCGCCGAGCTGACGAAGTACCCGGTGAAGACGCGCGTGATGCTCACCGGGCCGATGGTCGTGGCCCGGGACATCGCCCACGCCAAGATCGCCGAGCGACTCGATGCGGGTGAGCCGATGCCGCAATACCTCAAGGACCACTGCGTGTACTACGCCGGCCCGGCCAAGACGCCAGAGGGCTACGCATCGGGCTCGTTCGGTCCCACCACGGCAGGACGTATGGATTCCTACGTCGAACGGTTCCAGGCTGCCGGCGGCAGCTACGTGATGTTGGCCAAGGGCAACCGTTCGCGAGCGGTCACCGATGCCTGCAACGCGCATGGCGGGTTCTACCTCGGCTCCATCGGCGGGCCTGCGGCTCGATTGGCCCAGGACTGCATCCGCAAGGTCGAGGTGCTGGAGTACCCCGAGCTGGGCATGGAAGCAGTGTGGAAGATCGAGGTCGAGGACTTCCCGGCGTTCATCGTGGTGGACGACAAGGGCAACGACTTCTTCGATCTCGTCGCCCAGCAAGCCGGCTCCCCCGTCACCGTCCGCCACTGAGCCCCTCCTGAGCCAGGGAAGGCCTCGCCAATTCCCTCCCCTCCAGCTTCTCGGTCCTCCAGCTTCCCGCCGCGCCAGCTTCCCGCCCCTCTCCTCACCCCACTCACGAGCTTCTCGGTACGAAAAGGTCCCTGGGCCGTACCTTGTCGTGCACAGAAGCTCGCGAGGAGATCACGGCGCCGAGCCGGAAGCATCTTGCGCCGAACAGCTAGTTGGTCAGGTCGAGGGCCCTGACACCGTCGGCCATCATCTGCACGGCGATCGCCGACAGCAAGATGCCGGCGACGCGCGTCACCAGCAGCACCCCGGTGTCCTTGATGACGCGCAGCACCAGTTCGCTGAACCGCATGGCGAGGAACAACACCACGTGCACGCCGGCAATTCCCAACGCCATGGCGAACCAATCGGCGGCACCGTCGGCTCGTTCGACGAACACGATGGTGGCAACGATCGCACCCGGACCAGCGAGCAGCGGCGTGCCGAGCGGGACCATGCCGATCGAGGTCCTGCGCATCTCGTCGACGTCGCCCTTGGGGATCACGTCCCCGCCCTGGAGCAACTGCAGTGCGACCAGCAGCAACAGCAACCCGCCGGCAGTCTGCAACGCCGGCACCGTCACGTGGAGGTAGTTGAGGACCTGCTTGCCACCGATGGCGAACAGCAAGATCACGCTGAACGCGGTGACGACTGCCAAGAACGCGGCGCGTCGGCGCTCGGCTTCATCGAGTCCGTGCGTGACGGCGAGGAACACCGGGACGGCGCCAGGCGGATCCATGATGACCATCAAGGTCACGAGGACTTCACCGACGAACCGCCAATCCATGGCCGTGATCCTTACCGAATCGCACCGACGGTCACGACAGCAGCGGCTGTGTCTGATTCGCCGAGTCCGCTCCGCTTCCTCGGCTCACCGAGTCTGATTCGCCGAGTCCGCTCCGCTTCCTCGGCTCATGAGGGTCAGGCCAGCGACACCAGGTCGAGCAGATCATCGGACCAATGATCGATTTGGCCCTCAGGCATCATGAGCACCCGGTGCGGTTGAAGGGCTCGCACGAACTCCGGATCGTGGCTCACCAAGACCATGGCTCCGGGCCATCCCGACAAGGCCTCGGCGATGGCGGTCCGCGATGGCGGATCGAGGTTGTTGGTGGGTTCGTCGAGCAGCAGCAGGTTGTGCTTTCCACCGACCAACATGGCCAAAGCGAGCTTGGTCTTCTCGCCCCCGGACAATGAGCCGGAGGCCTGGAAGACCTTGTCACCCGAGATGCCGAACATGCCGAGCAGCCCTCGCATCTGCGCCTCTGGCATGCCCTGGACGTTGCGACGGAGGTTGTCGATCAAGGTCGCATCGCCGTCGATGGTCTCGTGCTCCTGGGCGAAATACCCCGCCGACACGTTCATGCCGAAGGTGAACTCTCCGAGGTCGGCCTCGCTCTGCCCAGCCAGGATCCGCAGCAGCGATGTCTTGCCCGCGCCGTTGAGACCGAGCACCAGCAATCGCTCGCCGCGCTCGAGACCGAAGTTCACGTCCTCGAAAACCGGTGGGCCCGAGTACGCCTTGGCCAAGTCGGCGACCTCGAGCACGACGCGCCCGCAATGGGGCGGATCGGGCAACTTCACGCGCAACGTTCGTTGACGCTCGGGAGCGTCGATGCGCTGCGCCTCGAGCCGGGCGATGCGCTTCTCGACGCTGTGAGCCATCGACGCCTTCGTCGCCTTGGCTCCGAAGCGATCGACGACGGTCTGCAGGCGGTTGATCTCCTTGGCCTGGGCAGCGGCCTGCTTGGCCAGGCGCTCTTCGTCCTTGGCCCGCGCCGCCACGTACTGCGTGTAGGTACCGCGGTACTCGACGATGTGTCCCGACGAATCCTCGAATGCCCGGTCCAGATGGAAGACCCGGGTGATCGACTCGTCGAGCAGGTCGAGATCGTGGCTGATCACCACCAACGCACCTTTGTAGGTGCGCAGGAACTTCATGATCCAGTTCTTGGCATCGACGTCGAGATGGTTGGTCGGCTCGTCGAGCAGCAACACATCGGAGCCGGCGTACAAGATGCGGGCGAGCTCCACCCGCCGACGTTCACCGCCGGACAACACCGAGATAGGGAGATCGACCCGATCGGCTTTGAGCCCGAGACCGGCGCACAACGAGCGGACCTCGGACTCGGCGGCATAGCCGCCGGCCATGCGGTACTCCTCCTCGGCGTTGGTGTACCGGGTGACGTTGCGTTCGCTGGGGTCCTCCTCGACGGCGAGGCGCAACTTCTCCATGCGCACGGTCGCCTCGTCGAACCCCCGCCCGCTCAACACGTGGCTGAGCGCGGTGCGCTGTGCCTCGTCGCCGGTGATACGAGGGTCCTGCGAGAGAGATCCGAGAGCACCGACCACGGTGACGTTGCCACTCTTGGGGCGCTCAGCCCCCGAGAGCACCTTCATGAGGCTGGTCTTGCCGGCACCGTTGCGACCGACGAGACCGACCTTGTCACCAGGCCTCACGGTGAAGGTCGCGCCGTCGACAACGAGGCGACCACCCACCTCGACGGACAACGACTGCACCTGGAGCATCCGGACAGGGTCGCAGAGCGCGGGCCTCCCGGCCAACCGACATCGATCATGTCATCGAACTGTCGCCCTCATCTCGTCGACTCGTCCGCGTTCGCGAGCGATGGCATCGACGCTGGCGCGAGACTCCATGACGTGACTGAGCAGGCACGACTCGCACCGGCACCGCTGGCCGTCGCTGGGGCCGCGCTGGTGGGCGCGGTGACACTCGCCACCGTCGATCCCAACCGCACCAGGCTCTCCCCGCCATGCCCGTTCCACGGGTTGACCGGCTGGTGGTGTCCGTTGTGCGGAGCCACGCGCGCCGTCCACGCACTCGTACAAGGCGACATCGACCGCGCCCTGTCGTTCAACGCGTTCGTGATCACAGCCGCACCGGTGCTGCTCGTGCTCTGGGCGATGTGGTGCATCCCGTCTCTCCGACCGGCGCCGAGACGTCAACTTTACTTGACACAGACCATCGCGGGCATGGGCATCGTCAGCGCCCTGGCATTCCTGATCGCCCGCAACACGGCGTTCCCAGCGCTCGCCCCCTGACGCCGTCGCCTGAGTTCGCAACCTGGAACGCACACGGCCGACCCGGATCACCGAGGGCTCTCCGCGCTACGAAAATCCGATTCGCCCGGACCCACGAATCCCCGGCATGCGCACCACAGAGCTGCATCGCCGCCCCGGCCACGATCACGACCACCCGCACGGCCACGATCACGACCACCCGCACGGCCACGATCACGACCACCCGCATGGGCACGATCACGGTTCCGATCATGGGCACGCGCACGACCAAGCGACCTCCACGGGTTGGCTGTCGCGTCGGGGCGGGCGCGCTGTGGTCGTCGCGGCCACGGTGACCGCTGTGATCGGGACCGTGATGGTGACCCGAGCAAATGGATCGAGCAGCTCGACCTCGACGCACGTTGCGCCACCCATCCCAGCGGCGGCCGAGGCACCCAGTGCAGTGACCATTCCCAGCCTCAACGATCCAGCAGCGGCAGCCAGCGGCGCACCATCGGCCCGCGATGCGGTGACCCAGTTCTTGGATGCCGAGATCGCCGGCGACGCGGAGAGATCGTTCGGGCTCCTGAGCCTCGCCGACCGCACGCAGTTCGGATCGGCGCAGGCGTGGATGACGTCGCACGATCAGCTCCCGGTCTACCTGAGCTACACGGTCACCGAGTCGAACAGTGATCGCATCGTCACCGACGTGACGTTGGAACCCCAGCTCGATGAGATCGTCGGGTTCGTCCCGGCCCGCGCCATCGTCACCTGGCAAGCAGGCTCGGAAGACGGCTCGTGGCACGTCGCTCTCGATCGCAGTGAGTCGGTGGCCGTGCTCCCAACGACCGAGGCCCTCGCCCCCGCGGCCAGCGCCTGGGTCGCCGCCCGCGAGAAGTGCACGGTGTCCGGGCAGTACGAGGGCAGCCTGCTCGGCCAGCCCTCGGTCGCTCAGGAGTTGTGCGGGGGCTCGGGTACCTACACCGCCGGCAGCGTCAAGACGATCGACGCCTTCCCTGATCCCTCCCCCATCACCACTGCGTTCGGATCCGATGCGTCCGCCTGGGTACGAGTCGTGGACATGACCGGTCCGAACCCCTTCACATTGGCCCTCGCTCCCCTCGGCGACCAGTGGGTCGTCGTCGCGGTCGCCAGACGCTGACCCACTCTGCGCGCGAACGCGCTGCGCCGCCGCTGCCGTGACGCTCATGTGGTGACGATGGCGTTGTGGTGCATGGCTCATCGAGCCGAGTGCGGGAGCGCAACTTCCCAACCAATCCGCCGGCGACCGCCGGCTCCACCAAAGGAAGAACAGCCATGTCAACCAAACGAACCCTCACCCGGCGCGTCCTGCCGGCCGTAGGGCTGAGCGGTGCGCTGGTCGCCGGGCTCTTGTCGAGCGCCGACGCGTCCAGCCATCGCGAAGCCCCACTCATCACCGAAGATCCCGTCGCCGATCTCACCGATGTCTACGCCTTCGTGAGCCCCGACCGTCCCGATTCGGTCACGTTCATCGCCAACGTGATCCCGTTCGAGACACCCGCCGGTGGTCCCAACTTCCACAAGTTCGGCGACGACGTGCTCTACAGCATCAACGTCGATTCCGACGGCAACGCCCTGCCCGACACCACCTATGAGTTCCGTTTCACCACGACCGTGGCCAACGGTGGCACGTTCCTCTACAACACCAACCAGGTCACGTCGCTCGACGACCCCGACCTGAACGTGAAGCAGACCTATTCGGTGACCGAGGTGCGTCCCGACGCCAAGCGGTCCAAGGATCGTCGCAAGGTGCTCGCCACCAACGTGCCTGTGGCACCGGCGAACGTCGGCGTCCGCTCGACACCGGACTACGAGAAGAACCTCGGATCACAAGCAGCCATGCACATCGGCGCAGGCATCAACGTCTTCGCCGGTCCACGCGACGATCCGTTCTTCGTCGATCTCGGGTCGATCTTCGACCTCGGCGGCCTGCGGCCGTTCAACACCGCTCATCTCGTGCCGCTGCCCACGGAAGCCGGCAAGGACTACGTGGCCGGATACAACGTCCACTCCATCGCCATCCAGATCCCGACCGATCGTCTGGTCGAGAACGGTGATCCGGTCCTCGGCGTGTGGGCGACCACCAGCCGACGTTCCGAGCGCGTGCTGAAGAGCAATGGTGTGCTCAAGCACCGGGGCAACTGGGTGCAGGTGTCACGTCTCGGGATGCCGCTCGTGAACGAGGTGGTCGTGCCGGTCGGTGCGAAGGACAAGTTCAATGCCTCCCGACCCTACGACGACGCGCAGTTCGCGGCGTCGGTGCTGAACCCCGAGTTGGCCAACCTCATCCCCGTCCTCTACCCGGGCGTGACGGTGCCAACCTCGGTTGACGCCGGACTCGGTCTCGGTGGGCGTGAGGACATCGCCACGATCTTCCTCACCGGCATCCCCGGCGTGAACAAGCCGGCTCATGTCCGGCCGTCGGAGATGTTGCGGCTGAACACCTCGGTGGCCAAGAGCAGCTTCCCCAACGGACGGGCTCTCGCCGATGACGTGACCGACATCGAGATCCGGGCGTTGGCAGGCGCGACAGCGTTCACGCCGGACTTCAACAAGGCGCCCAACAACGCGCTCGGCGACGGTGTCGACGCCAACGACAAGCCGTTCACGAACCTGTTCCCCTACCTCGCCGCTCCGGCTTCGGGGTACTGACATGTGCCCGATCGCCATCACTCCCCCCAAGCCCATCACCCGCTCCACTCGCATCGGGTCCATCGTCGGCGCCACCGTGGCGCTGGCGGTCGGGGTGATGGCGATCGGACGTTTCCTCCACGACCCGTCATCGGCGACGACAGACTCGCTGGCGTCAGCAGGGCTGGCCGCCGCAGCCGACTCGGCTCGTCCCGACATCGGGCAACTCCGAACGCTCTCCGTCACACGACCCGATGATCCGGCCGTGTGGCGCGAGCTCGGCATCACCGCCCTGCAGCACGCGATCCGCACTAGCGATCCCGCCGCCTACGACGAGGCCCGCACCAGCCTCGACAAAGCCAGTGCGCTCGATGGCGACGACATGCGGACATCGATCGCTCGAGGAACGCTGTTGCTGTCGTTCCATCAGTTCCAGCAGGCCTTCGACCTCGGCACGGCGCTGGTCACCGCCCAGCCCGGCAATGATGAAGCGTTGGCAATTCTTGTTGACGCATCGATCGAGACCGGCCGCTACGACGAAGCATCGACCGCGCTGCAACAGATGCTCGACCTTCGACCTGGCCTCACCGCCTACACCCGCACCAGCTATCTGCGTGAACTGCACGGTGATCTCCCCGGCGCCATTGCCGCCATGCGCTCGGCCGAGGCGGCGGCGGGCACCCCAACGGACCAGGCTCGCGTCCAGTGGTTCCTCGGCGACCTTCTCGCCAACAGCGGCAGCTTCGATGCCGCACTCGGTGCATACCGCACGGCGACAGCGCTCGATGGTGAGCTGATCGGCCCACAACTGGGTACGGCTCGCGTCCTTGCCACATCGAATCGACTCACCGAGGCGTTGGCCATCGTCCGCTCGCTGGCCATCCGCTCGCCCCAACCGGCAGTCACGACGTTGCTCGGCGATCTCGAAACCATCGCCGGCAACGAGACCGCTGCCGGCGACGCCTACCAACTCGCGGCGGCCGGTCGACGCCTGCTGCAAGCCGCAGGAGCGAGCATCGACATCGATGTGGTGCTCGATGCGGTCAACCGGACGGTGGTGAGCCCTTCGTCGACGACGGACATCGCAGCCATCGTCGACGATGCCACTGCTCTCGTCGCCGAGCGCTCCACCGTCCTCACGCACGACGCCCTCGGCTGGGCGCTCACGCGCGCCGGCCGACCGCTCGACGCGCTCGCTCATGTCGAACGCTCGTTGGCACTCGGCACCCGCCACAGTGCCTTGCGGCTGCATGCGGCCTTGGCGTTCGACGCCGCCGGGCGATCCGAGCGAGCCGCCACCGAACTGACGGCAGCCTTTGCCACCCCACCCCTCGATGCCCTGGTCCTTCGGCCTGAGGCACGCGCCCTGGCCACTCGGCTCGGCATCACGATCCCGGAGGCCTGGCGATGACACGACCCTCACGCCGTCAGCGATTGTTGACAGCAGCCATCCTCGGCATCGTCGCCGGTGCCATGTTCACCCTCACCGCGCCAACAGCGATGGCCCATCCGCTCGGCAATTTGACCATCAACACCTCTACCGGCCTCACCGTCACACGGGACGCCATCGAGGCTCTGGTCGTGCTCGACCTGGCTGAACTCCCCGCTGTTCAGGCTCTACAAGATCTCGACTCCGACGACAGCGGCCTCACCGACGCCGAACGCGACGCGGCAGCACGCCAGCGCTGCACGGCGTTGGCCGAGGGGCTCCATCTTCGGGTCGACGACACGTCTGCACCCTGGACCCCCACATCAGCCACGTTCGCGGTGCTGGAGGGGCAGGCCGGTCTCCCCATCATCCGCATCGAGTGCGGGCTGTCGAGCACCGCTGTCGTGCGCGACACCGGTTCGCAGGTGGTGCTGGAGGACAACAACTACAGCGATCGGATCGGCTGGCGGGAGATGTACGTCGTCGGCGATGACGTGACCATCGGATCGCTCCGTGGGGCATCGACGACCTCGACCACTGCACTGCTCACCCAGTACCCCACCTCGGGTTCGCTCCGTCAAACAGAATTGACGTTCGATGCGGAGCCGGGCTCGGCCACAGCAACCGGCATCGCCTCCGCTGATGGTTCCGCAACCTCGGTCACATCGCCCTCCGGGGTCCAGCGACGCGGGGCCGACGGGCTCACGGCACGCTTCAACGATCTGCTCGCCCATCGTGCGCTCACCGTTCCGCTGGCGCTGGGATGCGTAGCGCTGGCGTTCCTCCTCGGCGCCATCCACTCCCTCGCCCCCGGACACGGCAAGACGATGATGGCCGCCGCCGTGGTGAGCCGGCGCGGCACCTCGCGTCAGATCCTCGGCATCGGCGCCACCGTTGCAGCCACCCACACCCTCGGCGTGGTCACCATCGGCACCGTCATCTGGACGTCCGATGCCATCGCCCCCGATCGGCTCCTGCCGTGGTTGACCATCGCCAGCGGATCGTTGGTGCTCGGTGTCGGTGTGAGCCTGGTGACCAGGCATCTCACCCGAGGCTCGAGCGGCACCAGCGGCCATCATCATCACGGGATCCTGGGTCATCATCACGTTCACGACCACGTTCACGACCCTGCGCATGCGCACGGGCATGACCACGACCACGCGCACGACCACGGGCACGACCACGCGCTGGGCGGAGTCGGTGAGCCGGTGAGCTCGCGTTGGGTGGTGCTCATGGGCCTTGCTGGAGGACTGGTACCCACCCCCTCGGCGCTGGTGGTGTTGCTGGGCGCCATGGCGCTGCACCGTGCTTGGTTCGGCGTCGCCCTTGTTGCCATCTATGGCATCGGCATGGCGACCACGTTGCTGGTGGCAGGGCTCGTGATGGTCCGGCTCCGTTCGATGGTCGAGCGTCACTGGTTCCGCACCAAATGGCTGCAACTGGCCACCCGATTCGGCCCACTCGCCACGGCCACCGCTCTCTCGGGCGCCGGCGTTCTGGTCATCTCCCGGGGCGCCGCCGCGATGTGAGCCCACCCCTAGTCTCGGTACGTGGACCTCTTCTCGTTCGACGACGTGCATCTGCGCATCGGCTCTACCGAGATCCTCTCCGGGCTCACCATGACCATCGCCGATCGGGGCATCACAGCGCTGGTGGGACCGTCGGGTTCAGGCAAGTCGAGCGCACTTCGCTGCTGCAACCGACTGGAGGTCGCATCGTCGGGCGTCATCCGGTTCCGCGGCGACGACATCATGTCCTTCGACCCCATGGTGCTGCGCCGGCGTGTGGGAATGGTCTTCCAACGACCCACGCCGTTCAACGGCACGGTGCACGACAACCTGCGCGTCGCCGATCCAGCGATCACCGACGAGCGAGCACGAGCCGCGCTGGACCGCGTCGCTCTTCCCACCTCTCTCCTCGATCGTGAGGCGCGGTCGCTGTCGGGCGGCGAATCGCAGCGAGCGTGCCTAGCCCGGACGCTCGCTGCCGGACCCGAGGTGCTGCTCATGGACGAGCCGACCTCATCCCTGGATCCACAGGCCACCGATCTGCTCGAGCAGTTGGCCCGCAACCTCGCCGATGACGGCTCCCCGATCGTGTGGGTCAGCCACGACATGGCCCAGGTCTCGAGGATCGCTGATCGCGTCATCCGCATCGATCACGGCACGGCACGGTCCGATGACGGGCCGGCACGATCATGAACGGCGACATCGGCTACGTCGGACTCGCGCTGTCGGCAGTGCTCATCGCCGTGGCCATCGCCATCTCCGCGCTACAGCAACTCGGGTTGACCCGAAATCTGATCGAGGCTGGTGCCCGTGCGCTGGGTCAGTTGCTGTTGGTCGGTTGGGCGCTCGAGCTGGTGGTCGATCCTGACAAGCCGCTGGTGTGGAGTTGGCTGTGGGTGGTCGTGATGGTCGTGTTCGCCACGCTCACCATGCGCCGTCGAGCACCGAACACGCCGGGAGTCGCGCCGCTCACCTTCGCCGCGTTCACTGCGGCGCTCGTGATCGCAATCGGTGTGCTGTTCGGGCTGGGTGTGTTCGATCTCAACGGTCGAACCCTGGTGCCTTTGGCCGGGATGGTGGTGGGTAACTCCATCAGCACCACTGCGCTGGTGGCCCGGCGGATCACCGACGAGTTCATCGACAAGCGTGAGGAGATCGAAGCGCGGCTCGCCCTCGGACAGAGCGGCACGACCGCGGCGCGCCCGTATCTGCGCAGCGCGCTGCAGACGGCGCTCATCCCTCAGATCGAGACGACGAAGAGCGTGGGCGTGGTGTTCCTCCCCGGCGCGATGGTGGGACTGATCCTGGCCGGTGCCGATCCGATGCAAGCGGTGAAGGTGCAAGTCGCCGTGATGTACACGATCCTCGGGTCGGTGGCGACCACCACCACGGTCATCGCGCTCGGGCTCGGGCGCATGGCCTTCACCGACGATCAACGACTGCGCCGCTGGACCCGCGCGTAGGGTCAGGCAGGGGTGGTGGCGGCGAACGCGACGCGGTTGCGCCCTTCGCGCTTGGCCCGATACAGCGCTCCGTCGGCCTCGGCCACCAGCGCATCGGTGTCGAGATCGTCACGACAGCTGACACCGACCGACACCGTCACGTTGCCGCACGGCTGACCTTTGTCGTCCACCATCTGCCATGTCTCCACGGCCCAACGCACCCGCTCGGCCACCATGCGGGCCTCGCTGGGCGTGGCGCCGGGGAGCAGCACGCAGAACTCCTCGCCCCCGTAGCGATAGACCACATCGCGATGACGCACTGCGGCCGAGATGGCCTTGGCCACCTGACGCAGCAAGGCGTCGCCAGCGGGATGGCCGTAGCTGTCGTTGAACTTCTTGAAGTGATCCACGTCGACCATGGCAAAGCCGACGGGCTGACCGGCCGACATGATGCGCGGCAACGTGCTCGCCAGATCCCCATCGAGGCGGCGACGATTGGCCAGTCCGGTGAGGCCGTCCACGTTGGCCTTGTCGGCCTCAGCGGCGTGATGACGCACCGAATCGAGCAGTGGCATCGACGCCTGCGACAACAACTGCAACATGCCCACTGCCGAAGGATCGAACGGCTCGCGCTTGATGGCCACGAGCACACCTTCGACGCGCCGATCGTTGATCATCGGAGCAAGCACGACCTCGGCCACGATGTTCGGAAGATCGGTGTCGTTCATCACCCGCTCGAGGCGGGCGTTGGCGGCCTGCAGCGTCTTGCCGACCTGTCCCGAACCCGACGTGGCGGTCGGCAGTCCGGTCACACCGAGCATGACCTTGGCGCGGGCCTTGCCCTCCACCACCGAGTAGACGACGGCAGCATCGGCGCCGAGGAGTTCCTTGGCTTCGAGCACGAGGCGTTGCTCGAGCGCGGATTCATTGCGCTCCGCGGCGATCCGTTGCGTGGCGCCGAGGAGGGCCTCGGTCGCTTCGCTCCCACGGGCGGCGCCATCGGCGAAGCGAGCGACGCCAGCAAGGCCGCCACGAAGGCGCATCATCGACACCAGGGCCATAGCGGCGATCAGCGCCACGGGGAACTGCCAATCGAGGGACAGGTACACCGGATCGGTGGCCTGCGGGCTGCTGAGCTCAGCCAGGGCGGCCGCGGATTCGACCTCTGCCGAGGGCAGATGATCACGCAGCGCGCCGATGGTCCGGGCATAGGCCTCGGCGTTGAGGGCGCCCCCGGAGCCGGCGATCAGAGCATCGCGGGTGGCCTCAGGAAGTCGGGACAAGGTCTCGACGAGATCCCGGGACGGACTCATGCCGACCGAGCGCAGTTGGGCGAGGGCATTGACCCCGGCGCTCTCGGCGTCGTCGAGGGCGATGGCAGGGTCGGAGTCAGACACCTTGGCGATCCGGTACTGCTCGAGGTCTTCTGGAACCTCGTCGAAGGCCCGCAACTCCAATAGCACCCGGGCCTCGGAGACCACCGCTGACAAGGCCAAACGCGTCGCCTCGGCCTCGGTGGCCGTCCGCGCCAGCTCGCTCACCGTGGTGCGATCGTTGTTGACGTACCAGGCTGACCACGCGACCGCCACGACCAGCGTCAACACCAGTGGTGCGAGCAGGTTGATGAGGCCGCGGGTGGGCCGCCCGGTACGAGGCACCAGCATCTATCGGCGCGGACCCTGGCCGATTTCAGGTCTTGGGTGAAGTCAGACGATCCGCTGAGCTGGCCTGGAACGCGTCAGTGGCCCGACCGGATGTGCGGTCGGGCCACTGAGTTGGTTCAGGTGAACCGCTGGATCAGCGGCTGCGGAGGCTGTCGCGGATCTCGGTGAGGAGTTCCACCTCGGTGGGGCCGGCCGGAGCAGCTGGCTTGGCCTTCTTCATCTTGTTGTAGGCCTTGAGGACCAGGAACAGGACGAAGCCCACGATGATCAAGTTGATGAGGGCGGTGAGCAACAGACCGGGCATGACTCGGCTGTCACCGAGGTCGAACGCCAGCGTCTCACTCATGTCCGGCTGACCGAAGATGGCAGAGATGATCGGGTTCACGATGCCGTCCATGAACGAGTTGATGACATCGGTGAACTTGATCGCGAGGACCAAACCGACGGCAATCTCGATGAGGTTGCCCGTTGCGATGAAGTCCTTGAACTCATTGAGCATTTTTCTTCATGTGTTGGTGACCCTCCCCGGTCACAGGTCGTCGGCACTCCCGATCAGGTAGATCTGGTCACCTCGACGTACGTGTCATTGAAGCACGCTCCACCGGTCGTCGATTCCGACGACGCGGGGCAGAGCGCGTTGACGCTCATTCCACCAGGAAAGTCGCGGGGCCAAAAGCCTTTGCCCATCCAACAGACACCTGTCCGCACATCGGCTCCGACTCGACAGCGGACGCTGATCGATGCTCGATCGTTGCTCACCACGACCCAGTCGCCGTCCGCAATTCCTCGACGCTGCGCGTCGGATCCGTTCAGGTGCACCAGCGGTGGGGCGCTCGGCGACTCTCCCAGCATCGAGTTCACGGTCTTGCTGGTGGCCGGGCTGAGGAGCACCAGCGGGAATCGCTCGATCTCGCGTGAAGCCGGGATCGTTGGGACGAATCGCGGCGCACCGTGGTCCGCATCGATCAGTTGGACGCGACCGTTGGGGAACGTGTCGACGAACTGCACCGTGCTGTGGCGGACCACCCTGGGACCCGAGCCGAGCCCATCGGTGATGAAGCCGTCGATGAGCCTGGCCGGATCGGGATCGAAGTCGTCCGCCGGCAAGCCCAGGGCAATGGCGATCGCGCTCGCCACCTCATCGTTGGTTCGGCTCTCGCCGACCCGATCGATGACGGCACGAATGGGCTGCAGCGTGTACGTGCCGTAGCTGGACGCGATGTCGTCCGCTTCGAAGTGCGTCGGGGCAGGCAACACGATGTCGGCGAAGCGAGCGGTGTCAGTGAGGACCTGCTCGTGAACGATCGTGAACACGTCGTCGCGCGCCAGGGCTCGCATCACCGCACCCTGATCGGGGCAGGTGACTGCCGGGTTCGCTCCTTGGATGAACAACACGCGTGTGGGATCGCTCCGATCACCCAACCACTCACCGATGCGGTGCATGTCGACCGATCGGCGCACCGGGAACCCGCCGACCGGCTCACGATCACCAGTGCGCGCGGCCAGCGGTGCCGCCGCACTCAGGCTGGCGATCACACCGCCGCCGCGCTCGGCGAACTTCCCGGCCAACGCCGCGAGTGCCTGCACCGATCGACACGATGCGCCGCCATTGGCATTGCGCTCGAGGCCCCAGCCCAACCGGATGACTGCGGGCCGCGCCGATGCATATCGCGCCGCGAACTGCTCGATCTCCGACACCTCGATACCACACACGGCTGCGGCCGCGTCAGGTGTCCATCGTCGAGCGATCGAGAGGTACTCGTCCACGCCATCGCACCAGTCGTCGAGGAAGCGATGGTCGAGCAGATCATCACGCTCGAGCACATGGGCCACCGCGAGGGCCAGCGCGGCGTCGGTGCCCGGGAGGATGGCCAGATGCTGCGATGCCTTCGCCGCCATCGCAGTGCGGCGCGGATCGACAACGACCACATCAGCCCCACCGGAGCGGATAAGTGGGGGGAGATGGGAGTTGGACACGTTGGGGTTCGCACCCCAGATCACCACCAGGTCACTGTGCACCACGTCGCTGGGGTCGGCTGAGAGCAGCCCAACGTACATCGACGCCCACGACGCGCCGGTCGTTGCCGCGCAGATGGTGTGAGCCACCTCCGTCGACCCCAGGGTCCGGAACAGGCGCTCGGTGAGACCAGCCGCGGCCAGAGCGCCTCCAGACGAGTTGTACAGATACGCAGTGAGGGCGTCGCGGCCATGCGCATCGATCGCGGCCCGCATCCGTCCGGCGATCTCATCGATCGCGCTCGACCAGCTGATCGATTCGAACTCACCCGAGCCCTTGGCTCCGGTACGACGCAGCGGCGTCATGATCCGCTCCGGGGAGTACACACGAGACGCGTAACCACGGACCTTGGCGCAGATCCACCCGTCGGTGAACCGATTGCCCGGACCGGCGCCGATGGACGAGATGCGCCGGCCGTTCGGTTCGTCGGTCACGTGGACCGTGAGCGAGCACGTGTCCGGACAGTCCAGTGGGCACGCGGTCGAGATCTCCATGCACCCGTCGTAACGTGCTTCGAGCCATCGTGGCAAGGGAGTTGTTCGATCGGAGGGATCGTGAACGGGCCGAGCGAGCGCTACGACCTCGTGATCATCGGGTTGGGCGCCGCCGGCGCGGCCGCAGCCCGGATGGCTGCATCGCTCGAGTTGCGTGTCGCGGTCGTGGAACGATCGTCGATCGAGAGTCGTGAAGCACGGAGCGGTTCGATCCCATTGAACGCTCTCATCGAATCGGCACGGGTCGCCCACACGATCGCCCACGCCGGCGATGTCGGTGTGCACGTCGCCGATCTCGCCATCGACAACGGCGCCGTGTGGTCCCGTGTCGCGGCGCTGTCATCGCAATCGATGGCCGAGAGCCGTGACGCCGTTGGCCTGGCTGCCGCTGGCGTCGACTTCTTCCACGGCGAGGCGGCCGTCACCGGTCCACACGAGGTGACGGTGACGATCGCACCGGGGCACGATTCGTCCGCAGACTCCGAGGGGTTCGCTCTCCCCACGCGATTCGTGTTGGTGTGCACCGGTAGCCGTCCGCGACGGCCTGACATCTCTGGCCTCGATGACAACACGTCGCTCACCACGGACACGTTCTGGTCGTTGCCGAGCATGCCGCGCTCGGTGGTCTTCATCGGCGGTGGATCGGTGAGCCTCGAGATGGCCCAAGCACTCAGTCGACTGGGAGTGGGTTGCACCGTGCTCGAACGGGAACGGCGAGTCCTCATCGACGAGGAACCTGTGCTTGTCGATCAACTCGTGAGCCGTCTTCGGGCCGACGGTGTGGACATCGTCACCGGGGTCAACATCACCCGGGCCCGCCGCGCCGGCTCGTTGGTGGAGATCACTGGTTCCGTCGATGGTGTGCCGCGACGTTGGGGCGGGGAGGTCGCGCTCATCGCCGCGGGGCGCGTCCCCGACATCGAACAGCTCGGGCTCGGCGAACTCGGCATCGTGACCGGACCTCACGGCGTCGTGGTCGATGAACGGGGCCGAACGTCGGTCCGCTCGATCTACGCGGTGGGGGACGCCGCCGATCCCGGCGCGGGACCGACCCTGCGTTCGGCGCAACGCAGTCACGTCGCCGCACACCAAGCGACACGCGCGGTGCGCGACATGTTCTTCCCCGGTCGCGCGCCAGCCGACGCCTTCACCTCATCCGTGCTGTTCACCGATCCGGAGCTGGCGCACACGGGGCTCACAACAGCGGAAGCCGAAGCGTTGCACGGCGACGGTGTGGACGTGTGGCGCTGCGACCTCGGTCCCAACCATCGCAACCGCGCGGCCGCCGGCCCGGGAGGAGAGGTCATCATCGTCGCCGCGCGCGGGCGAATCGTGGGCGCCCACGTGCTCAGCCGAGGCGCCAGTGAGCTCATCAGCGAACTCGCTCTGGCCATCGGGTTGGAACTGAAGCTGGCCGACGTGGCTCACGTCGTTCACCCGTCTCCGACGCTGAGCAGCGCGATCGGTCAGATCGCCACCGATTCGAGCTTCGAGTTGGCCAAGAAGCTCAACTGGCTCGTGCGCAAGGCGCGTTGACACCCCCCATCAACGAGCACGCCGCCGTCAACGGGCGATCCAGCCTCCATCGACCACCAACGTGTGCCCAGTGATGTAGCTGCCGGCCTCGGAGGCGAGCAGCAACAGCGCGCCGTCGAGCTCGTGCTCGTAGCCCATGCGCACCATCGGGATGTTCGTGGCGAGGTACTTCTGCGCGTGCTCCTCTTGCATCGGCTCGGTCATCTCCGTGGGGAACCACCCCGGTGCGATGCAGTTCACCCGGACACCCTTGCGAGCCCATTGCAGTCCGAGTTCGCGTGTGAGATTCACCACCGCTGCCTTCGAGCTGCAGTAGCCGGCTTGCTTGAGCGGGGTCGACCCGACGAAACCGAGCATCGACGCGATGTTGATGACCGAGCCCGAGCCCTGACCGACCATGAAGGGGCCGACCAGTTTGGTGAGATGCCACGGGGCGGTGACGTTCACCTCATGCACCTTCTGGAAGTCCTTCAGCCGCTCGGTCTCGATGGGTGCGGCGACGCCGATGCCGGCGTTGTTGACCAGCACGTCGATGGTGCCGAAGTGCGCCGCGGTCTCCGCCACGATCCGCTCACGGTCCTCGGCCACGGCTATGTCGCCGGAGATCGCCAAGGTTCCTGGCATCTCCGCAGCGAGAGCCTCGAGGCGATCGGCTCGACGGGCGGTGATGGCCACCTTGGCGCCCGCTGCGTTGAGCACACGGGCGAACCGCTGACCGAGGCCGCTGCTGGCCCCTGTCACCAGTGCAACCTTGCCATCGAGTGAGAACGTGGGCAGTGAGATCGTCATAGGACCGACACTAGAGAGCGCGGCCGCGACAACCCGAACGTGCCGCGTTGCCTGGCTCGATGCCTGAGCGGCAGGCGACGATGCAATCAATGTTGCAATCGCGTGACGATCCCGGGTTTCCGCCAACACGCTCGCGGCGAACTGGATCTCATTCGTCAGATGCGCTCGCGGGATGCGGCCGGAGTCGGCAGCGAACAGATGAGGATCACGACGGTGAGTTGGTCGACAGCATGGCGACTCGCAGTCGTGCTGTCAGCGGTCGTTGCGGTGCTCGGCGCCGCGCTGTACCACTTCCTCGGCGTGCAACGACACGTGCTGATCGTGTTCGCGGCGATCGTGGCGCTCACGGTCGGCCTACGGCTACCGGCCGTCGAGCGGACGGGTCGCGTCAGCGCCTGACGAGCCGCCTAGGGAGCAACCGTCGTTGACGACGCAACGGTCGTTGTTGTTGTTGTTGTTGTTGTCGTCGTCGTTGCTGTTGTTGTCGCGGTGGTCGTTGGCGCAACGGTCGTGGTGGTGACCCTGGTGGTGGTCGTCGCACCCTTCACCGTCGTGGTGGCGCCCTTGCCGGTGGTGGTTGTCGCACCCTTCACCGTGGTGCCGGTGCCGGGCACCGTTGTCTGACCCGGCAGGGTCGATCCACCCGGGAGCGTGGTGTCCACCCAGTTGGGGTCCTTCACGTTGGGTGGCGGCGGCGGCGACCCGTACTCCTCGGGCTCCTTCACGCCATCGAACACGAACACCTGGTCACCCTTGGCCACGAGCGAGGGGAAGTAGTTCGAGATGTGCATCGGGATGCGGATGCATCCGTGCGAGGCCGGATACAGCGGGACGACCTCGGCGCCGTGGACGGCAATGCCCTGGTTGAAGTACACGGGATTGAACAACAGGCCCAGCTCGCTCTGACGCCAGCCGGCCACCCGGCGATCGAAGGCGAACACCCCCGCGGGGGTGAACGCAGTGGAGCAGATGCCCTGATCGCAGAAGTCCTTGCCGCTGCCGGAGGAGATGTGGGTGATGAGCTTGGGCCGGCCGTCGGCGAACACGATGGCGATCTGCTTCACCAGATCGATCTCGACATGGTTCGCCGAACCTTGGGGCCGACGAGGCTCGAGGAGCAAGGGATCCTGCATCGCAGAGAAGAACTCCGGTGTGACCTTGCCGTCGACCTGTTTGCCGGTGAGACCGGAGAGCTTCTGATACGCCCACACCGCCTGCGTCACGCTCGGCCCGAACCGACCGTCGATGGGACCGGGATCGAAGCGGAGATCAGTCAACCGCTGTTGCAGATAGGCGACGTCGTCGCCCTTCATCCCTTCTTTCAGCGTTCGGTCGATGACGATCTTCACGAGCGATGTCGTCGGAGCGACAGTCGTGGACGTGGTGCTGGTGGAGATGGTGGACGACACCACGGGCACCGTTGTATCGGCCGAGTCGGAGCCCTTGCCCCCGAAGCCGAAGCATCCCCCGAGGACAACCGTTGCGGCGATCAGCAGCGGCACGTGGCGGGTTCGCATGGGCAGGGCAGATCCTTCCAGAGACCGGGACCGGGAGCCTACCGAGCGACCGGCTCGTCGTTCACGCGCCGGTCGGTTGGATGTCACGTAGTTCGCGCCGAAGGGCGAACATCTCCCGCAGGATCTTCACGATGACCGACGGGCTCGACAGCGTGGACACGCCCCGGGTGCGCGGGAAGTAGTCGACGCCGAACTGGACGACCTCGTAGCCGTACTTGCGGGCCCGGATGATGAGTTCGGCGTCGATGAACGATCCTTCGCTCTTGAGCTTCACGTCTTGGAAGATGCGGCCGCGGCAGAGCTTGAACGCGAAGTTCACGTCACGCATGCGGATGCCGTAGAGGGCTCGCACCATCGAGTTGAAGAAGGTCGAGTACACCGTGCGCACGTAGCCCTCGCCGGTTCGGTCGAGTCGATAGGCGCTGACGATGTCAGCGTCGTAGTGGCGCATCACCCGACACGCCTTGATCAGCTCGTCCATGTCGAAGGGCAGATCGGCGTCGGTGTAGAGGATGAGATCGCCACGAGATTCGGCGAAGCCGGTCTTGAGCGAACCGCCGAGCTTGCGGTTCACCGGGTGGTGCACCACACGAACGTGGCGATCGTTGGCGGCATACTCATCGGCCAGTCGGCCAGTGGCATCGGTGGAAGCGTCGTCGATGACCAGCAGTTCGTAGTCGGCGATCTCCCCTTCGGCCACCAGCGTCTCGCACGCCTCGCGTGCAGCTGAGAGGGCTCGACCGATGTACTCCTCCTCGTTCCACATGGGGAAGAAGATGGTCAGCAGCTGGAAGTTCGCGGCCATGGCAGGCAAGAAGGTAACCGCTCGGGCGTGTTGGGAAGTAGCCGCCCCTACGATCTGACCCCATGGGGTCACTGCCGGTGTCGTTCGAGGATGTGCGGCGCGCCGCTGAGGCCATCGCCGGATCGGTGGCCCGCACACCGATGCTGCAGTCCCAGACCTTGTCGGCGATCTGTGGCGCCGAGATCTGGTGCAAGTTCGAGAACCTTCAGTTCACCGCCTCGTTCAAAGAGCGCGGCGCCCTCAACCGATTGCTGCAATTGACCGCAGCCGAGCGGGCGCGAGGTGTCGTGGCCATGAGCGCCGGCAACCATGCACAGGGCCTCGCCCACCACGCCCAGCGGCTCGGCATCCCTGCCACGATCGTGATGCCCCGGCTCACACCCAACATCAAGGTCCGCAACACCGAGGCGCTCGGTGCGACGGTGGTGCTCCATGGCGAGGACTTCAGCGAAGCGTCCATCCGTGCCCGCGAACTCGAAGCGGAGCGGTCATTGGTGTGGGTACCGCCGTATGACGACGTCGCCATCATCGCCGGCCAGGGCACCATCGGCATCGAGATGCTGGCCGACGCTCCTGATCTCGACGTCATCGTCGTGCCCGTCGGCGGCGGCGGCCTCATCAGCGGCATCGCCACCGCGGTTCGCCATCTCTCACGACGCACCGAGGTGGTCGGCGTCGAGAGCGAGTTGTACGCGTCCATGGCCGCGGCCCTGGCCGGTGTCGAACCCCGCTGTGGGGGCGCAACCATCGCCGAGGGCATAGCCGTACCCCGTGCCGGCGACCTCACCCTCCCGATCGTGCGTGCACTGGTGAGCGAGGTACTCACCGTTCCCGAGTCGCGCATCGAAGAGGCGATGAACCTCTTCCTGGACATCGAGAAGACCGTCGTCGAAGGTGCGGGCTCGGCCGGATTGGCCGCGGTGCTCGACCGGCCCGAGCAGTTCCAAGGTCGCCGGGTCGGATTGGTGCTCTGCGGGGGGAACGTGGACGCCCGCTTGCTGGCCCAGGTGATCTTGCGCGGCCTCGTCCATGCCGGTCGGATCGTGCGCATCAGTGTCGACATCACCGATGCGCCCGGAGCGTTGTCGAAGGTGAGTGGCATCATCGCCGACGAACGCGGCAATATTGTTGACGTCAATCACCAACGCATGTTCTCCGCGCTCTCGGCCAAGGCTGCGGTGTTGGAGCTCACCTTCGAAGCGAGAGACGCCATCCACGCCACGCACATCATCGGGGCGCTCACCGACGCCGGGTACCACGTCGAGCGCGGCGTGCACTGATGGCTTCGGCGTTCTCGGTTCTCAAACAGCGCGACTTCGGCATCTTCTGGACGGCAGCAGCGATCTCCAACGCCGGCGGATGGATGCAGATCGTGGCGCTGCCCGAGATTGTCTACGAGATCCGCAAGAGCGCAGCGGTGCTCGGATTGGCGGCATTGATCGGTGTCATACCGACGTTGTTGTTGGCGCCGATCGCCGGGTTCCTCGCCGATCGCTACTCACGCCGCAAACTGCTCATCATCACCCAGACCATCATGATGGTCGTCGCGTTCACGCTGTGGGGTCTGTACATCACCGACCGCCTCACGATCGGGTTGATCATGACGCTCACCGTCATCAACGGTGGGGCGGCCGGCCTGAACTTCCCAGTGTGGACCTCGCTCATTCCGACCCTTGTCGACCGGGTGGACCTTGTACCAGCGGTGCGCCTGAACAGCTTGCAGTTCACCGCCGGACGTCTGGTCGGACCCATGGCCGCCGCGTTCGTGATCGGCCAATGGGGTCCGGGGTCTGCCATCTTCACCAACGCCATCACGTTCGTGCTGGTGCTCGCCGCGCTCGTGGTGGTGAAACCACGAGCGACGCAGCAGATGGACCGCGATGCGAAGATCTGGTCGTCGGTACGTGACGGGGCGACGTTCGTGTGGCGTCAACCCACGTTGCGCACCATCGTGATGATGACCTGGCTGGCGGGCATCTTCGTGATGGGCTACATCCAGCAGTCCCCTGCGGTGGCACACGAGGCCCTCGGCCGCAGCGACAACAGCTTCAACACCGTCCTCATCTTCGGCATGGGTGTGGGCGCCGTCATCACGTCGATCTTCATCATCACCAGAGGCGATCTGTTCCGACCGTCGACATGGCTGACCCTGGCCACCGTCGGCTTCATCGTCGGCTCGGGAGTTCTCGCCGCCACCCGGATCGACGGCGTCGGCTTCGTGGGATATGTGATCCTCGGCATGTCGCAGATGGCCGTGAACGTGCCGGCCAACAGCGTCATGCAGACGCTGACCCCCGATCAGATGCGCGGTCGCGTGGTGAGCATGTACATGCTCGCCGCGCTGTCGGGCACACCCATGGGCGCTCAGCTCATCGGGGTACTGGCCGACACCACCACCATGCGCAACGCGCTGATGATCATGTCGATCGGCGCCGCTGTCTTGTTCGTCATGCTTCGCGTGCTGGGTTCACTGCACCACATCGACGCCAAACGCCTCATCGATCTCGACGGGGCGACGACGCCCGCATCCATCGCGCCGGGCACCTGAGATGGCTGGCTCCTTCGACGTCCTCAGACAACGCAACTTCGCCATGTTCTGGGGTGCAGCTGCCATCTCCA
>JBFWVD010000001.1:0-165434 GCA_050246915.1 Acidimicrobiia bacterium | reverse complement strand
CACCAGCCACAACCGTTGCTGCGCCGACGACGCAGCCAGTGGCGCTGTTGGCCGCCAGCGTCGCGCTGACCCCCGGTTCGCCGAAGGTGACGCTGAAGGGCACCGTTGCCACAGCCGCTCAGGCCGACACGCTCGCCGTCGCGGCCACCGCGGCCTTTGGCGAAGGCAACGTCGTCAACGAGTTGGTGGTGAGCGGCGGCCCGTCGGTTCCGGCCGATGACGGGCTCGTGCTCGACCTGACAAAGCTCATGGCCGCCATGCCGGGTCGCCTCGTCGACGGTGAAGCCGGCATCTTGAAAGGCGGCACCTACCTCAGGGGCACCTATCTCGATGATCAGGCCTTGGCCGCGCTGGTCTCCACGGCCGGTCAGGCCCGCGTCGCTGCTGGAGCGGTCGTGCTCACTCCACGGGCCGTCGCCACGGTCGACCAGGCCGCCGAGTTGGAGAAGGAACTCAACGCGGTGGTGAACGTGGCCCCGATCCCGTTCGATTCGAGCAAGGCCACCTTGCGACCCGAGGCCGATCCCATCCTCGACAAGGTCGCTGCGCTCGCCTTGAAGTACGCCGGGGTGTCGATCTCGGTCGACGGGCACACCGACACCACGGGTTCGGCCGAGAGCAACTTGGCGCTGAGCCAGGCCCGAGCCGACGCGGTGCGCGACGCCTTGGTGTCGCGCGGTGTTCCTGCCGCACAACTCTCCGCCAAGGGATACGGCGAGACACAACCGCTGCTGCCCGATGACAGCGAGGAGAACAAGGCGAAGAACCGCCGAGTGGTGTTCTCCGTCGTCAAGCAGTGATGGCACTTGAAGCGATGAGTGCACGCAACACGAGGAGAAGCACGTGATCTACACGCTGGCGAAGTTCTTCATCTGGGGTCTCGGTTTCGCCCTCATCGGCGCGATCGTGGGTTGGCTCCTGCGATCGGTGCGCGCCGACAGTGATGACAGCAACCTGGCCTTGGCGGCGAGCGTCGATGACGCCGAGACGGAGCGCCTGCGTCATCGGGTGGCCACGCTCGAGGTGGTGGCCGCCGAGCGCGATCGACTCGCTGCTCAGCTGGCCTCCTGCCAGGACGACGTCGCCAAGGCCAAGGCCGTCGCCAAGGAGGCGAACGTCGCGCTCGATGACGCCCTGCGTTCGCCGAGCACGTTGGCCGCACCAACGCTCGTTGCGCCGACCGTTGCTCCTGTGCCCGCCTCTGCTCCCGCTCCTGCTCCGACGGCGGCACCGTTCGCCTCGTCTGGGGAAGAGATGCCGGCGCCCGCGCCCGTCGCTTCATCCGCACCGGTGTCCGCACCCCCCGCAGCCCCGCCGGCGTTCGCCGGTCTGGCCCGGGCCGATCTCGATGCCGCCCGTGCCGTGTTCGGTCGAGCCGTGAAGATGGATGATCTCGAGCTCATCGAGGGCATCGGCCCGAAGATCGCCGAGTTGCTCACGAGTGCCGGGATCTTGACCTGGTCCGATCTCGCCCACAGCCAGATCGGCGCCATCCGCACCATCTTGGAAGGCGCCGGTGAGCGCTTCCGCATGCACGATCCCACCACGTGGCCTCGTCAGGCCGGACTCGCGGCGCGCGGCCGTTGGGAAGAGCTCAAGAGCCTCCAAGATGCACTCGACGGTGGTCGCGAGTAGATCCCGAGCCGCACCGTTGGCACCGATGGTTGTCACCGTCACCGCAGGGTCGTGACCTCGCGGCCGTAGGCTCAGGTCGTGACCAACCCCGCGCCGCCCGATCCCGCCAACTTGCTGTCCATCTGGGATGGCTGGGAGCGAGGCGAGTCCATGCCCGGTCGTGTCATGGCCGACCTGAAGCTGGCTGGCCTACCGGAGCTGCTGCGGCAGTTGGTGGGCGGCGATCGGTGACCACCCGTCGCGGCGGCGACCAGATCATCCCCCGCCCGCCGGATTGGATGGTCGACGGACCCCCGCCGTGGGATGGGCGGGTCGCCGAGCTCCTCGACCTCGATGCGCTGCTCGATGTGGTGGCCCGCCGCGGTGCCGGTGCTCGCATGCTCAGCGATCTCCCCGATCCGCGACCGAGCGCGGTGCTCATCGCCCTGTTCGATGACGGAGCGGGGCCTGAGGTGGTGCTCACCCGTCGCAACAAGCAGCTGCGCAATCACCCCGGCGAGGTGAGCTTCCCCGGTGGGCGGCTCGATCTCGACGAGTCCCCGATCACCGGAGCGCTGCGTGAGGCGCAGGAAGAGGTCGGGCTGGACCCGGCCTCGGTGCAGGTGGTCGGCGAGCTCGATCACATCGCGACCTATGTGTCGAACTCCCTGATGATCCCCGTCGTGGCCCGCTTGACCACGCGCCCCGTGCTGCGACCGAACCATGGCGAGGTCGATCGGGTCTTCACCGTTCCGCTGCGTACCTTGCTGGCACCAGGGGTGTTCCGCAGCGAGCGCTGGCGACGCGACGGAGGCGAGTTCACGGTGGTCTTCTTCGAGCTCGACGATGAGACCGTATGGGGTGCGACTGCGAGACTGCTGACGCAGTTGTTGTCGTTGGGTACGGGGGTGGCGAGATGATCGAGCCGGAACCGATCGAAGTGGGGGAGTGGACCCTTCGCCCACCTCGCGCCGACGATGCGGCATGGATCTACGACGCCTGCCAGGACGCTGAGATCGCTCGCTGGACTCGGGTGCCGTCGCCGTACACGGCGCGCGACGCGGTCGAGTTCCTGCAACGGTCGGCAACGCAGTGGGCTGACGGGTCGGGTTGCTCGTTCGTCATCGCGGCGACCGAGACCGGTGAGCTCGTCGGCACTGTCGCACTCATGCGGTTCAGCGATGGCGCTGGAGCGACGGCGAGCGTGGCCGAGATCGACTACTGGCTCGCGCTCGACGGCCGGGGCCGTGGCGCAGCCACCGCTGCGGTCCGTGGCATCAGCCACTGGGCCGCGCATCGACTGGGTCTCGAACGACTCGAGGCAACCGTGGCCATCGGCAACGAGGCCAGCGAAGCTGTGCTCGCCCGTTGTGGCTTCACGTGCGTGGATCGACAGAGCTCGTGCGACACCCCGCGCGGCGATGTGCCGGCGTCGCGCTGGCAGCTCGTGCTCTGAGGGCCGCCGACGCTCAGGCCACGGGGTTGGCGCGGCTGTGCTTGTACATGCCCCACGCGATGCGGCCGAACATCGATGCGAGTCCCACCACGATCAGGGCCCACAACGTGAGCTGGGCCCATCCGCCGCGGTCACCTGACGATTGCGGCTTGACGCCGGAGTTCGGCAAGGGGATCACGCCGCCGCCTTCGTCGGGTGCCGGCCCAGCGAGGAGCACGGTGGTACTGGTGGAGTCCGACTGCTGCGAAACCGCTGTGGCCTGGTGACCGACGAGGAGCGCCGTCGAGGTGTGCGCCGACGCCGACGCACCGCCGAGCAGGCACAGCGATGCGATGGCCGTGAACGCCATGATGGCGATGAGGCGCTTGAGGTATGTCACGCGCTTGAGGGATGTCACGGGCAAGGGGATGGCCGTCACGCTCGAACTCCGATCTCGGCTCGCCGCTCACTGCAGGGCGACTCAGCGGCGAGCAACCACCATCATGCGCCACCAGAGCTTCACCAGTCCCATCGCGGCACGACTGATCTGCGGCAGACGGAAGAACTGGGAGCGTCCGTGCGGGCGGGCGAAGTGATGCACCGGGACCTCGACGAACGTCGCGCCGATCGCTTCGAAGCCACGCATCATCTCCACACAGATGACCCCGGTCGTCGCCCGCAGGGGAGCACGTTCGAGGAGCGAACGGCGGAACAGACGGAAATCGCAGTCGGTGTCGCGCACGTGCAACCGGAACATCTGCTTCACCACATGGTGATAGGTGCGGCCGATGAGCTTTCGGTACCACGGGTCGCCACGGCCGATCTTGTAGCCCTGCACGATGTCGGTGCTCGCCGTCACGTGCCCGATGAGATCGGCTGCTTCGCTGGCGTCGTACTGCGCGTCACCGTCGGTGTAGAAGATCCACTCCTTGGTCGCCGCCCCGAAGCACGACAAGAGCGCCCCTCCGTAACCGCGGTTGGCTTCGTGGTGGATCACCCGGAGCTCGCGGATCTCGAGGGCCAACGCTTCGAGCACCTCGCGTGAGCCGTCACTGGATCCGTCGTTGGTGACGATGATCTCGAGGTCTTCGACGAGCGGCAGCAGCGCTCGTCGCACATCGCGCACCATCTTGCCGATGGACTCCGCGTCGTTGTAACACGGGAAGCACGCGCTGATGCTCCTGACCGACGGGTTGATCGCGCTCGCTGCGGGGCCGGTCACGGTCGCGCTCCGGCGAGCGCGTCGGCGACCTGTTCGACTTCGCCGTCGGTGAGTTCGGGAAAGCACGGAACGCTCACGCACGATGCCGCCCATGCCTCGGCGTTCGGGCAGGCAGCGCGCGTGAATCGTCGATAGGCCGGTTGCTCGGTGACAGCGAGTGGATAGTGCACGGCGCTTGCGACGTTCGACGCCGACAATTCGTTCCTGAATCGCTCGCGATCGGACACACGCGTGACGCACAGGTGCATGGCGTGTCGTTCGTGCGACGCGGCCCAGTGCAGTTGAGGCGCCGCCTCGCGGTAGTGCGCGGCAACGGCCCGTCGACGTTGGTTGTCGACACCGAGATCGGGCAGGCACAGGCTCAGCCACGCCGCCTCGATCTCGCTGATGCGGAAGTTCTGGCTGATCTCGGTGTGCACGTACTGCTGCGTCATGCCATGGACGCGCAGCCGTCGCAGCAACGCGCTGCGCTCGGCGGCATCGGGACCGAGCACGATCGCCCCGCCATCGCCGATCCCGCCGAGGTTCTTGGTCGGGTAGAAGCTGTAGCACGCCGTCGCTCCGACCACGCCGAGCAGTGCGCCGTGGGCCTGCGCAGCGTCCTCGACCACGGCGATGTCCCGCGCCGCCAGATCAGTGGCCAGCGTCGTGATGTCGGCGGGATAGCCATAGAGGTGCACGACGATCACCGCACGGGTCTTGTCGGTGATGACCGCTTCGATGGCGTGGCGATCGATGACGGCGGTGCACGGATCGACGTCGGCCGGCACCGGTGTGGCGCCGACGGCGCACACCGCTGATGCCGTGGGCACGGCAGTGAACGCAGGCACGATCACCTCGTCGCCCGGGCCGATGCCGAGAGCGCTCAGCGACAGTTGGATCGCGGTCGCTCCCGATGCCACGGCGATCGCATCGCTCCCACCGGCGAACGCGGCGAACTGTTCTTCGAACCGTTGCAGTCGAGGGCCGAGCAGCAGCTGGCCCGATCGCAACACGTCGTTCGCAACGGCGGTGAAACCGTCGAGGTAACGCTGGGTGCGTCGACTCAGATCGGTGACAGGTACCACGTGTGCTCACGGTAGAAGGCGAAGGTGTCGGCGATCCCATCTGCGAAGTCCACGTGCGGTTCCCAACCCAGGACGCGCTTGGCCTTGGAGTAGTCGCCGCTGAACGATCCGATGTCGATGGGCGCGAGGTCACTGGGCCACGGCACCGTGGTGATGTCGCTCCCTGGCTGCTGGGCCACCATGGCTTCGGCGATGGCACGCAGTGACATGGGCGAGGGATGGCCGAGGTTGAAGACCCGTCCGCGTGCATCGGGGACGATGGCAGCCAACAACACTGCGGAGACCACATCGTTCACGTGCATGCAATCGCGCAGTTGCTCACCATCGCCGTACAAGGTGATGGGCTGCCCGGCGAAGACGCGTCGGATGAACACCGGCAAGAAGCCGAGGCCGTCCTTCGAGAGGTTCTGGCGCGGTCCATACACGTTGGTCAGGCGCAGCGCGCTGATGGACATGTCGTGCACGCGGGCGTACAGGAGGTGGTACTGCTCGCCGGCCAACTTGTCGATGCCGTTGATGTCGACAGGAGCGGTGGGGTGCTCCTCGTCTACGGGCAGATAGCGCGGGCGTCCGTACACCTGGCGGGTCGATGCATGGACCACGACGGCACCGGGTCGATGATGGCGCAGGGTCTCGAGGAACGACAGATGACTGCGCACGTTCAGTTCGAGATCGCGCAAGGGGTCGGTCATGGACTCGAGATGGCTCACCTGGCCGGCGAGGTTGAACACGAAGTCGGCCCGTTGCACGCTCTCGAGTGTGATGCGCTTGTCGGCGATCGATCCGAGGACCACGTTGATCTGGTGGTTGTCGCCCACGTTGCGGACATCGCCGCCGTGTTCGGGCACCAACGCGTCGATGACATCGACCTGGGCACCGGCGTCGGACAGGGCGAGCGCCAGATTCGACCCGATGAACCCGAGTCCACCGGTCACGAGGCAGCGGCTACCGCTGAACGCAGCGAGCAGTTCGGGGTCGATGGCGATCGATGGGTGAGCGGTCATGGCAGGTACCGGTATCTGACCATGGCGTTGGCGAACACCACCATGGCGATCACCGAGCCTGTCAACGCAAGGTAGCTGAGCACACGGGGGAGCCGAGCGAGGAATGCTCCGGCGGCCACGAACACGGGGAAGGTCTCGTTGATGTAGCGACCCAGGCCGACGATCCCGAGCACCAGCGGCGGCCCGATGCTCAACACCACCCAGCCCATGGTGGCTGTGGTCCATCGCCGTCCCCACCACGCGATGACCACGACGGACACAGCGGCCGCCATGAGGTGGGGCTTGGCCGCGTTCTCGGGATGGAAGAGCGTGGCGATGGTGCTCTCGTCCCACGCATCCTTGGCGGTGAGGAACACCAGGGGATCGTCGGTCCATCGCCAGCACAGCGCGCACCACACCGCCACGAACAACAGCGACGGCACGGCCAACACCGTGACCCGCCGGGCAGTGGCCGCGGCCGCGTTCGTCCGATCGGCGCGGCGCTCGAGGGCGTACACCGCGATCAGCAGCACGAACCCGAACAGGAAGCCGTTGGGTCGACTGGCCACCAGCACCAGCAGTGCACAGGCGGCCCATGCGTCTCGGCGATCTTCGACCCAGATCCACGCCCACGTGGTCGTGGCGAGCACGATCGACGACACGTACCCCATCGAGAACACCACGGCGAACGGGAACAGCGCGCATGACCAGACAGTGAGATGAGCGGCACGTCCGGGCACGACCCACGAGGCGATGCGCCACAAGCCGGCCAGGCCGATGAGTAGGAATCCGTTGGAGATCAGCACCATCGCGGCCTGATACGGCACACCGACCTCGTGCAGAGCCCTGACCATGGCGGGATACAAGGGGAAGAAGGGCCACGGTGACTGCTCCCCGTCGATCGGCGGCGGCCCATAGCCCGCCGATGCGATGTTGAGGTACCACACCGAGTCCCAGTAGGTGAGCCCACCGAAGCTGACGTGGCCCTTGTTGGTGCCCCCAGAGGCGACCGCGCCGATGGCGATGATCCGCGACACGATGAACGGAACGACGACGGCACGAACGGGAAAGGCTTTGCGAATAGCCTCCACCCGCCCGTCTGTTTCCATTGGGTTACGAGCCTAAATCACCGCAATCGTCCTGACGGATTCGCCGCCGGTGACGGTTGGTCCACCTCGGACGGAAAGGATCCACGTTGGAGATCGACGAGTACCGTCGCATGGCCGCTGTCGAGACCTCGCACTGGTGGTACGCACAGACGCGAGCACTCCTCGGTGAGCTGTTGGCCACGAGGCTCCCGGTCGGAGGACGCTTCCTCGACGCCGGCGCAGGCACCGGCGCGACCGGAGCATGGATGTCCGATCGCGGACGGGTCGAGGCCGCCGACATGGAGCCGCTCGCGCTCGAGCTCTATCGCGAGCTGCATCCCGAAGCAGGTCTGGCGGCCAGCGATGTCCGTCATCTGCCCTATCGCTCCGACGTCTTCGATGCGGTGTTGTGTGTGACGGTGCTGTGCCATCGCTCGTTGCCCGATCCGAGCGAGGCGGTGCGCGAACTCGTTCGCGTGACGCGTCCCGGTGGCGTCGTGTGCCTCATGGAGCCCGGTGTGCGCCGACTGCGTCGCGCACACGATCGTGTGACCCACACGGGACGACGCTTCGCGCGAGCCGACCTCGCGTCGATGCTCGTGGACGCGGGTTGTTCGATCGAAGTCGCCACGGGTGCCTATTCGTTCCTCGTTCCTCCGGCCGCGGTGAAGGCGGTGCTCGAACGGGGCCGCACCGCCAGCGATCTCGATCAGGCAGAGTCCGGTCTCGGTGGTGTCTTGCCGCGCCTCGCGGCAGCCGAGCGCGCGGTGCTGCGACGAAAGTCGCTCCCATTCGGGCTCTCGGTTGTCGCTGCGGGCCGGAAGGCTGCTGTCGCGAGCAACTAGGCTCACACCTTTGGCGCCCCGAATGCGTGAAGGAGCCGGCCATGGCTGAGGTGGAGATCGGGTTGGGTAAGTCCGGCCGTCGTGCGTACGGATTCGATGACATCGCCATCGTTCCCAGTCGACGGACGCGTGACCCAGAGGATGTCGACATCACGTGGGAGCTCGATGCGTTCACGTTCGAGTTGCCGCTCATGGCCAGCGCGATGGACGGCGTCGTGTCACCCGCGACGGCTATCGAGATCGGCCGCCTCGGCGGTGTCGGCGTGCTGAACCTCGAAGGCATCTGGACGCGCTACGAAGACCCCGAGCCGTTGCTGCTCGAGATCTCGACGCTCTCCAACGAGAAGGCGACGTTGCGGATGCAGGACATCTACGCCGAGCCGGTGAAGCTCGAGTTGGTCACCGAGCGCATCCGTCAGATCCGCGCCGCCGGTGTCGTCGCTTCGGCCAGCGTCACCCCGCAGCGCGCCGATTGGATGTTGCCGGCGATCAATGCCGCCGAGCTCGATCTGCTCGTCATCCAAGGCACGGTGGTATCGGCCGAACACGTGTCGAAGAATCGCGAACCGCTCAACCTCATGAAGACCATCCGCGAGCTCGACATGCCCGTCATCGTCGGTGGGTGCGCCAGCTATCAAGCGGCCTTGCACCTGATGCGCACCGGTGCCATGGGAGTGCTCGTCGGCGTCGGTCCCGGCCACGCCTGCACCACTCGCGGCGTGCTCGGCATCGGCGTCCCACAGGCAACCGCCATCGCCGATGCACGCGCCGCCCGCATGCGCCATCTCGACGAGACCGGTGTGTACGTGCAGGTGATCGCCGACGGTGGCATGGGCACCGGTGGCGACATCGCCAAAGCCATCGTGTGCGGTGCCGACGCGGTGATGATCGGTTCGCCGCTCGCCGCAGCGAACGAGGCCCCCGGCAAGGGCTACCACTGGGGTATGGCCACGTTCCATCCCACCTTGCCGCGCGGCGCTCGGGTGAAGACCTCCACGCGAGGTTCACTCAAGGAGATCCTCGTGGGGCCCGCGCACGAGAACGACGGCCGCATGAACCTGTTCGGAGCGCTTCGCACATCGATGGCCACGTGCGGCTATCAGACGCTCAAGGAGTTCCAGAAGGCAGAGGTCATGGTGGCCCCGGCTCTGCAGACCGAAGGCAAGGTCCTGCAGAAAGCCCAGGGCGTCGGCATGGGCCACTGAACGGCTCGTTGACCTTCATGGCTGCAGCTGCACAACAGGTCCTGGTCGTCGACTTCGGCGCTCAGTACGCACAACTCATCGCACGTCGGGTCCGCGAAGCGCACGTGTACTCGCGCATCGTTCCCCACACCACCACCGCCGCGCAGTTCGCCCAGATCGCGCCGGCCGCCATCATCTTCTCCGGTGGTCCGGCCAGCGTCCATGCCGAGGGTGCTCCGTCGATCGACCCGGGCGTCTATGAGCTCGGCATCCCGATCTTCGGCATCTGCTACGGCGCGCAGCTGATCGCGCAACAGCTCGGTGGCGAGGTGGCCAAGACCGGCCGCGGAGAGTACGGGCGCACGGCATTGCACGTGAACGGATGCAGCTTCGTCGATCACGATCAGCCGGTGTGGATGAGCCACTTCGACACGATGACCAAGGCGCCCAACGGTTTCGTGATCACCGGGTCCACCACTGACACGCCGGCGGCCATCATCGAGAACGCCGACAAGCGCATCCACGGTGTGCAGTTCCATCCCGAGGTGTTGCACACGCCGAATGGTTCGGAGATCCTCCACCGGTTCTTGTTCCGAGTCGCCGAGTGTGAGCCGACATGGACGATGGATCACTTCATCCCCGAACAGATCGATCTCATCCAAAAGCAGGTCGGTGACGCACGGGTGCTGTGCGGTCTGTCCGGTGGCGTTGACTCGTCGGTGGCCGCGGCGTTGGTGCACAAGGCGATCGGCCATCAGCTCACGTGCGTGTACGTCGACACCGGACTCATGCGCAAGGGCGAGTCGGAACAGGTGGTCGAGACGTTCCGACGCCATCAGGGCATCGAGCTCGTGCACGTCGATGCCGGCAAGCGGTTCTTCGATCGCCTCGCCGGCATCATCGACCCCGAAGAGAAGCGCAAGGCCATCGGCGAGCTGTTCATCCGTGTGTTCGAGGACGCGTCCGGTGGCATCACCGACGCCAAGTTCCTCGTGCAGGGCACGCTGTATCCCGACGTGATCGAGTCGGGCACCAGCTCGGCGGCCAAGATCAAGAGCCATCACAACGTCGGTGGCCTGCCCGAGGACATGGACTTCGAACTGGTCGAGCCGCTGCGCGATCTGTTCAAGGACGAGGTCCGCACGCTGGGCGCGCAATTGGGGTTGCCCGACGAGATCGTGTGGCGTCAGCCGTTCCCCGGGCCCGGCCTCGGCGTGCGCATCCTGGGCGAGGTGACCCCCGAGCGCGTTGCCTTGCTCCAGGAGGCCGATGCGGTGGTGCGCGAAGAGCTGCATGCGGCCGGACTCGATCGGGCCATCTGGCAGGCCTTCGCCGTGCTGGCCGCCGACGTGCGATCGGTGGGGGTCATGGGTGACGAGCGCACCTACGCCCATCCGATCATCGTGCGGGCGGTCACCAGCGACGATGCCATGACCGCTGACTGGGCCCGAATCCCCTACGAGGTGCTCGAGCGCATCTCGTCACGGGTCATCAACGAGGTCCGCGGCGTCAATCGTGTGGTCTACGACATCACGTCGAAGCCGCCCGGCACGATTGAATGGGAGTGACCATCCGGTCGACCTGACCGGACCGTCGCCCCACGGAGTGCCCCATTGCTCCGGGATGGAGTGACATGCCCCCGAGTTCCGGTACCACAAGTCCTGGTTTCGCGATCCCTGGTGCCATCTCCGGCCCAGTGGAGTCGGTGCGCACCTTCGTCGGGGACGCGGTTCGTTCGCGCATCGGCGGCGAGGGGGGACGGGCCCTCATCGCCGAGCTCGCCTCAGATGCACCGGGTTGGTTCGGCGAGGACAGCCCCACCCGAATCGTCCACGCCGATGCCGCGATGTTCGTCGGTGGGATGCGAGCGCTGCTGCTGCAGTCGATGCATCCCGTCGCCATGGCCGCGGTGGCGGACAACTCGGCATTCCGCTCCGATCCCTGGGGTCGGCTGCAACGCACAGCGGCCTTCCTCACCGAGACGACGTTCGGCTCTGCCGGACGAGCGGAGGCCGCCTGTCGTCGGGTGCGGTCGGTGCACCGGCGGGTTCGGGGCGAGACCGCTGATCGTGTCACGTACCGGGCCGACGACCCCGAGCTGTTGTTGTGGGTGCATGTCGCCGAGGTCGACAGCTTCCTCGACGCCCATCGTCGTTACGGTCGAGTCGAGCTCACCGACGCCCAGCAAGACGCCTACGTGGCGGAGATGTCGATGGTGGCCCGTCATCTCGGTGTGATCGATCCACCGCTCGATCGCGCCGCGCTGGCCGAGGCACTGGCTCGATTCCGGCCAGTGCTCGGCGCCAGCGATCAGGCGCGTGCCGGAGCACGCTTCTTGTTGAAGCCGCCCGGGCTGTCGCTTGCGGCGCGACCTGCGTACAGCGCGTTGCTGGCTGGAGCAGTCACCTCACTGCCGTGGTGGGTGCGACTCGATCTGCGGCTCCCGTTGATCGGTCCGGTGACCGGTCGCGTGCTGGTGCCCATGATCACCGGCAGCACGTTGGGTGCGATGCGCTGGGCGCTCGAGGCGCCGGTCACCTAGCTTGACCGACTCGTGGGGCCCGACCGAGACGTGCGATTGGTGCAGCTGACGCATCGCGATCCGCATGCCGACGCGGCCGCGCTCATCGCACGCTTTACTCCACCGGGGCGCTTCGCTGATGTCCGCTTCGACACCTATGCGCCCAACGACGAGCATCCGTCGCAGCGCGCTGCACTGGACGCGCTGCGATCGTTCAGTGCCGAGAGTGCTCCCGCTTCAGCGAGCGGACCGCGCCGGTTGTTCAAGCGATCGAGCCGTTCGGACGCGGTCGCCGCTCGACCGGCGCGCTATCTCGACGGCGGGTTCGGCGTGGGCAAGACCCATCTGCTGGCGTCGCTGTGGCACGAAGGCCCGCATCCCAAGGCGTTTCTGACCTTCGCCGAACTGACGGCGGTGATCGGCTTTCTGGGCATGTCGAAGGCGGTGGACGCGTTCGGGTCGTTCCGGCTCGTGTGCATCGACGAGTTCGAGCTCGACGATGTCGCCAACACGCTCATGGCCGTCACGTTCCTGCGCTCCATCATCGGCGACACCAAGGTGGCCGCCACCTCCAACACGTTGCCGGACAAGCTGGGGGAGGGGCGGTTCGCTGCTGAGGACTTCCGGCGGGAGATCGCCGCCATCGCTGACCACTTCGAGGTGCTCCGCATCGATGGGCCCGACTATCGGGCCAAGGACCGGGTCGAAGCCGAGCCGATGTCGGACGTCGAGCTGGAGCAGTTCGTGTCAACTCATCTTGACGCGGGGAGAGCGGTGAGTCGAGACCGGTTCGATGCATTGTTGCCCCATCTGCGCGCGGTGCATCCGGTGCAGGTCGCCGGCCTGCTCGACGGGCTCGACGCGGTGGCCATCGACCAGTTGGCCCCCATCTCCAACCAGGGCGACGCGTTGTTGTTCGTCCACCTGGTCGATGAGCTCTACGACGCCGACATCGCCGTCGCCGCCACCGGTTGCCGGATCGAGGAGCTGTTCCCCGCCAGCTATCGATCGGGTGGGTATCGCAAGAAGTACGGCCGCTGCGAGAGCCGTCTGCTCTCCATGCTGGGCGACACGTCCTCATGAACTGGGGACCCTCGCTCTACCCCGGGGGAAAGACGATGAGCCCGGTTCACTACCCTGGGCCGCCGTATGTTCCGACGATGGATCGCCGCAGCGCTCATCAGCACCTTGGTGACCATTGCCGCGGCCCCGGCCGGCTGGGCAGACTCGGTCGCCGACAAGAAGCGTGAAGCCCAGCGCATCGCCGCCAAGCTGGACCAGCTCGAAGCCAAGGCCGAGCAGCTGTCCGAGCAGTACAACGACGCGAGGTACCAGCTGGCCGCCCTCGACGCCGACGTGGCCGATGCGCAGCAAGCCCTGGGCGAGAAGCAGTCCCGGATCTCAGAGGTCCAGCAGCGCCTCTCCGGATGGGCGCTTCGAGCGTATGTGAACGCCTCGGCTGCCGATCCGGTGTTCGACGTGCTGGGGAGCGCGGCATCCTCTGATTCGGTTGGTATCGACGGATATGCCCAGGTGGCGGTGGGTAAGGACTCGAACCTCACCGACGAACTGCGCCAGACCCGACAAGATGCCACCGCCACCGAGGCCCGCCTCTCCAACGCCCTTGCCCTGCAGTCGAGTTTGAAGGCTGATCTCGAGGTGAAGAAGAAGGCTGCCGACGCCGCCGTGGGCAGCACCCAGAAGCTCCTCGCCCAGACCAACTCCGAGCTCGTGGTCCTCGTCGAGGCGGAGCGCCGTCGCCGCGAGGCTGAGGAAGAAGCTCGGGTCAAGGCCGAGATCGAGGCTCGCAAAGCGGCTCGTCAGGCCGAACTGGCCCGTCAACGGGCGCAGGAGAGCGCGGCCCGTACTGGTGGTGCCGCGAGCCCGGCACCGGCACCGGTTCGGGTTGTCAACCCTCCGCCGCCCCCCTCGCCTGGCGCGGCGGGTGCCGTGGAGCAAGCCATGAGCCAGATCGGCGTCACCTATCGCTGGGGTCAGGACGATCCGGAGTCGGGTTTCGATTGTTCCGGTCTCACCAGTTGGGCCTGGGGCCGTGTCGGGGTGTCGATTCCCCACAGTTCGCGTGCCCAGTTCAACTCCTTGGCCCGCGTCGAGCCCGAGGATCTCGAGCCGGGCGATCTCGTGTTCTTCGGTAGCCCGGTGCACCACGTTGGCATGTACATCGGGAACGGACAGATGGTCCATGCCCCCCATTCGGGTGCCGTCGTGAGCGTGGCCAGCATCTATCGACGTGATCTCAGAGGCGGCGGGCGACCCTGAGAAATCTTGCCAGATGGCCCCTCTCTGGCTCATATATGTCGAATATCTGACGACAGGGAGCGGCAAATGACCCGGCTTGCCTGACCCAAGACGAATCAGCGAGGCGCTCTGAACAGGTTCTCCACTCGGCCTTTCTCAACTCGGCGCAGGGCGTGCCGACGTTCGCAGGGTCGTTGGAGAACTCACACCAGGAGTCAGCATGATCGGCACGTTCTTTGGACCATCACGATGGGTGATGCGCCAACTGAAATTCGCTTGGAAGTTCGTGGTCCTCGCGGTGGTGTTGCTGACGCCTCTCGCCTACGTGACGAACAGCTACATGAACGGCACGAACGCCGACATCTCCTTCAGCTCTGACGAGCGCCTCGGCGTCGACTACCTCGGGGGCGTCGGCCTCTTGAGCGAGATCTCCGATGCCCGGACCGCAGCGGCGACGGGCGATACCTACGACTTCTCCAAGATGGACGCGGCGATGTCCACGCTCGAGGAGAGCAACACCAAGATCGCGCCCAAGATCACCGACCCCAAAGAGGTCTCCCTCGACGGCGCGTTGTCCGATCTCAAGACCGCCATCGCCGAGGCCCGTGCGGTCAAGGACCCGGGCCGTGAGGCCTTCGAGGCCTGGAACGCCGCCGAAGGCGCCATGGTCACACTGATGCAGGCCGCCGCCGACAACTCGAACCTCACCCTCGATCCGCAGATCGACACCTTCTACGTGATGGACGCCGCGGCGATCCGCGCCCGAGATCTGGTGAACTCGGCTGGTCAGGTTGCGGCGCTGACCTCGCTGCTGTCGGCCGAGACCGATCCGACGGCCAAGCAGTCGCTCGTCATCGAACTCGCGTTGGCCCGTGGTGCGCTGACTTCAGCCCTGTCGACCGCAGCTGCCGATGTCGCCACCGCGGTGGCGAACACGAGTGACAACTCGGTGCAAGGCGAGTTGTCGGGTCCCCTGGCCGATCTCACGGCAGCGGTCGAGGATCTCTCCGCCGACGTCGATGCGGCGCTGGTGGAACAGCCCACGGCCGAGGCCGCCGCCGAGACAGTGACCAAGGGCTCGGCCGTCGTCGAGGTCGCGAACACGTTCGGCACTGCTGCCGCAGCCACGCTCGGCGAAATGCTCGACGCTCGTATCAGCGGGCTCAACTCCGACAACTCCACGATCCTCACCGTGCTGGTCATCTTCGTTCTCATCGCCCTGTACTTCCTGGGCGGGCTGCTTGTCGGTGTCTCGCAGTCGACCAAGCCGATGCTGTCGGCCCTGAACGATCTGGCCGAAGGCCGGCTCGTCTCCCCGACCATTCCGGACTCGCGCGACGAGCTCGGCCAGATGGGCAAAGCCGTCACCGAATCGGTGGTCAAGACCCGTGAAGCGCTCGGCGCCATCAAGGTGGCGTCGGAGCGCCTGCTCGTGCAGGCCGCTGACGTGAGCGCCGTGTCCGAGCAGATCGCGGCTGCCTCGAACGAGACCTCGGTGCAAGCCGAGACCGTTGCGGCTGCGGCCGAGGAGATGGGTGCCGCCATCCGCGAGATCGCCCAGGGCACCGCTGGCGCAACGCAGGTGGCCGGCGACGCCGCGCATGCCGCGGTCCAGGCCGACGGCACCATGGTCAGTCTCGACAAGCGCAGTCAGGAGATCAGCGAGGTCGTCGATGTGATCAGCGAGATCGCCGAGCAGACCAACCTCCTGGCCTTGAACGCCACCATCGAAGCCGCCCGCGCCGGTGAGGCCGGCAAGGGTTTCGCTGTCGTGGCCGACGAGGTCAAGCAGCTCGCCAACGAGACCGCTCGGGCGACCGAGACCATCGCTCAGATGGTGCAGCAGATCCAAGGTGACACCGGCGGCGCCGTGCAGGCCATCTCCAACATCCGCCACGTCATCTCTCAGGTCAACGAAACCCAGCAGACCATCAGCGTGGCCGTCGAAGAGCAGGCGGCCACCACCAACGAGATCTCCCACGCGGTGAACGGCTTCGCCATGACCGCGGCGGAGACGACCCACGGAGCGGTGCGCTTGCGTGATCTCTCCGAGCAACACAACGAGATGGGCGGAGAGCTCGGCGGACTCGTCGGGCGCTATCGCTTCGAATGAACGACAGGGGCCGGCCACCCTCCCCCCGCCGGTCGGCCCCTTCGCAGCAGGTTGTGTCCCGGCTCCGCTGGAGGTAGCCGGGACACAACAGGCACTGCGTGCGGGCCTCGTCGTGCGGACAGGTTGGGGGGCAAGTGCGGCTCTGGGCGAAGAGAAGGGGCGAGAACATGTCGAGAAGGACGCAGACCATGGACATCGCTCGGTGCGGATCGATGGACAGTGAGGTCACTCCGTGAACGCGGACGGGACGTGGGGCTTCGGCGACGCGTCCTCGCACGACCCGATCGTTCCCTTCGCACCCGTCGATCCGTTCGCCGATCGATCTGCTCCGTCGGCCGAGCAGGCGTCGACCGCTGACAACCGGATCGACGCCCTCACGGGGGTGGCTGGGCGGGCCGAGGTGTTGCGCCAACTGGCTCATGTCGGTGACGGCGGCCTCGGCGTGGTGGTCTTGGGTCTCGACAACTTCCGGCTGGTCAACGACGCATACGGCCACGATTTCGGTGACACCGTTCTGCGTACCGTGGCCAAGCGCCTGGTCCTGGTCGCCGGTCCGGGTCGTCTCGTGGGTCGGTTCGGATCCGATGAGTTCGTCGTCGCGGTGGCGGCCACCAGTTCGCTCAACGTGTTGGTGCACCTGGCCGACGAGTTGCACGCCGCGGTGAAGGCGCCGATCGAGCTGGGCAACATGACCATCACGGTCACCGCCAGCTTGGGCGTGGCGGTGCGCACCACCAACGACGAGCCCCCGGCCCGGTTGTTGCAAGACGCCGACTCGGCGTTGGCCACCGCCAAGCAACGCGGTGGCGATCGAGCGGTTCTCTTCGCTGACGCCATGCGGGCGACCGTCGAACGGCGCATGGACGTCGAGCGGATCCTGCGTCGAGCAATCGACAACGGCGGACTCCGTGCCGTGTTGCAGCCGATCGTGGACGCGCAGAACTTCACCATCATCGGAGCTGAGGCGCTGGTGCGTCTGGAGGATCCCGAGGTGGGGATGCTCCCGCCCATCGAGTTCATCCCGCTGGCCGAGGAACTGGGCCTGGCGCCCCGCATCGATGAATGGATGCTGGGTGAAGCCGCCTATTGGGCGGGCCGTTGGCATCGACGCTTCCCTGGACGTGCACCGTATGTGAGCTGCAACGTGTCCGGGCCGCTGATGCAGCGCGGTGATCTGGCCGATCTCGTGCGGTCGGCCCGGCGGCGCGAGGAGATCCCGCCGTACCTGATGTGCCTGGAGATGACCGAGACCTCGCTGGTCGAGGCCGATCCGTTCATCTGGGACATGCTGGCGCGCATCCGTGCCACCGGTGTCCACATCGGCCTCGATGACTTCGGCACGGGCTTTTCCTCGATGACCTATCTGCGCGACTTCCCCGTGTCGTTCCTGAAGATCGACAAGAGCTTCGTGGACGGCATCGGCACCCGCCGAGGCAATCGCGAGATCGTCGAGGCCACGGTGTTCCTCAGCCATCGTTTGGGCATGAAGGTGACCGCCGAGGGCGTGGAGGAGCCGAGCCAAGCCGAGTTGCTCCGCGATCTCGGGTGCGACCGGTTGCAGGGCTATCTGTTCTCGCGTCCGGTGCCGCCCGAGGTACTCGAGGACATGCTCGGCCAACAAGCGGCGGTGTCGCGCCAGAGCTGACCGCTCGCGGCGGTCCCTCGCCGAGTGGGCTCGCCGCCGCGATCGATACCTCGCAGGCGAACATTCGTACGGGCCGTCGGCCTACGATGGGCGGGTCATGACGACCCCGGCCAGCACCCTCACCGACGGCTTGAACCCCGACCAGCTCGACGCGGTCGTGCACGCCGAAGGGCCGCTGCTCATCATCGCCGGGGCCGGTTCGGGCAAGACCCGAGTGCTCACCCATCGCATCGCCCATCTCATCGGTGAGCACGGTGTGAGCCCGTTCCGCATCCTGGCCATCACGTTCACCAACAAGGCCGCCGGCGAGATGAAAGAGCGCGTCGCCAAGCTGGTGGGTCCAGTGGCCGAGAAGATGTGGGTGTCCACGTTCCACTCGGCGTGCGTGCGCATGCTGCGGCGCGATGCGCCACGGCTCGGCTATCCCACGAGCTTCACCATCTACGACCAGGCCGACGCACAACGCCTGTGCGGTTATGTCATCCGCGATCAGAAGCTCGACCCCAAACGCTTCAGCCCGCGTGGGGTGCACAACGCCATCAGCACGGCCAAGAACGAGCTCATCAGCCCGCAGGACTTCATCGAGACCGCGGCCACCCCTTTCGATCGCAAGGTCGGCGACATCTACGCCGAGTACCAGGCTCGTCTTCGCACGGCCGGCGCCATGGACTTCGACGATCTGTTGGTGAACGCTGTTGAGCTTCTGCGGCGCTGCCCGGACGTGCTCGAGCAGTACCAGGAACGCTTCGAGCACATCATGGTCGACGAGTACCAGGACACCAACCGCGCCCAGAACGAGATGGTGCTGCTGCTCGGTGGCCGGCACGGCAACGTGTGCGTGGTCGGCGATCAGGACCAGAGCGTGTACCGCTTCCGCGGCGCCGATATCCGCAACATCTTGGAGTTCGAAGAGGCGTTCCCCGAGGCAACCGTCATCACGCTCGAGCAGAACTACCGCTCTACGCAGACCATCTTGGACGCGGCCAATGCTGTCATCGACAACAACCCCGGTCGCAAGCCCAAGACGCTGTGGACCGAGCACGGCGCCGGTGAGCGCATCGTTCGCTATCACGCCGACGACGAAGGCGATGAGGCGCAATGGGTGGCGCACAACATGTCGCGCATGCACGACCACGAGGGCTATCGCTGGGGTGACATCGCTGCGTTCTACCGCACCAACGCGCAGAGCCGGGTGCTCGAAGACGCACTCATGCGCGCCGGGGTGCCGTACAAGGTCGTGGGCGGGCTGCGCTTCTACGACCGCAAGGAGATCAAGGACGCGCTGGCCTATCTGAAGGTGGTCACCAACCCCGCCGACGAGGTGAGCGTCAAGCGCGTCCTCAACGTGCCCAAGCGCGGCGTGGGCGACACCACCATCGGACGCCTCGAGGTGTTCGCCCGGGCCGAGGACATCACGTTCTTCGAAGCGCTCGAATCGGCGCCGGAAGCTGGTGTCACCGGCGCCGCGGTGCGCGGCATCAACGCATTCTTGGATCTGATCCGCACGTTGCAGGCTGCCGAGACCAAACGTCCGTCGGAGTTGCTGCGCTCGATCGTCGAGCGCTCCGGTTACGCCGCAGAGCTCGAGGCCGAGCACTCGGTGGAGGCCGACGGCCGGCTCGAGAACTTGGGCGAGCTCGTCGGTGCTGCCGAGGAGTACGAGACCACCGACGACTTCCTCGAACGAATCGCGCTGGTGGCCGACTCCGATCAGATCGACGGGGACGACTCCAAGGTCGTCCTCATGACGTTGCACACCGCCAAAGGCCTCGAGTTCCCGTGCGTGTTCATCGTCGGCATGGAAGATGGCGTGTTCCCGCATCTGCGTTCGCTCACCGAGCCTGAGGAGCTGGAAGAGGAACGGCGCCTCGCCTATGTCGGCATCACGCGTGCCAAGGAGCGACTGTTCGTGTCGCACGCCTGGAGTCGCATGCTGTTCGGGTCCACGCAGTACAACCCACCCAGCCGATTCCTCGAAGAGGTGCCCACCGATCTGGTGGAGGTCCAAGGCGATCGCGCCCGGGCCTCCGGGCGTGCGTCGATGCGATCCTCCAACGACTGGGGCGACAACGATCGCTTCGATCGCTCGTCACGTTGGCGCGGTGACGACGAGCATCGTGAGCGCGTGGTGTCGGCGGCCATCGCTGCCGGCCGTGCGGTCACGCCACAGTCGGGCACCGGGGCGGAATCGATGGGGCTGCGCATGGGCGACGACGTACGTCACGCCAAGTTCGGCGATGGCGTCATCATCGGCATCGACGGTTCGGGCGACAAGGCCGAAGCGGTCGTGCGTTTCGCCGGCATCGGCGAGAAGCGCCTGCTGCTCGCCTGGTCGCCCCTCACCAAGATCTGAGCGCCGCGGCCGAAGGGCTTCTGCCGCCCTGACCTCGATACGGCCCACTGACCAATTTCCACACCGCCACGGCGGTCGTGCCAGCTTTTTCTAGGTACGAGAATGTACGGCTCAGGGACTTTTTCGTGCACAGAACGATCAGCGGGCTGCGGTCGTGGTGGTGCTAGCGCTTGTCGTGGTGGTGCCGGTCGTGGTGGTGCTCGGGCCCTTGCCCGGTTCGCCATCGGGCGTGAGGTCGACCTGCAACACGCCCGACTCGGTCACCGTCACCGGGTAGCTCGGCAGCCCCGTCCCGTCGGCCGGCCACGTCTGGTTGGTGCACGGGTCGGTGAACACATCGGTGCGAGGGTTGCCGCCGCGGGGGAACACCAATGTGCAGCGTCGCTCGGAGCCCGGTACCCGAGCGGCGAAGGCCACCCACCCTTCATCCACCTCGTCGCTGAGATGGTTCACGTAGATGTCCCGGGTGCCGTCGACCAGCAGATCGGGGAAGAAGAACGGCGAGCCGTCCTCTTCGATCGAGCGCGCTCGATCCTTGGCCTTGCCGAGTGAGAACACGTCGTCACCGAGGTTGATGTCGCTGCTCTCGCTGTTGTCGCTGGAGCGAACGGCCACGAACCACAGCGCGAGGAACAAGAGCGCGATGAACACCGCTCCGCTGAGCACCGGGAGCAGCGTTCGTTGCAGCAACGAGCGGTTCGCCATCCCCACAGCCTTGCATCCCGGGCCGTTGCACCGCGGGGCCGGGCGCCATTGGGACTCACGGTTCACGCCTGCTTACACTGCGTATTCGTGAACCGCACCTATCGAGTGATCGTGGCCAAGCCAGGTCTCGATGGCCATGACCGCGGTGCCAAGACGATCTCACGGGCGCTGCGCGACGCGGGCTTCGAGGTGGTCTACACCGGGCTCCATCAGACCCCGGAGCAGATCGCCGAGACCGCGATGCAGGAAGACGCCGATGCGGTCGGACTGTCGCTGCTCTCCGGCGCCCATCTGACCTTGTTCCCCCGCGTCATGGAGGAACTCACCAAGCGCGGCATCGATGATGTCCTGGTGTTCGGCGGTGGGGTCATCCCCAACAAGGACATCGACGTGCTCAAGCAGCAGGGCGTGGCCGGCTTGTTCGGCCCTGGCTCCTCGCTGAAGGAGATCGCCTCGTGGCTCGAGCAGACGCTCGATGCCCGTGAGGCTGCATAAGACGTCAGGCGGGGAGACGGTACCGCCGGGGCGACGAGCCGTGGCGAGTCCGGGTGTACGCACCAGGCGAAGGAACGGCGAGCAGCGCGACCAGGCGCTGACAAGTCTCTGAAGGGAGCCCCTACGTGGATCTGTACGAGTACCAGGGCAAGCAGTACTTCGCCCGATACGACATCCCGGTGAGCCCCGGTGGCGTGGCCGTCACCGTGGACGAAGCGGTGAAGGTGGCCGACGCCTCCGGCTATCCGGTGGTGGTGAAGGCGCAGGTGCAGGTCGGCGGACGCGGCAAGGCGGGCGGTATCAAGCTGGCCAACAACGCCGATGAGGTCCGCTTCCACGCCGGGAACATCCTCGGCATGGACATCAAGGGCCACGTGGTCAAGGTGCTGTGGATCGAGAACGCTTCGGACATCGCCGAGGAGTACTACGCATCGTTCACCCTCGACCGCTCGGCCAAGAAGCATCTGTTGATGCTCTCGGCCCAGGGCGGTGTGGAGATCGAGGCGGTGGCCGAGACCGATCCCGACGCCATCGTGAAGCTCCACATCGACCCGGTCGACGGACTGTCGCTGGCAGTGGCCCGTCAGGCCGCGGTGGACGCCAAGCTCAACCCGAAGGCGCTCGATGGCGCCGCCGACATCCTCGTGAAGCTGTACGACTGCTTCACCCGCGGCGATTGCGACCTGGCCGAGATCAACCCCATGATCTTGAAGCCCACCGGCGAAGTGCACGCGCTCGACGCCAAGGTCTCCCTCGACGGCAACGCCGAGTTCCGTCATCCCGAATGGGCCGAGTACAAGGCCACCGAGGAACTCGACGATCGCGAGAAGCTCGCCCGTGAGAAGGACCTGCAGTACATCGGTCTCGACGGGACCGTGGGCATCATCGCCAACGGCGCCGGTCTGGCCATGAGCACCCTCGACGTCGTGAACCAGGTCGGCGGCTCGGCCGCCAACTTCCTCGACATCGGTGGCGGCGCCAACGCCGACGTGATGGCCGCCGCGCTCGAGGTCATCAACTACGACGAGAAGGTGAAGAGCATCTTCATCAACATCTTCGGTGGCATCACCCGCGGCGAAGAAGTGGCCAAGGGCATCGTCGAGGCCATGAAGCGCGTCGACCTGCGGGCCCCGATCGTCATCCGCCTCGACGGCACCAACGCCGAGGAGGGTCGCGAGATCCTGGCCAACGCCGGCATCCCCGAATCGAAGCTGCAGAGCAAGCCGACCATGTTGGAAGCAGCCCGCGCTGCCGTCGCCATCGCCAACGCCTGAGGAGTCTGAACCATGGCCATCTTCGTGAACGAGAACACCAAGGTCATCGTCCAGGGCCTCACCGGCGGGCAGGGCAAGTACCACGGCCTGCGCAACAAGGCCTACGGCACCCAGGTCGTCGGCGGTGTGACCCCCGGTAAGGGTGGCACCGACGTCGAGGGTATCCCCGTGTTCAACTCGGTGGCTGAAGCCGTTGCCGCCACCGGCGCCACCGCCAGCTTCATCGCCGTGCCGCCCAAGGCTGCGTCGGCCGCCATCTTGGAAGCCGCTGCGGCAGGCATCGGCTTCATCGTCTGCATCACCGAGGGCATCCCCGCGCAGGACGAAGCTCGCACGTTCAACACGCTCAAGCGCGACTACCCGAACACCCGCCTGCTCGGGCCCAACTGCCCCGGCATCATCAGCCCAGGGCGTTGCAACATCGGCATCACCGCTGGTGAGATCGCCCTGCCGCCTCAGCCCGGCAAGCCGTCGGTGGGCATCGTGTCGCGTTCGGGCACGCTCACCTATCAGGCGCTGTACGAGTTGAAGCAGAAGGGCATCGGCGTCACCACCTGCGTGGGCATCGGTGGCGATCCGGTCCCCGGCACGTCGTTCGTGGATTGCCTGGCCGAGTTCGAGGCCGATCCCGAGACCAAGGCCGTCATCATGATCGGTGAGATCGGTGGTTCGGCCGAGGAAGAGGCTGCCGAGTTCATCGCTGCCAAGATGACCAAGCCGATGAGCGCGTACATCGCTGGTGTCACCGCTCCGGCCGGCAAGAAGATGGGCCACGCCGGCGCCATCGTCTCCGGCGGTAAGGGCACGGCCCAGGGCAAGATGGACGCACTGGCGGCCGCAGGGGTGAAGATCGGGCTGAACCCGACCGAAGCCGGCGAGCTGATGGCGGAGATCGTCGCCAAGCTCTGATCACCGCGATCACTGGACGACGACGGCCCCGGAGCACTGCTCCGGGGCCGTTGGCTTTTTCGAAGGGACGCGCCCGCTTCACGTCATCGCTCGAGTTGGCGATGGAGGTGGGCGCGCTCCGACGGGTTCGAAGTCAGGTCGATGGCACGTCGTAGCGCAGTGCGTGCTTCGTTGCTGTCGCCGAGACGGTGCAGGAACTCGCCTCGCGCCGCGTGGAAGTACGGGTAGTTGTCGAGGTCGAGCGCGTCGAGTTCGCGGAGCCCGGCAGCCGGCCCGTGATGCTCGCCGACGGCGATGGCGCGATTGAGGGCCACGATCGGGCTCGGGTCCATGGCGACGTATTGGTCATAGAGCGCCAGGATCTGTGACCAGTCGGTCGCTGCGCCGCTGGGTGCATCGGTGTGAACAGCGTTGATCGCTGCTTGGAACTGATATGGACCGGGCTGGTTGCGTCGCAGACATTGCCGCACCAAGTCGTGACCCTCGGCGATCATGTCGGCGTCCCAACGTGATCGGTCCTGATCGGCCAGACGCACCAAGGTGCCCTGCGTGTCAACTCGAGTTGACGCCCGTGTGTGGATGAGCAAGGTCAGGGCCAGCAGGCCGAGCACCTCGGGTTCGTCGGGCATCAACGCCGCGAGCAGGCGGGCGAGGCGGATGGCCTCTTCGCACAGCTCGCGCCGCACGAGCGTGTCGGCGTCAGTGGCGGTGTGACCCTCGTTGAAGATCAAGTAGACGACTGCGAGCACCGGGGGGAGTCGGTCGGGCAACTCGTGGGGTTCGGGCACGCGGTAGGGGATGTGGTTGGCCGAGATGCGCTTCTTGGCCCGCACGATGCGTTGAGCAAGGGTCGTTTCGGGCACCAGGAAGGCACGTGCGATCTCGTGCGTCTGGAGTCCGCCGAGCAAGCGCAGTGTCAACGCAACTTGGGCGCTGGGTTCGAGTGCGGGATGACAACAAGTGAAGATCAGGCGGAGTCGGTCGTCCCCGAATCGGTCTGGTTCACCGGGTTCGTTGCTGTACAGGTTCATGGCGGCGATGGATCGTCTGCTGCGTCCGGCCTCACGGCGCACCCGGTCGAGGGCTCGATTGCGGGCAGTGGTGGCGATCCATCCGCCCGGGTTCGGCGGGAGGCCATCACGTGTCCAGCGGTCGGTGGCGATCATGAACGCGTCCTGGACCGCCTCCTCGGCGACGTCGATGTCGCCGAATCGGCGGACCAGTCCAGCGATGACCCGCCCGGACTCCTCCCGGAAGATCCGGGCGATGTCGGCCTGTGGGGCTGCGCTCATTCCTCGGGCTGGAACGGGCGGATCTCAACCGGTCCGAGGCAGGCGCGCGACGCCTGGTCGGCCAGGTCGAGGGCCGCGTCCAGGTCCGGTGCCTCGAGGATCCAGAACCCGCCGATCTGCTCCTTGGCCTCGGAGAACGGGCCGTCGGTGACGACGCGTTGGCCCGAATCGGTGCGCACCACTGTTGCGGTGTCGGGGGTCATCAGGCCGCCACCGAACACCCAGGCTCCGGAATCCTGCATGCGCTGATTGAAGTCGGCGACCTGTTCGTACACGGCGTTCATGTCGACGGGTTCCGCCAATTCGCTGGCGCCGACTCCATCGACGTAGTGGACGGACAGCAGGTACTTGGGCATCGGGCTCTCCTGATGATCGTTGGGATGGGGGCGAGCATGGCCGCTCGGCGGTTGCACTCACTCTGCCCACTGCTACGAACGGAGTCCGTCGAATTCGACACGAGATCGGGAAATCTCTCGGAAATTGGAGCCTTGCGGTGAAAACGGGGCGAGGGCCCGGGAGCGAACCCCTGGGCCCTCGCCGTGACGCACGTGATGTGTGTGAGGGGGCGTGTGCGATCAGCTGGTGGCGGAGAGGAAGTTCGGCGTGGTCCACACCCGACTGGCCAGCGCGTCTTGGACCTTGAGCACGTAGGCCTCGCCAGCGGCGTCATGCCAACTGCCGCTCATGTAGTTGCCGATGCAGCCCCAGAAGTCGCCGGGCGTGTAACCACGCAGCCAGCCGCTGTAGCCGTTGTCGACGCCATTGGCCTTGCCGTCGTAGCAGCTGCGCCACAGCTGCATCATGTAGTCCACGTTGTACGCGCTGGACCGCTTGGCGTTGTCGTCCTCGAACGCGTCCGGGTGGTAGTAGGCCCGGATCTGCCCGAGCCCGAACGAGGGCCGTCCACTGGCCTGATCGCCCACCGTGCGCATGTCCCACCAGCTCTCCACGGCGATCTGGGCGCGGGCGATGTCCTCGTCGAAGCCCCATTTGCACGAGGCCCACTGGATGATCTCATCGGTGGTGCCGGTGAAGTTGCCGGTGACCCGGGGGTAGCCGTCAGCAGGTGACGTGCCTCTGGTGACGTTGAAGGTTGCGTTCTGCGGCCGGGCCTCCGGCGTCTTGCGCACAGCAGACGCGCATGCCGCTTCGGACGGGAGTGCGGCGCCGACCGGCAACGTCGTGAAGTGCGTGCCCGATGGCGCCGGTCCCGGAGCGGTTGCCCCCGGCGCTGATCCGGCGGCCACGTCCAACGTGACGCCGGTGTCGTTCCATTGCCGCAACGTCTTCCAGTTGGTGGAGAACACCCCGACCACGGCACTGAGCTGACCAGGTGCCACCGACGTCGGGACGGTCCAGGTGGTGGTGAAGGTGCGGGCCCGCCCGGCGCGGAACGCCTGCTTGTTCCAGACCTGCTGGAACACTTGCGTTCCCGAGGCGTCGAACAGCTCGACCTCGATGAGCGAGGTGATCTTCGAACGCGAGGTGGCATTGACCGTGATGGTCACCGTCTCGCCCTGAGCGGCCGCGCCGGGGCTGATGGTGACCGAGGTACTCCACCGGGGCCGGGCGGCTCCGGAAGGCACGGCCCACAGGCCGATAGCCAGAGCCACGACCACAAGCGGAAGGGCGAGCCGACGAACAGAGATCTTTCGGGAAGAGCGAGTCGTCATGGGTCCATCATCGGGTGTGTGTGGGGGGCTGCGTGAGACGAACGGGTGCCATTTACCGTTGGCTTTTCCCAGTGTTATGGATAGCGGGGTGATCGTCGCTCGAGCCGGTCGGCCGCGCGCCGACCGACCCGAGCGAACTCGTCAGGACCTCAGACGCTGGGCGGCGGGGGCGGAGGAGGGGGCGGGGGCGGGGTGCCGCCCGAGGGCTTCGGCGAGTTGCTGCCGATGTCGGGGATGTTCACCAGGTCGGTGCCCTTCCCCAAGATCCCCATCGTGGCGCCGGCCGCCATGGCGATCGAGCCGAGCAGCATCATGATGCCGCCGAACTTGAGGCTTCCGCTTCCCTTGTCCAGGATGAGGAAGGCGATCATGATCGTGGTCGCGACCACACCCCAGGTGAATTTGATCTGCTTCCAGTTGAACGTCAGCACCTCTCCCGGGAGGTCCTTGCCGATGAGGTCCAAGATCCCAACCACGATCATCGCCAGACCCAGGATTGCCGGGATGGTCGCCAACGGGAAGTTGCCGCTACCCCAGGCGCTCTCGCCGAAGTCGCCGAACCCGATGAACGTGAACCACGAGAACAAGAAGGTCACGGCGCCACCGGCGAGCATCACCAGGTTGGCCACCGAGATCTGTTTCTTCATTTCTGCCTCCTCTTTGGGCACCGCGAGGCCGCGCACCTGCGGCGCAACGTAGTTCGCTCCCGAGGTGCCGACGCGCACCGTCCACTACGGTCGCAGCCATGGTCCTGGCGGTGCTGGCTTCGGGCAGCGGAACGATCTTCGAGGCGATCTGCGACGCGTCCATCCGGGTCGATCGCTTGGTCACCGACCGGGCCTGTCGGGCCCTCGAGATCGCCGAGTCGCGCGGCATCAAAGCAATTCGAGTTGACAGAGGTGCGATCGGCCCGGGGTTCGACCGCCCCGCCTACACGCAGCGGGTCATCGATGCACTCGATGGCGTCGACACCGTTGCCATGGCCGGGTTCATGACGGTGCTCAGCGCCCCGATGTTCGTGCGCTTCCACCATCGGGTGCTCAACACCCATCCCAGCTTGTTGCCGTCCTTCCCCGGTGCCCACGCCGTGCCTGATGCCTTGGCCTATGGGGTGAAGGTCACCGGATGCACCGTGCACATCGCCACCGAGCAAGTGGACCACGGGCCGATCCTGGCCCAAGAAGCGGTCCCCGTACTTCCCACCGACGACGAGGACGCGCTGCACGAGCGCATCAAGGCCGTCGAACGTCGTCTCTATCCCGCCACCATCGAGGAGTTCCTGCGGTGAACAACAAACGTGCCCTGCTCTCGGTCTTCGACAAGACCGGTGTCGTCGACCTGGCCCGCTCCCTCAGCGATCTCGGCTGGGGTCTCGTCTCCTCGGGCGGGACGGCAAAGGTCATCGCCGACGCGGGGATCGCCGTGACCGACGTGGCCGAGATCACCGGCTCGGGTGCGATCTTGGGTCATCGGGTCGTCACGTTGCATCCCGCGGTTCACGCTGGGCTGCTGGCCGACCTGGATGTGCCCGACCACGTCGCCGACCTCGAACGCCTCGGCATCGAGCCGTTCGGCCTCGTGGTGGTGAACCTGTATCCCTTCACGTCCAACCCGTCGATAGAACTGATCGACGTCGGCGGTCCCACGATGGTGCGAGCGGCAGCCAAGAACCACGCGCACGTCGGCATCGTGGTCGACCCGGCCGATTATCCGGCGGTGGTGGACGAGATCCGATCGGGTGGAGCATTGAGCGCGAGCACCAAGCGGCAGTTGGCCCGCAAGGCGTTCTCGCACACCGCGGCCTACGACGCGGCCATCGTCACGTGGTTCGACGAGAGCGATGGCGCCGAACTCCCGCGCAGCTTGCACCTCGCGGCCGATCTGGCCCAGTCGCTGCGCTATGGAGAGAACCCACATCAGCTCGGCGCTCGCTATCGCTTCGCCGGTGCCACGAGCTGGTGGGACGAAGCGGTGCAGCACGGTGGCAAGGAGCTCAGCTATCTGAACCTCTATGACACCGAGGCGGCGTGGCGTCTCGTGCATCGCTTCGCAGAGCCGGCAGTGGTGATCGTCAAGCACGCCAACCCGTGCGGGGTCGCAATTGGGGTTGACATCGAGGACGCCTATCGACGGGCTCACGCGTGCGATCCGGTTTCGGCGTTCGGAGGCATCGTGGCGGCCAACCGTCCGGTCACCGCAGCGATGGCCGAGGCACTGTCGCCGGTGTTCACCGAAGTGGTGGTGGCGCCGTCGTTGGACGACGAGGCCATCGAGACCTTGGCCCGCAAGAAGAACCTGCGCGTGCTGTCGGCTCCGGCGCCCCACGCCGAGGCGCTCGATCTGCGCTCCATCGACGGGGGCCTGCTGGTGCAACAGCGCGACACGGTGTCGCTCGATCGCTCCGGATGGCGCACCGTCACCGATGCGCAGGTGCCCGAGGAGTTGTGGCCCGAGGTGCAGTTGGCGTGGACGGTGTGCGCGGCGGTCAGCTCCAACGCCATCGTGCTCACCGGTGGCGGCGCTGCAGTGGGCATCGGTGCCGGCCAGCAGAACCGGCTCGACTCGGCGCGCATCGCCGTGGAGAAGGCCGGGGATCGGGCCAAGGGTGGCGTGTGTGCGTCCGATGCGTTCTTCCCATTCCGGGATGGGCTCGACATGGCCGCTGGTGCGGGCGTCAGCGTGGTGATCCAACCCGGTGGATCGGTGCGTGACGAGGAGGTCATCACCGCGGCCAACGAGCACGGGATCGCCATGGTGTTCACCGGCGAACGCCACTTCCGCCACTGATCCCCAGTCTGGCGCCGGCGCCAGACTGGAGTGTGCGGTGTCGTATACGCAACGGAGGCTCCAGAGTTTGCGGTGCCTGGGTTGGCTTCGCGCTGCTCGACGTGCCGCGCCGCGGAGCCACGGTCGCCCCGGTGCCCGCGGCCGGCCGCTAGCGTCTCGGCACATGGCCCGTATCGCTGATCTCTTGGCCGCCGGGCACACGTTCTCGGTCGAGTTCTTCCCGCCCAAGACCGATCACGCCCAGATGTCGCTGGGCCGCACCATCGCCGAGCTCGAGCCGCTCAATCCGAGTTTCGTGTCGGTCACCTACGGTGCCGGCGGTTCGACCCGCGACCGCACCCATCAGGTGGTCACGTGGGTGCGCAAGGAGACGTCGATCACGCCGATGGCGCATCTCACCTGTGTGGGGCATACCCGGGCCGACATCACGGCGATCCTGGACGGCTACCGCGCGGCCGGCATCGAGAACATCTTGGCCCTCGGTGGCGATCCACCCACCGATGCCACCGTCGGCCCGAGCGACTTCGCGTACGCCGGCGAGCTCCTGGACCACGTGGCGGCGGCGGGCGGGTTCTCCATCGGCGTTGCTGCACACCCCGAACTGCATCCTCGCTCGACGAGTCGGGCCGACGATCGTAAGCATCTGGCCGACAAGCTCCGCCGTGCCGACTTCGCCATCACGCAGTTCTTCTTCGACGCCGAGCACTACGTGCGCATGGTCGATGAGCTCGCGGCGTTGGGCGTCACCAAACCCATCATCCCCGGCATCATGCCGGTGACCAACATCGGTCAGGTCAAGCGCATGGCCGAGCTGTCGGGAGCGGCGTTCCCGCAGTGGTTGGCCGATCGGCTGTCGCCGTACGCCGATGAGCCCGAGGCCGTCGCCAAGGTCGGTATCGAGGCTGCCACCGAGCTGTGTGTCGAGCTCCTCGATCGGGGGGCGCCTGGCTTGCACTTCTACACGATGAACCGTTCCGGAGCCACGAGAGAGCTGTGGTCCAACCTCGGCCTCACCGACCGCCTCGGTCGATGACGCCGACGCGACGACCGGTGATCGAACGGGATTGAAAGCCCGCGCACGCTGGGGCGTAACGTCACGTTCATGACTTCCCCCGTACGTGTCGCCGTGACCGGTGCAGCCGGTCAGATCGGCTACAGCCTCCTGTTCCGCATCGCATCTGGAGCCATGCTCGGACCGGACACTCCGGTCATCTTGCAGCTCCTCGAGATCACCCCGGCCCTCAAGGCGCTCGACGGCGTCGCCATGGAGCTCGAGGACTGCGCGTTCCCGACCCTCGCCGGCATCGTCAAGACCGACGACGCCAACGTCGCCTTCGGTGATGCCGATGTGGCCCTCCTCGTGGGCGCCATGCCCCGTAAGGCTGGCATGGAGCGCAGCGATCTGCTGAGCGCCAACGGCGGCATCTTCAAGCCCCAGGGCGAGGCCCTCGGCCGCAGCGCCAAGAAGGACGCCAAGATCCTCGTGGTCGGCAATCCGGCCAACACCAACGCCCTCATCGCCATGAACAACGCCAAGGGTCTCGACCCGGCCCGCTTCACCGCGATGACCCGCCTCGATCACAACCGTGCTGTGGCACAGCTGGCCGAGCGTGCCGGTCGTCCCGTGACGTCGGTCAAGAAGATGACCATCTGGGGTAACCACTCCGTGACGCAGTTCGCCGACCTGTACCACGCCGAGGTCGACGGCAAGAACGCCTACGACCTGGTCGGCGATCATGCTTGGTACGAAGGCACCTACATCCCGTCGGTGGCCAAGCGTGGCGCTGCCATCATCGAGGCCCGCGGCCTGTCGTCGGCCGCCTCGGCCGCCAACGCCGCCATCGACCACATCCGCACGTGGACGCAGGGCACTGCCGCCGGCGACTGGGTGTCGATGGCCATCCCGTCCGATGGTTCCTACGGCGTTGCCGAGGGCATCATCTCGTCCTTCCCGGTCACCTGCTCGGGTGGTGAGTACAAGATCGTCCAGGGTCTCGACATCAACGAGTTCAGCCGCGGCAAGATCGACGCGTCGGTGAACGAGCTCATCGAGGAGCGCGACGCGGTGAAGGACCTCGGCCTCATCTGAGTCGTGTCAAACACAATTGACAATGTGGAAGTGCGTCGGGTCGAGCTCAGCTCGCCCGACGCTTCCGCGTTGATAGGCCGTTTGAACGCCGAGCTCAGCGCGATGTATCCGGAAGAGGGGTCCACCTTCTTCGACCTGAGTGAGGATGACGTCGCCCAAGGCAATGGCACGTTCGTCATCGCCTGGCTCGGTGAACGCGCCGTGGGGTGTGGAGCACTGCGCCGGCTCGACGATGACCGAGCCGAGGTGAAGCGGATGTTCACCGATCCCGAGGTGCGTGGCCGGCGCGTGGCCGAGCGTGTGCTCGATGCGCTCGAGGCCGAAGCAGTTCGTCTCGGCGTCCGGACCATGGTGCTCGAGACCGGGACCCGTCAGCTGGCGGCGCAATCGCTCTACAGCCGCAAAGGTTTCGAGATCTGCCCGTGCTGGGGGAAGTACGCCGACGCGCCGCTCAGCATCTGCATGCGAAAGCAACTGCACTGACCGCCTGAGACGACAGCACCGCCCGCGCACGCTCAGCAAGCGACAACGCAGCGAAGCCGGGCACGCTGTCGATTCACGATTGCGCGTCGTGCACGACGATTGCGATGTGCACTCGGTTCGTGACGGCGAGTTTGGTGAGCAGACGCGACACGTGCGCCTTGACGGTGGCCTCGCTCATGAACAGCGATGCCGCGATCTCGGCGTTGGATGCGCCGGACGCCACCGCAGTCGCGACCTCTCGCTCCCGGTCGGTGAGCAACGTCAGTCGCTCGGCAGCGAGACGGCGGCGATCTGCTCCTTCGTCGTTGCCGAGATGAGAGAGCAGTGTGCGGGTGACAGACGGTGAGAGCATCGCTTCTCCTGCCGCCACGAGGCGCACCGCATTGATGATGTCGGCGGGTGCGGTGTCCTTCAACAGGAATCCGTCTGCGCCGGCCCGCAGCGCGCTCATGACCTGCTCGTCCGCTTGGAAGGTGGTCAGGACGATCACGTGCGGAGGAGCGGCGAGGCGCCGGACGGCCGACGTAGCGGCGATGCCATCCATACCGGGCATGCGGATGTCCATGAGGACGACATCGGGGCGATGGGCACGAACGGCCGCGACCGCGTCGGCCCCGTCGGCAGCCTCGCCCACCACCTCGAGTTCCTCGGACGACGACAGGATCATCCGCAGTCCCGCACGCACCAGCGCGTCGTCGTCGATGAGGAGCACCCGAGTTCTCACCACGGCAGGTCGGCCTCGACGACGAAGTCACCAGACGCGTCCGGTCCGTGCACCAACACGCCCTTGGCCAACGCCACCCGTTCTTGGAGACCGAGGAGTCCGGTGCCAGATCCCGGCACGGTCGGCCGATCCTGGGCGCCTAGTGCGGCCGGGTTGCGCACGCTGACGTGCAGACCACGGTTCGGTGCTCCCGCCACGCGAACCTGGGCGAGCGTGCCGCGAGCATGCTTGCTGACGTTTGTCAATGCTTCTTGCACGATGCGATAGGCGTCACGACCCAAGGGGCCCGGCGCGGAGGCTGCACTGTCCACCTGCATCTCGAAGTCGATCTTGGCGCCGGAGCGACGCGTCTGTTCCACCAAGCGTGGAATGTCTGTCAACGTCGGTTGCGGCACCGTCGACGGCCGTTCCTGTCCCGGCTCCTCGCGCAGCACGCCGATCACGTCCCGCAGTTCCTCGAGCGCTTGGTGGGCAGTCAACCGCAACAGCGCCGCGCTCTCGCGCACTTGGGCGGGCGGCAGATCGCGGGCGATCTCGAGCGCCCCGGCGTGCAGCGCGACGAGCGAGATGCGGTGGGCGAGCACGTCGTGCATCTCCCGCGCGATGCGGGTCCGCTCGGCCATCCGTGCGCGCTCGGCGTGGACGAGTTGTTCGGCCTCGGCGCGCTGCGCCCGCTCGAGCAGGGCGGAGAGGAGCTGACGTCGGGCACGGACGAACATGCCCCACGCGATTGCAGCAGCGGCGAGAGCTGTCGTGGGCAGCAGCACCGACCAGGTATCGGATCGTCCGAGCCAGATCGAGCACACCACGGCCGACGGGATGAACAGCGCGGCTACGACCACAGCCGGCCGGACGTGGCGGAACGTTGCCAGCGAGGCCAGCGCGAACAGGCCGGCGACCGTGCCGAACGTCGAGAACGCACCCAACAGCACGCACGCCAGCGCCACAGCGAACGGCCAGCGTCGCCGCCACCACAACGACATGCAGCACGCAGCGCCGAGCGTGGCGTCGATGGCAACCTTCCCGGAGGTCATCCGGTTGGCGGTGTCGTCTGCGGTCACGCTCAAGATGACCGCACCGAGAGCGGCTGCGATGACGAACGCACTGGCGTCGACGGCCCAGTCGCGCGCCGTCCGTGGTTTCACGGAATCGACTGCGGCCGAGTCCCCGGGACCGAGCATCGCCATGGGTGCGGCCTGAGCCCACCATCTGCGTAGCCGGAACACGAGCCGAGCGTAGGCGTCCGGGACCGCTGTGGGACATCGACGAAAGTCGATATCACCACCAACGAACGGCGAGATGTCGGCGGCGAACGCTGTCAGGTCGGACATCGCAACGTGGTCGACTGCCCGATGCGCCGGCGCCGCGGGAGCGTTCACGCTGGGTGCATGATCACGACCTCTGCCCTCACCAAGGGCTACAAGGAGGTGCCGGTCGTTCGCAATGTCTCGTTTCACTGCGAACCCGGGACCATCACCGGCTTCCTCGGTGCCAACGGCGCCGGCAAGTCCACGACGCTGAAGATGATCGTCGCTCTCGTGCGGCCCGACAGCGGGACCGCGACCATCGATGGTCGACCGTTCGTCGAGTTGCCCAACCCAACTCGGGTGGTCGGGACACTGCTCGACGCCTCGGCGATGCATCCCGGCCGAAGTGGCCGGGCGACGCTCACCATCGCGGCGCGGCTGGCGGGCGTTCACCCGAGGCGGGTCGAGTATCTGCTGGACCTCGTCGGGCTGGCCGATGCGGCCGACAAGCGCGTCGGGACCTACTCCCTCGGGATGCGCCAGCGCCTCGGCATCGCGCAGGCCCTCGTCGGTGAACCGGCGGCGCTCATCCTCGATGAACCGGCGAACGGGCTCGATCCCGAGGGCATCGCCTGGATGCGAACGCTCCTGCGCGACTTCGCCGACCATGGGGGCACGGTGCTGTTGTCGAGTCATCTGCTCCACGAGGTGCAGGCCACCGCCGATCATCTCGTCGTCATCTCCGGTGGTGCGGTGGTGGCCGCCGGTCGGCTCGAGGACCTGCTCGCCAGCTCCACCATCGTCGTGCGAAGCACCGACCCCGTTGGCTTGGCCGCCGCGCTGCGAGCGGAGCGGATCGACTACGTCGCCGGGCCCGGAGATGCGCTGACTGTCGACGTCTCGGGAGGCGCGGTCACGACCGAGGTCCTGGCGCGTGTGGCGCACGAGCACCAGGTGCTCCTCACCGAGTTGCGTCAGTCCGAGACGAACGGACTGGAACAACTGTTCTTCTCCCTCACCGCTGCCAAGGCAGCTCTGTCGCACGAGGCCGTTGCATGACCACGTCACTGTCCCCCCGAACCGGTGCTCCCCGAGCACATGACACCGAGGTGGCCTCGATGGCCTCGGCCTCGACAGCCTCGGGATCGATTCCGTTCTCACGGCTCGTCCGAGTCGAATGGTCCAAGGCCACCGACACGCGAGCGGCTCGCTGGCTCCTTGCGTTCGTTGCCCTGTCGACCGCGGGGATGATGCTGGTACCCGTCGTCGTCCCGACGAGTTTCGATCAGACCCACGCGAGCTACCTCCGTGTTGCCGCTCTCGCGTTGTCGATCCTGCTGCCGGTGGTGGCGATCTTGACCTTCACCGGCGAATGGAGCCAACGCAGTGTCATGACCACGTTCACCCAGGAGCCGCGTCGCATCCGAGTCGTGAACGCCAAGCTGATGGTCTCACTCGTCATGGGGGTCGGTGGCGCGATCTTCGGCATGGTGGCCACGGCCGCCGGACTCGGACTCGCGTCGGCTTCGGGGCGCGCCCTCGAGGCGAATCTGAGCGCCGGCGCCATCGCCTCGTATCTGCTCTACCTGATCCTCAATGTCCTTGCCGCAGTTGCACTTGGGGCGCTGCTGCACAACTCCGCAGCGGCCATTGCCGCGTCGTTCGCTCTTCCCGCGTCGTTCGCGCTGCTCGGTAACGCATCGACGGTGGTGTCGGAGTGGATCGACATGTCCACGACCTGGAGCTGGGTGCTCGAGAACGACTGGGGTGATCACGTGTCGCATGTGTCGGTCTCGATCCTGTTCTGGGTGGTGCTGCCGCTTGCCGCTGGCATCGTGCGGACGGTTCGGCGCGACATCGGCTAGTCGGTTCGCCCCGCATCCCTGGGAGGCTTCGCTCGCATCGTGCCTCAGCGTTTGCCTCCCAGCCATCGGAGGCCTTGACGGCCGATTTGTTTCAGATGATGATCAATTGATCAATACCTGAATCGATGGGGGTGGCCGTGGAGCCGAAAGAGATGTTCGAACGGGCGGGGGTGGCGGCGTCGCGGATGGCACGGTCGGTGCGGCCGGACCAGATGACGCTGTCGACGCCGTGCTCGGAGTGGGATGTCTCGGCGTTGTTGGAGCACTTGGCTGGTGGCCCGGCGTACCTGTTGGGCGCGCTCGGCGTCGACGCAATCCCGGCCGCTGCGTGGCCCGATCCCGTGGTGATCGAGACGGTCGTCGCGCAGCTGTCGCAACCTGGGGCACTCGAGCGGCGGTGCATGTCGCCGGCGGGGTTCGAGTGGTCGGTGGCAGAGGCCGCGGCGGGGACGGCGATGGATCAACTGATCCACACGTGGGATCTCGCCGTAGCGGTCGGAGCGGATCGAACGCTCGATGCCGACGTCGTCGAAGCGGTGGTGTCGATGTTCTTGCCCCAGATGCCCGAGGTCGGTCGCCAGGCCGGGTTCGTCGGTCCCGCCGTTCAGGTGGATGCGGGAGCGTCGGGTCAGGACGTGTTGTTGGGGGCGATGGGCCGTGACCCGCGCCGCTGACCGTCGCGACGATGGCCTGGACGAGGCGGTGAAGGCAATGGGCCATCCTGGGCGGCGCGCCATGCTGCGCCTGGCACGTGACGGCGAGCGCACGGCGACCGAGCTCGCGGAGGCGGCCGGGCTCGCACCGTCGGCGGCGAGCCCGCATCTCAAGCTGCTCAAGGATGTCGGTCTGATGCACGTGCGGGTGGATGCGAAACGTCGGCTGTACTCGGTGGACTTCGAACGCCTGGCCCAGGTGCGGGCGGTGTTCGACGAACTGTGGACGGATCGCCTCGACGCGTTGAAGCAACGCGCCGAGACCGGTGCATCCGAGACCGGTGCATCGACGCGCCGCCGCCGGGGCTCGGCATGAAACTCGTCGACAAGACGATCACCATCGCGGCCAGCCCCTCGGACGTGTGCGCGTTGCTCACGCAGGCCGATCTGCTCATCGAATGGATGGCACCGGTCGCGTCGCTCGACCCTCGACCGGGCGGCGAGGTGATGTGGACCCACCACAACGGCGACACGGTGCGCGGCGAGTTCATCGAACTCATCCCCGAGCGGCGAGTGGTGTTCACCTACGGCTGGGACAGAGCCGACGTCGGTGTTCCGCCGGGATCCACCGTGGTCGAGATCGACCTGCGCCCGACGCCGAGTGGTACCGAGCTACGTCTGGTGCACCGCGGGCTCGAGGGCCCGATGGCTGAGGCTCACAATGGTGGGTGGGCGAACTACCTCACCCGGCTCGCCACCCGGGCCGAAGGCCGCGACCTCGGGCCCGATCCGCTCGCCGACGGTCGCGTTCCATCCCGCAGCGAGCTGGGACTGCGATGAGGAAACCTCACGAGGACGACGACTTCGAGCATCGCTTCTGGGAGCACGCCGAGACGCTGCTCGACCGCCCCGGTGTGAGCCGATCGACGATGATGGGCCTGCCCTGTCTGCGCCTGAACGGTGCGTTCTTCGCTTCGTTCGATCGCCGTACGGGTGACCTGCTCGTGAAGCTTCCCGCAACTCGGGTTGACGCGCTCGTTGCGTCAGGGGCCGCGCACTCGTTCGCGCCGGCTGGGCGTCGCTTCCGTGAGTGGGCGGCCATCGCCCCAGCCGACGAGCCGACATGGGCGGACCTCATCGACGAGGGCTTCGATCACGTCGGATCACTCCCGCCGCCGACGCCAAAGCCGAAGGCGAATCGGACACGATGAGTCACTTCAAGAACTTGCTCGTCGTGTTGTCGGCGAGTTCGTTCGGCAGGTATTCACTTCAGCGCTGAGTGGCTCCGCTCGAACGGTACCACCGGCCGGACTCCAGGCCGGTCGACGCATCGAGGCGACGCGGCCGCGTGCGCTGCGCCCTCAGCCTTCGTGTCGCTCAGCAGAGGCAGGGAGAACCGATCCCTGATCCGGCTCGAGGATCGTCAGCACACGATGCGCGATGTCGGTGCGAGACGCGACCACCCGGAACTCGGCCACGAGCTTCGGGTCGAGCACGGTGTCGGATCGGACGCCGACGATCGTCGGCCTGTCGGTGGACCTGGATGTCGAGTCGGCGCGCATGTCTCTGTACGCACCCCGCGGATCCGGGATCTGCGACAGGTCGTGCCGCCGCCGATCAGCGTCGGCCACCGACGCGATGACCGAGTTCGCGAAAGGACCAGCCGCCATGCGTGTCGCGGCCTCGCTCGACGGCGCAGGAGGCGCACCGACCGAATCGTTCATCGGGAGCAAGATCGGGCAGCACTCACAGATAATCACCGGGACGGTGTGCACGATTTCTGGGAGCCTGACGACCCCGCTGCCGGCGTGCCTCAGGGCGACGGTCGGTGCCGGTCGTGCATCTCCACCACGTACGCATCCAGCTCGACAAGCCCGTTCCACAGCGCGGTGAGCACACGGAGCTGGCCGTCGATCACGTAGATCTGGCCGTTGGAGCAGAGCTCGGCGTGGATGGGCGGAAGCTCGCCGGACGGTCTTGTGGTGATCCGTTGGGCGCAGGGCCAGGTGCCCGCCTCGATCGACGAGCGGACGCTCTCCAGACAGTCGTGCAGGAGGTGCTCCTTGCCGAGCGGCCACTCGGTGCCATGGAAGTCGCTGTGGGCCGTTCGTAGGTCACGGACTTTGACCAGCGCCCGTGACCAGGCGTCGATTCGGTACTCGTCGGACAGCGGGCTGCCAGCGCTATTGCTTCCCGCGTCGTGGGCACCGACTGCTTGCCGCGTCGGCACATCGCGGCGCCTCCTGATCGTGGCGATCGGCGTCGGCTCGGTAGGCGAATAGAGGTAGCGGCCCAGCCTCTCGCTCGCTCGAAGGAGATTCCCGATCACGTCCCGTAGCGCGGGAACCCCGAGATGAACCGTTGGGACCGACCCACCCCGTCGGTTCCTCCACCCGATGTCCTCGCCGGGCCAGAGACTATGGATCAGCTCGTTTCGCTCATCCATCGCAGCGTGCGCGGCCGCCACGGCTCGAACGAGGCCTTCGGGAACGTCCAGGCCCGCGTCGAGGCGCGCTTTCTTGATCTCTCGGAAGCGGTCGACCAGGAATCGCATCTGTTGGCCGGTGTCGGCGTCCTCCCGACCCCAGCGCACGACGATGTCGCTCATCCGCAGCTCAACGATGGCGCCGAGCGCTGCGATGCGGCCGAGCCCGCCGTAGAACTCGTCAGAGAGCCGCAAGACGTTGCCGGGAACACCGTACGCATCACCCAGGTCGTTGGCGTCCGTCACGGCCAGACGGTAGCGGACGCCGCTGGCAGACTTCCGGGGAGTTGAGGTACGGCGCGGCGGTTCACCTCGGAGTCCATCAATCCCTGCGGGAGCAAGTTCGGGAGTTCCACCGGGAGCAACTCCGGGACGTGGGTGTGCTCCGGCGACAACCCGATGGGTGGTCGTGGGGCGCCTACCCTGGTGGGACCATGTTGTTATCCCGGCTCCGGGCCTTGCGATGAGCGAGGGCTACCTCACCGCGGAAGCGCGCGCCCGGGTGGAGATCGACCGGCAGCTTGTTGCGTGCGGCTGGGTGGTGCAGGACCGCAAGGACCTGAACCTGTACGCCGGGCAGGGGGTGGCGGTCCGGGAGTTCATCATGGCCGCCGGTCACGGCCGGGCCGACTACCTGTTGTTCGTCGACGGCAAGGCTGTCGGGGCCGTTGAGGCCAAGCCGTCGGGCACACCGCTGGCCGGGGTGGAGTCGCAGTCGGCGAAGTACGCGGCGGGGCTTCCGAAGGACCTGCCGGCGCTGGTGTCGCCGTTGCCGTTCCTGTACGAGTCGACGGGCGACGAGACGATGTTCACGGATGGGTTCGACCCTGAGCCCCGGTCGCGTCCGGTGGTCACCTTCCACCGGCCCGAGACGCTGGCTCGCTGGCTGCGTCACTGGATCGACGACGCGGAGGCCGGCTCGCTCCGAGCGCGGCTGCACGGACTTGGCCCGGTGCCTGCGGACGGGTTGCGGCGGATCCAGGTGGAGGCGATCGGCCGGATCGAGGCGTCGATGTGCAGAAACCATCCGCGAGCGCTGGCGCAGATGGCGACCGGCTCGGGCAAGACGTTCATGGCCGCCAACCTCGCCTACCGGCTGGTGCAGACCGCAGGCGCGGAGCGGGTGCTGTTCCTCGTCGACCGGGCGAACCTCGGCCGACAGACCCTGCGCGAGTTCCAGCAGTTCGCCACCCCTGGAGATGGCCGCAAGTTCACCGACCTCTACAACGTGCAGCTGCTGACCTCGAACCGGATCGACCCGGCTGCTCGGGTGGTGATCACGACGGTGCAGCGCCTGTACTCGATGCTGCGAGGTGAGGAGGAGCTGCCCGAGGACGTCGACGAGAAGTCCGGTGCACAGATCGAGCCCGAGCGCCCGGTCGAGGTGGCGTACAACCCGGCGATCCCGATCGAGGCGTTCGACGTGGTCATCATCGACGAGTGCCACCGCTCGATCTACGGGGTGTGGCGTCAGGTGATCGAGTACTTCGACGCGTTCCTGGTCGGGTTGACGGCGACTCCGGCTAAGCAGACGTTCGGGTTCTTCAACCAGAACCTTGTCGTCGAGTACGGCCACGCCGAGGCCGTCGCCGACGGCGTGAACGTCGACTTCGACGTCTATCGGATCCGCACGAAGATCAGCGAGCAGGGGTCGACGGTCGAGGCCGGGCTGGTGACGAAGTTCCGTGAGCGCGAGACCCGCAAGGTGCGGCTCGAGAAGCTCGACGAGGACGTCGTCTACGACGCCCGCCAGCTCGACCGTGACGTGGTCGCCGTCGACCAGATCCGCACCGTGATCCGCACGTTCCGAGACAACCTGTTCAAGCCGCTCGACGAAGGCGGCATCTTCCCCGGCCGCAGCGAAGTCCCCAAGACGTTGATCTTCGCCAAGGACGACAGCCACGCCGATGACATCGTGCGGATCTGCCGGGAGGAGTTCGGCCGCGGCAACGACTTCGCGGTGAAGATCACCTACCGCACCACCGGCGTGAAGCCCGAGGACTTGCTGAACCAGTTCCGGAACAGCTTCAACCCGCGCATCGCGGTCACGGTCGACATGATCGCCACCGGCACCGACGTGCGGCCGTTGGAGTGCGTGATGTTCATGCGCCAGGTCCGCTCCCGGAACTTCTTCGAGCAGATGAAGGGCCGCGGCGTCCGGGTCATCGACCCGAACGACCTCCAAGCCGTCTCGGCGGACGCGACCGCGAAGACGCACTTCGTGATCGTCGATGCCGTCGGCGTGACCGAGGCCGAGTTCAACGACACCAACCCGCTCGACCGTCGCAAGGGCGAGTCGCTGAAGAAGCTGCTTGACCAGGTCGCTGCCGGCGTCCGTGACGCGGACGTGGTGTCGTCGATCGCCGGTCGTCTCGCCCGCCTGGAGCGAGTCATCACCCCTGACGACCGCACTGATATCGCGGACGCAGCCGGCGGTGTCGGGCTAACCGATCTGGTGCGGTTTCTCACCGACGCCGTCGACACCGACAAGGCCTGGGAAGCCGCCGCGGCGGCCAACGGCGGCGTCGACCCCACCGACGACCAGCTCCACGAGGCACGGACCGCGCTGGTCGAGAAGGCCTGCCGCGTGCTGGCCGAGCGGCCGGAGTTGCGAACGAAGCTGATCGAGGTGCGACGCAGCTACACCCAGGTGCTCGACGAGACCTCCAAGGACGAGATCATCGACGCCGGGTTCTCCCGCGACGCCACCGACCGTGCCCGCACCACGATCGAGTCGTGGCAGGCGTACGTCGCTGAGCATCGCGACGACATCGACGCCCTCCAGATCCTCTACTCGCGCCCTTACGGCAAGCGGCTCACTCTGAAGGCGATCAAGGAACTCGCGACGGCGATCGGCCGCCCTCCGTACAACTGGACCCCCGAACGGCTGTGGGCCGCCTACGAGGCACTCGAGGCGTCACGGGTTCGCGGCTCGGCCGGTACGCAGTTCACCAACCTGATCAGCCTCGTCCGCAAGGCCCTCGACCCCGACCGCGACCTGGTCGCCTACCCGCTGACCGTCGACGAACGCTTCCAGAACTGGCTCGCCCAACAGACCCAGGCCGGCACGACGTTCACCGACGATCAGCTCGTCTGGCTGACCCGCATCAAGGACCACCTCGCCACCAGCCTCACTATCGCTCCCGACGACTTCGAGCTCGAACCCTTCATCGGCCACGGCGGCTACGGCCGCGCCAACAACACCTTCGCCGGACGACTCGCCCCCCTCCTCGACGAACTCACCCAGGAACTCGTCGCATGACCGATCTACCGACGGGCTGGGCCGCCACCACGCTTGGCGATGCCACTGAGACAACCCGGCCGATCTGCTACGGCGTCCTGAAGCCCGGCCCATTCGTCGCCGACGGCGTGCCTCTCGTTCGGATCGTCGACATTGCCGACTACCGGTTGGTCCTTGACGAAGCACATCGGATCTCGCATCAGCTCGATGAGGAGTTCTCGCGGAGCCGGCTTCAGGGAGGTGAGGTGCTCCTGTCGATCCAAGGCACTGTCGGTCGAGCAGCGATCTGCCCCCTGGAGGCGGCTGGGGCGAACGTCTCTCGGACGGTGGCGGTCATTGATCCCGATCGTCGTTTCGTCAAGCGCTACCTGCTGTTCTACTTCTGGCACCTGTCGTGCGAAGGGTCCTACGAGGCTGGTGGCACCACGAGAGCAAGCCTGAATATCTCAACGATCCGAGAGATGGTCGTCCCGATGCCGCCCGTGGCTGAGCAGGAGCGGATCGTCACGGCGATCGAGGAAGCGTTCTCCAAGCTCGACGCCGGCGAAGCCGCACTCCGCAACGTCCGCCGACTCCTCAAGCGCATGCGAGAGTCGATCCTCACCGCCGCCGTCACGGGCCGCCTCGTCCCGCAAGACTCCACCGACACTCCCGCTGCCAAGCTCCTCGCCGACTTTGGAGTGGAGGCGGCGGAGCCGGATGGCGTCCCCGAGCTTCCGCCGTCATGGTCGTGGGCGGAGTTGGGGGTCATCGCCGACGTAGTCGGCGGGGTGACCAAAGACTCGAAGCGGCAGTCCGATCCGTCGTTCGTTGAGGTTCCGTATCTGCGCGTGGCGAACGTTCAGCGGGGCTTCCTGGATCTCGAGACGATCACCACGATCCGAGTCGCTCCGGAGAAGGCGGGGCAGCTCCAGCTTCAGCCGGGTGACGTTCTGTTCAACGAGGGCGGCGATCGCGACAAGCTCGGGCGCGGGTGGGTGTGGGAGGGCCAGATCGCCAGCTGCATCCATCAGAACCACGTCTTCCGGGCTCGACTCTCCGGCGGGGTCGAGCCGAAGCTGGTCTCGATCTGGGGCAATACCTTTGGCCGCGGATGGTTCGAAGACCGCGGCAAGCAGACGACCAACCTTGCGTCGCTCAACCTGAAGACGCTGAAGGCCTTCCCCGTGCCGATCGCTCCGGTGGAGGAGCAGTCGCGCATCCTCGCGGAGGTCGAGCGGCAGATGTCCTTCCTGGACGCGTGTGAGCGAGCGGTCGACATTGGGCTTGCCCGTGCCGCGGGATTGCGGCGTTCAGTGTTGAAGGCGGCGTTCGAGGGGCGGCTGGTGCCACAGGATCCGTCGGATGAGCCGGTGTCGGTGTTGCTGGATCGGATCCGGGCGGAGCGTTCGGTGCAGCCGGCCGACAAACGCCGGGCGAGGCAAACGGCATGAATCGTGGTCATACCCTCCCTGTACCGTCGATCGTGGACGGCGCGTCGGATCGGGGAGGTGAGCTGTCGTGAGCGTGCGGGTCGAGGTGAGACCGGGGGTGCTTGAGTGGGCTCGCGCCCGGTCTGGGATCGATGACGAGGTCTGGGAGCAGCGGTTCCCCCGCTACGCGGCGTGGCTCGCAGGTGAGGCGGCCCCGACGCTGAAGCAGTTGGAGGACTTCGCCCGCAAGACGCATACGCCGGTGGGGTTCCTCTTCTTGGAGGAGCCGCCGGTGGAGACGGTCCCAATCCCGGACTTTCGCACGATCAGTGATCGCCCGGTCGCTGCGGCTGGCGAGGTGGTGTCTGCGGACCTGCTCGACGTGATCTATGCGTGTGAGCGTCGGCAGGAGTGGTACCGCGACAACCAGCTCCTTGAAGGTGAGCCTCCGCTGCCGTTCGTCGGCGTAGCGAGCACCGCCGATTCCGTCGATCATGTCGCCGGCCAGATGCGCCAGGTCCTCGACTGGACGGCGGAGAGCCGTGCCGCGTGCCGGACTTCCGACGCGGCGTTGACATGGCTTCGCGAGCACGCCGAGGCGGCCGGCGTGCTGGTGATGATCAGCGGCATCGTCGGCTCCAACACGCATCGCACGCTCGACCCGCAAGAGTTCCGAGGCTTCGCGCTGGTCGATCGGTATGCGGCGGTCGTGTTCGTGAACGGCGCCGACAGCAAGGCTGCGCAGGTGTTCACGCTTGTGCACGAGCTGGCCCACCTCTGGCTGGGAGAGACCGCGTTGTCCGATCTCGATCCGCAGTCCATCCGCAGCAACGCGGTTGAGCGGTGGTGCAATCAGGTCGCCGCCGAGTTCCTCGTGCCGATGGCCGAGTTCCGTCAGCGGTTCGACCAGCGCGCCGATCTGCGGGCTCAGTTGCGGCCGTTGGCTGACCACTTCCGGGTGAGCAGCCAGGTGATCCTCGGTCGCATCCGTGAAGCCGGCGCACTGACATGGGACGAGTACCTGACGGTGCTCGACGTGGAGCGGCAGCGGGTCGCCGCGTTCCTCGCGGATCGTGGCGGTGGCGGCAACTACTACAACACCAAGCCGGTACAGGTGAGCCGACGGTTCGCGAGCGCGTTGATCGCGAGCGCGAAGGAGGGCCGTACCCCGTACACGACAGCATTCCGGCTGCTGGACGTGAAGAAGGAGTCCACCTTCGACGGGCTCGCCGATCGTCTCGGGGTGGTGTGATGGCGTGGCTGTTGGACACCAATGTGCTGGTGAACGCCAAGCGCGACTACTACGGGTTCGAGTTCTGCCCCGCGTTCTGGGACTGGCTCGACGTGGCCTGGGAAACCGGCCAGGTGGCGAGTGTCGAGGCGGTGTACGACGAACTCGTCGACTACGGCGATCAGCTCAGCGACTGGGCCCGCGATCACCGGCCGTTCTTCCGGGCGCCGGGGGCAGCTGAGGTGGGTGCGATGGCAACGGTGAACGGCTGGGCCGCGGCCTCGGGCGATTACACGCTGGCAGCCAAGCAGGAGTTCGCTGCCGCAGCGGACTCGGTTCTCCTCGCGTATGCGCTCGCAGGCGGGCACACCGTCGTTACGCACGAGCTTCCGTCGAACGCGACCAAGCGAATCCCGATTCCGAACGCTGCGGCGGCGCTCGGTGTGTCCTACGCGTCGCCGTGGCGAATGCTCCGTGAGGAGCGTCCGCTGTTCGTGCTCGGGCAGGTGTCGTAGCCATGGCGTCGACGACTAACCAGCTCGTGCAGAAGCTGCTCAACTACCGCAACGTCCTGCGTGACGACGGGGTGTCGACGATCGAGTACGTGGAGCAGCTCACGTACTTGCTGTTCTTGAAGATGGCCGACGAGCGGTTGAAGGCCGGACTCGGTGAGGTGGTCCCATACGGGCTGGACTGGCAGTCGCTGCTCGATCGAGATGGCGACGACCTCGAGGTGCACTACCGGCACATCCTCGAGTCGCTCGGCCGCCAGCCGGGCACATTGGGGACGATCTTCCGCAAGGCGCAGAACCGGATCCAGGACCCGGCCAAGTTGCGGCGCCTCGTGGTGAACCTGATCAACGAGGAGACCTGGACGTCGGTCGACACCGACGTGAAGGGCGACGCCTACGAGGCGATCCTGCAGGACGGCGCCGCGGACACGAAGTCGGGTGCCGGTCAGTACTTCACGCCGCGTCCGCTTGTCCGGGCGATGATGGCGTGCCTGCGACCGAGGCCCGGGGAGACGGTCGCCGACCCGGCCTGTGGCACGGGTGGCTTTCTGCTTGCCGCGCACGAGTGGATCGTCGATCACCACGTCGCCGAGATGGACGCCGACGAGCGGCGGTTCCTACGCGATGAGATGTTGCACGGCTGGGAGATCGTCGACGGCACCGCCCGGCTGTGCGCGATGAACCTTCTGCTGCACGGCATCGGCACAGCCAACGGCAAGAGCCTGGTGACCGTCGCGGACGCTTTGCGCGCCGACCCCGGCGTTCGTGTCGACGTGATCGCTGCCAATCCGCCGTTTGGCCGGAAGTCGTCGATGACGATGATCAACGACGCGGGCGAAACCGAGCGCGACGACCTGGTGATCGTGCGCGACGACTTCTGGGCGTCGACGTCGAACAAGCAGCTCAACTTCTTGCAGCACATCAAGACGATGTTGAAGATCGGCGGCCGAGCCGCAGTGGTGCTGCCCGACAACGTGCTGTTCGAGGCCGGCGCCGGTGAGACGATTCGCCGTCGCCTGCTGGCCGAGTGCGATGTCCACACGATCCTGCGCCTGCCGACCGGCATCTTCTACGCGCAGGGTGTGAAGGCGAACGTGCTGTTCTTCGACCGCAAGCCCGCCGCCGCGGATCCGTGGACGAAGCAGACGTGGGTGTACGACCTGCGGACGAACATGCACTTCACGCTGAAGACCAAGCCACTCCGAGCCGACGATCTCGCCGACTTCGTCGACGCCTACTCGCCGGACGACCGCAGTCGACGGGTCGAGAGCGAACGCTTCCGGTGCTTCGGCTACGACGAGTTGGTCGCCCGCGACAAGGCCAACCTCGACATCACCTGGCTTCGCGACGAGTCCCTCGACGACGCCGCATCGCTTCCGGCCCCGGGCGTGCTCGCCGCCGAGATCGTCGAAGAGCTCGAAGCAGCTCTCGCCCAGTTCACCGAACTTGCGGCAAGCCTGCCCATGGAGTCGCTGATGAGCGACATCAAGACCAAAGAACTCAAACAGCTCGCTGAGGAAGGCGCATAGACCGGTATGGAGCTTCGGCGATTCAAGGTCGAGCGGTACAGAAGCATCAGCTCGGCGACTCTCGATCTCAGGGTTCTGACAGTGCTGGTCGGGCCAAACAACGAGGGCAAGTCGAACATCCTGCGGGCCATGGTTCTTGGGATGACTGCATTGGGCGGGTTCGCTCAGGCTGACGGCGGAGCGAAGTACCGCATGTCGCAGTTCATGCGGGGGCCCGTGGACTACGACTGGGACCGCGACTTCCCGATGAACCATCGGAACGGATCAACGAAGACAACCGCACTTGAGTTCGACTTCCTCCTCAGTGGCTCGGAGATCGCTGACTTCGAATCGATCGTCGGGTCCAAGATCAACGGCGAGCTCAAGGTGAAGCTCAGCTTCAGCCAGGATGGGACCGTCTCGATCCGTATCGTGAAGAAGCGAGCGGGCAAAGTCTGGACAACGAAGGCTGGGACGATCGCCGCCTTCGTCGGCTCCCGAATCGGTGTCGAGTACGTCCCGAGTGTTCGCACCTCCGAGGAGGCGGAACGGGTCGTCGGGCGACTGGTCGCCCAAGAGCTACGAACCCTCGAGCGAGAGCCCGAGTATCGCGACGCCATGAAGGTGATCGATGAACTCCAGAAGCCGCGACTCCAGGAGATCGGCCGCAGTGTCCAGGAGACGCTGGCGCACTTCCTACCCGACGTGCGCGCTGTAACGGTCAATCTTGCTGAGAGCCGCCGCTACATGGGGCCGACACCGCGAGGCGTGGAGATCATCGTGGACGATGGTCACGCAACGAGTCTCGACCGCAAGGGAGATGGGATCCAGTCACTCGCTGCCATCGCCTTGCTCCGCCGAGCAGCGATGGATCGCGGTCAGAACAGAACGTTCGTGCTCGCCGTTGAAGAGCCGGAGGCTCACCTCCACCCGTTCGCGATCCGAGAACTCAGGAGCGTGCTCGGACAAATCGCGACGGACCAGCAGGTCGTTCTCACGACCCACAGTCCACTTCTTGCCGACCCTCTCCACGTTGATCGAAACGTCATCGTGGAGGACAGCAAGGCCCGAGCGGCGCGCTCGATCGCCGAGGTTCGAAAGTGCCTCGGCGTTCGGCTTGAAGACAACCTTCAGTCAGCGCGCCTCGCGCTCGTGGCTGAGGGAGAGCATGACGTTGCAGCGCTCTCCGCTGTTCTCTCGGACATCAGTCCAGCGCTCGCGAGAGATCTGGCTCAGGGTTCACTCGTGATCGAGGGTTTGGGCGGCGGCGGAAAGCTGAAGTATCGGCTTACGCAGTACACGGGTGGGGTCTGTGCCTCCTTCGTCGTCATGGACAACGACCAGCAGGGCCGCTCGGCAGTGGAGTCGGCGCTCGCCGACAACTTGCTGTCCGAAGCCCACTACGTCCTGACGGCCTTTCCCGGCAAGACGGAGAGCGAGCTCGAGGACTTCGTCGACCCCAGCGCCTACCTGGCGGAGCTGAACGGAGCGTACGGGCTCACGCTTTCGCGCGGCGAGGTTCTTCGTGGTCGCAAGAAGTGGTCGACGCGAATGGCGGCGCTGTTCGAGGCGCGCGGGAAGGTCTGGAACCTTGCAACAGAGCGAAAGGCCAAGGCCATTGTCGCTGCGTCGGTGGAGAAAGGTCGATCGGCCTCGCTCCTTGGCGACGGGTCTGCGGCGGTGACGGCAGTTGCGCGCAGGCTTGAGGCTCTACTCGGTCACGAGCCGTCGGCTGGCCTGGACGGCGAGGTAGCTGCAGAGCCCGGGCCTGGTTCGTAGTGCCGCGACCGCTCGCGGAGTGCCTCACGAGACCAAGATCAGCGTTGCTGTCAAGGGGCGGTTCGGGCCTCCGCCAGGTAGCGGGCCCTGCGGCTCGGGGCGGTTCGTTGCCTCATGAGACGCCGGTCTCGACCGGTACCGGCTGCACTCGGCTGGGGTCAAAGTAGCGACCTCGCTTGCCTTTCCGGATCACCACGTACTCGACGAACAGCCCGACGAGAGCGCGTTGCTGGTCGAGGTCGAGGCGATCCCAGCTGTCGGATGTCACGCCCTCGAAAGCTGTGCCGTCGAGGTCGGGGTCGATGATCAGCTGGTCGAGCCGTCGCCTCGCGAGCACGAGGCGAGCGTGGATGGGATCCTGTGCAGCGAGGAACTGCGTCCGGTTGATCCGCTGCGCTCCGTAGTCCGTCGCCAGGTCGGCGAGGAACTGCTCATCCGTCTCGATCGAGGCGACCAACTGGTGGGCGTCGCCACCAGCACGACGGGCGCGGGCGGTTGCGATGTCGGTGTGGTCGAGCGCGGCGAGCACGTAGTCGATGACGATCTGCTCGACCTAGTCGGCCTTCACCGTGTTGGAGCCGCACCCGTGCCGGTTCGCCTTGTCGCAGGCAAGCGTACGACGCGGCGAACGCTGTCCCGGCTTAAGCTGCTTGTCCATGCGCTCGCTGACGGCAGCCATCACGGCCCCGCACTCGGCGCAACGACACATCCCGGCGAGGAGGTTGACCTTCGGCCTGCGACCGATGGGTGCATGGTTGAGACGGGAGCACACCTGCTCCCACGTCGCCCGGTCGAGGATCGGTTCCCAGTTCGCCTCGCCGACCACTGTTCCCTTGGACTCCCGTAGTCCCGCGATACGTCCCGACCTCAGGACCATGCCCAGTGAGCCGGGCCGCCACTTCTTGCCGTGCGCCGACGGAATGCCGCGTTCGTTGAAGTGACGACGATCGATGCGAGCGACTGACCACCCAGCACGCGCTCGGCCGCCTCTCGAACCACGTCAGCCTCCTCCGGCACGACCTCGATCTGACCCTGTGCCACTCGCCGGTAGCCGTAGGAGCGGCCGCCGCCGTGGGCGTTGCCGCGCTCCGCGTTCTGGTGGTGCTTGGCGCTGACGCGTTCACCGATCCGCGCCGACTCGTGCTCGGCCGCCGCCCCGAGCACCTGGGCGGTGAAGCGCCCACTTGCCGTGTTGAGGTCGACGTGGCCGGCAGCGACGGTCCGGATCTCGACGCCAGCGGAGGCAACCACCTTGGTCAGCTCGACGAGGTCGGCGAGCCGCCGATACAGGCGGTCGGGGTGGTAGGCGACGATCACGTCGATCTCGCGTCGGCGGACGAGGTCGAGCAGGCGCTCGTACTCGGGGCGGCACGCACCGCTGTAGGCGCTCAGGTCGTTGTCGACGAGCACCTCGTCGATGCTCCAGCCCTCCAGGTCGGCCAGTTGGCGGCAGGCATCGATCTGTCGGCCGACACCGGCTGCCTCGCCCACCTTGTCCAGTGAGATCCGGGCGTAGATCGCTGCGCGCCCGAACAGCGTGGGTGTGCCCGTGCGGGCGTTCGACTGTCGCCTCACCGCCATGTGCTGCGCTTGCTCCTCGGCTGCTTGGGACTCCGTTCTGGAGTCCCACCTGTGGGAGCTGCTCAGCGCGACGTGATTACCTCAGAAATTTTGAGGTGGTGTTGTCGGCCAGCACCTTCCCACTGGTTTGGCAGGTGGCGCAGTAGTTGACGGTGTAGCTCGAGTACGCCACCTCGCGCACGACATCGCCACACACCGGGCACGGCTGTCCCGTGCGATGGTGCACCGAGCCGGGGCGGTCAGCCGACGAACTCATGTCTGGACGTGACCGCTCGTAGGCGAGGCTCTCCTCGATCACTTCGTCCATCGCGCGCGCAACAATGGTTGCCCCCTCGAGACCGAGCTTGCCGGTGGGGGAGAACGGACTCACCTTGGCGCGATGACACACCTCGTTGGCCAGCCGGCGACCGATGCCGGCGATGCAACGCTGGTCGCGCAGGAACCCGTGCAGGCGCATGTGATGTTCGTCGAACAGCTCGGCGAGGACCGTCGGCGCAATTCCAATTGCCTCCGGTCCGAGGCCCTCGGTGGCGATGGACGGGTCGGTCCACACCCCGCTCGTCGCTCGCGCCCTTGCTCGGTGAGCAGCAAGGCGCGTCCATCGTCGAAGACCCATCGAGCGATGCCATCGCGTGGTTTCGCGGACTGCTTCGGATCAGGCTTGAGGCGACCGCCCTGCATCAGGTGCACGGCGAAGGTCAGCACCCCGAAGTCGAGCAACAGGTACTTGCCTCGACGACCGACACCGACGAGGGCATGGCCGTGAGCCTCCGAGGGCTGCGGTGCGTAGTTCTTGAGCGCGGTGAACGTGATGGGCACGAACTTGGCCAGCGTCGCACCGGCGAACTCGGCCGTGAGTCGCTCGGCGTGGGCTTGCAGTTCGGGCATCTCGGGCATCGCGGCTGGTCCTCGGTCAGTACACGGTCTTCGAACGCAGCGGTTCGAGCGCGGCGCCGATGGCTTCGAGCAGGGACCGCGCCGCGCTCAGGCATTCCGCCGGACCGTCGAACCGAACGTGGCCGCCGATGAACGCCTCCTGGGCACTGGCCGTTCCCGAGGCGATCGCCACGGCGGTCTCATGGGACTGCGCGATGCGCAGATCGGCGCCGGCCGCTGGTCCTGGGTGCAGCGACACCGATCCGTTGCCGGACCGCAGCGAGTACAGCACCTCGCCCACGGTGACCTCGACGGTGAGTGGTGTGCTTCCGAGCGCCTGCACCTGGTCGTCATGAGCGATCGCTTCGGCGGCCACGGCCAGCCACTCCGACGACAGGTACGGCACCATCGCTGCCTAGTCTGCCCGACCGTGGATCACATCGACGCCGGCAACGCTTCTCGGCAGCGGCTGGCGCCCCGGGGCTATCGCCTGCTGGCGCGCACCGTGGACGTGACGGTGCTCGCGTTCATGATGGCGTTCGTCTACGTCGAGATCGTCCATCGCCTCGACGACTCCGGTGACGCCAACTTGTTCGACGCGTCCAAGTCCTCCGGCGGCTCGTTGCGTCTCACGTTCTTGGTGCTCTCCGCCCTCTATGAGGTGGTGCCGGTCGCGTTGTCCGGTCGCACGTTCGGCAAACTCATGTTGGGACTGAAGGTGGAACGCGTCGACGGGTCGTCGGAGCCGGTCGGCTTCGTCCGATCGTTCGGACGTTGGCTCGTACCCAACGCGACCATCGCCATCCCGGTCATCGGGCCGCTGCTCTACCTCGTCGTCGTCGGCATCGTGGCCATCGATCCACGGCGACAAGGACTGCACGACCGCCTGGCCGGCACGATCGTGCTCGACGTCGGCATCGGTCATCGACCGGCGCTCGACCGCCCGACCTGAAAGCGAACTGAACCCGACGTGAACCCGACGGGGGTCGACGAACGACGACATCGTCCAGGCGGCGACCGATGGTGGAGCGAGACCTGGTGCTTCGAGTTCCACTGCCCCCAGGGACACCACAGCGCACGGGGTCGAGTCGAGGGCTCTGGAGTCGGCGGCTACGTGGCGCTCACGTTGCTGCCCACCCAACGACGTGCTTGGTACTGGTCGGCTCTGGTGGGCCCTGGACGGCCGCTCGTGACGCTCAGCGATCTGCATGTGCCCTTCGGTACCCGAACGCTGGAGATCCGTTCTGAGGGCCTCTGGGCCGATCACATCTGCGAGGAGCCGATGCGACGCTGGACCATCGGGAACGAGGCCTTCGCGGTGGCCCTCGACGACCCCGAGTCAGCCCTCGGCGATGCCCGGGGAACGTTGACGCCGTTCGGAGTGGACCTGGAATGGGAAGCGACCGCCGATCCCGAGCTCATCGGATCAGGCGACGGGTACGAGATTGCTGCCGTGGTGCACGGTGAGGTGCTCGTGGCTGACGAGCGCTTGGACATCACGGCAGACGGGCGATGGTGGCATCGATGGGGTCACCACAGTTGGGCCCCAACGGGAGACTTCGCGCGTCGACCTCATGGCGGTACCACCGAAGGATGTCGACGGGCGCCGATTCGGATCGAAACCGACGACGAGGTGTTGGCGCTCGAACACGACCTGACGCCCGACCGATGGCGGTCGTGGCTCAGGCCGCTTTTCCCGCCCGACGATGGCGATAGAACTCGAAGGCCACCGGCAACAAGCTGATGGCGACGATGCCGATCACGGCGATCTCGATGTTGTCCTTGATGAAGTCGACCTCGCCGAGGAAGTGCCCCAGTGTGGTGAGGCCCACGGCCCACAGCAGCGCGCCGATCACATTGAACATCACGAACGTGCGGTAGTGCATCTTGCCCACGCCGGCCACGATCGGAGCGAACGTGCGCACGATGGGGACGAAGCGCGCCATGACGATCGTCTTGGCCCCGTGCTTGTCGAAGAAGTGCTGCGCCTTGGCCACGTGGTCGGGTTTGAACAGGCGGGACTTGGGACGGGTGAACAGCGACGGCCCGACCTTCTTGCCGAACACGTAGCCCACCTGGTCGCCGAGGAACGCGGCGGCGAACGTCACCACCAAGACGATGGGGAGCGCGGGGAGCTTGTGGTCTCCGGCGTCGGAAGTGAGGAAGCCGGCGATGAACAACAGCGAGTCGCCGGGCAGGAAGAAGCCGATCAACAATCCCGATTCAGCGAAGATGATCGCGGCGAGCAGCGCCAGGCCGCCTTTTTCGATGAGGGTCTCGGGATCGAGGAACCCGCCGGCAGCGACGATGGTGGACAGCACGGTTGCCCAAGCTACGTGACGGGATCGGTCCGAGAACGACAGAGGGGCCGCCGGCGAACCGGCGGCCCCTCTGTGTCGAGCGGATGGAGCGTGTGGTGCTGATCGTGTCGATCAGGCGCCGATGGCCGCCTTGCGCCGGCTCGAGAAGGCGATGGCACCGATGAGGATCACCAAGGCGATGCCGGCAATGGTGAACCGGGTGCCGTCGTTGTCCTGCTGCTTGATGATGGCCGGCAGCATGAGCAGCGACACGAGGTTCATCACCTTGATCAGCGGGTTGAGGGCCGGACCGGCGGTGTCCTTGAACGGGTCACCCACGGTGTCGCCGATGACGGCAGCCTTGTGGGCCTCAGAGCCCTTGCCGCCTTCGTGGCCGTCCTCGATGTACTTCTTGGCGTTGTCCCATGCGCCACCGGCATTCGAGAGGTAGTTCGCCATGAGCTGGCCGGTGAGGATGACTGCGGCGAGGAACGCGCCGAGCGCCTTGTAGTTGATGCCGAACCCGATGACCACTGGAGTGAGCACGGCGAGCAGAGCCGGGGTGGTGAGCTCACGCAGCGATGCCTTGGTGCAGATGTCGATGACCGGCGCGTAGTCCGGCTTGCGCTCACCCGACATGATCTTGCCGTCGGCGAACTGGTTGCGCACTTCTTGCACCACGACACCAGCAGTGCGGCCCACGGCGCGGATGGCGAGCGCCGAGAACATGAACGCCACAGAGCCACCGATGAGCAGACCGATGAAGGTCTTCACATCGGCCACGTTGATCTGCGTCTCGGGAGCGTTGAACAGTGCATCGCCTTCGAGGAGCTTGCCGGCGGCGTCCTTGAGTCCGAGCTCGCCGGCGATCGTCTCGATGTACGAGGCGAACAAGGCGACGGCGGCGATGACCGCCGAGCCGATGGCGAAGCCCTTGGTGACGGCCTTGGTGGTGTTGCCCACCGCGTCGAGGCTCACCATGATGCGCTCGGGCTCACCGTGGAACTCACCGGACATCTCGGCGATGCCGGCGGCGTTGTCGGACACCGGACCGAAGGTGTCCTCGGACACGATGACGCCGGTGGTGGCCAACATGCCCATGCCGGTGAGGGCCACGAGGTACAGCGAGAACTGGATGTTGCCGTCGCCCATCCCCAGCGCCACGCCGAGCGACACGGCGATGGCGATGATGGCGTACACCGACGACTCGAGACCCGAGGCCGTGCCCGAGAGCACCACGGTGGCGGGGCCGGTGCGGGCCGACTCGGCGATCTCCTTGACCGGGCCGTACTCGGTGCCGGTGAAGTACTCGGTGAGGCGGCTCACGATCTGGGCAAGCACGAGTCCGACGACCACGGCGCCGAAGCACTTCCAACCGGCGTTGGTGGACACGCCGGCGTCGGTCTCGTTGCCGACATAGCCGAGGGCAACGGCACCGACGCCGACGACGGTCAGCAGACCAGCGGTGAGGAAGCCACGGTTGATGGGCTTGAGGGCGTTGGTCTCGCCCTCCTTGGCGCGCACGGCGTACACGCCGGCAATGGAGGCGATGACGCCGACGGCGCGAGCGGCGAGCGGGAACACCAGGCCGAGGGCCGGGTTCATGCCGATCGAGTTGAACGCTGCCACGCCGAGGATGATCGAGGCGACGAGGGTGACCTCGTAGCTCTCGAACAAGTCGGCGGCCATGCCGGCGCAGTCACCCACGTTGTCGCCGACGTTGTCGGCGATGGTTGCGGGGTTGCGGGGGTCGTCTTCGGGGATGCCGGCCTCGACCTTGCCGACGAGGTCGGCGCCGACGTCAGCGGCCTTGGTGAAGATGCCGCCGCCGACCCGGAGGAACAGGGCCAGCAGCGAACCACCGAACCCGAAGCCGACCAGGATGGCCGACGACGTGTTCTGGAAGATCATGATGATGACGGTCGCGCCGAGCAGGCCGAGACCCACGGTGAACATGCCGGCCACGCCGCCGGTGCGGAAGGCGACCTTCAGCGCCGCGGGCATCGAACCCGTTTTGGCGGCGGCGGCGGTGCGCACGTTGCCCCGGGTGGCCAGCGTCATGCCGATGTAGCCGGTGAGGCCCGACATGACGCAGCCGAGCACGAAGGCCACGGTTCGGGCTGCGCCCGATGCTGCCTGGCTGAGGGCTTCGGAGCCATCTGGTTTCTTCACGGCCACCGAGGTCACGAACACCACGATGGCCAGTGGTACGAGGATCACGGCGATGGTTCGGAACTGACGCTTGAGGTAGGCCCACGCGCCTTCCTGGATCGCGACAGCGATCTCCTTCATCTTCGGAGTGCCCTCGTCCTGCGCCAACACCCCCTTCATGAGGAGGAAGCCAACGGCGATGGCGAGGATGGCCGACGCTGCGGACAGCCACAGCACGAGCCACTCACCGCCCTTGAGTTCAAAGGCCTGATAGCCGCCTTCGGCGGCGAGGATATTGAGCACGTAGGTCCCCCTGGTGATCTGCGGCTTTTGTCGACCGAGTCGGCTCGTGGACTCTAGATACCAGTCAGATGGTGGGAAAAAACGAGTGATGTACATGTAACGATCGAGTGATGTACGAGCCCCCTTTCACCAGGTCTTTTGCGATTCGCACGCGCAGAGCGGTCATCGGTACGCTCGCCGCCGTCTCGCAGCCCCGCGTGATGTGATTGGGTGAGTTTCCTTCGGAGGAACGATGGGCGCCGTCCCGTACCTGTCAACTGTCGCCGCGCTCGCCGCGCTCGCGTTGGCCTACTACTTCAGCACCGTGGTGTTGGCTGAAGACGAGGGCACCGATCTCATGAAGGAGATCGGTGCCGCCATCCGCGAGGGAGCGATGGCCTTCCTCCGTCGGGAGTACCGATGGGTCTCGGCGTTCGTCGCGGCGATGACGGTGCTCATCTTCGCCGTGCTCGACTACGGCCGGCCGTGGGGTGCCATCGCCTACGTGAACGGTGCGTTGTTCTCGTCGGTGGCCGGCTACATCGGGATGACCATCGCCACCCGTGCCAACACACGCACGGCCAACGCCGCCATGGTCGGCGGTGCCAATCGTGCACTGCCACTGGCGTTTCGCGGCGGTGCGGTCATGGGGTTCACCGTGGCCGGGCTCGGCCTGCTCGGGTTGAGCTTCAGCTACTTGCTCTACGTCGAGTGGCTCGACGTCGCCGATCCGTTCAGCGTCATCACCGCGTTCGGTCTCGGTGGCTCGTCGGTCGCGCTGTTCGCCCGTATCGGTGGTGGCATCTACACCAAGGCTGCTGATGTCGGCGCCGATCTCGTCGGCAAGGTCGAGGCCGGCATCCCCGAGGACGACCCCCGTAACCCGGCGACCATCGCCGACAACGTCGGCGACAACGTCGGCGACGTGGCCGGCATGGGCGCCGACCTGTTCGAGTCGTATGCGGGGGCGCTCGTGGCGCCGATGGCCTTGGCGTTCTTGTCGGTGCGTTCACTCGACGGGTTCGGCTCGGTGGAGAAGGCCAGCGAGATCTTCGATGCCGGTGGTGCCGACCTGCGGGGCTTCTTCGTGTTCCCGCTTCTCGTGGCCGCCATCGGCATGGTCGGCTCGATCATCGGTTCGTTCTTCGTACGCGGCGGTTCGGGAAGCCTGGCCGCACAGCTGCATCGAGGGACGAACGTCGGTATGGCGATCACCGCGGTGTTGGCGGTGGGCGGCGCGTTCTGGGCCTTCGATGACGTCCCCGATTCCAAGCCGATCTACATGGGGCTCATCATCATCTTGGGCCTGTTCGCTGGATGGGCGATCGGGTTCGTGTCGGAGTTCTTCACCTCCGATCACTACGGCTCGGTGAAACGGATCGCCAAGCAGGCCGAGACCGGGCCGGCCACGGTGACGATCGGCGGCATTGCCGAGGGAAAGATGTCGACGGCGCCGTCGGTGTTGCTCGTCGTGGCTGCCATCGGTGGTTCGTACTGGTTGGGCGAGAAGGCCTTCCCGGTCTTCGACGACATCGCCGGGTTCAACGCCGGTATCTACGGCGTGGCGGTGGCAGCCATCGGCATGCTGGCGACCACCGGCGTCGTCGTCGCCGTCGATGCGTACGGACCCATCTCCGACAACGCGGGTGGAATCGCCGAGATGGCCGAGTTGCCCAAAGAGGTCCGTCAGGTCACCGACTCGCTGGACTCGTTGGGCAACACCACCGCCGCCGTGGCGAAGGGTTTCGCCATCGGCTCGGCGGCCATCACCGCACTCGCCTTGTTCAAGGCCTTCGAGCAAGCCTCTGAACTCGAAGCCATCGACATCGGTGACGTCGAGGTCACCATGGGGTTGTTCGTCGGTGCGATGGTCCCGTTCGTGTTCGCCGCGCTGACCATGCAATCGGTCGGACGGGCCGCCCAGAAGATGATCGTCGAGGTGCGTCGGCAGTTCGCAGAGATCCCGGGCCTGCGTGAGGGGCGCGCCGGGGTGAAGCCGGACTACGCCCGATGCGTCGACATCTCGACCGCCGCGGCGCTCAAGGAGATGGTGCTCCCCGGGGCGCTCGCCATCGCCTTGCCGCTGGGCATCGGCCTCATGTCGGTCAAGGCGCTGGGTGGCTTCCTGGCGGGCGCACTGGTGACCGGGTTCTTGCTGGCGATCTACATGGCCAACGCCGGTGGCGCATGGGACAACGCCAAGAAGTACATCGAAGCCGGCAATCAGGGTGGGAAAGGCAGCGACGCCCACCGAGCTGCCGTTGTCGGTGACACCATCGGTGATCCCTTCAAGGACACCTCAGGTCCGGCGATGAACATCCTCATCAAGGTGATGACCATCGTTGCGTTGGTGTTCGTACCGGTCTTCATCTGACCGATGCCGCGGCCGTGGCGGCCGAATCAAAGGTCGCTTCAACTCTGATCTGGTAGCGGTCCGCCGGTCAGGTCGAGCACGGAACGAAGCACCTCGCGCCTCGCCTTGAGTGCGGCGCGGAACTCACTGGAGTCGGTGTCGGCGATCTCGTACTTGAGATTGCGGTATTCGTGATCGAGCAGCTCGCGCAGCAGCGCAATCTGGTCGGTGTCGAGTTCGATGATCATGTCGTGATTGTGCTCCTCGGTGTGAGGAGGCCATGAGGCCAATGGCCTTCGATTCTCGGCCATTGCCCCATTTGTGGTCATCGGTCCCGCATCGGCTTGACGATCGGGCTCGTGCGGCCGATGGCCTCACCGACGTCGTTTTTGCCGAGGAGGTCGATGTGTCACGCCCCAGACGGATTGGTGAGGTGTTGCTCGAGCGCGGGCACATCACCGAAAAGCAGCTGGCCGACGCATTGGTGCTGCAGGACCGCCATCACCGACCGATCGGGGAGATCTTCATCGAGATGGGGTGGGCTCCGCTCGGGCCGGTGGTCATGGCGGCCGCCGAGGTGGCCAAGGTGGCCAGCTCCGGTGATCGGCTCGGGGAGCTCCTGATCCGACGGAAGCTGGTGACGCCAGGCCAAGTGGGGCAAGGACTTGCTCGGTCCAAGATGACCGGCCGCATGCTCGGCGAGGTGCTCATCGAGATGGGGTTCATCACGCCGGTCAAGTTGTTCGGCGTGCTCGAACACCAACGTGCAGAACGCAACGACCCCGCCGCGTGAGCGACGGGGTCGTCCCTGTTCCTTGCTGGTCAACTTGCGTTGACGCAGTGGGCCTCGAGTGTCAGACGCGGTCGAACAGGATCGCGCGCTTCACTTCTTCGATGGCCTGCGTCACCTTGATGTCGCGCGGGCAGGCATCGGTGCAGTTGAACGCCGTGCGGCAGCGGAACACGCCCGACTTGTCGTTGAGGATCTCGAGCCGTTGAGTGCCCGCCTCGTCGCGTGAGTCGAAGATGAACCGATGGGCGTTCACGATGGCGGCGGGCCCGACGTAGCTGGAGTTGCCCCAGTAGACCGGGCAGCTCGTGGTGCAGCATGCGCACAAGATGCACTTGGTCGTGTCGTCGAAGCGCTCACGATCCTCTGACGACTGATACCGCTCGGTGTAGCCGGGATCGTTGCCGTTGATGAGGTAGGGGAGCACGGCGCGGTACTGGGCGAAGAACGGCTCCATGTCCACGACGAGGTCCTTGATCACCGGCAAGCCACGGATCGGCTCCAAGGTGATGTCGAGACCGACGTTCTCGATGAGGAGACGGCAGGCCAGGTCGTTCTTGCCGTTGATCACCATGGCGTCGGAGCCGCACACCGCGTGGGCGCACGAACGTCGGAACGTGAGCGTTCCGTCCTGATGCCACTTGGCCAGGTTCAGCGCGTCGAGCACGCGGTCCTTGGCGTCGAGCTCCACCTTGAACGTGTCCCAATGGGGCTTGGTGTCGATCTCGGGGTTGTAGCGCTTCACCTTCAAGGTGACGGTGACCTTGCCGGTGAGCCGGCCGGCCTTCGGGGCGTCGAGCGTCGCCGTGGTCATCTCAGTACTTCCTCTCCATCGGGACGTACTTGTCGCCCTCGACAGCTCGATACTCCAAGCGGATGGTTCCGTCGTCGTTGCGATAGGCGAAGGTGTGCTTCATCCAGTTCGCATCGTCTCGCAGGGGATGGTCCTCACGCATGTGAGCGCCGCGGCTTTCGACACGAGCCCGTGCCGAGGTGACCAGGCACTCGGCCATCTCGAGCAGGTAGCCCAGCTCGAGCGCCTCGGTGAGGTCGTAGTTGAAGATGTTGCCCTTGTCCTGGATGGACACGTTGGCGTAGCGCTTGCGCAGCTCACCGATGGTGCCGAGCACCGAGCTGAGGGACTCCTCGTCGCGGAACACCGAGGCTTTGTCCATCATCTCTTCCTGCAAGATGGCCCGCAGCTCGGCGACGTTCTCCGTGCCGGTGCCGGCCTTCATGCGGTCGATCTCGCCCTTCACGAAATCGACGGCGCCCGCAGGCACTTCGGGCATGTCCTGCGTCGCCACCCACTCGGCGACCGAGCGGCCACCGCGCTTTCCGAACACGACCAGGTCGAGCAGGGAGTTGGTACCGAGGCGGTTGGCGCCGTGCACGCTCACGCATGCGCATTCCCCAGCGGCGTAGAGCCCCGGGATGACCTGACCGTCGGGACCCCAGATGGCCTCACCGTTGACATTGGTGGGGATGCCACCCATGGCGTAATGAGCCGTGGGCTGGATCGGGATGGGTGTGGTCTTGGGCTCGATACCGAGGTACGTGCGTACGAACTCGGTGATGTCGGGCAGCTTCTCGTCGATCTGCTCCGGCGGGAGGTGGGTGAGGTCGAGGACGATGTGGTCCTTGTCGGGGCCGCAGCCGCGCCCTTCGCGGATCTCCTGCAGCTCGGCCCGGCTCACCATGTCGCGCGGCGCGAGGTCCTTCACCGTGGGGGCGTAACGCTCCATGAAGCGCTCACCGCTGGCGTTGCGCAAGATGCCGCCCTCGCCGCGAGCGGCCTCCGACAGCAAGATGCCGAGCTTGTGGATGCCCGTCGGATGGAACTGGTACATCTCCATGTCCTCGAGCGGGAGACCACGGCGGAACAGCAGGCCGGGGCCATCACCGGTGAGGGAGTGGGCGTTCGAGGAGATCTTGAACATCTTCCCGAAGCCACCCGAGGCGAACAGGATCGCCTTGGTGCGGAACACGTGCAGATCACCGGTGGCCAGCTCGTAGGCAACGGCAGCAGCGACCTTGCGGTCGCGGCCCTCGCCCGAGAACACCACGTCGAGGACCTGGTACTCGTTGAAGAAGTTCACGTCCCGGGCGACGCACTGCTGGAACAGGGTCTGCAGGATCATGTGCCCGGTGCGGTCGGCCGAATAGCAGGCCCGACGAACCGGTGCCTCACCGTGGTTACGGGTGTGACCGCCGAAGCGTCGCTGGTCGATGCGTCCCTCGGGCGTCCGGTTGAACGGGAGACCGAAGTGCTCGAGCTCGATGATGGCGTCGATCGCCTCTTTGCACATGATCTCGGCCGCGCTCTGGTCGACCAGGTAGTCACCGCCTTTGACGGTGTCGAAGGTGTGCCACTCCCACGAGTCCTCCTCGACGTTGGCCAACGCGGCGCACACGCCGCCTTGGGCCGCGCCGGTATGGGACCGGGTCGGGTACAGCTTGGTGATGACGGCGGTACGGCACTTGCCGGCAACCTCGATGGCAGCGCGGAGCCCGGCCCCGCCCGCCCCGACGATCACGGCGTCATAGCTGTGGTTGTGGATCTTCACGCTGCAAGCGTGCCACCTCGGCCCCGGTGAGTTGTAACTCACCGGGCCTCCAATCGTGAGACGGGCCCATCGGCCCTCGATCAGGGGCGGATCACCGTGTCGTAGCGATTGGATGCCACGTGATCGGCGGCCACCACCGCGAGGTCGAGACGCATGGGGCCGTAGGCTTCTGGCACGACGACCGAGATCGTTCCGATGCGCCGGCAGCTGTCGGCGGGCACGTCGCCCTCCCACGCCCAGGAGTGATCGCCCCCGGTCCAACTGAGGGTCGCCGAGACCCGGACGTGCTCGAGCGGGATGCGCAGATCGCTCACGAGATGCACATCCAGGGCGAGCGGATCGTTGGGTCGCACGGCCGCGGGCAGCCGATCGGCCACGACCAGCAGGGGGCGACACGCTTCGACGAGCGCGTGATACGCCGGTTTGGCGACACGTCGATCGTCGAGCAACGACCAGCTCACCGAGGGATGGGCATCGGCCAACAGCGCGTAGGCGAATCCGCCACCGGGGCGGTATTTGAGCCTGCGCAACGTCTCGATCTGCCGGCGGACCACCTCGGCTTGATAGGCCCGGGTCGCCTCGGCCCAGGACGCGAAGTCCGGGTGGCCCTGGGTCGGCACGCGGCGTTCGAGCAGGGCGCGCTGTAACCCATGATGGGCTTCCAACTCGTCCCAGTTCAGCTCCGGCCACTGCGATGCATCGATGAAGTCGGTGCTCGGGGGAATCGATTGGCTGCCGAACCCGGTCACGAAGCGCCCGAGCCGAGGCATCATCCGCAGCGCACCGGACAGATCTCGCTCATCGCCGTGGTACCAGCCGAACCACAGATGCGAATCGGTGCCGTCGAGCTGCGGGAAGTGCGGCAGCACCCCCGAGTGGGCGATGACGGGCCGGCTCTGGTCGGCACGGTCCAAAGCTCGCTTCACCGACGCGTCGAGTCGGGTCTTGTTCCAGGTGGGCAGCTGCTGACCGAGCGCATAGCGGGTGGTGAGCGTGGCGACGTGGACGTCGGGATCGGGGAGGCCATCGACCGGGACGGGTGCGTCATGGCCGCACCACAGCGCGATCGACGGATGATGCCCGAGCAGATCCACCAACTCGCGCGCTTGGCGGGTGGCCTGCTTGCGGATCGTGCGTGCATATCGCCACTGCAACGGGAAGTCCTGCCACACCAACATCCCGAGCTCGTCAGCGGCGTCGTAGAGCTCGCTGCGGCTCACGTGAGCATGCACGCGGATCATGTCGAGTCCGGCCTCGCGGGCCAACTGCACGTCGCGTCGCAGGCTCGCTGCGCTGACGTTGGCCAGATCGAGCGAGGTCGGGCCGAGTTGGACACCTTTGAGGAAGAGCCGCTCACCGTTGACGGTGAAGATCCAGTTGCGCATCGACACCTGACGCAACCCGATGCGAACCGTTCGCATGTCGGAGACGACTCCGTTGATCTCGACCGACACCTCGAGCTGTTGGAGGATCTGCTCGCCGAGGCTCCACGGCCACCACAGCTGTGGCTGGTCGACCACCATCGTCCATTCGACGCGGTTGGAGCCGGCCGCCAGCGGATGCTCGGTCACCTTCTCGGTGTGGCGGTCGAGCCGGGTTCTGACCGTCGCTTGCACGGGCTGGTCGACCAGCAGTTCGGCTCGCAAGGCCACCACCGCTCGGGCGGAGTCCGCTTCGCTGCACACCGCGCGGAGCCGACCGATGCGCACCGGACCGCTGCGTTCGAGGCGAACCGGTCGCCACAGGCCGCCGGGGTTCCATGAGGGGTCGATGGTGTCGCTGTGCTGGAGCGAACCGGTGATGTTGCGCTTGGCCTTGGGATCCTTCGTCGGAGCGCAGGTCACCTCGACCGCCAGGGTGTGATCGCCGCGCGCTGCCAGAGCGTCGGTCACCTCGAAGCTGTGCGGGAAGAAGTAGCCCTCGGTGTCACCCACATAGGCGCCGTCGAGCCAGACGTCCCCTTGGTAACAGACGCCGTCGAGCGTGAGCCACCAACGTTCGCCTTCGCTGGGCGGGCGATGCTCGAACCGGGTTCGGTAGAGCACGGGGCTGTTGTTGTCGGCCAGCGAGGGGTGCAGCTGCCAGTGCCCGGGAACGTTGACGAGATCCCACGTCGAGTCGTCGTGGTCGTGATCGAACGCGACGCGCCGGAGCTCCTCGTCGGCTATCGCCGCACGCCAGGTCCCGGACAGCTCCACGCTCGCACCGTACCGGAGGTCCGCCGAGCTGCTTGCGCCCGCCAGTCGCCAACGGCAACGAACGCGACCGCGATGTGGGCCTCGCGGCGAACGAACCGTGCGAGGGCCGGTAGTTTCCGCACATGACCGCAACGACGCCATCTCGAGCCGCCGCCAGTCTTCCGACCACGTTGGGGTCGCTCCGGGCCAGTGGCTGGTTGTCGCGACCGGTCAAGGACGAGGTCCGCGCCAACGCGCTCATCAAGATCGCGGCGGGCGAGCCGTTGTTCGACAAGGTGCTGGGCTACGAGAACACTGTCATGCCACAGCTGGAGAACGCATTGCTGGCCGGCCACGACATCATCTTCCTGGGGGAGCGTGGCCAGGCCAAGACCCGCATGATCCGTTCGCTCACCGGCCTGCTCGACGAGTGGATGCCCGTCGTGGCCGGTTCGGAGATCAACGACGATCCCTACAACCCCGTGTCGCGTCACGCCCGTGATCTCATCGCCGAGATGGGTGACGACACCCCCATCTCCTGGGTGCACCGAGAGGATCGCTTCGGCGAGAAGCTGGCCACTCCGGACACGTCCATCGCCGATCTCATCGGCGAGGTCGATCCCATCAAGGTCGCCGAAGGTCGCTATCTGTCCGACGAGTTGACGCTGCACTACGGCTTGGTCCCGCGCACCAACCGCGGCATCTTCGCCATCAACGAGCTCCCCGATCTCGCCGAGCGCATCCAGGTCGGTTTGCTGAACGTGCTCGAGGAACGCGATGTGCAGATCCGGGGCTACAAGATCCGCCTGCCGCTCGACGTCATGCTGGTGGCCTCCGCCAACCCGGAGGACTACACCAACCGCGGTCGGCTCATCACCCCGCTCAAGGATCGCTTCGGATCCCAGATCCGCACGCACTATCCGCTCGAGATCGCCACCGAGTTGGCGATCATGGCCCAAGAGGCGCGGCCCACCCCGGCCGGTGACGTGAGCGTGGCCGTCCCCGACTACATGGCCGAGGTCGTGGCAACGTTCTCCCATCTGGCTCGCCAGAGCCCGCACGTGAACCAGCGCTCCGGTGTCTCGGTGCGCCTCAGCGTCGCCAACTTCGAGACCTTGTGCGCCAACGCCATCCGACGCGCCGTGCGGCTCGGCGAGCGCCACGTCGTGCCTCGTGTGAGCGACCTCGATGCGCTGGCCGCATCGACGAGCGGCAAGGTCGAGATCGAGTCGATCGAGGACGGCCGTGAGGGGCAGATCATCGAGTCGCTCCTGAAGGCCTCGGTTCTGCAGGTGTTCCGGGCGCGAGTGGCGCCGGAGCAGTTGCGCAATGTCCTCAACGCGTTCGACGAGGGCGTCATCGCCCACACCGGTGACGATCTACCGGCGTCGGAAGAAGCAGCGCTCATCGACACGATCCCTCCACTGCGTGATGTGGTGCGGGAGCTCACCGGTGATGCCGACGATCCGGCATCGGTGGCCAGCGCGGTCGAGTTCGTCCTCGAGGGGCTGCACCTGTCCAAGCGTCTCAACAAGGACGGGCTCGGCGCTCGGTCCACCTATCGGGCCCGAGGCTGATCGAGCAACCCGATCTACGGGGAAACCGTGGTTGACGTCGTCGACGTTGCGGTGGACTGCGTCAATTTCGATTGCGCCTCTACTACTCGGCTCGACAGCACGTCGATGAGATTGCCCGGATTCGGGAACCCGGTCTCGGCGGGCTGCGCGTTGAGCAACACGACGTACGAGGTTCCACTGTGCACGACGGCCAATGCTGCGTTGAGCGGCATCGGTGCGCCGCGGTCCGCTCCCACGGTGGTTATGGCCCAACGAGTCACCATGTCGCTGGTGGCACTTTGCTGCTCCACGGTTGGTTCGGTGCCGAGGCGCGATGCAATGCAGGTTGACAGCGTGCCCCCCGGGCCGACGACCTTGTCGATCTTGGCATTGAGATCGGGACCGGAGGTCTCGACGGCCAACGACACGGCGTAAGCGATGTTGTTGAGTCGGAACATCGGGGAGATGCCGAACCCCATGATGCCGGTCCAGTTCGGGGCGGTGGCCGGTGTCGCGCTGGTGGTGACCGGCGTCTTCGGGTCCTTGGGGGCCGTTGCGCCGTTGAAGCACTCGATCATGGCCGTGAGCGGCTCGGCCCCATACAGATCGAGTCCCTTGGCGTTCGCGGCTGTCCATTCCGGGCCGAAGTCAGCGGGGCTCAGCAGGGTGGTCTGAGCACGAGCGACGGCGTCGAGCTTGGCCTCGGCGTCAGCGAGTTGGCTCTCGACATTGCTCGGATCGCGCGGCTTGGGAGAGTCGAGGCGCAGGTTGCAGCCGGTCATGGCGCCTGCGGCGACTGTCGTGGCGATGGTGACGGCGGCAAGCTGCGCGCAGGCGCGACCGAAGGACATGGCTCTCGATTCGGCAATGTGACGACCGACTTGAGGCAGTGCTTGTCAAAGGTTGGCGAGCACTGCCCGATCGAGCACGGCAGAAGCGGCTCCGCCTTCGTCGACGAGGGCTCCGTGGCCACCGATGGCCGGCGACAACCAGCGGACCGTCATGGCGATGCCATCGCGCGTCGCGTCGTCGAGGATCGACCACTGGTGCTCGAGGTGACCGATGGGATCGTCCCCGCCGAGGCGGACGATCGGTTCGACCTGGGTGGGCATCACCTCGGCCATCCGACGCAGCAGCTCTCCCGACCACTCGGCGTCCGGGCCCGGCGCCGGCAGCCATCCGCACACGATGTCGGCGCTCCCGGCCAGATCGTCGAGTTGGCGATCGGCCAGTCCGGGGACCGAGACCGTGCCGTCCCGCAACGCCAGCTCCCAGACCCGCCACGCCAAGGTGTCGCGTGCGCGGGCCCGCTGTGCTGCCGGGACATCGTCGCGAGGGACGACGATCCGTTCCAGGTCGAGGGCGACGACCACCGGTCCGTTTCCGCTGACGATACGAGCACCATCGCGATGGGCGGCGATGAGGTTGATCATCACGTTGGCGTGGGTCTCTCCGTCCCGGCGACCGGGCGGCCACGAACCATCGAGATAGGCGGCGCGCGCGAACTGCACTGGGCGATCGAGCAGCACCCATCCGCCGATGCGATCGCCGAAGGTCTCGGCCACGTATTCGACGAAATGCGGCCAACGGCGGGCCGCGGCGCGCTCGTCGGCGAAGGCCCCCATGTCGTCGAACCATTGCGGCACTTCACCTTCGAACATGCTCGCCCACACGGTCATCGACCCACAGGCGTCCAGCAGCAGTCCGTAGGCCTCCTCGGCATCTCGATCGCGTGTGGCCTGACGTGGTTCGAGCCGTGCCCAGTCGAACGGGATGCGAACATCGGTGACGCCTGCCGCGCTCAAGCTCTGCACCGCCTCGATGAGCATCGCCGGCGATCGACCGTCGGGTGCGACGCCAGGGCGCTGCCGGTTGGACAACGGCGCCGATCCGATCGACGCCCGCAGATTGATCACGGCGCCGAGTCGTTTGCGTGGAGACGGCTCGCTGGAGAGCGCCGGGATGGGCGCTTCGTCGCTCACGCCACGAACCGTGTGCGGGTCCAGACCTCTCCGGTATCGGAGTCCTGCGGGGTCCGGGGCCGCCCGGTGATCTCCACCACGGCGACCGGTTCGGGGAAGCCGCGCAGCACGTGGGCACCGGCTGGCGTGGCGATGACGCCGGCCGGGAGCTCCGCCACCTGATCGGCGGGGAGCAGGATCTCGTGTGGGCCGGCGGCGTCGCACAGCCGGGCCGCGAGGTTGACCGCGGACCCGATGTAGTCGTCGCCCTCGAACAGCAGCGCGTGGCCGGTGGCCATCCCGACCCGGAGGGTCAAGGGGGCGCATTCGGCAACGGCATGACGCTCGAGATCGAGAGCCATCGAGATGGCGTCGGCCTGATCGATGGCGACGATCATGGCGCCGTCGCCCAACCACTTGGCGACGCGGACGCCCCGTTCGGACGCCACCTGCCGGGTGGCCGCGCGAAATGCCGAGAGGATCTTGCCGGCGGCGTCATCACCGTTGTTGGCGGTGTAGTTGGTGAACCCGGTCAGGTCGACGAAGACGAAGGTCCGGGGCACGCGCACGCCTGACAGGGTAGGCGGTCAACCGGGGGCCGCGGTGCTCCACGTCGGCTGTTCGGCCCACCTCGAGATCTCCACCCCGCCGTCACGCTGCCGTGACGACGCCGGTAAGGTCCACCCATGGCTGGTCGGTTCCGGTATTCGCGGTGGGACGGTACCCAGGTCGGCTTCGACCTCGACGCCGAGAGTGTCCTGGCCGAGATGACCGACGACCTGCTCTACCACGGCGATCTGAACGCAGCGTTGCGCCGCATGATGCAGCAGGGGTTCAACGATCGCAACGGCGAGCGCGTGCAGGGCATGCGTGAGCTGATGGACAAGCTCCGTCAACGCCGCAAGGAACAGTTGGACAAGCACGATCTCGGCGGCGTGTACGACGACATCGCCGATCGACTGCGTGACGTCGTCGACGAAGAGCGCGCTGCGCTCGAGCAACAGCTCCAGGAGGCCCGTGATTCGGGCGATCAACGCCGGGCAGAGAACGCCGAGCAGACCACCGCCGAGCGTCAGATGGAGCTGGACATGCTCCCTCCCGATCTCGCTGGCATGGTGCGTCAGCTCGAGCAGTACGACTTCACGTCGGCCGAGGCCCAGCAGAAGTTCGAGCAACTGCTCGATGAGTTGCGTCAACAACTCATGCAGCGCATGGTGAACCAGATGTCGGGGTCCATGCAGAACATGTCTCCCGAGGACATCGCTCGCATGAAGGACATGATGAGCGAGCTGAACCAGATGCTCGAGCAGCGTGCCCGCGGTGAGGAGCCCGACTTCGAGGGATTCATGGAGCGCTTCGGCGACTTCTTCCCGGAAGATCCCCAGACGCTCGATGAGTTGCTCGAGGTGATGGCCCAACGCATGGCGGCCATGCAGGCCATGTTGAACTCCATGACCCCCGAGCAGCGCGCCCAGTTGCAGCAGCTCTCCGATCAGCTGCTCGAGGACATGGACCTGCGCTGGCAGGTCGAGCAGCTCGGTCAGAACCTGCGATCGATGTTCCCGCAGATGGGCTGGGAGCGCAGCTACGACTTCAACGGCTCCGATCCGTTGAACTTCGGCGAAGCGGCCAGCCTCATGGAACAGCTCGGCGACATGGATCAGCTCGAGAACCTCATGAAGGGTGCAACCAGTCCCGGGGCTCTTGCCGAAGTCGACATCGACAAAGCCCGAGAGCTCCTCGGGGACGACTCGGCGCGCAGCCTCGAGCGCATGGCGGAGATCGCCAAGATGCTCGAGCAAGCCGGTCTCATCGAGAACAAGGAGGGCCGGCTCGAGCTCACCCCTGCTGGCATCCGCAAGATCGGGGCCAACGCGCTCGACGAACTGTTCGCCAAGTTGGCCAAGGACAAGATGGGCCAACACGCCGTGCACCCGCTCGGCATCGGACACGAGCGGACCTTCACCTCGAAGGCGTACGAGTACGGCGATCCGTTCAACCTCGATCTGCAACGCACCGTGCGCAACGCGGTCACCCGGAACGGCCCAGGGACGCCAGTGAGGTTGACGCCGGACGACTTCGAGGTCGAACAGACCGAGCACCTCACCCGCTCGTCCACGGTGCTGATGCTCGATCTGTCGCTGTCGATGCCCATGCGGGACAACTTCCTGCCCGCCAAGAAGGTGGCGATGGCGTTGCACTCGCTCATCACCTCGATGTACCCACGTGACTACATGGGCATCGTCGGCTTCAGCGAGGTGGCACGCGAGCTGAAGGCCGAACAGTTGCCCGAGGTGAGTTGGGACTTCGTCTACGGCACGAACATGCACCACGGGTTCGCCATCAGCCGCAAGCTCCTGGCCAAGCAGAGCGGCACGAAGCAGATCATCATGATCACCGACGGCGAACCCACCGCGCACATCACCGCTGACGGCACGCCGTTCTTCTCGTATCCACCCGATCCCGAGACCATCGAGCTCACATTGCGAGAGGTGGCCCGAGCGACACGCGAGGGCATCCGCATCAACACCTTCATGCTCGATGCCACCGGCTATCTCAAGAGCTTCGTCGAGAAGCTCACGCAGTTGAACCGTGGTCGAGCGTTCTTCACGACCCCCGAGACGCTCGGCGACTACGTGTTGGTGGACTTCATGGAGCACAAGCGTTCGATGAGCATGGGACGCCGCAGCAGCGCCTCGTGAGGGTGTCCTCGGCCCGATTTCGGGCCATTTCCGCCGCCAAATGCGTGAACGGACCGAGAAATGCCGTGTTTTGGCGATTCTCCACTTGCGCTGGTCGGGTTTCCTTGACGAAAATCACACCGTTGTAAGTACGGCCATGTGATGCCCCGGGTGGCGCGCCTTCGTGCGTCCATTTGCGGTGTCGTGCCGTATCCCCGCTCGGAGCGTCCTCAGGCCGCTGGCAATCGGGCGTTGACAATCGATGGTGTTTGGCACCACGGGTTCTGGCATGCCAGTTCCGGTGGCATGAGTTCCACTGGTGTAACTGCACCAGTGGAACGGAGTTGGCGACAGGCGAAGACGGCAAACAAAGACGTGGTTCGTGTGCTCGGTGACTCCAATCGGGGGCCGGGTTTCGGGCGAGGAGAGGACTGAACTGATGCGACTTGAAGGAGAAGACGGGGCGGAGCGCACGTGGCAGGACGCTGCCAATTGCCTCGGTGTCGATCCCGACCTGTTCTTTCCTGAGCGTGGCGCATCCACTCGCGAGGCCAAGGAGGTGTGCCGAGGCTGTGTCGTTCGTGAGGACTGCCTCGAGTACGCGCTGGCCAACGGCGAGAAGTTCGGCATCTGGGGCGGCATGAGCGAGCGTGAGCGTCGCCGGGTCCGTCGTCAGCGAGCCAGCGCCCGCCGGGTGCAGACCGCCTGATCGTTCTCGCGGTCTTCGAGCGCTCTCACCGAGCGCGCAGTCGACCCTCGATCGTTCTTTCCGGCGACAGGTCCAGTTCGCTCCAGCGGGCCGGATCGATCCGATCGAGCACGACCTTCGGTATCAACCCGACCAGCTCTGCGCGAGCGATGGACATGCCGTGTTGCTCGGCCTCCGCCGCGACGACGTCGTACACCCGTGCAGGACCGACCAGACCCGGGTCGATGAGATTGCACGACACCTGCACCGCTGAGCCGACCTGCAATCCAAGGGTTCGCACCGCTGCTGAGCGGACAGAGCTCGCGATGGTGCGGGCCAGTGCGAGATCGTTGCGATCGAGCCACAGGTTGTAGGCGACCAGCACCGAGCGAGCGCCAACGGCCATCGCCCCCGCACTGGGGTGCGCCGGCAGTGTGCCGACATCGGGCTCGAGGTCGACGAAGGCGTGACGACGGATGTCGGGCAGCGTGCGTTCCGGGCCGTAGAGAAAGCTCGGCACGGCCAACTCACGCCACGCCCACCGAGCGAACCGATCGCGTGCCGCCACGGCATCGGCCATCGTGGAGCCGACCAGCGGAACGAACGGAACCACGTCCACCACCCCGATGCGGGGATGCACGCCGCGGTGTCGACGGAGGTCGAGATGCTCGCAGGCCAATCGGGCGAGCAGCCGGGGGGCGAACTCGCCCACGAGCGTGAAGACGCTGCGATGGTGATCGGGGTCGGTGTGGAGATCGAGGCATGCCGGGCTCAACCTCGAAGCCCAGTCCTCCAGCATCGTGAGGTCTCGGCCCTCGCTGATGTTCACCACGACCTCGAGCACGGCACAAGGCTCGCGCGTCGGGCGGGTCACGGCCCGGGTGGCGGGTGGGCTGTTGAACCGGGTGGTGGGTGGGGTAGAGAACCGGGCGGGGGGGTGGGTTAGAGAACCGGGTGGTGGGTGGGTTATAGAACGGTGAAAACCGCGCTGACGAGGGGTTGGCCCGCCGATTCGCTGGTACCGTGCTCGTCATGGGTACCGAATGGTGGATCGTGATCGGCGTCGTCGTGCTGCTTTTCGGCGGCTCGCAGCTCCCCAAACTTGCTCGTTCGATCGGGCAGGCCCAGAAGGAGTTCAAGAAGGGCCTCACTGAAGGTGCCGCCGACGACGGTGCCGACAAGAAGCAATCGAGCTGATCGGTCCGCACCGGGAACCCGGTGCGCTGATCCGTCGTTGCTGTGACAGGTCCGACCCAACCGGGCGGCCCGCTCACCCCACGGCCGACGTGGGAGGACATCGCCCGTAGCCACGGGCGGTTCCTCTACACCGTGGCTTACCGACTCACCGGGAACCGCGACGATGCCCAAGACCTCGTGCAGGATGTGTTGCTACGCGTGCGTCGTGGGCTCGACTCGTACACCCCCGGGAACTTGGAGGGTTGGTTGAGCCGCATCGCCTCCAACCTCTTCCTCGACGAGGTACGACGCAAGAAGCGTCGTCCCCTGCACGTCGTCCCTGACCTTCCCGATCCCTGGGTCGGACTCGAGGCCGACCCCGAGGCCGAGCTGGCGAAGGAACGACTTCCCGAACATCTGCAAGCGGCGATCTCGAAGCTGCCCCCGGAGTTCCGCACCGCGATCGTGCTGTGCGATGTGGTGGGACTCGATTACGCCGAGATCGCCGAGGCCCTCGACATCCCTGCGGGAACTGTCCGCAGTCGGATCCATCGAGGCCGGGCCCTGCTGCGCAAGGAGCTCCAATGAGCAACTTCGATCATCTGGGCGATCGGGTCAGTGCGTGGATCGATGGCGAGCTCATCGGTGACGAGCTCGATCATGCGGCTGCGCATCTCGATCAGTGTGAGCACTGCCGCTCGGTGGTCGACGCCGAGCGCACTGTCCGTTCATGGATCCGCCTACTGCCACAGGAGGAACCGCCGCCCGGCTTCCTCGACAAGATCGTGTTGACCGGTCCTCGGGATCGTCGTTCCGATCGTCGTCGTGTCCGCTTCGGGGTGGCCAACCTCGTGGCCAGCGCCGCAGTGTGGGTGCTCGTGCTGGGGGTCGGTCAGCTGTCGAACACTTCGACGACCGTGACTCCTCGGGTCGGCAGCTTCGTGACGACGCATCAGGCGAACGTGGTCAGCACCGCGAGCTTCGGTTCGGTCGATCGTCAGATGCACAGCACGCGATCCGATCTCCCCCCAGCTACCTCGCGGTTCGACCTGGTGGCCTTTCGGACCGATTCGTCGATGACCCAAGCGGTGTACAGCGACGGGGTGGACGCGGTGAGCGTGTTCCGTCAGGTCGGGGCGCTCGATTGGGATGCCGTCGGTGACGGTCGAGCGGTGTCGGTCGGGGAGAGCCGCGGCGTGGTGATCGATCGTGGCGATGTCGAGGTGCTCATGTTCGAACGGGGCGACTACGCCTACGCCGTCGTTGCGCCTCCATCGTCGGGCGTCATCGACGAGATCGCAGTGGCCATGCCGTCCTCGCCGGGTCCGTCCCTGTGGGACCGGGCCACCGATGCCGGCCGAGGACTGCTCGACTGCTTCGGCCTGCGGGGCTGATCGTCGGACCGTGCTGTCGAGGGCATGTCGCCGTCGAGCCCATGCCACGGGGCCATGCCAAAACGACCAGGACCCGCCCCTGAGGGCGGGCCCGGGCCTGAAAGGCTCCGATCGTGAGCCGGCGTGATTCGCAGCAGCCCCCGACCGATTCCTGAGATGTTGTTGGCGTCGGTAGCAGATGTGCTCCGAGAGGCCTGTGCCGATCAGGTCTGTGCTGATCAGATGACGCTGACCTCGATGCGACGACTGCGCAGGATGCGCCGGCGCTCACGCTCAGAGGTACCGCCCCACACGCCATGGTCGATGCGGTGCTCGAGCGCATACTCGAGGCACGGAGCCTTCACGGGGCATTCGGCGCAGATCTTGCGAGCGCGATCGACTCCGACTCCGTCGGAGGGGAAGAAGGTTCCAGGAGGCTGGTCACGGCACAGGCCGTTGCCCATCCAACTGCTGAGGGCGTTCTCATCGAGCATGCGATCGATCTCCTGACACGGGCTCGGCCCGCTGTTCTTGGGAACTTGACGAATCAGGGCGTCGTTGGGTTCCCGAAGTTGTCGGTACGTCCGGCGAAAAACTTTCCGAGGGAATAGGCCTCTAAACCTTTTCGAAGGGATGACTGGGATGTCTGGTGGATGGATGACTGAACCGACGAGTGGTGCGGCCAGTGCAGATCAGGTTGACGAACTGGTGGACGTTTCGGACGTCGACCCGGACATCGAACCGGGGGGACAGGTGTTTGACGAGGTTGCTGACACGGTGGACGTTGTCCCACAAGGGGAAGCGGTCTCGGCTGAGACGACCGATGCTGCGTTTGCAGCGAGTGCTCGATCGTCTGATCGGTCGTTCGATCGTTTGACTGGTGCAGAATCTGCGGTGGCGCCGGATCTGATTGCTGATGGGCCCAGGGGGAGCTTCCCGCCGCCCCCTCCGGTGAAGGACCATAGGCGGTCCGCGAACGCCCGTGCCGCGATTTGGGGTGCTTTTGCAGGTGCGCTCGTGGCGGCAGGTGTCTCATTCGCAGTCGTCAAAGCGACCGACGACGATCCTCGTCCCATTTCGACGTCCTCGGGCGTCAACAGTGCGGTGCCGACCTCGACCGGATCGACGTCAGGGAGCGGCACCGCAACGCCCAGCGGGCTCGCCGGGTCGGGGCTCGACCTGCGGTCGCTCATCGACAAAGCCCGTCCGTCGGTGGTGTCGGTGTCGGTGTACGGAAGTGGCTTGCTCGGACGGGGCGCCTCGCAGCCGCTGGGGGCCGGCTCGGGAGTGATCGTTTCTGCTGACGGGCTCGTGCTCACCAACGATCACGTGATCTCTGCTGAGGGGGCCGACGTGTCGTCGATCACGGTGAAGCTCTCCGATGGCAAGACCTACGACGCCACCGTGGTCGGCAGCTCCCCGAGCGACGACCTGGCGCTGCTGCAGCTCGAGAACGCCAGCGGCCTCACCGCGGCGGAACTGGGCGACTCCGACTCCCTCCAGGTCGGCGACGAGGTCGTGGCCATCGGCAATGCGCTCGACCTCGGCGACGAGCTCACCGTCACCCGCGGCATCGCGTCGGCCAAGAACCGCACGGTCGAGGAGCCCACTGGTGCATCGCTCGTTGGACTCATCCAGACCGACGCTGCCATCAACCCGGGCAACTCCGGTGGTGCGTTGTTCAACGCCGCAGGGGAGGTCATCGGCATCCCGACGGCGGTGTCGGGCAATGCCCAGAACATCGGCTACGCCATCCCCTCGAACCGGGCGTTGGCTCTCTTGGACGATCTCAAGAAGGGTGGCATCGACAACCCTGACGCCGGATTCCTCGGGGTGTCGGCCGTGGCCGTGTCCCAGCTCTCGCCAGCGCAACGTGAGCAAGTGGGGGCCGAGGAGTCCACCAAAGGTGTCGTGGTCACGGTCGTGACACCCGGTGGGGCGGCGGAAGAGGCCGGGATCGAGGAGGGCGACATCATCGTGACCGTCGCCGGCAAGACGATCCTGTCCCAAGGGGACCTTGGGCTGGCCATCCGCAGCCATGCCCCCGGCGAGAGCATCGACGTGAGTGTGCTCCGGGACGGCAAGTCGATCACCTTGAAGGCCACCCTCGGCAGCCGCCCGACCAGCTGAATGACCACCACAACGGCGAGCCGGGTCCCCGTCGGGTCCCGGCTCGCTGGGACGATGGGGTTCGGGGGCCGGTAGTCTCCTGCGGCCCCCGAACGCAGGAGCAGCCGCAATGTCGATGACACCGACCGAAACCACGCCACGGGCCCATTGCCGCGTCGTGTACCTGGGCCCAGTGGCCCCCCATTGGGACGTCTACTCCGAGTTCGGTGATCGGCACCTCGTCGAGGAGTTCCGTACCCGGGTCCTGGCCCGGCTACTGCTGCTGCCGCCCCACGATCCACAGTTCCGTCGCAACCGTGAGCGTGTCGTGCGAGACGCCGAGCGCGAGAACATCGCCCTCGAATGGGACCTCGGCCTCCCCGACGACGAGCACAGCTGAGGCCGCAAGGCGAGCGATCGGTGTTCGCCTCTGCGTTGCCTGTCGTTCACCGTCCGGACAGGTGCGCGTCATCGACCTCGGTTCGGGCTCGCCGTAGCCTGAGGGCTCCATGACCAGCGTCTTGCCGGATGTCGGCGCCCGACTCCTCAACCGCGAACTTTCCTGGCTCGATTTCAATGCCCGCGTGTTGGAGCTGGCGGCCGACGAGTCGATGCCGTTGTTGGAGCGAGTGAAGTTCGTGGCCATCTTCTCGTCGAACCTCGACGAGTTCTTCCAGGTCCGGGTGGCCGCCCTCAAGGATCAGGTCGCCGCCAAGGTGTCCCGCCTCGCCCCTGACGGCCGAGGTGCCAGCGAACAGCTCGAGGAGATCAGCCGCGAAGTCGCCACCTTGGTCGCCCGCCAGGAATCGACGCTGCTCGACCTGCTCATTCCGGCGCTGCACGACGCTGGTGTGTCGATCGTGTCGTGGGACGACGTCGAGCAGGCCGATCGCGATCATCTGGTCCGGGTGTTCGAGGACCGCATCTTCCCCGTGCTCACGCCGCTGGCGGTGGATCCGGGGCATCCCTTCCCGTACATCTCGAGTCTGTCGCTGAACCTCGCCGTCGAGGTGCGCGACCCAGTCGGGGGCGAGCGCCGCTTCGCCCGGGTGAAGGTACCCAGCTCGCTGCCCCGGTTCGTGCCACTGGTGGGGCGTCAGACCTTCGTCCCGCTCGAGCAGCTCATCGCCTCGCAGCTCTCGACGCTGTTCCCCGGTATGGCCATCGATGGTCACGTGGCGTTTCGCGTCACGCGCAACGCCGACCTCACCGTCGAAGAGGAGGAGGCCGACGATCTCCTCGCTGCAGTCGAGATGGAGTTGCGCCGTCGTCGCTTCGGGCGCGCCGTGCGCCTCGAGGTTGCCGACGCCGTGAGCGACGAGGTGCTGGACACGCTGCTGCGTGAGCTCGACCTCGAGACGGCCGACGTGACCCGCCATCGCGGTCCGCTCGATCTCACCGGGTTGTGGTCGGTGCACGGCATCGATCGTGACGATCTCAAGGACCCCGCGTGGTCGTCGGTGACGGTGCCGCGTTTCGAGGCAGCCGCCGAAGAGGGGCGGAGCATCTTCGCTGTGATCCGCGAGCGTGACGTGCTGGCCCATCATCCCTACGAGTCGTTCCACACCTCGACAGAGGAATTCATCAAGCAGGCTGCCGAGGATCCCTCGGTGCTCACGATCAAGATGACGCTGTATCGCACCAGCGGCGATTCGCCAATCGTGAAGTCGCTCATCCGCGCCGCAGAGCGCGGCGTCCAGGTGGCGGTGCTCGTCGAGCTCAAAGCACGCTTCGACGAGCAGGCCAACATCGCATGGGCCAAGGCACTCGAGCGTGCCGGCGTGCATGTCGTGTACGGACTCGTCGGTCTCAAGACCCACACCAAGACCGTTCTCGTGGTGCGCGACGATGCTGATGGCATTCGGCGCTATTGCCATGTGGGAACGGGCAACTACAACTCCTCGACCGCGAAGTTGTACGAGGACGTTGCGCTGTTCACCTGCGATCCCGAGATCGGTGCCGATCTCACCCAGCTGTTCAACTACCTCACCGGCTACAGCCGTGAGGCGCACTATCGACGCTTGCTGGTGGCGCCGCGATGGCTGCGCCATCGAATGAGCGATCTCATCGCTCATGAGGCGACGTTCGGTGCCGATGGCCGCATCATGATGAAGATGAACGCGCTGGTCGATCCGGCGATCATCGAGGCCTTGTACGCCGCCTCGCAGGCAGGTGTGAAGATCGATCTGTTCATCAGGGGTATCTGCTGCTTGCGTCCCGATGTTCCCGGCATGAGCGAGAACATCACGGTACGTTCGCTGCTCGGCCGCTATCTCGAGCATTCGCGGGTGTTCTACTTCGCGCACGGCGACGGCGGTCGAGCTGACGGCGCGGCCCATCCGTTGTGGCTGGCCGGATCGGCCGACATGATGCCCCGCAACCTCGACGGGCGCGTCGAGGCACTCGTGCCGATCCTCAGCCCTGAGCTGCAATCTCGGTTGCAGGAGATGTTCGAGCTCCTGGCCGAGGACGACGTGGCGAGCTGGACCTTGGGCGCCGACGCGCGCTGGACGCGCGTGTCAAGCGCTCTGGGCCGGTCCGCGCAACGGCGCATGCACGACGCGGTCGTGTCGCGCAACCGCCACAGCGGTCTGTGATGTTCGATCGCTCGAGCGTCGATCCCGCGCTGCGGAGGTTCGCCCTGGCGCCCGATCATGTCCCCGGCGAGGGGACCGGCGATTCGAGCGAACTGGCTGACATGCGCGACGTGGTCTCATGGATGACGCCCGCACCGCCACGCGAGGGTGTCGATCGCGTCGTGTGGTTCGACACTGCAGATCGTCGGGTCACCAAGTCTGGTGGTGCAGTGGTGGCTGATCGGCACGGATGGACCGTCGTGGGACCGTGGGCCGAGTCGGGTCAGCGCGTTGCATCTGCGCCCGGCGACAGCTCAGTCGGCGGCACGGGCGACCGTGGAGCAGCGCCGTCGTTGCCCGATGAGGTCTTGGTGGCGTCCCGCGAGTTGTTCGGCACCGCCGAGCTCGAGTCGGTGGCTGCGTCAGCGATCGCCTGGCGAACGACCGATCTGATCGACGGTGGTGGGCGTTGTGTGATCGAGGTGCGCGTCGAGCGTTGGGACGCCGATCCGCCATGGCGCGCGGTGTTGGCGCCCGCACCCATGGCGCCTGCGGTGGCCATCAAGGTCGCGCGTCGTCGCTTGGAGGAACAGGGCTGGATCGACGCCGATCCGTGGCATGTCGCGCCCATCGATCAGGAAGTTGCTGTGGAGGACGAAGACGTGGAAGATGCATCGATGGCCAAGACCCAAGCAGCTGCCCTGCGTACCATCGCCACCAACGTCGCGACGCTGCGCTCGCGCGCTCTCGCCGTTGTGGCTGAAGGAGATGCGACCGATGTGCATGAGGCTCGGGTGGCGGCGCGACGCTTGCGCAGTGCGCTGTCGACCTTCGCTCCGGTGCTCGATCCGGCGTGGAGGAATCTCGTCCACGCCGATGTGAAATGGGTGGGCCGCGAGCTCGGCAACGTGCGCACCCATCAGGTCATGCTCGCCGGGCTCAGCGATCATGCCCACGAGATCGGCGGATCCGACGGCGACGCGCTGCTGTTGCTCATCGACGAACAGATCGTGGAGGAACGTCGCCTACTCGCCCGTCTCGAGGAGGTGCTCGGCGGTGATCGTTTCGCTGCCATGTTGTCGGGCGCTGAGCAGCCGGTGGTCGTCGACGAGCACGTGAGGCTCGACGATCTGGCGTCGCAGTCGTGGGCGAAGCTCGTCGCGTCGATGGATCAAGCCGCCACCGGCGACATCGCCGATCTGCACAAGGCCCGCTTGGCTGCCAAGAAGATGCGCTATGCGCTCGAGGCCGCAGGTGACGCGTTGAGCGGCACTGGACGGGTGGTGCGTCGCCTCACCGATCTCCAGGACCACATCGGTGCCATGGTGGACGGACTCGATCTCGATCGTTGGTGCCGCCAACGTGCCGCTGCCGCCGATACACCGGTGTCAACTGTTCTTGCGCTCGGTCGGGTGATCGAGCGCGAGAGCCACTCGGTCGATGTGGCGTCGCAACGGTGGCCCCGCACGTGGGCTCGGCTGCAGCGGCGAGTGGCCAAGCAATGGCCGAAGTGGTGAGAGCGGCCGGTGCGGTGGTGCACCGGGTGGGGGATACGGGCGTCGAGGTGGCGTTGGTGCATCGGCCTCGTTACGACGACTGGTCCATCCCGAAAGGCAAGCAGGAGTCGGGCGAGACCGACGAGATGACAGCGGTCCGCGAGGTGTGGGAGGAGACCGGACTGCGCGGGCCGCTCGGCCTCGAACTCCCCTCGACGAGCTATGTCGATCAGCGTGGACGGGCCAAGACCGTGCGCTTCTGGTTGATGGCCCACGATGCTTTGGCCTCCGATCCGTTCGCTCCCAACGAAGAAGTCGACGAACTGCGATGGTGCGATCACCATGCCGCCGTGGCGATCGTCACTCAGGAAGGTGAACGCCAGGTGTTGCTCCGCGCGTTCACCCTGCTCAACGACCAGTGAACAACAGGTGAACGAGTATCTGGGGTGAGGGTCATCACCAAGTGTCGGTGAACAGTTCACCTCTCGTTCACCCGAGGGCCAGTTGGGCCTCACTTCGCCTTCCTAGGTTGCGCCCTGCTGAACCAACCCAGCAAAGGAGCAACAACGTGATCGCACGTTCCCGCAAGGCCACCGTCCTGGCCGGCATTTGCACCCTCTCATTGATCGCTGCTGCGTGCGGCGACGACTCCAGTGGCTCGTCCGATACGACCGCTGCGGCAACCGCCACCACAGCTGCGGGCGCGGCCACCACCGCTGCCTCGACTGCCACGACGGCGAAGTCGGACGAGAAGCTCTCGGCCAAGCTCGGAGCATCCGGTGCGACTTTCCCGAAGGCCTTCTACGAAGAGGTCATCGACGCGTTCACCGCCGATAACCCCGGCGTCTCCATCGACTACGCCGGCGGCGGGTCGGGCAAGGGTCGTCAGGACCTCGCCGACCAGCTGGTCGACTGGGCCGGAACCGACGGCGTCATCAAGGCGGAGGACAAGGCCAAGTTCAAGGGCGGCGACGTCCTGTACTTCCCGACCGTTGTCGCCCCGATCACGGTGTCGTTCAACGTCGCCGGCGTCGACGAGCTCTCGCTCAGCCCCGACACCATCGCCGGCATCTTCTCGGGCACCATCACCAAGTGGGACGACGCAGCCATCGCCGCTGACAACGCGGACGTAGAGCTCCCGTCGACCAACATCGCCGTGGTGCACCGCTCCGACTCCTCGGGCACCACGGAGAACTTCACCAAGTTCCTCGATGCTGCATCGGGCGCCACGGGAAGTGGTGTGTGGAAGTTGGGCAAGGGCTCGACGGTGGAGTGGCCGGCCAACACCCAAGGTGCCGAGGGCAACGCCGGCGTTGCCAGCTTGATCAAGACCACGGACGGAGCAATCGGCTACGTGGATCTCTCTGATGCCAAGGCTTCCGGCCTCAAGTTCGCCTCAGTGAAGAACAAGGCCGGCAAGTTCGTGGAGCCCACGCTCGAAGCCGCATCGGCTGCGGCGGCTGGCGCCAAGATCAATGCTGATCTGACCTTCTTCGCTGGATGGGCCGAGGGCGACGCCGCGTATCCGATCGCTGCGCAGACCTGGATCATCGTCTACAAGAACCAGACCGACAAGGCCAAGGGCGAGGCGGTCAAGGCGTTCGTCGAGTTCATGCTGACCGACGGTCAGGACATGGCCGAGGACATCGACTACGCCCCGCTCCCGGCTGATCTCGACAAGCAGGCGCTCGCCCAGCTCGACGCCATCGTCATCCCGGCGTGAGCTGACGAACTCGAACACTGAACACCCTGGGGTGGGGACACATCGTCCCCACCCTTTCGATCACTCTCGCTGTCGATCACACTCCCTGCGATTCTGGAGCAGAATGCCCACCATGCCCAGCGCCGAAGCCCGGCCGGATCACGCCGTGAGCCTCCGAGGCAGACGCCGCATTGCCGATCCCGCGTTCCGCTACGTCTCCACCGGCGCGGGTCTGTTCGTCCTGCTCGTTCTCGCCCTCATCGCGTACTCCACCACGAAGGAGGCGTGGCCGGTGTTCCGGGAGGAAGGCCTCGGTTTCCTCACCCAGCGACGTTGGGCGGTCAACGAGGAGATCTTCGGGGCTCTTGGCTTCATCGTCGGGACGTTGCTGAGCTCGCTCGTGGCATTGGTGCTCGCCGTGCCCGTGTCGATCGGCATCGCGTTGTTCGTCACCGAGGTGGCGCCGGAGCGGCTGAAGAAGCCCACGATCTATCTGATGGATCTGCTGGCGGTGATCCCCTCGGTGGTGTTCGGCCTGTGGGGTTTCAACGTGCTGGCCCCGAGGTTGAAAGGTCCGTACACATCGGTCAGCGACGCACTGGGCAACATCCCGCTACTGGGCCGCCTGTTCGCCGGGCCGGTGCAAAGTGGGTACACGATCTTCACCGCCGGCATCATCCTCGCCATCATGATCACCCCGATCGTGTCCTCGTTGGCCCGTGAGGTGTTCGCCACCGTTCCTCGCGGCGACAAGGAGGGCGCGCTGGCTCTCGGCGCCACCCGTTGGGAGATGATCCGCGGTGCGGTGTTCCCCCACAGTCGCACCGGTCTGACCGGTGCCGTCATGCTCGGGCTCGGTCGAGCGATGGGGGAGACCATCGCCGTTGCCCTCGTCATCGGCGGTGCGGTGCCCCAAGTGTCTGCTCGGTTGTTCGCAGCGTCGGACTCGATGCCGGCCGTGATCGCTCGACAATGGGGCGAGGCCGAAGGGCTGCATCGAGCAGCCCTCATCGGGTTGGGTGTGATGCTGTTCGTGATCACCGTCGTCATCAACCTCTCGGCCAACGCCATCGTCACCCGGGCCAACCGTCGGAGCGCTGGAGCATGAGCAACTCGAACGTCCCCACCATCGACCTCACGTCAACCATGGTTGACAGCAACGCGGAACTGGCCACGGCACTGCGTGGCTCGCGAGGGGCTCGCGAGATCCGTGACGCCATCGCCACGGGGCTGATGATCCTGGCGGTCTTGCTGGTGATGATCCCCCTCGCGTTGGTCATCGGCAATGTCGTGGCCAAGGGCGGATCGGTGCTGTCGTGGAGCTTCCTCACCGAGGACATCCCGTCGGTCCGCAAGAGCGGCCCTGGACTCGGGCCGGCGGTGTTCGGAACACTGGCCATCACAGGCGTTGCCACCGCCCTGTCGGTTCCGCTCGGCATCTTCGGCGCGATCTACCTCAACGAGTACGCCGGTCCCACGCGGCTTGCTCGCCTCATCCGGTTCATGAGCTACGTGATGACCGGTGTGCCGTCGATCGTGATGGGCCTGTTCATCTACACCGTGTGGGTGCTGCACGGCAGCGACGGGTTCAACGCCTTCGCCGGTGCGCTGGCATTGGCCTGCCTCATGCTCCCCATCGTCATCCGCTCGACCGAAGAGATGCTGCGCCTGGTGCCCAACTCACTGCGCGAAGCGTCGCTGGCGCTCGGCACCACCAAAGCCCGCACCATCTGCACGGTGGTGATGCCGGCCGCGTTGCCCGGCGTCGTGTCGGGCTGCTTGCTCGCTGTGGCCCGGGCCGCTGGCGAGACGGCGCCGATCGTGGTGGTCGTGGGCCTCACCCGCAAGCTCAACACGAGCTTGTTGCACGGACAGAACACGACGCTTTCGGCGCAGATCTACGCCAACGCTGCGCAGCCGTTCGACGGAGCCAAGGAGCGTGCCTACGGGGCGGCGCTCACGCTGGTGCTGCTGGCGTTCGGGCTCACCCTCATCGCCCGTTTCATCACTGCACGATTGGCCAGCAAATGACGACCGATGGACATCGACCGGAGGATCAGATGACCGACATCGAGACGCGAACGGCACCGAGTGTGCCTCGGCTCGTCGCCACCAACACCCAGGCCGCCGCAACGACTGGCTCGGGCACAGCGGCGGTGTTCGAGCTCGACGATCTCTCGGTCTCCTACGGCTCGCATCTGGCGGTCAAGGAGGTCGCCTTGACGGTCGCCGAGCACGAGATCACCGCGTTCATCGGACCGTCGGGCTGTGGGAAGACCACAGTGCTGCGCTGCTTCAACCGCATGAACGATCTGGTGGCTTCTGCTCGTGTTGCCGGCACGCTGCGCTACCACGGCATCGACATCAACTCCACCGACGTCGACCCCACCGAGTTGCGTCGTCGTGTGGGGATGGTGTTCCAGAAGCCGAACCCGTTCCCCAAGAGCATCTACGACAACGTGGCCTTCGGCCCGCGCATCGCCGGGATCACCAAGAAGTCTGAGCTCGACGTCATCGTGGAGAAGTCGCTGCGCCAGGCTGCGCTGTGGGACGAGGTCAAGTCCCGATTGAAGAACTCAGGTCTGGGGCTCTCCGGTGGCCAGCAGCAGCGCTTGTGCATCGCCCGAGCGCTGGCGGTGGACCCGGACGTGATCTTGATGGACGAGCCGTGCTCGGCGCTCGACCCCATCGCCACGGCCCGCATCGAGGATCTGATGCAGGAGATCAAGGGCGAGTACACGATCGTGATCGTGACCCACAACATGCAACAGGCGGCGCGCGTCAGTGACCGCACCGCGTTCTTCACCGCCGAGGTGTCGGCGACGACCGACACCCGCACCGGCGTGCTGGTGGAGTTCGATCGGACGGAGAAGATCTTCTCCAACCCGGCCGACAAGCGGACCGAGGACTATGTGACTGGACGGTTCGGATGAGCGGGCAAGAAGCACGACGGTCGTTCCATCAGCAGCTCGAGGAGATCAAGGGCGAGATCGTCCGGCTCGGGGGTTCGGTGATCGAAGCGATTCCCCGAGGGACCTCGATCCTGCTCGACGGCGATCTGGAAGGCGCTGATCTGCTCATCGCGTCGGATGCTGATCTGAATGTGCGGGCGTTGGCGTTGGAGGACCGCTGCTACAACGTTCTCGCGCTCCAGCAGCCCATGGCATCGGATTTGCGCGGCATCATCACCGCCATCCGCATGACGAGTGAGATCGAGCGATCGGGCGATCTGGTCGTGAACATCTGCAAGGGCTCGCGGCGCATGTATGGCCATGACCTCGACCCAAAGCTGCGCGGCCTCATCAGTCGGATGGGCGAACAGGCCCATCTGTTGTATCGCTATGCCATCGACGCGTACGTGGAGAACGACGCGCATTTGGCCGCCGCGCTCAACGACATCGATGACGTCCTGGACCGCCTCCATGCCGACTTCATCCAGGCCATCTTCGAATCGCATGCTGCCGGCCGTGTCGATCTCCAGGTCGGCGTGCAGCTCGCGCTCATCGGCCGCTTCTACGAGCGCATCGGCGATCACGCGGTGAACATCGGTGAGCGGGTGCGCTACATGGTGACCGGCGAGATGACCTCGCACGAGCTGCACGCCGAGGGCTCGGCGGAGAAGTCGCTCAACATCGACGTCCCGACTGACGAAACACCACAGGAATAGACCCATGGCGGGACTCGTTGCCGCCCTGCTCGTGGCTCTCATCGCCGTCGTCGTCTGGTCGATCGTGCAGCGGCGCGCTCTGATCGGGCGCATCGACCTGCTCGCTGATCGGATCGACACCGATGGCCTCGGCGGTGGTGGCGATGCGCAACGAGCATTGACACGCATCGCTCGGGGACTCGAGCGCAGCGAGGAGAGCGTGGCTCGTGCATCCGCGGCGGCCGAGCTGATGCAACGAGCGCTGGATCGTTTGCCCGAGGGCGTCGTCATCGTCGATGCCGATGGTCGTCAGGTCGCTGTCAACGCCGCGGCTCGAGGTATGGCGGGAACCCATCACGGTGACGCCATCGTGTTCGAGGCCATCGAGGCCTTGGCCGACGGCGCGCGAAACGGTGATCCTCGCGATCGCACCATCGAACTCAACGGACCGCCTCGGCGAACGCTCAACATCCGGGCCATCCCCTTCGACGCGCCCGGTACCGCCGGTCGCGGCGCGCTCGTGGTGGCCGAGGATGTCACCGAACGACAGCGGCTCGAAGACGTGCGCACCGATTTCGTGGCCAACGTGAGTCATGAGCTCAAGACCCCGATCGGTGCCATTGCCTTGCTGGCCGAGACGCTCGGTGGTGAGGACGATCCGGACGTGGTGGCGCGCCTGGCGGCGCGTATCCAGTCGGAGGCGTTGCGCGTGGGCAACCTCATCACCGATCTCATGGAGCTGAGTTGGATCGAGACCGGCGATCAGGCTCGACCGGCGGCGGTACGGGTGCGGCGAGTGTTGAACGAATCCATCGATCGCGTCCGCGAGCTGGCCGAGCAACGGTCCATCACCATCGATCGCGACGAGGTCCACCCGAAGCTCGCCGTTGCCGGTGATCGTCGCCAGTTGGTCTCGGCCGTGGGCAACTTGTTGGAGAACGCGGTCCGATACAGCGATCCCGGCACCAGCGTCGAGATCTCGACCTCGTCGTCCGGCGGGCTCGTGGAGATCCGGGTCACCGATCATGGCATCGGCATCCCCGCCCGCGACCTCGATCGGGTGTTCGAGCGCTTCTACCGGGTCGACCGGGCGCGCAGTCGCGAGACCGGTGGGACAGGACTCGGACTCTCGATCGTCCGTCACGTCGCCGACAACCACCGCGGCACCGTCGCGGTGACGTCGGTCGAAGGCCAGGGATCGACGTTCACCCTCCGACTGCCCACAGCAGACGGACCGAACTTGGAAGTAGCGGAGGCGGGATGAGTTCGCTCAAGTCAGGCTCGACGAGCATCACGGTGTTGGTGGTCGAGGATGAGGACTCGTTCATCGATGCGCTCACCGTCGGGCTGCAGCGTGAGGGGTTCCGCGTCGAGATCGCCCGTGACGGCATGGCGGCGCTCGACATGTTCGACATCGTGCAGCCCGATCTGGTGTTGCTCGACGTGATGCTGCCGCGCATGAGCGGCATCGACGTGTGCCGGCAGCTACGGAAGCGCACGACCGTTCCCATCATCATGGTGACGGCCAAGGGGGCGGAGATCGACACCGTGGTGGGGCTCGAGGTGGGCGCCGACGACTACGTGACAAAGCCGTATCGGCTGCGTGAGCTGGTGGCCCGGATGCGGGCGGTGTTGCGGCGGGCGCCGCATGACGACAGCGCCCTGCCCAGCGGCGATCTGCTCGAGGTGGGCGACGTCCGTCTCGATCCTGAGCGGCACGAGGTGATGATCCGGGGCGATCAGGTGTCACTGCCGCTGAAGGAGTTCGAGCTGCTGGCCCTGCTGCTGGCCAACGCCGGCCGTGTGCTGACGCGAGACGTGTTGATCGACCGTGTGTGGGGATCGGATTACGTGGGCGACACCAAGACCCTCGACGTGCACATCAAACGACTGCGGGCCAAGGTGGAGGACGATCCTTCGGTGCCCACCCGTATCACCACCATCCGTGGGCTGGGCTACAAGTACGACAAGCCCCGGAGCTGAGCGACTGCCGCTTCGTGCCATGCGCGATCGGTTGTGGGGCGATCGGCAGCAGCGGGGTACCTACCATGGCACTGTGAACCGTCCGCCGAAACGACCGAGTGCGCTCGACCCCGCCGTGGGCGAGATGGCGACGCGTTTCGTGGTCTCCCCGTTCACACGACTGGCCCGCACCCACGCGTTGTCGGTCGCCGGGGACACGTTCATCGCCCTGGCCTTGGCCGGTTCGCTGTTCTTCTCGATCAGCCCTGACGCGGCTCGGCCCAAGGTGTTGGGCTATCTGCTGTTCACGATGGCGCCGTTCGCGGTGGTCGGTCCGGTGATCGGGCCGCTCATCGATCGGATGGCCGGTGGTCGTCGCTTGGTCATGTTGGTGACCGGCGTGACCCGCTTCGTCTCGGCCATCTTCATGATCGGGAACATCGACAGCCTGCTGCTGTTCCCACTCGCCTTCGTGCAGTTGGTGAGCTCCAAGACCTACTCGGTGACCAAGAGCGCGCTGGTCCCCACGACGGTCGACAGCGACGCCGAGTTGGTGGAAGCGAACTCCAAGCTCAACCTGCTCTCCGGCGTGACCGGTTTCGTCGCTTCACTGCCGGCGTTGCCGCTGTTGGCACTCGATCGGCCAGGGCTGGTGGTGGTGCTGGCGTCTGGCGCGTTCGGCGCCATGTTGGTGGTGGGGGCTCGCATGCCACCATCGAAGATCGCCGAGTCGGCCCCCACGGCCGAGGAGCGGGCCGAATTGCGCACCGGCGGCGTGCTGCTGGCGGCATCGGCGACCGCGTTGACGCGCGGTGTCGTGGGCTTCCTCACGTTCTCGGTGGCGTTCTGGTTCCGTCGCAGCGGCACGCCGACGTGGTGGTTCGGCATCGTGCTGGCGTTCTCGACCATCGGTTCGCTCGGTGGCGCGATCGTCGCGCCCATCTTGCGACGGCAGATGCGCGAAGAGACGATGCTGTGGAGCGTGCTTTCGCTCGTTGCGGTGGTGGCCGCGGGCGGCGCGCTCAGTGGCGGGCGAGTGTCGTTGGCGTTGCTCGCCGGGGCGGTGGGCTTCGCAGCGAGCGCGGGTCGCCTCGCCTTCGACTCGATCGTGCAGCGCGACGCTCCTGATGCCAACCGCGGCCGATCGTTCGCGTCGTTCGAGACCAAGTTCCAGGTGGTCTGGGTGGCCGCTGGTGTGGTGCCGGTGGCGTTGAACCTGCCGGGCTGGCTGGCCTGCGCGATCGTGGCGGGCGCAGCCGCGTTCGGGGCGTTCACCTACGTGCTCGGGCTACGCCATCTCCAACGCACCGGCCAGATGCCGGTTCCGTTGCGGGTGCATGCCGGCCGTGCCGCGCGCAAGGTGGCGGGAACGACGGCGCGGACCATCCGCGATCTCACCGGCGAGATGAGCCGACCAGCGGGCGCGTCGCTGCCGCCACCCACGTCGCAGCCGACACCGCAGAACCCGCCTCCCGACACGACCCAGCTCGATCGGTGACCCGTCAGGCCGGCGATCGTCAGCCCGTCGATGATCAGCCCTTGATGGTCAGCCCGGCTGTTCGGGGAGTTCGATGCGGGCCAGCCACAGGCCCGGGGCGTCGACCTCAGCTGGGGTGGGCAGACAGCGAGCCGACTCCCACAGCCGAGCGAGGCCCGCTTCACCCGCTCGCTCGATGACACCGCCGACGAAGGTCTTGCCTCGATCGATCTGATCCTGGCCGATCGACAAGCCGAGCAGACGAGCGACGAAGACCTCGGCCTGATCGGCTTCGAGGCGATGGCGCCGCACCGCTTCGGCCAACACCCGGTAAGAACCGATGAGCCCGTTGCCGATGGTGTCGAGGATGTGGTCGACGTAGCCGACGATGACGGCCACCAGTGCGTCGAGGCGCGGCGCGGTGGCGCGCTGTTGATCGGAGCTCATGGCACCGAGGAGCACCTCGGGGTCGGAGAACATCTGTTGGATCCCGAGCATCGATGGGTCAGTGGGATCGAGTTCGTTGAGTCGCTGTGACAGGGCGTTGCCGTCGGGACGGAAGCCCGACACGAACTGCCGGATGAGCGCCTCCAACTCGGTGCGTACGTGCGGCACGGCCAGCACGGCATGATGGGTCAGCTCGTGCAAGCACACCCACAACCGCAGATCGTCCTTCCCGAGGCTCCAGTCTTCGGCGAAGGCGTCGATCGCACGAGGGAGCACCAACACTTCGTCGCTCGCCGGACGCGGGATGGGTAGGTGGTACTGGCCGAAGGATCGCCGAGCCAGGTGACCGACCATCGATCCGGCCGACATGCCCAGCGTGAGCGGACTCATCATGCGCAGCAGGCCAGCGAGCATGGCCATCTCGGGGTCCTGCTCCTCGCCTGATCCGAACCCAGCAGGATCGAACGTGGCCGGATCGGATGCACCCAACGAGCCGGCCAAGCGCTCGAACAAGGGCCGATAGGCGTCGAGGCTGCGCATGGCGAACATCGATGGCGTGACCGGGGTGATGCGGGCGAGGCCGACCTCCAGTCCGGTGCGGGTGGTGACCTGCAACTCTGCGACCCGCCCGAGGCCCTCGAACGACAACCGATCGAGCGGATCGACGTTGGGTTCGCTCTCGCCGCCCGTAGCAATCGACAACGCCAATTGCCGTGCCGCGTCCCAACTGATGGGCCCCTGGCCGGCCACCATCTTGGCGAGATCGCCGAAGAAGGGGAGGCCGCCGAAAGGATTGAAGCCGGGATCGCTCACACCGGCATGGTAGGACGATGCCATGGTCTTTCCGGCCGCGGACAGCGAACTCTTGCCCGATTCGAACCCGGCGCGCCGGCAATGGTGCGGAGAGCGACCGTGAGCGCGCCCGCGGCACGCTCCGCCGGATCCACGGTGGTGGTCACCGGTGCAGCCGGGCAGCTCGGTCGTCGCGTGTTGCCGTTGCTCGCGGCCGACCCCTCGGTGGGCCGCGTGATCGCCCTCGATACCGATCCGGTCGTGGCCAGCGGGAAGATCGAACCGCGCACCGTGGATCTACTCGTCGCTGATCTCGACGCGCTGCTGCACGGCGCTGATGTGCTCGTGCACCTGGCTTCGTCGTCGCGCACAGAGGTCGACGCCGATGACGCGCACAAGGTCAACGTCGACGGCACCGCGCTGTTGCTCGCCGCGGCGTCGCGCACCGGGGTGAACCAAGTCGTCGGTTTGTCGTCGGCGATGGTGTATGGCGCGTGGGCCAACAACCCCATCCCACTCACCGAGGACGCGCCGGTTCGGCCGAACCCCGAGTTCGCCTTCGCCACGCAGAAGGCTCGTGTGGAGCAACTGTTGGCCGACTGGGCCGCGCAATCACCGGAGCGGGTCGCTGCGGTGCTTCGACCGGCCATCGCGCTCAGCGAAGGTGAAGCAAGCTATGTTGCGCGCCTGTTGGCGGCGGCCGCGGGCGTGCGGGCGGGCGACAACGAACCGCCGCAGCAGTTCGTGGCTCTCGACGATGTGGCAAGTGCGGTTGACATCGCTCGTCGCAACCGTCTCGACGGCCCCTACAACGTTGCGCCCGATGGATGGGTGCCCGCCGAAACGGTGCAGGCCCTCACCGGTGCGCCGCCGCGGGTCCGGTTGCCGGCACGCGTCGCGGCGCGGCTGGCCAGCTGGAGTTGGGAGTTGCAGCTCGGGCCGATCCCACCGGGATTGCTCCCGTACACGATGTACCCGTGGGTGATCGCCAACGATCGGCTGAAGGCTGCGGGTTGGCAGCCGAGGAGCACCAACGAAGAGGCCTATGTGGCGGGCACCGAGGGCAGCTGGTGGTCGATGATGAGCCCGAAACGCAAGCAGGAGTTGGCTCTCGGCGCTTCGGGTGTCGCCATGCTCATCTCCGGTGGGGCGGTCGCTTATCTGGTCCGGCGCACGTCCCGCAGTCGCCGCTGATCATCGAGATCAATCCGCGGAGCTGACCGTCGAGATCAGTCCGCGCAGCTGCGTCGTCGATCTCAGGCGTTGACCGGCATTGCCGCCAGTTCGCCGACGAGGGTCGTGGCGACACCGTCTCGGGTCACCGTGATCTCTACGGCGTGACCGGCGCCGCAACTCCACACTGCGGCGACCAGATCGGCTGGCGAGGTGATGTCGCGCCCGTTGAGCGCGGTGACGACGTCGCCGACACGCAGTCCGATGCTGGAAGCAGGGCTGGAGGAGTTCACCGCTGACACGACGATGTCGGCGTGTTCGTTGCTGGTGACGGACACCCCGAGCCATGCGAGTTCGGCACTGCCGGCAGCGATCACCGACGCCGCGGCGGCCTTCACGAGGTTGGACGGGATCGCCAGGACCTGTCCGTCGCCGACGTGCACCACCAGACCCAAGATCTTCCCGTTGGACCACACGAGATCCCCGACGGACGGGTCCGTGGACTCGGGTGCAGCAACCGTCGAGGCCGTCGATGACGTGACGCTGGAAGCGGAGACCGAGTCAGGTTGATCGGAGTCGGTGTTCGTATCGGCCACCAGCGCGTGCTCGAGGGCCAGGCCGTCTGCCGTGGGCTCGTTCCCGATGGCCACCAGCACACCGTCACGGTCCCCGATGCTGATCGCTGCACCGACGGTGGGTGCCTCGTCGGCCCACGGTGCGAGTGGCAGCTCGGTCTCACCGGCGGGCTGATCGATGTCGCCGGCGTCCACCGACAGGACCGCGACGCGCACCGCGGCGATGTATCCCACGAGATGCGCCGGTCGCTCCAGTCCCGAATCGTCGGTGAACGTCCAGCTCGAGTCGGTGCTCGGGGCGGCGTCGAACGCCGCGACCACATACCGATCGTGCAGATCGACGGCGGGCACGGTCACCGCGCCATTGGCCAACATTCCCTGTCCCGATGGTCGCGCGGCGACGGCGATCATCGGTTCGGTGGTCGGAGGAATGGTTGCGACGGTGGTGGCGGTGGGCACTGTGGTGGTCGACTGCACCTCCGCCGTGGTGGTCGGGGACGGCGCGATGGTCGGCACCGCAGTTGCCGCTGACACGATCGAGCTGACGGTGAGCGGGGTGACCAGAGCAGCATCGGACGGTCGCACGCGGTTGCGGGTCGTGGACGGACCGGCGACGACGACCGCGATGATCAGCGCCCCAGCCACCCCGACCACGACCAGCGGAGCGATGACCAGCGGGCTGAGCGACGGGCGATGACGGCGCCGTGGCGGAGGGAGCATCGCCAACTCCGAGGGATGACGCCACAACCGGTCTTCTGGAGGGAGCAAGGGGCGCGCAGGTTCGTCGTCGTCGAAGAACGCTGCCTCCTGCCCGTCCACGGTCGGCGAGGATAGTGAGGATGTCCGTCGAGCATGGCGCGGGACACCTGAGCTCTGCTCGGGACAACCGCGGTCCTCGGGTCGATCACTCATCGTCCCCGGTGGCTCACGGGCGGCGGCAGCCCTAGCATGAACGTCGTGACCCCGAGCCTGCCGCCACCGATCGGCGAAACCTGGATCGGCCTCACCTCCGAGCCGTTGCCGATCGCTGACCTCTACGCGTGGACCGTGACGGAGTCCATCGGCGCCGTGGTCTTGTTCTCGGGCACCGTGCGCGATCACGCCGAGGGCCGCGACGGGGTGACCCACCTCGACTACGAGGCCTACGAAAACCAGGCGATCGCGCGCTTCGAGGCCATTGCCGCAGAGATACGCGCCGCGTGGCCGTCCGTCGGCCGGGTGGCCATCGTGCACCGGTTGGGGCGGCTCATGCTCGGCGAGAGCTCCGTCGTCGTGTCGGTTTCCAGCGCCCATCGTGAGGCAGCGTTCGAAGCGGCCAAGTACGGCATCGACACGCTGAAGACGTCCGCTCCGATCTGGAAGCGGGAGAGCTGGGAGACCGGCTCGGAATGGGGCCTCAACGCCCACCCGATCTCTCCGGTCGAACCGGCTCGAGGTGAGCTGTCGTGAGCCCGGTCGCGTTCTTGCTGTCTGCATTCGGGATCTGTGCGGTCGGCGTGATGCTGTTGCTGTTGCGCAACCGTCAGCCGTCGGGGACCATCCACGGCGTTCGTTCATTCGAACGTGAGATGCGTGCGCTCGATCCCAAGCGCAACAAGGTTCGTCATGATCCGTTCGGGCGACCGCACGATGGTCTCATCGACCTGCGCGAGGAGCGGATCAGCTCGGGAGTGTCCATCGTGGAACCGGCGCCATCGAGTTCGTCGGTCACTCCGACACCGGCGGCCCGGCCTGGACCCAAACCGACGACGGCGCCACCACGGATCTCCACGCCTTCGGTCGTCGTGGTGCGCCCTCCGGAACCCGAGCTGCCGCCGGTGACCGGTGAAGCGGTGGCGGATGATGCGGTGGATGGCGAAGCGGTGACTGGCGAAGCGGTGACTGTCGAACGAGACGACGACGTTCCTCGTGCGGATCCGGGCGAGGCCGATGGGCCCCGTGACGAGGCAAGGGGTTGACCACTGGCTCGTGACCTCGCCATCGATCTCGGCACTGCCAACACCTTGGTCTACGCCAAGGGGCGCGGCATCGTGCTCAACGAGCCATCCGTCATCGCTCTGAACTCCCAGAGCGGCGATGTCTTGGCGACCGGGCGCGAGGCATGGCAGATGATCGGCCGTACCCCGGGCTACATCGTCGCGGTCCGCCCGCTGCGAAAGGGCGCCATCACCGACTTCGACATCACCGAGAAGATGATCCGGCTCTTGCTCCAGCGCGCCGGCGTGACCCGCCTCAACCGCCCACGTGTCGTCATCTGCGTGCCCTCTGCCATCACCGCGGTGGAGCGTCGAGCCGTGAAGGACGCGGCGCGCCGCGCCGGGGCGCAGGACTGCCAGCTCATCGAGCAGCCCATGGCCGCCGCCATCGGCGCGGGCCTGCCCATCCATGAGCCGATCGGCAACATGGTCATCGACATCGGCGGCGGGACGAGCGAGACAGCCGTCATCAGCCTCGGCGGCATCGTTGCGCTCGAGGCCATCCGCGTCGGATCGTTCGACATCGACTCGGCCATCCAGAGCTACGTGCGTCGCGAGTACGGGATCGCCATCGGAGAGCGCACCGCCGAGGAGATCAAGGTGGCCATCGGTTCAGCTGATCCGACGCCCGGTGAGATGCACGCCGAGGTGCGTGGTCGCGATCTCATGAGCGGCTTGCCCAAGACCGTGGTGCTGTCACCGGGTGAGGTCCGCACCGCCATCGACGAACCGGTCTCCGCCATCGTGGAGTCGGTGATCCGATGCCTGGCGAAGGCCCCACCCGAGCTCAGTCATGACTTCTTGACACGAGGCATGCAATTGGTGGGCGGTGGCGGCCTGCTGCGCGGCTTGGCGTCGCGCATCGAGCGCGAGACCGACGTGCCCGTGCATCTCGTGGAGCAGCCGCTCGAATCGGTGGTGCTGGGTGCCGGTCATTGCATCGAGAGCTACGACGCCCTGAAGGTGATGTTCATGGACGCCCGCGGCTGACAGCGCTCCACTGCATCGGCTCTCGCTGAGATTCGACGGCTCAGCGGCCGGTCGCTGCGAGCTCTCGTCAGCTTGCCGGTGCGATGCGCCACAGCACCCCATCGAGGTCGCACACGTACATCTCGCCGTCAGGGCCGATCTGGATCGAGACCGGGCTGCCCGCGGTGAGGCCCAGGTCGACCATGCCGCCGGAGTCGGTGAACGCTCGCAGCGTGTCCCAGCACACGTCGGCGAACACGTACACGCCGTCCAGCGCCGTGATCTGACTGCCCTCGTACACCGATCCTCCCGTGATCGAGCAGGCTCCGTCGTCGTGCGCGGCGGTGAGGATCGGTCCCACCGCGTCGGGAGCGTCGGTGCCGGCGTTGTACACGGAGTCGCCTTCGAATCGTCGCCAACCGAAATTGACACCGCGTCCGGCTGACGGCCCCGCGACGCGGTCGATCTCCTCGACCTTGTTCTGGCCCACGTCACCGATCCACAGCGCGCCGGTGGCGTCGAAGCTGAAACGCCAAGGATTACGCAGGCCGTAGCTCCAGATCTCCGGTCGGGCGCCCTCGGTGTCGACGAACGGGTTGTCAGCAGGGATCGAATAGGGCTTGTCCCCGTTGGGTTTCGGATCGATCCGCAGGATCTTGCCCAGCAGCGTTCCAAGGTCCTGGGCACGGTTCTGCGGATCGCCCCCCGAGCCGCCGTCGCCGAGTCCGATGTAGAGCAGCCCATCGGGTCCGAACAGCACGTGTCCACCGTTGTGGTTCGAATAGGGCTGATCCTGGGCGAGCACCTCGCGTCGTGTGGACGGATCGACCTGGCCGGCGGCGCCCACGCGGTACTCATCGACGCGGGTGTCGCCGGAGCGGTTGGTGTAGTGGACGTACAGATGGGCGCCGTCGGGATCGAACGTCATGCCGAGCAGACCACGCTCACCTTCGGCCTTGGTGCGCGACGACATGTCGAGGACCACATCGGGGTCGAGGGCTCCATCGCGGATGGCCCGAACGGTGCCCTGGCGCTCTGCGACGTACAGCGTGGCATCCCCCGGTCGAACGGCGATGGCGATCGGCTCGTCGAGTCGTGCCACCTCGACCAATGTCAATCGAGCTTTCGCCGGATCGCCGACGGGTGGATCGCTGACGGGTGCGTCGGTGGTCGGCCGAGTGGCGTCGACACCGCCGGTCGCCCCGGTGGACGCGCTCGCGGTGCGCGATGTCGGTGTCTGGGTAGATCCGGTCTGTGTCACGACGGTTGTCGAACCCGATGTGCCGTCATCGCTGCACGCCGAGACGAAGAGCGCGGCGACGAGGCCAGCAGCGGCGAGGCGAACAGTGGTGGAGGCTCTCATCGGACCTTCCTGATGAGGCCTTCCTGCACGACGCTCACGGCGAGCACGCCCTCGCGGGTGAAGATCGACCCATAGGCCAGGCCGCGTGAGCCGCTGGTGGACGGAGTGTGTTGGTCGTAGAGCAACCAGTCATCGGCTCGAAACGGGCGATGGAACCACATGGCGTGATCGAGGGAAGCCATCTGGATGGCGCTGTCGAACCCCGAAAGACCGTGAGGGGTCAACGTGACATCGAGCAACGTCATGTCCGACGCGTAGGTGACGATGCAGGCGTGCAGCATCGGGTCATCGGGCAAGACGCCGTCGGCGCGGAACCACAGTCGTTGGTACGGCTCGGCGGGGCCGGTGCGTTCCAACGGTGATTGGCCGATCCATCGGGTGTCGATGGGCCGTGGGATGTCGATCTCGTTGCCCAACTGCGCCCGGAACCGTTCGAGACGCTCCTGTTGCGTGGGGAGGCTGTCGGGGTCGGGGACGGCGGGCATCTGGAGCTGGTGCTCGAGCCCTGGCTCATCGGCGTGGAAGGAGGCCTGCAGGTTGAAGATCGCCTGGCCCTTCTGGATGGCGACCACGCGGCGAGTGGTGAAGCTGCGGCCATCGCGGATGCGATCCACCTCGTACAGGATCGGCATCTTCGGATCGCCGGGGCGCAGGAAGTACGCGTGCAGCGAGTGGATCATGCCCTCGTCGACCGTCCGTGCCGCGGCCACCAGGGCCTGTCCGGCCACCTGTCCACCGAACACCCGCACACGGGCCTGATCGGGCGAGTGGCCGCGGAACATGTTGACCTCGATCGGCTCCAGATCGAGCAGGGTCACCAGGTTGTCGAGGGCGCTCATGCACGACCTCTCGGATGCGACAGTGAGGGATGCGAAGCCATGGGTTGACCGTAGATGGCTCCGTGAGGCCGGTCCACACCGTGGGTTCCGCCGCGCCCGGTTGGTACGTGCGGTCGCTAGGGTCACGCCGATGGGTGTCGTGAGCAATGCACTGCACCGCGTTCGCGGCAAGGCCCTCAAGTACATGGCGGTGTCGGCGATCGGTCTGCTGCTCACGCAGGTGCTCATCTGGTTCTTCCACGATCGTCTCGACTGGGACGGCGTGCCGACCAACATCGCCGCGGTGTTCCTCACCGCCATTCCCAGTTTCCTGCTCAACAAACGCTGGGTGTGGGCCCGAACCGGCGCTCACTCGTGGCATCGCGAGATGATCCCGTTCTGGGCGATGTCGTTCGCCGGTCTCGTGCTCTCGACGGTGATCGTGGGTGTGGTCGAGAACGAAGCGACGCACGCGACGTGGGCGGTGTCGGTCTCGAACCTGGTTGGGTTCGGCGTGTTGTGGGTGGCGAAGTTCTGGGTGCTCGACGAATACCTCTTCCGAGGCGATGACGAATGACGGAGAGCGATCCGGTGTCAGCGCTCGGTCCAACGCGTCTGGCTGTTGCGTTGGCCACCAAGGGGTTCATGCCACCAGAGGAAGGCGATGCCCTGCATGCAGCGGCACTGGCCGCGGCGGCGGTCAACCCGGGGGCGCCGTTCATGGAGATCGGCACCTACTGCGGTCGCTCCACTGTGTGGCTCGGTGACGCTGCGGAGCGTTGTGGCACAACGTTGTTCACCGTCGATCATCACCATGGCTCCGAGGAGAACCAGGCGGGCTGGTTCCATCACGATCCTGAGGTCGTCGACGCGCAGACCGGACGGATGGAGACCTTGCCGTTCCTGCGGCGCACGCTCGCCGCCGCTGGCCTCGAGTCCTCGGTGGTGGCCATCGTGGGAGCGTCACCGACGGTGGCGCGCCACTGGAGCACGCCGTTGTCGCTGGTCTTCATCGACGGGGGGCACGGTGTCGAGCCGGCGGCGGCCGACTACGCGGGTTGGTCGACGAAGGTGATGACCGGCGGGACGCTGGCCATCCACGACGTGTTCCCCGATCCTGCTGACGGAGGACGCCCGCCGTATGAGCAGATCTACCTGCCGGCACTGGCCTCGGGGCGGTTCGTCGAGAGCGGCTCGTGTGGTTCGCTCCGATTGCTGCGTGCTGTTGGCTGAGCAAGCACCGGCCGATTGCCGAGCAGGCACCGGCCGATTGCTGAGCAAGCTCAGTGCTGTTTGCTGAGCAACCACTCGGCTTCGGCCTCGCCCATCGGCGTCGATGGGGCGCCGTTGACCATGGGCCACAACTCCTCGCTGATGCCGCGCCAGTCGCGCGTGGCTCGTAGAGACCCGAGCACCGCGTAGAGACCGAGGTTGATGCGCTGGATGACCACGAACGCCGCAGGGACCGTGGCGTACTGCGCAATTGGGCTTGACAGATCGAAGGTGCGGCCGACGATGCCGCTGGCGTACTCGGGTGTGAAAGCAAACGGGCCCCGTCGGCGTACGACGTCGTAGAAGGCGCTGAAGTAGTCGGCGATGGCCTCATCAGTGGCCGGTGCGTCCAGTGTGAGCAGGCCGGCGTTGGCCAGCGCCACGCGGAACGCAGCTGGATCATGATCGATGACCATGGATTCGATGAGGTCTTCGAACTGGCCTAGCTCACCATCATCGAAGCGGCGCACGAGACCGAAGTCCAGGAACGTGACGTGTCCATCGGGCCGGAACAGATAGTTGCCCGGATGGGGGTCGCCGTTGAAGGCCTGCAGCCGGTACAGCGAACGGAAGACGAACCGGAACACGGCTTCAGCTGCCATGTCGCGTTGATCTTGCGACCATCCGCGCACCTCGTCGAGATGCACGCCTTGGGCCAGTTCGGTGGTGAGGACCTTCGCCGTCGACAGATCGTGACGCACCGACGGCACGTGGATGAACGGATGGCCGGCGTAGAAGTCGGCGAACTGCTGCTGGTTGGCCGCCTCCAACCCGTAGTCGAGCTCCTCGCGCAGGCGAGCCTTGATCTCGTCGGTGACCGGTTTGCGATCGAGGCCACGGAAGCCTGCACCGATGGCCGCGAACAACATGTCCGCGGTGCCCAGGTCGGCGGCGATCGCTTCGGCCACGCCGGGGTACTGGACCTTCACCGCGACCGCCTGTCCGTCGCGTGTGATGGCGCGGTGGACCTGGCCGATCGACGCTGACGCGATGGGCTCGGGATCCCATTCGGCGAAGAGGTCTTCCGGCCGCTGGCCCAGCTCGCGTTCGATGCACTCCGCCGCGAGTTCGGCGCTCATGGGCGGCGCCGACTGCTGGAGTTGTCCGAGTGCCTCGCGCACGTGTGGCGGCAACCCCTCGTGGAGATAGCTGGCCATCTGGCCGAGCTTCATGAGCGCGCCCTTCATGTTCCCCAGTCGTTCGGTGACTGCTTGGGCACTGCGCAGTTCGAGGTCTCGTTGCAGCACCTCGCGTCGCGGTGCCGAGGCGAACGCTTGGCGCGCCTTGGTGAAGGCGGCGTCGCTGCCCACGCTGGCCACCAAGCCGGCGAGAGCCGTGGTCCGCTGGACCCGGCTCACCGCCGAGAGCGGAGACAGCTGGCGCCCGTCGTCGGCCCGCGGTGTCCGGATCCTGCGGGAGACGAGAGCGGCGACCCCGAGACCGAGTCCGATGCCGGCGATGGCAACGCCGGTCGCGGAGAGGCGGTGTGGGTCGGATCGGGTCACCCCTCCATGGTGCCTGGTGGCGCCGGGGCCGGTGCAGTCCCGTCGATGTCGTCCGGTCGAAGGTGTCCGTTCGAACATCGTTGAGTTGGACCACAGGCACCTCCTGGATGGTCTAAAACGTGCACGTCCAAGATGTGACAGGAGACACCCATGGCCATGGTCGAGAACCAGCCCGAGATCGATTTCGCCAACATCGACTTCGGTCTCGATGACCTCCCGAACCTCCACGAGATCGTCGCGGCGATGCAGGCGAAAGAGCCGGCGACGTGGGTGAAGTTCGTGGGAGAACCGGCGTTGCACCTCAATTCCTACGAGATCGTCAAGGCGGGTTTCCGCGAGGAGGAGGCCGTTCCCGGGCACGTCTACTACCTCGAGACACAAGCGCCCGTCATGGGTAAGACGGTGCAGAGCCTCACCGGTGACGAGCATCGCATCGCCCGCGGGTTGCAGATGCCCTTCTTCCGTCAGCGCCTCATGCCGGACTACTTCGCACCGGTGTTCGAACCCGTGGCCAACGAGCTGATCGATGAGTTCGTCGAACGCGGGAGTGCTGATCTGGTCAGCGAGTTCACCAAGCAGTACCCCATGCGGGTGATCATGAAGGTTCTCGATCTCGATCCGACCAACGGGGTCAACTGGGCCCAGTTGGCATGGGACATGATCCAAGGCGCGTACGACCCGGAACTCTCGATCCGAGCCATCGCCGAGTTCGATCGAAACGTGAAGCCGTTGCTCGACGAGCGACTGGCCAACCCGGGCTCCGATCTCATCTCGGCGCTCCTCACCGTCGAGGTGGACGGCGACCGGCTGTCGTACCAAGACGTGTTGTCGTTCGTTCGGCTCATGTTCCCGGCCGGTTCCGACACGACGCTGCTCGGCATGGGCAACACGTTGCTCGCGCTCATGACCCATCCCGATGCCATGGCCGCGGTGCGCGCCGATCCCAGCGGTGAGGCCCGATGGATCATCGAGGAGGCATTGCGCCATCAGCCGTCGGTGGCCTATCTGCCGCGTCGCACCCTTCGCGCCACGCCCGATTGGCATGGTCTGTCATTGCCCGAAGGAACCGTGGTGCTCCTCGGGATCATGGCCGCCAATCGCGATCCCTCCGTGTATCCGAACCCTGAGGTGTTCGACTTTCGGCGGCGACCGCAGGGCGCGCTCACGTTCGGACTGGCCGCGCACCATTGCCTCGGCATTCACTTCGCCCGGGCCGAGATGGAGGCAGCGCTCATCAAGGTGTTGGAGCGGTTGCAGGATCTGCGTCTCGATCCCGCCTTCCCGGTGCCACACCAAAGTGGCGCTCTGCTCCGCGGTCCCGCCGAACTGCGCGTGCTGTTCACCCCCGGGCCACGGGTAGGTGGCCGTTGACCCGGTAGGGCTCGCGTTTCACCAGTCGACTTCGTCGCAGCCGCTGTGGTCCTCGGGTTCCACCTGCAATGTGGCGTGCGTCAGACCGTGGCGTGAGGACAGCAGATCGCGCGCTGCGTCCAGGACATCATGATGATCCGCGCCGACGGCGACCATGATGTGCGCTGTGGCCACGTCCATGTCGCTGGTGAGTGTCCAGATGTGAAGATCGTGGACATCGATCACTCCGGCGATCGAACGCAGATCGCGCTCCACGTCGGCCATCACGATGCCCGCAGGCGCCGCTTGGATGAGGATCCGCGACGCGTCGCGGCCGAGGCGCACCGCACGTGGGACGATGACCACACCGATGGCGACGCCGAGCGCGGGGTCGACCCAGTCGGCACCGGTGAGGGCGATGATGATCGCGGCCGCCACGACGGCGACCGAGCCCAACATGTCGGCCACCACCTCCAGATATGCGCCGCGCACGTTCAACGACTCGCCGGCTCCGCTGCGCAGCAGCAAGAAGGCAGCGATGTTCACGGCCAAACCCAGCACGCCGGTGATGAGCACCGGCGTGGCGTTCAACTCGGGAGCATCACCGAAACGACTGATTGCCTCGATCACCACATAGACCGCTACTGCGAGCAGGAGCACCGAGTTGGCGAGGGCGGCCAGGATCTCCAAGCGATAGAGCCCGAACGTTCGATACGTAGATTTGCGACTGCTTCCGTCTCGATTGGCAACGGTGATCGACGCCAGCGCCATGCCCAGACCGAGTGCGTCGGTGGCCATGTGGCCGGCGTCGGACAACAGGGCCAGTGAGTCGGTGATGAGTCCGACGACGAGTTGGACGACGAAGTATCCGGCGATGAGTGCCAGGGCCATCTGCAATCGCGGGCGATGGCGCTCGCCGGCCCGACGGGCGGCACCGGCATGATCATGGTGCCGAGAATGATCATGCCCAGCATGATCCGGCTCGTTGCTCACGTGCCGGTTCTAGTCCTTCTCGTCGACGATGTCAGCGATCTCGATCACCGTCGGTAGATCCTCGTCGAGGAGCGCACAGCTGGCCGGGGTGGCGCGACACCACGCATCGGCGGCGAGGATGACCGCCGCTGCGCTGTAGGCACTGCGCTCTTGGTCGGGGAAGGTGATCTCGCCCGGATACACGATCCCGGTCAGATACGAGCCGTCGTCGATGCGATGGAGACGGGTGCAGGCGAGCAGTTCGCGGGCGATGTCGCGCTCGCCGATGATCACGTGGGCGAGGGCACACTCGGCGGTCTCCGCGGCGGTCACCCATGGCTCGTCGCTCACGCAACACACGCCGAGGCCGTCCATGACGAACGTCGACCACGATCCGGCCAGTCGTCGCCGTGCTTGTCGCGGCGTGAGCGCACCGGACAAGACCGGGTAGTACCAGTCCATGGCCCAACGCGTCTTGGGCTCGAACGCGTCGGGCACGTGACGGATGACGCGGGCGAGGTTGACGGCAGCGAGCTCCCATTCGGGTTGGACGTCGTCGAGCCGTTCGGCGATGGCGCAGGCGCACCGCAGTGCATGGCAGATCGACGACGAGCCGGTGAGGAGGGCGTAGCTCCACGGCGTGCCGTCGTGATGGCGGGCCCAGATGATCTCGCCCCGCGGTGTCTGCAGCGCGAGGACGAAGTCCATCGCTCGCTGGAGTACCGGGAACATCTCGGCGAGGAACGTGGTGTCCCCGGTGGCGAGTTGGTGATGCCACAGCCCGGTCGCCAGATAGGCGATGGTGTTCGAGTCGAACTTGTGATCCTTCACGCTCACGCGGTGATCGGGGTCGATGACGTAGTAGTTGTGCCATGCGCCTGTCGGCAGTTGGGTGGCGGCCAACCATCGATAGGCGTGCTCCGCCTCGGTGTGCAGTCCCGCGACGTCGAGGGCCATCGCCGTCTCGACGTGGTTCCACGGATCGCAATGGCCTCCGGTGAACCACGGGATCATCCCGCTCGGGTGTTGGAGCGCGGCGATCGTGGCGGCACTGGAGCGCACCTCATCGGCGCTGATGACCCCTGCGAGATCGGGGAGGTCGAAGCGCGGTCGCATCACGACGCGCTCTCCGGCTTGCGTGCATAGATGACGAGGCTCTTGCCGAGCACCGGCGCGAGCACCTTCTCGGCCATCGCCATCGAGCGAGGTTGGGAGATGATCTCCCACTCCAGCAGCTTGCGATAGCGCCGCACCATCGGGTGGCCCTCGTTCGTGGTCCCCACCGCGCAGCGCAACCACCAGTAGGGCGAGTGCAGCGCGTGGGTGCGATGGCGGGCATAGGGCTCGAGACCGGCGGCGATCATGCGGTTGGCCAGTTCGACCCGTGTGTAGATGCGCACGTGGCCACCGGCCACGAACGGCGCGTGGTATTCGTCCGACAGCGCCCAGCAGACACGCTCGGGGCCGAACGCCGGGACGGTCACCGCGATGGCGCCACCAGGCACGAGCACGCGTGCCATCTCGCTCATCGCAGTGATGTCATCGCCGACGTGTTCCATCACTTCACTGGCGATGATGCGATCGAAGCTGGCGTCGGGGAAGGGCAGCCGCTGAGCGTCACCTCGCACCGCGCCACCGAAGCGCTCGAACGGAATCTCGCCGGCCTCGTGCATCGCATAGAACGTGGTGCGCACATCGACGAGTTCATCGAAGGCGTAGTCGAGCTCGGTCACCTCTGCGCCGAGGCGGGCCGCATGGAAACCATGTCGCCCGAACCCGCACCCCAGGTCGAGCAGCCGTGTTCCGGGACCGACCCCGAGCGTGTCGTAGCGAACTGTCAACATGAATTGCTCAACGGCGTGCGGGATCGGCGGCGCGGGACAGTTCGATCGTCTCGCGGTACTGCTCCACCGTGGCATCGGCGGTGTGGCGCCACGTCCAGCGGTGCACCACGCGCTCGCGCCCGGCAGCACCGACGCGGGCTCGCAACTCGGGATCATCGAGTCCGCGCCGGATGGCAGCGGCAAGCGCGTCGGCGTCGCCGGCGGGGCAGCTCAGGACGGTGTCGCCGTCTCGTCCGGTCACCTCGGGGAGCGCTCCACCGTCAGTGGCCACCAACGCGGTGCCCGTGGCCATCGCTTCGATGGCCGGCAACGAGAAACCTTCGTACAGGCTCGGAACGACAGCCAGTTCGCTCTCGGCGTAGAGCTCGACGATGCGTTCGTCGCTCACGCCACTCACCCACTCGATGGCGTCGTGGAGTCCGAGTCGATCGATGGCGCGCTTGGTGTTGCCATCGCCCTTGAGCTTGCCGATCACCGTGAGCTTCACGTCGCGCTCGGTGCGCAGCTTGGCCAGAGCTTCGAGCAGGAACGCCAATCCCTTCAGCGGCACGTCGGCGGACGCGGTGGTGATGAGCTGCGCCGGTCGACGGCTCACGTGGGGCAGTGGGCGGAACTGCTCGGGGTCGACGCCGACGTACACCAGTCGCATCTTGTCGAGGTCGACACCGAAGTCGGTGTGGATGTCCTTGATGGAGTTCTCGCTCACCACGACGATGCGCGGCATCCGTCGGGCCACGCGCGCTTGCATCTCGACGAAGCGATACCAGCGCTTCTTCGCCCGCCGCTGCTTGGCGTCGGCCGCGTGCTCGAGTTCGAGGGCGCGATCGCGACTGATCGGATGGTGCAGCGTGACCATGGTGGGGATGAGCTTCTCGATGGCCAGCACGCCGTAACCGAGGGACTGGTTGTCGTGCACGAGATCGAAGGCCATGGGACGGGCCTTGAGGTTCTGCCATGCCCGTACGCTGAATGCGAGGGGCTCGGAGAAGGTGCCGAGTGAGAACTGCCCGATCTCGACGAGGTCGGCCAGATGCTTGATCTCCCAATACGCCGGGAAGCGTCCCGGGAACGCGTCGTTGAAGATGTCCAAGCTGGGCAGCTTCGTGAGCGGCACGCGCTCGTCGAGGATGGGATAGGGCTGGCCGCCCAGCACTTCGACGTGATGGCCGAGATCGACGAGCGCCTTGGTGAGATGGCGGGTGTAGACGCCCTGACCGCCGACGTGGGGCTTCCCCCGATACGTCAGGTATGCGATCCGCAACGGATCATCGGGGCCCGGGTACACCCGGCTGGCGGCCATGGCCTGAGACACTACCGCCGCTTTTGTCTCATCACCGAGGGTACCGGCCAGGTCGTGCCGATCGGGCGGAGGCGTCGTGTGTCCACGACAGCGTCATCGAATGGTGCACGGTGTCACCGGCAGCGATGACATCGGCCTGCCCCAGGTTCACCGCGTCGGGCGGGCCCGATTGAGGCTCGACGCACAGGCCATGTTCCTGCTCGTCGTAGATCGTCCAGTGGTCGCAGGTGCTCGACACCATCACCGCCAAGCCGCTGTCGAAGCGCACCACAGGATCGGCAACCGGATCGATGAAGCAGTCGTCCCACGGGCGCGGGACGGGGGCGATGAGTCGACCGGTGGGGAGCTGCTCGGGGCTGCGCTCGTACATGCGCCCGGGCGTGAACTCGAGCGTGCACGGCTTGGCGAACCATGGATGCCAGCCGACGGTGAACGGCATGGCTTCGACCGCGTAGGCCTCGACATGGGTGGTGAGCGAGTCGTCACCAGCTTCGAACCATTGGCGCAACGTCCCTCGCATGGGCCATCGAGGGCTGAGGTCGCAGGTGATCGATCCATCGTCGTGGCGATGCCACGGCCGGTCGAAACCGACCCCGTGTATGGCGTGGGGCGGGAGGTTGCACTCGAGGGTGTGCAACGGGCCGTCAGGCCACGGGAACCGGAAGCGGCCGTGACCGATCCGGCCGGCGAACGGCGCCATGAGGAAGCAGCCCCACAACATCGGATGATCGCCGGGGCCGACCAACACCTCGGTGTGACCGACGCGCAGCGACGCGATGCGACCGCCCCGCTCGACGTCGATGACGGCGGTCCAATCGTTCGCGGCGATCTCCATCGCCCCCGAAGGTACCGGGGCTCCAGTACGGTCTCGCATTCGTGCGAGCGTTGGTGCAGCGAGTCTCCAGGGCCAGGGTCACCGTCGACGATGAGGAGGTCGGGGCGATCGGGCAAGGGCTGTGCGTCCTGCTCGGGATCACCCACACCGACACCGATGCGCTCGCGCCGAAGATGGCCAACAAGCTGGCGAACCTGCGGGTGTTCGACGACGACGCAGGCGTGATGAACCGATCGCTCCTCGACATCGGTGGCGAGGTCCTGGTGGTCTCGCAGTTCACGCTCTACGGCGACACCAGCGGTGGGCGGCGACCGAGCTGGATCGCGGCGGCCAAGCCAGAGCACGCAGAGCCCCACGTCGACGCGGTGGTCGCCGCTCTACGAACGCTGGGTATCGCCGTGGCCACCGGTCGATTCCGCACCACCATGAGCGTCGAGATCGTCAACGACGGCCCCACCACCGTGATCATCGACCTGTGAGCGGATGGTCTCGTTCAGCGGACCCCTGCTGACGCGCTGGTGTCAACCGAGGTTGCGTCGAGATCGGGATCGATCGCCGCCGGAGCCAGCAGCCGTTCATCGCGCTTCGCCATGACGACGGCGACGGCGACGATCACCAAGGCCATGATCCCCCACGGATGATCACCGAGCGAGACGTACCACGTCGATCCCGATCGCAGAGGGACGTCGCGTACCACGACCTTGCGCTCACTGATCCCCGTGCGCTGCAACACGTCAGCTCCGGGCGAGATGAACGCACTGAAACCGGTGGGAGCGGCCTGCACGACCCAGCGACCGGTCTCGAGTGCGCGCAGCTTGCTGGACGCAACTTGCTGGGTCTGGAGGACCGTACCGGTGTAACTCGAACCGTTCGTGGGGTTGAGCATCACCGCCCCGCCGTTGCCGATGGCATCGCGACCGCGATCGGCGAAGAACACCTCCCAGCTGATGACGACACCGAGCCGGACCGTACCCAGTCTCGACGTGGCCAGATCGGTGACGGCAGGCGAACGGCCCGACACAGCGTCCTTGGGTACCAGGTTGGTCGGGGCTCCCAGCGCCTCGAGGATGGAACGCATCGGCATGTACTCGCCGAAGGGCACCCGATGGACCTTGTCGTAGCGAGCGCACGGCACCGACCCTGCAGCGGGCGTCGAGGCGCGTGCAGCCCCGACGGCGCCGGGGGACTCGGCGGCGCCCGGTGCATCGTCGGGGGCGGTGACATCGTTGATGCACGCACCCGTGGCGCTGAAGGTCGGAGTGATGATGACCTGGGCATTGGTGAACCGGTTGACCGAGTCGCTCGGCTTGCGATCCACGTCTTCGACCATGCCGACGCTGATCGGTGTTTCGAGATCGTCGGCCAACTGCCGTAGCTGCGCCTCTTCGGGCGAGCCGCCGAACTTGCCGTCGGCGTTGACGGTGTTCTCCGGCCACACGATCAGATCGACGCTGCCGGGCGCAATGGTGCGGCTGGCTTCGAGGTGCCGGTTGAACACAGCGATCTCCTCGTCACGCCCACCGTCGACGGCGCGCGTGCCCTGCGGGCCGCCGCCCTGCACGATGGCAATTCGAATTGACGGCGCCTTCACGTCACCACTGGACATCGCCGAACCAGCGGGGGCCAACGCTGCGATGAGTACGGCGCCGATGAGCGTTGCTGCGGCGAACCCGGCGGGCCGGACGGTGTCACGCCAGCAACCCCGCCACCATCCGAACATCGTCGACAACAACTGCCCGCCAACCACCGTGAGGCCGCACAAGGTCACCGCGCCGCCAACGCGCACCACGGAGGCCAACGGACCCGATACCTGCCCGAGCGCCAGGTTGGCCAGGGGGACGCCACCGAACGGGAAGCGCCAACGCACCCACTCCATCACGATCATGGCGGCGGGCAGTGCGAGTCGACGCCATCGACCGCCGGTGGCGGCAACGGCAGCCAATCCGGCGAAGGTCGTGTAGACCATCGACGCGATCACATAGCCGGGCGCGGTCAGGAACCACATCCAGCCCATGCCCATCGACATCCACGCCATACCCACGATCCAGGTCCTGGCGAAGCGCACCCGGGCTGGCTGGTCGGCGATGAGTCGATCCCAGATGGCGATGCCGACGAAGGCGAGCGGCCACCAACCCCATGGGGGCAGGGACATGGCGATGAGGAACCCGGCGCCGAGGCAGGCCGCGCCCACGTCGAGGCGGCGCCGATGCGTTCTCGTTGACTCGGACGGAGCGACGGACATCGCCGTCATCCTCGCAGTCAGCGACCGTGTCGCGTCCTATCAGGCTTCGAGTGCGAAGCGGACGACGTACCGCTGGCGAGCCGAGCCCGGTGGATGACAGGCGAAGATCGTGGCGGTCGGCTCGGGTGTCTGGTTCACGATCCACACGGCCTGATCATCCACGACCTCACTGGACGTCACGAGGTATCGGGCCTGGCCACCATCGACAGCGGTGATCGTCATGGCATCACCCGGTTGCAGCTTGTCGATGTGTCGGAAGGGCTTGGAGTGGGTGACCCGATGGCCAGCCACCACCATGTTGCCGATGCCCCCCGGGAGCGCGGTACCTGGCCAGTGCCCGGGACCCTTGTCGAGCGTGGTGAGCGTGATCCCTTGGCGTAGTTCGGTGTCGAGCTTGATGCGTTCGATGGCGATCCGCCCGAGCACCACGTCCGGTTCCGGCGCGTACTGATCGGCGGGCACCGCGGCCGGCGTCGGCAGCGTGGAGGGCGGCACCGTGACCGGTGGCAGTGTCGTGGGCGTCTGTGTCGTCGGTGGCAGTGTGGTAGCCACCATCGTGGTCGGTGGCGCCAGCGTCGTCGCCTCGGCAAGAGAGGTTGACGCGCTGCCCGCCCCATCACCGGGGAGCAGGGCGGCCACCGAGTCGGCATCGTTGCTGCCGCCACCGCTGCATGCGCCGAGCAACAGCGCCGCCGCCGGGACGATCGCCGCGCCTGGCAACACCGCGGTCAGCAACTCGCGTCGCGTGACCCCGGGGGTGTTCTTCATCTCGCTCACCGGGCCTCCAAGATCCGCGTTGCCGCTTCCTGTCCCTGCCGGATGCAGGCCGGGACCCCGACGCCGCGCATCGCTGCTCCGGCCAGGACCACACCGGGCAGATCGTTGGTGAGCGCGGCCTCGATGGCATCGGCGCGGGCGAGATGCCCGGGCTCGTATTGCGGGAAAGCGCGGTCCCAGCGGGTCACCCTCACCTGATCGGCACCAGCGCGCAGCCCCATGAGCCGTTCGAGGTCTTCGGACGCCTTCGCCACGATGGTGTCGTCGTCGAGATCACACACCCCAGGCTGATCACTGGCACCGGCCGAGACGCGCAACACGACCTTGCCGTCGGGCTTCCAGTCTGGCCATTTCGTCGACGCGTATGAGCAGGCGGTGAGGAACCGACGTTCCGGTCGAGGGATGAGGAACCCACTTGCCGATCTCACCCCGTCGATGCTGCTCGCGTCGAGCGAGCCCTCGTCGATGGACATGGTGATCATGGCCACCGAGGCGTGGGCGATGTAGGACAGTCCGCGCGCCGCGCTCGGGCTGGAGTCGCGCAACAACGTCGCGCTGACGTAGGCCGGCGTGCACAACACCACCGCGTCGACCTTCTGCGGACCAGCCGTGGTCTCGATGACCGTGCTGTTCCCGCTGCGGGCGATGGCGGTGACCTCGACGCCGGTGCACACCGTGGTGCTGGACAACTGCTCTCGCAATCCGTCGACCAACAGTCCCATGCCGCCGCGAACCGCATAGAAGATGGGCGCCTTTGGGGCGCCTTTGGGGGGCGCAACCGCCTTGGCCTGACGACGGAGGGCGAAGAGCATGCTGCGGTTGCGGGCGGGTCCGGCCAGCTGCGGAGCGCCGGCGGCCAGGCTCATCGTGTCGGCGTTGCCGGCGTAGATGCCCCCGACCAACGGGTCCACCACCCGCTCGAGCACATCAGCCCCGAAGTGGTGGCGGATCACGGCACCGACGCTGTCGCGCTCACCGCGGTATCGGCGCCGAGCCAGCAGCGGTTCGAGAGCGGCGCGCGCCACGCCCCGGGGAGAGAGCAGCCCACTGGTGGCCAGACCCACGATGCCGGCGGGGACGCCCAGCACCAGCCCGTCGGGGATCGGCCGGAGCTTGCCGCGGGAGTACACCAGTGCACCCACGTCGGCCGGGGAGATGAGGCGATCGCCCAGGCCGAGCTCGCGGCACAGGTTGACCGCCGACGGCACACGGGCCAGGAACGCATCAGGGCCTTCGTCCACCGCTCTGCCGGCGAAGTTGGAGGTGCGGATCTTCCCGCCCAGGCGATCGTCGCGCTCGTACAGCAGCACCTCGGCGCCGTTGCGGTCGAGACGGTGAGCCGCGGCGAGACCAGCGATGCCTCCCCCGACGACCGCGACGCGCATGCCCGCGCTCAGCTCGGCGAGCTCTCGGCGTGGACCAGGTCCACGACAGCAGTCAGGATGCCGGGGTCGGTCTCGGGGTATACGCCATGGCCGAGGTTGAACACATGGCCGCCGCCCGCGACCCCACCCCCGCGACGCATGACCTCACGGGCAGCGTCGGCCACGACGGGCCACGGAGCGAGGCACAGCGCGGGGTCGAGGTTGCCCTGCACCGGCTTGCCCTCCACCCGAGTGCGGGCCACGTCGAGAGGGACCCGCCAATCGACGCCGACGACGTCTGCTCCAGCGGAGCTCATGAGGCCGAGCAGTTCGCCGGTGCCAACCCCGAAGTGGATGCGTGGCACGCCGAGATCGGCCACGCCGGCGAATACCTTGGCGCTGGCTGGCAGGACGAATCGCTCGTAGTCCATCGGGTTGAGCGCGCCAGCCCACGAGTCGAACAGCTGGATGGCTTCGGCACCGGCTTGGATCTGCGACCGGAGCGACGCGATCGCCATGTCGGCGAGTCGGTCCATGAGCTCGGCCCACAGCGCGGGCTCGGAGTGCATCATCGCCTTGGTGTTGGCGTAGGTACGGCTCGGACGCCCTTCGATCAGGTACGAGGCGACCGTGAAGGGAGCGCCCGCGAATCCGATGAGGGGGACGTCGAGCTCCTTGACGCAGATACGCACTGTCTCGAGCACGTGTGGCGTATCGGCTTCGGGATCGAGCGGCCGGAGGCGGCGCAGGTCGGCTGCGGTTCGGAACGGTTCGGCGACGACGGGACCGGTTCCGGGGGCCACGTCCACGCCGAAGCCGATGGCCGCGGCGGGCACGACGATGTCGGAGTACAAGATGGCGGCGTCGACGCCGTGGCGACGCACCGGTTGCAGGGTGATCTCCGCGGCGAGCTCGGGGTTGGCAATGGCGTCGAGGATGGAGCCTTGCCCGCGGATGGCCCGGTACTCGGGCAATGAACGGCCGGCCTGGCGCATGAACCACACCGGGGTGCGCGTTCCGGCTTCTCCCCTGCACGCGGCCAGGAAGGGGGAGTCGGGGCGAGCGGTCACGACCGTGAGCGTACGCGCTGGCGGGTCGTGAGCGTCAGGCGAGCCGAGCGGCCCGCAGCGCGGTATGGCTCGTAATGGTTCAGGACCAAAGCCTCAACCGGCCAGAGGGGAAACCGATGGACCAGCACAGATAGGGCGAGACCCGGGCTGGGGGACTCTTCATGCGGAAGTGCGGTCGACATGCAGATGAGTATCACCACAAAGCTGGCAGCGATGGCCGGCGTCGGAATCCTGGCCGCTGGCATCACTGCCGTAGCCGGTTACAGCGGACTGTCGACTGCGCGATCGGCTCTGTCGCACCAGGCCGCTACGGCATCGGCGGTGCGTGACCAGACGCTCATCGACATGATGCACGACGCGCTTCGATCCGATGTGTACAAAGGCTTGTACCTCCCGCAAGAAGCGGTGAGCATCCGGGCCGAGGCTCAGGAACACGCGGACAACATGACCGAGTGGATCGCCGCGCAGGGCGCCCGGATCGACGAAGGGATCCTCGTCGGTGATGTCGCGGAACAGGTTCGCACCGCACAGGTGCAGGTCGAGGCGTACACGACGATGGCTCTGGAGCTCCTCGACACGCTCGTGGTAGATCCCAACGCTGCCGTCGCCATGCTCGACGGGTTCAACGAGGAGTTCGAGGTCCTCGAGGTGAGTCTCGGGGAGTTGGGGGGTGCCGTCGAGGAGGCTGGGACTGCTGCTGCCGACGACGCGCGCAGCGATGCCACCCGATCGCAGACCACGCTCGTCGTCGCGGCGTTGCTGGCCATGGTCGCTCTGGCCATCGTGTCGTGGCGGATCGCCACCGCGGTGACCCGGCGCATCAAGGGTCTCAGCGCCGCCCTCGACCGCGTGGCCAACAAGGACCTCACGGTTCAGATCGATGCCGAGGGCACCGACGAGCTGGCCGACATGGCACGGTCCGTGGCCACCTCCGTCGGTTCCACGCGAGATGCAATGCAGCTCATCGCCAACGGCGCGCAGTCGCTCAACGTGGCCTCGCAGCAGCTCGCCTCGGTGAGTCAGCAGCTCGGTCGCGGCGCCGAGGACACCTCCGATCAGGTGGGGGATGTGGCCCGCTCGTCCTCGGACGTGACCAACAACGTGAACTCCGTTGCTTCGGCCACCGAAGAGCTGTCGTCATCGATCCATGAGATCTCGCGCTCGACGGCTCAGGCCGCCAGCATCGCTGCCCAGGCGGTCGAGCTGACCCGACGCACGAGCGACACCGTCGCTCAGCTCGGTTCGTCCAGTGAATCGATCGCCACCGTCATCGGCACGATCACCTCGATCGCCGAGCAGACCAATCTGCTCGCCCTCAACGCCACCATCGAAGCGGCTCGGGCCGGTGAAGCCGGCCGTGGCTTCGCTGTCGTGGCCAACGAGGTGAAGGATCTGGCCCAGGCCACGGCCAAGGCGACGGCCGACATCCGCGAGCGCATCAATGCCATCCAGGCCGACACTGCGAACTCCATCGAGGAGATCACCCAGATCGCTGGGGTCATCAGCGAGATCAACGATCTCCAGGCCACCATCGCCGCAGCAGTCGAAGAGCAGGCGGCCACAACGGCCGAGATCACCCGCTCCTTGGGCATGGCCGCCGACTCGTCGGGCAACATCACCGAGACCATTGCCCGAGTGGCCGGTGGCGCTCAGAGTTCTGCAGCCGGGGCCCATCAGACCCAGGCATCGGCCGAGGAGCTCATGCGGCTCGCCGCCGAGCTGAGCCAGCTGGTGGGCGAGTTCCGGGTCAACGCCTGAGCCGGGGAAGCGGAGCGGACCCGGCGAAGCAGACCCGGTTTTGAGCCGGGGAAGCGGAGCGGACCCGGCGAAGCAGACCCAGTTTTGATCCTGAACTGAGCTGGGGACGCACCCCCTGACGAGGGTGTGGTCGAGCTGTCTGTGGTTCGTGCGAGGGACCTCGGTATTGTTTCCGATCCCCGTAATCCTCCTGGAGGGTGATGGCTCGACACCCTGAGCTCGACGAAGAACAGGCGCACCTCGAGAAGGCACACGCCTGTCTCGAGGCGGCCCGCGACGACGTGGTTCGGCTCCGTGGTCACGTCGAGGTCGGGCGAGGTGGCACGTTCGCGGCGCGATACGAGCGCGACGTGATCGAGGAGACGGTTCGCTCTCGACTGGCCGATCTCGACCTCAGTCATCACGCGCTGATCTTCGGACGCATCGATCGTCCCGGTGAGTTCGACGGGCTCGAGGCCTTCCACATCGGGCGCCTCGCCATCGCCGATGAGGAGCACGAGCCGGTGGTGGTGGATTGGCGGGCCCCGGTTGCCGAGCCGTTCTACCGGGCCACGGGTCGTAACCCGATGGGTCTGGTCCGTCGTCGTCACTTCGTGGTGCGAGGCCGTTCGATCCTCGACATGGAAGATGAGCTGTTCGGCGACGGCCATCTGGGGATCGGTGCCGACGGCATGTTGTCCGAAGGTGTCCACGGCCTGCGTGGCTTCGGCCCGCTCATGGCTGCGCTCGAGCAGAGCCGCACCGGTGTGCTCGGAGACATCGTCGCCACCATCCAGGCCGAGCAGGACGAGATCATCCGCAGCTCGGGAGCTGGGGTGCTCATCGTCCAGGGTGGTCCGGGTACCGGCAAGACCGTGGTGGCGTTGCATCGCGCCGCGTATCTGCTCTACACGCATCGCTTTCCGCTCGCCGATCAGGGCGTGTTGATCCTCGGTCCGAACCGGCTGTTCCTGCGCTACATCGAACGAGTGCTGCCGTCCCTGGGCGAATCGGGGGTCGAGCAGATGGTGCTGTCCGACCTGGTCCCCGACGTCACGTTCGGTGGCATCGACAACCATCAGACCGCTCGGGTCAAGGGCGATGCCCGCATGAGCCGGGTCATCACCAAGGCCATCGCCGATCGGGAGCGGCCGCTCAAGGACGATCTCGTGGTGCCCTACGGCCTCGAGTATCTGCGGGTGTCGGCGGCCACCACCGAACACATCGTCACCATGGCCAAGCGTCGATTCCGTCGTCACAACGCCGGCAGGAAGTTCGTCGAGTCGGAGTTGTATGCGGCGCTGGCGCATTCGTCGCGCAGCGAGGACACCGCCGAGCAAGTGCGTGAGCGGGTCCGCAACCTCGACGAGGTGCGGGTGGCGCTGGAACGGATGTGGCCGGTGCTGTCACCGGCGCAGCTGTTGCACGATCTCTACGGGTCGAAGGCCCTGCTGAAGCTTGCGGGAGCGAAGTGGCTCGATGAGCGCGAGCTCGACGCCTTGTACCGCAACCGGTCCGAGCATCTCGAGGACGTGGTGTGGACCGATGCCGATGTCGGTCTGCTCGATGAGGCGCGCGCTCAGCTGGGACCGCGACCGGTGAAGGGCAAGATCCGCGACGAGGACGAGATCCGCACGTTCGGTCATCTGGTCATCGATGAGGTCCAAGACCTCACCCCGATGCAGCTGCGCATGGCGGCGCGCCGATCGCTGAACGGGTCGATGACGGTGGTGGGCGACATCGCCCAGTCGACCGGTCCGTTCGCTCCGCAGGACTGGACCGAGGTGCTGCGCCATCTGCCCGATCGCAAACCGGCTCGCATCGCCGAGCTCACCGTCGGTTATCGCATCCCAGGCACGGTCATGACATTGGCCAATCGGGTGCTCACCGTCGCCGCGCCTCAGCTCACACCGCCACGAGCGGTGCGTGAGGGTTCGCGTGCGCCGCGCATCGTATCGACGGGGCACGAGGTGATGGGTGCCGAGGTGGCCGCTGCTGTGCGCGCCGCTCAGGACGAGCTCGGCGAATGTTCGGTGGCGGTCATCACCCCGGCGTCGCTCGTCGAACCGATCGCAGCTGCGCTCACCCTCGCTGGCGTGGCGTTCGAGCGGGCAACCGAGCGCGGTCTCGACTCACCGGTCAGCTTGGTGCCGGTGAACGTGGTGAAGGGTCTGGAGCTAGACGCGGTGGTCGTGGTCGAACCGGGCCGCATCGTGCGCGAAGAGCGACAGGGGTTGCGCGCGTTGTATGTGGCCTTGACCCGCTCGACGCAGATGCTCACGGTGGTGCACGCCGATCCGCTGCCCGAACCGATGCGCTGAGCTGTCGATGTCGGACCAAGGAGCGAGTTCAGGTCCGGTGTCCGACGACGTGCTCACCTCGTGGCTCGGTCTCGAGGTGACCGTCACCGGGCGGGGGCGGGCCAGGGTCGAACCGGCGTCAGGCCGCCATATGGGGGCGATCGCGACATTGGTGCCGATCGGCACCGGTCGCTTCGCGCTGCCGCCGCAACGCTATGAGGTGCTCACGGTGAGCCGAGCTGGAAATGGTGTGTTCACCCGTGTGGTGTGTGCGTTCGTCGGGGCGGGCACCGAAGGGCGCATCGAGGTCGGCCCGAGCCGGGTCGACTCTGCCGAGGCTCCGCTGGCACGTCGCGTGGAGGTCGAGGTTCCCGTCGAATTGGCGTGGTTGGATGGGGCGCTGCCGCAGGGGGTCACGGGCCGCACGATCGATCTCGCGGTGGACGGGTTGTCGGCCCTGTTCGGTGAGCAGCCACCGGTGATGACGTCGGTGGCGGTGCAGTTGGACCTCGGGGAGCGTGGCGTCGTGCCGATGCTCGGCCTGTCGCTGGGCGCTGGGTCGGGTGGCCATTGGCGGGTGTCGCTCCGGTCCATGGCTCCCGAGGCCCGCGAGCAACTCGCGGCGTTCCTCCGATCGGTCAAGACGCCGGAGGTGTTGTCAACTCCAATTGCTGCCTCGGCCGATGATCGTGCGTGGGTGTGGTCGGCCGAGGGTCTGCAGGCCGCAGTGGTCGATGACGTCACGGCACAGGGGTTGAACCTGCAGATGCAGAACCTCCCGACGCGCGGGGCGTCGCTGGTGGTGGCAGTCGTCGGCTTGCCGCCGCGTGCAGCGCACGTGGCGTCGCTGGCTGGCGGTCTGGTGCGCATCGCCTTCGACGACTGATCGCCTCAGGCGGGAGTGAGATCGAACGTGGTGCGTAGCAGCGCCGAGGTCGATGTGGCCTGCTCCTCGAACTGCGTGACGGGCACTTCGTTCTTCGCCGCGGCCCCGAGCGCGGTGATGGCGTCGGTCAGCGCATCACGGTCGTCCTGGGTGATCCACGGCGCCCGATCGAGCTCGTGGAGCGTGTCGCTACGGATGCCGTCGATCGCGTCGAGCACACCGCCTTGGATGGTGTCACCCTGGCCTTCGATGGCTTGGCGGTATTCGATGGTGAGCGCATCGATGCGTGAAGCCAGCTCGCCGGCGGACTCCTGCACCGATGTGACGCGAGAGCCGATGGTGGGGACTTGGCTCCGTCCGATCACCCAACCGAGGACGAGGCCGATGAGCGCAGTAGCGACCGCGAGGATGATCGCCTTGCGCTTGCGCTGTGCCCGAGACACGTACACCGCCATGTCAACCCTGCCTTCCGACGCAGAACACTTGTCCCGACCCCGACATGGCGCGAGCCGATGCCACCACATCACCCGATGAGAGTTCGACGAACCGATTGCCGTCGAGCACCCAGATGGATGGTCTCAATGTGACCGGTCCGCGGTAGCGCGTGCGACGTTCGACCACTGCCGCGAGCTCGTCGGCATCGGTGACGATCTCCCCGATGATCTCGGCCACCGGTTCGGCGAAGCGATCCAGCACCACGAGGTGCTCGGGTCGTTGTACCACCCAGTAGTCGCCGGCGGTTTGCAGCTCACCGCCACCGAACGGTGCGGCTGCTTGCACGGCCTCGTCTTGGGTGGCGCTGTCACGCCCCGGTCGTGCTCCGGTCTGCAGACCGACAGCTCCGGTGGCGATGGCTCTGATGGTGCCGGTCTCGGCCTGCTCCTCCACCTGGACGTCGAGCGATCCTGGCGCGGCCCCCGCGGCGATGGCATCGGCCTCGACCTCGTCCATGATCGCTCGAACCAACTCCGGCGTGATGGTCTGCACCGTGCGTTCGCGCTCGGCGCGGATGAGCGAGAGTGCATCGCCGATCGAGCTGATGACCTCGGCTCCCTCGGGGACAGTGCAGGACATGCCGAGCATGTTGGCCACATGGCGACCGAGACCGCCGGCGCCCCCGCCGACTGCGGCGATCGAGACGTTCTTGAGGCCGTTGGACTTGGCGACGGCCAACACCAGTTCGGCGACTTCTTCGCCCGCAGCTTCGAGCATGCGTCGTGCGATCTCGTGCGGTTCGAGGCGAAGCATGAGCGCCGCTGCCCCGAGCGCAGCCTCGGCGGCCGCTGGTGGTGCGTAGCAATAGTCATCGGGCTCGGTGATGCCCAGTGCGTTGGCAGCGCAGGTGTTGGTGATGGCCACCTGGGTACCGTCGGTGAGACGCACCACGACGTACTCGGCCGGATCCCCAGCCATCGGACTGATGAGTTCGGCGCGACAACCGGCCAGCCGTTGCGGATCGGTGAAGCACGCATAGGCCAGGCCGGCGATGTGAGCGCTGCGAGGGCCGACACCATGGAGACGATTGCGACGGGCGCGCAACATCGAACCACCGGCGACGCCGACCACTCGCACGTCAACGGCACGCAGTGCGGTGGAGTGCGAGGCCACTTGCACGTAGCTGAGCGCGGGTCGACCATGACGCACCGCGGCAACGTTGGTTGACGTGCCTCCCACCTCCACCACCACACCGTCGCGCAGGCCGCTGTGGCGCAACGCCCCGGCCACCGACGCCGCAGGGCCCGAGTACAAGGTGCGCGCGGGTGCGTGGACGAACCCGGCGAGATCGGTGGCGCCGCCGTCGCCGCGCATGACCATCACTGGTGCATGGATGCCGGCCGCTGTCACTCCATCGGCCACGAAGCGAGCGGTACGGGTGGCAATGGGCAAGATGGAGGAGTTGAGGGCGGCGGTTACTGCGCGGAGCTCGAGCCCGTAGAGGCCGCTCAGCTCGGCCGAGGTGCACACGGGCAGGTCGAGGTCGCTGGCCAGTTGGGCCACCCGTTGTTCGTTGGTGTCGTCGTCGGGGCTGAACGCCTCGGCCACGCACACCGCGCTCACACCCTTGTCGGACATGGACTTCAGCGCGTCGCGCACCGCGTCGGTGGGGAATCCGTCGGTCACGTCGAAGAACGCCGGATGAGTGGTGAGGTACTTGCCCTCGGCCAGCTCGACCGATTTCAGCTCGGTGCGTTCCCGGGCGCGCTTGAGTTCCGGTCGACGGCCCAGGCCGATGACGCCCACCGAACCGACGTCGCCTTCGAGCAGGGCGTTCACCGCCTGGGTGGTGGAGTGGGTGACGAGTGCGATGTTGTCGGCACCCACCGACTCGGCCACGTCGGCCACACACCGCACCACCCCGGCCGCCACTCCCTCCGCGGAGGTGTGCGTGGTGGCGTGCACTGATCGGGCAACGATGGCACCGTCGTCGAGGTCGATGGCGACCGCTTTGGTGAACGTCCCACCGACATCGACGCCGACGCGGATCGACTTGTGGGAGGCCGGCATCGAACGTCGACAGCTCAGGCGGGCTTGGCAGCGAGAGTGGCCGGGCGAGCGGCGCGCTGGTCGAGCCGGGGCTTGATGACGAACACGTACACCGCGCCGAGGGTGTACACGACGGCCAGGCCGACCTGGGCCAGCACCGACTCGCGGGTGGGCCAGTAGCCGGTGGCCTGCGCCCAGAAGATGGGCAGTCGAGGCCAACCATCGAGCTCGTGATAGCGGATGACGTCGGCTGATTGGAGCGTGTGCACCGCGTTGCCGAGGAAGGCAATCGAGGTTGCCATGACCATTGCCACCGCGGTGTTCATGAACACCTTGATGGGGAGCCGTCGGCCGAGGTGGAACATGGCCCAGGCGACAGCGGTGAGGGCCAGGACGCCGAGCGCGACACCCAACACGATGTAGATGCCGAGCCCTGATCCGAACGAGAGCAGCGCTTGGTAGAACAGGGCGGTCTCGAAGCCCTCGCGGTACACCGCGGTGAAGCCGACCATGACGAGCGACGCGGTGGACCCCACGCTGATGGCGTTCCACATGCGGGCTTTCACGAACTCGAGCCATCGCTTGTGTTCGAGTCGGGCGATGAGCCAGAAGCTCACGTAGAACAACACCACCACGGCCACCAGTGCGGTGATGGCTTCGAGCACCTCTCGACCGACCGGGAGGAGGTTGAAGATCACCGGCATCAGCAACACGGTGATGACCGTGGCGACCGCGGCGAGCGCCACGCCCACGAGGATGGGCTTGAGGTATCGGGTGCTCTTGGCCGCTTCGAGATAGCCGACGAGCACGCTCATGAGGAGCACGACCTCGAAACCCTCACGGAACAAGATGAGGAAGGCCTGACCGGCCACCAGCGCGGGAGCGCCGACGCCGGCATCGGTGAGCTTGCGTTCTGCGGTGTCGAGCACGGCCCGCAGCTCGATGATGCGGTCGCGGACCTCGTCGGTCGGCGCGTCCTCACGAATGAGCGTGCGGATGTCGGCGAACATCCCCTCGGCCTTGATGGTGAGGGAGTTGTCAGCGACGCGCAGCGGGATCTCGACCGCCTCGAAGTGCTTCAGATAGCCGTTCACGGCCTCGTCGAACGCCTCTTGCGACTTGCCGTCCTTGATGAGTTGCAGTGTGCGATCGATGGATCGCCGGGTGTCCTGCAGCTTCTCGATGCCGTCCGATCGCGACACCGCTGAGTCGGCGTGCGCCGGCGGTGCGGCCGCGAACCAGATGGTGACGGCCACCGCCAGCATCACGATGAGCCGCGTGATGCAACGTCGGGACACCTGTCGCGACGGCGCAGGGTGAGCGGCGTCGGTGTGCACGGCGATGGCGGCGAGGCTCATGGTCGGTCAACTCACGGGTGCTTGGCCAGATAGGCGTCGGCCGCCGTGACGATGGCGTCGGCGGCCTTCGTCATGCCGGCCGCGTCGCCGGCAGCCCCGGCCTTCTTCAGGGCAGCCAAACCGTCTTCGAGGGCCAGGTAGGTGTTCACATCGTTCTTCTTCACCGTGCCCTCGTAGGCCTCCCAGCCTTCGAAGATCTCCTCGTAGCCCTCGTCGTCGAGCTTGCCCGCCGCCGCTGCCGCGATGACCTCGGCCTTGGTGGCGGTGAGGCCGGCCATGACCGTGGCGTCATCGACGACCTCGTGACCTTCTTCGGTGGTGGCCGTCACTGCCTCGGACGTGGCCCCGGCCGATTCACCGTCGTCTCCGCAGGCGCCTAGGACGAGCGCTCCGGCGAGCAGGGCGGCCGCGGTCATCGCCACGCGACGCCGGCGGAGAGGCGCAGCTGGAGCGACCGATGTTAGGTGTGCCATACAACTCATGGATGGGATGGTTGCACGACGGTGCCCGTCGTCGCAACTCGCGATGGGGCACTTGTGACCAATGGCCCAGAGACTGCTCGACCGTCGGGTCGCTCGACCCTGACACGGGCTGTTCGGTGGGCCGTAGACTCCGGCCCATGTCGGCCGACCACAACCCTGCGTTCGAGCAGTACTGCGAGGCCATCTTCGAACTGCACGAAGACGACGTCGACGTCATCCAGGCCCGCATCGCGGAGCGTCTGAGCGTCTCACGGCCGTCGGTGTCGGAGATGATCCGCCGCCTCGAGACCGCCGGCCTGATCTCGTCGAAGGGCTCGCAGATCAAACTCACCGCCGACGGCAGGCGACTCGCTGAGCAGGTGGTTCGCCGGCACCGGTTGGCCGAGCGGTTCCTCACCGATGTGCTGCAGCTGTCGTGGGCCGACGCTCACAAAGAGGCCGGTAAGTGGGAACACGTGATCAGCGAGAACGTCGAAGTGGCCATGGTGCGACTCCTCGGCGAGCCGACGACCTGCCCGCACGGCAACCCCATTCCCGGTTCGGACTACAGCGCCCCTGACGCTCGTCCGCTGGCCAACATCGGCGTGGGCTCCAAGTTCGTCGTCACCCGTATCACCGAGGAACTCGAGTTCACGCCCGGTTTGCTCGACTTCCTCGAGGAGTCGCACATCACCCCAGGCCGTGAAGGCGTGGTCACCGCCGCCTCGCCCGATGGCACCATGACGGTGGAGATGAACGGCCGCCACGTCGGCGTGGGCGGATTCGCTTCCTCCCGCATTCTCGTGACCGGCTGACCTTCAGCACGGCGCATCGTGCTGCGGCGTTGCCGCAATCTGGTTGCGCCTTGACTGGTGGAATTGCGTTCGGTGTACCTAACATCTGGGTCATGGCATTGGTGTGTCATTGCTTCGTGAAGTACGAGAAGGACGTCAACGCCGCCATCGAGGCCGGCGCCGAGACGATCTCCGACGTCGCCACGATGTGCGGTGCCGGATCCGATTGCGGCGGTTGCGCCCCGTACATCGCTGAGCTCCTCACCAAAGCGGGTCATCCCACCGAGGCGCCTGTTCCGACCTGGACCTGATTTCGTTGCGGGTCTTCCCGACGCCGCGCCTCGCGGTCCGGTTCTCATCGGGACCTTGGGACGTATCGCCCACCGGGCCTCATAGGTAGGGTGTCGCCATGCGCGGCAACGATGAGGTCATCAAAGTCCTGAACGACGTTCTCACTGGCGAGCTGACGGCCATCAACCAGTACTTCATCCATGCCAAGATGTGCGACAACTGGGGCTTCAAGAAGCTCGGCGCCTTCATCCGCCATGAGTCCATCGACGAGATGAAGCACGCCGAGATCCTGATCGACCGCATCTTGTTCCTGGAAGGTGTTCCCAACCTCCAGCGCATGTCGCCCATCAAGGTCGGCCAGAGCGTCGAGGAGCAGTTCGCCAAGGACCTCGAGCTCGAGTACGTGGCCATCAAGCGGCTCAACGATGGCATCGTCACCTGTGTGAACGCGGGCGACAATGGTTCACGTGAGCTGCTCGAGGACATCTTGGTGAGCGAGGAAGAGCACACGGACTGGCTCGAGACCCAGCGCGAGACCATCGCCCAGATCGGCATCCAGAACTACCTGTCGCAGCAGCTCAGCGACTGACATTCCCTGATGCGTCAACCACAGTTGACGTCCTCGGTCTCATTGATCGGTCCGTGCTGTAGGTCGCGACGGTGCCATGCATGTCGATGACGGTCACTGGCCGTCGATCATGCGGTTCGGTCCGCTCGCGTCGATCGACACGGTCTACGAGACCTACGACGGGCGGCGCTGCGTGGTCACGTTCCACAACCGCGGCGCCGACGTGTTGTCGCCGGTGCGAAACGCGCACGGCGAGCTGTGGGTGGGGTACCTGCTCGCTGACGGGAGCGAACCGACGCGCTTTGAGGATTGGGACCGCGGCTGGGTCGCACCGGAGCTGTTGCGCCCGATGAGATCCCTCGGCAACTGATCCGGTCGCTTCCATCTCGCCCATCTCGCCCGTCTGACCATGTGACCGTGAAGCGGGCGCACTTTTGCACCTGTGCGGTGCAAAAGTGCGCCAACTTCGGAGGGCGGCGGAGGGCGGCGGCGGGCGGAGGGCGCCGGCGGGCTGAGGGCGGCGGGCGGCGGCGGGCTGAGCGCGCCCGACCGGAACGATGAACTGCGGGGCGGATCCATCACACCCCGTCTCTAAGGTGGGAAGCGTGCTCGATCGGTTCTCCCCAGCGGTTGCGGCGTGGTTCACCGCCAACTTCCCTGAGCCGACCGCGCCCCAGCGCGAGGGCTGGCCGGCCATCGCCAATGGCGATCACACCCTCATCTGCTCACCCACCGGATCTGGCAAGACCCTCTCCGCGTTCTTGTGGGGCATCGACCGGCTCGTCACCACGCCGCGCCCCGAGGCCAAGACCCATCGCACCCGTCTGTTGTACGTGTCGCCCTTGCGTGCGTTGGCCTTCGACGTCGAGAAGAACCTGCGCAGCCCGCTCATCGGCATCCGATTGGCGGCCGAGCGGCTCGGGGTGGAGTTCCACGAACCCGTTGTGGCCATGCGCACCGGGGACACCTCGGCCCGGGACCGTGCCCGCCTCATCCGCAATCCGGCCGACCTGCTCATCACCACGCCCGAGTCGCTCTACCTCATGCTCACCTCCACCGCTCGCGACACCCTGCGCGGCGTGGAGGCCATCATCATCGACGAGATCCACGCGCTCGCTCCCACCAAGCGCGGCGCGCATCTCGCCCTCAGCCTCGAACGCCTCGATCTGTTGTGCGACACCCCGCCGCAGCGCATCGGGCTGTCGGCCACGCAACGTCCACTCGAAGAGGTGGCCCGCTTCCTCGGCGGTTTCACCGACGCCGGCCGCCCTCGTCCAGTCACCATCGTCGACGCCGGTGTGCGCAAGCCGCTCGAGCTCACCGTCGTCGTGCCCGTCGAGGACATGGGCGAGATGGGCAAGGTCACCGACGAGATCCGCTCCGGCCCGGCGTCTGCCGGCCCGGCCAAGCGCAGCATCTGGCCGGCCATCCATCCGCGCATCGTCGAGCTCATCGCCCAGCACCGCACCACGATCGTGTTCACCAACGCACGTCGGTTGGCCGAGCGCCTCGCTGCCCGCCTGAACGAAGAGGCCGAGCTCCAAGGACTCGTGCAACCCGATGCCAATGGCTTCGTGCCCGAACTGGTGAAAGCCCATCACGGGTCGCTGGCCCGAGAGCAGCGCGTCATCGTGGAAGACCAACTCAAACGCGGCGAGCTGCGCGCCATCGTGGCCACCAGCTCGCTCGAGCTCGGTATCGACATGGGTGCCGTCGATCTCGTCATCCAGGTCGAATCTCCGGGCGCCGTTAGCCGTGGGATGCAACGTGTCGGGCGCGCCGGGCACAGCGTGGGCGAACCATCGCGCGGCACCATCTTTCCCAAGCACCGCGGCGATCTGGTCGAGACGGCGGTCGTTGTCGAGCAGATGCTGGCCGGCAACATCGAGTCGACCCGCTATCTGCGCAACCCGCTCGACGTGTTGGCGCAGCAGATCGTCGCCCAAGTAGCCGGCGGCGACATGGATGAACCAGCGCTCAAGGCCATGGTGCGGCGCTGCGCAAATTTCAACGAGCTCACCGATGATGTCTGGGTCTCGGTGCTCGATCTGCTGGCCGGTCGCTATCCGTCGGAGGAGTTCGCTGAGTTGCGGCCGCGCATTGTGTGGGATCGCAGCGGTGGTGTCATCCGCGCCCGAGACGGTTCGCGACGCCTCGCCGTCACCAGTGGTGGCACCATCCCCGACCGAGGGCTGTTCGGCGTGTTCCTCCCCGACGGGACGCGCGTCGGTGAGCTCGACGAAGAGATGGTGTACGAGTCGCGCGCCGGCGAGACATTCCTGCTGGGTGCGTCCACCTGGCGTATCGAGGACATCACCGTCGAACGCGTCATCGTCACCCCCGCACCTGGCCAGCCCGGCAAGATGCCGTTCTGGCACGGCGATCGTCCGGGCCGGCCACTCGAACTCGGGCAGGCGCTCGGAGCGTTCGTGCGCAAGGTCCGTGATCAACCCGAGGCCGATGCCATCGCCGGACTGCAGGAGCACAACGGGCTCGACGAATGGGCGGCCCAGAACCTCGTGCAGTATCTGCGCGAGCAGTCGGAGCATTGCGGCGCCGTGCCCGACGATCGCACCGTCGTCATCGAACGGTTCCGTGACGAGATCGGCGATTGGCGGGTGTGCATCCTCACGCCATTCGGCACGCCGGTGCATGCACCCTGGGCCATGGCGATCCAGAGCCGTCTCGGCGATCGCCTGGGGATGCCGGTCGAGACCATGTGGAGCGACGACGGCATCGTGCTGCGACTGCCCGATGCTGCCGATCATCTCGATCTCGACGACATCATCATCGACCCCGACGAGATCGAGGAGTTGGTGGTCTCGGCGCTGCCCTCCACCGCACTGTTCTCGGCCCGCTTCCGCGAGTGCGCGGCACGAGCGCTGCTGTTGCCCCGTCGTCGTCCCGATCGGCGCACACCGTTGTGGCAGCAGCGTCAACGTGCCGCCGATCTGCTCACGGTGGCGGCGAAGTATCCGCAATTCCCCATCCTGCTCGAGGCCAGCCGCGAGTGCCTGCAGGACGTGTTCGACGTGCCCTCGTTGCGCACGGTGTTGGGCGGGCTGCGCAGCCGGGCCATCCGCGTGGTGCAGGTCGACACCGCATCGGCATCGCCGTTCTCGCAGAGCCTGCTGTTCAACTGGATCGCCAACTACATGTACGAAGGCGACGCGCCGCTCGCCGAACGTCGCGCCGCGGCGCTGTCGCTCGATCGCGATCTGTTGCGCGAGCTGCTCGGCTCCGAGGAGTTGCGCGAGCTCATCGATCCCGACGTGCTCGCCGATCTCGAGCTCGATCTGCAGTACCTCACCGATGGACGTGCGGCGCGTGACATCGACGAGGCCCACGATCTGCTCCGTCTCCTCGGGCCGCTGACCATCGATGAGTTGGCGCTGCGCTGCACTCCCGAGCTGGCGGGTCGGGTGTCAAGCGTCATTGACGCTCTCGTCTCGGAGCGCCGGGCGTTCACCGCGGCGATCGGCAACGGGACCCCCGGCAATGGGACCATCGGTGCCGGCGGCAGCATGCAGGTCGGTAGCGAAGGGTTCATCTGCGCTGCCGAGGATGCCGCCCGGCTGCGTGACGGGCTCGGCGTACCGCTGCCTCTCGGTCTGCCGCGGGCGTTCACCGAAGCCGTGCCTCGCCCGCTCGAAGAACTGGTGGCCCGGTACGCCCGCACCCATGGCCCGTTCCACGCCAACGAAGTGGCCAATCGTCTCGGTTCCACGGCCGAGCGCATCGAGGGGGCGTTGCACGCGCTCGAGGCTGACGGTCGCGTGGTGCGCGGCGAGTTCCGCCCCGGTGGATCGCATCGCGAGTGGTGTGACAACGACGTGTTGCGCATGCTCCGGCGTCGCTCGCTGGCTGCGCTGCGTCGCGAGGTCGAACCGGTCGAGCCCGAGACGCTGGCCCGCTTCCTCCCGGCGTGGCAGGGGATCGGTCCTGACGGTTCGCGCGGGGTCCGTCGTGGTGTCGACGCGTTGGTCGAAGCTCTCGGCGTGCTGCAGGGAGCGTCGCTCATGGCCAGCGGCCTCGACGCCAACATCCTGCCGGCGCGTGTCGCCGACTATCGGGCCAGTGATCTCGACGCGCTGTGCACGTCGGGCGATGTCGTGTGGATCGGCGCCGGTGGTCACGGTGCCGCCGATGGGCGCATCCGCTTGTACTTCCGCGATCAGGTGGCCGTGCTCGCTAAAGCACCCGATCCCGAGCAGCGTCCCACCGGTCAGGTGCACGACGCGATCATGGAGATGCTGGCGACGCGAGGTTCGGCGTTCTGGTCCGGTCTGGTCGCCGCTGCGCCCGGCGCCAGCGAGGCCGAGGTGCTGTCCGCGCTCTGGGACCTGGTGTGGTCGGGCTGGATCACCAACGATTCGTTGGCCGCAGTGCGTTCGTTCCTACGTTCTAAGCCCACCAAGTCCTCGTCCACGCGGCCCAAGGCGAGGCCACGGCCGGGCCGGCTCAATCGCGTCGGTCCACCTGCTGGCGCCGGCCGATGGTCGCTCACCGCGGAGTTGCTCTCACCGGCACCCACGCCCACGGCACAACGACATGCGTTGGCACTGCAGCTGTTGGATCGCCATGGCGTGCTGTCGCGCGAGGCGGTGCTGGCCGAGGGGATCGAGGGCGGGTTCACTGCGGTCTACGGGGTTCTCAAGGCGTTGGAGGAGCGCGGTCAGGTACGCCGTGGCTACTTCGTGGCCGGTCTGGGTGCCGCTCAATTCGCGTTGCCTGGTGCCGTCGATCGCCTGCGCTCGCTCCGCGGCGTCGACGATGCGCGCCCTCGTGCCGACGAGGTCCGTGACGACGAGCCGCTCATGGTGTTGAGCGCGGTGGACCCGGCCCAGCCCTATGGCGCTGCACTCGCTTGGCCCCCCAACGACGCCCGACCGTCGCGCGCTCCACATGCCGACGTGGTGCTCGCCGCCGGCCGTCCGCTGGTGTGGATCGATCGATCGTCCCGTCATCTCGTCACGTTTCCCGGAGCATTCGAGGATGCGAGGTGGGCAACTCGATTGGCGGCGTCGGTGAAAGACGGGCGATGGCCGTCACTGGAGGTGCGCAAGATCGATGGCGCGCTGGCCAGCGAGCACGATGCCGCGGCGCTGCTGCGCGGTGCGGGCTTCGTGGACGGATACCGAGGCCTCGTCATCCGTCACTGACCACGAGCGCTCGACCTCCTCGCAGTGCCGAGGTGTCAAGCGATGTTGACGTACCTCAGCGGATCCCCATCGACTGGGCGATGGTGGTCAGCTGATCGGGGGTGATGCTGCGCCAGTACGCGATGTCGTGGTAGCCGCGGCTGAAGCGGCCGAGGTTGGGGCGTGGCAGCTTCTCGGCAAACGAGCGAGAGTTGTCGACGAACCAATCCTGCTCGCCGCAGTCGATCCGCACGTCAACCGCGCTCAGGCGAGCGATGCCGGGACGCACGTCGAACTCCGCGAAGTCCGACGGTGAGTCGAACGCTCCGTCGAAGGCCTCCTCGAAGACCGAGAACAGTGCGGGGCTCGCGGCAGCGATGGCCTCGAATCGCTCTGGGCGACGTTCGGCGAACAGCAAGGCGCCGTATCCGCCCATCGACCATCCGAGCAACGCAATGGGGAGGCCCTTGCCGAGGCGCGATTCGAGCAGTGGGATGAACTCGTCGAGGACGAGGGCCATCGAGTCGGTGCCGTCGTCGCGCGGGTGCCAATAGGACACCGGCCCGCCGTCGATGGCGGCGATCGCCAGATCGAGATCGAGGTCTGCGGCCACGTCGTGGAGGTACACCTCCTCGAACGCGAATCGATGGTCCTCGGCTTGACCGTGGAGGCACACGACCACACCAGCCGGCGGTCGCGTCGGAAGAGCGATCGCCCACGACACGTCCTTGCCCATCGCGGCGCTCTTCATGGTCTGCGTCTCCACCACGCGATTCGACACCGGAACACGATGATCGGGGCTATTACGCAATCCGAGCTTGTGCAGGAGCTTGTCCTCGTCGACAGCCGCGGTGATGCCTGCCGTGCCCAGCACAGCGGTCGCTCCGAGCCCGCCCAACACCGCCCGCCGTGAAACCACGATGGCGAAGATACCGCGATCGACGAAAAACGCCAGCTGGCGCCCCGATTTGTCAGGTCCCGGGGATGGCGCCGGCCGGCCAGCCATCATCGGGACCCACCACCGTCTGGCGATCGGGACGCAGGCTGCGCAGTTTGGGATGGCGCAACATCAGCGATCCTGCCGGAGCCATCGTCATGTGCCAGCGTTGCACCACGCGATCGAGCGTGCGGACGATTGCTTCATCGTGTTGAGGGCTCGCAGCGTCGATGAACGCCAGCAATGCAGCGTCGATGTCGTTGGCGTCGACCCGACGACCGATCAGTGCACTCACATCGGCGGCGTTCTCTGCAACGAGCTGTGGCATGAGGTCGTCGAGGCAGCGCAGATGCCGAGCCAACTGCTGCAAGCAGCGTCGTTCGTAGTCGTGGCGAGCATCGACCGGAAGCGTCCGGAGCCCGCCGAACAACCGATTGTGGAGCGGTGTGCGCGGTGACGGCACTGCAGTGGGCAAGGGCAGCGTCTCGAGCTCGAAGCCCGCGATCTCGGCGATCACCTCGAACGCCCAACGCGCGCTGTTCACCCACCACGCGAGATGCGACACATAGTCGGTGGTCGGTGCCGGGGCCTGCAGCGGAGGACCGGCCGACAGCACGGTGAACGTGTTGTACATGACGGCGTAGTAGTCGACGACGTCGTGATCGACCTCCCAGCCCGTGATCTCGGCGAACCGCTGTGCGATCACCGAAAGATCTCCGAGGTTCTTGATGGTGTCGCGCACGCGAAGCGACGCCAGGTCCATCATCGGGTCGCCCACGTAGGCCAACTCGAAGTCGAGCAGCTTGGTGACCCGGCCGTTGTCGAACATGAACTGGAACGCGTCGGCAGTGATGAACACCGCGGTCTCGCGATGGGTGGGAGCGTTGCGCCGCAACCACTTCCGCAGGAACATGGCCGTCGGGTCGGGTCGCGTCATGAGCCGATCGTGCACGTCTTCGTACACCGCAAGGTTGTCGAGGGCGATGGCCTCGGCTCCCACCGGGATCGACAGACCCGCCGCGGAGATGGCGTCGCGACCGATCGCGTAGATGGACGGGAGCAATCCCAGGTACTGGTCGATGAGATCGTGCCGTTCCATGTCGCTGTTGGCGAAGGTGAGGTCGACGTGGCCGGGGATGCGGTCCATGACCATGGCCGGGATCTCTTCGCAGATGCCGTACACGTGAGGGACGGGCAGCCCGTGCGCTTCCAGCAGATCGTGGATCGGGGCCTCGTCGGCGAGGCGAGCGGGAATGGCGAAGTTCAGTTCTCTCTCACCTCGGGCATGCAACTCGACGATGCGCCCGTCGACCTCCACGTCGATGTTCCATGCCATTCGCCAGCGGGCGAACGTCTCGATCGACACCACCCGGCCCCCGAGATGGTGTTCGATCCATCGGATGAGTGTCTCGTCCGTGCGCTTGGCGTCCCCGTCGCTCATAGATCCACCCTATGACGCATCGGTCACTCGGCCCGCCCTCCTCCGCTCGCGTGGGCCGCAGGGCGCGACTGCGGACGCGCACAGTGGTTGCCCTAGGTGAGCACCCGACCCATTGCGGGCCTAAGGTGGGCATCGTGCCGGAGGGAGACACGATCTACCGCACCGCGGTCGTGCTGAGACAGGCCTTGGTCGGACGACAGCTGGTGGCCTTCGACGCCCCTCGTCTCACTGGGGTGCATCCCACCATCGGGTCGCTCATCGAGGATGTCACCAGTCGGGGCAAACACCTCGAGGTGCACTTCGACGATGGGCTCGTGCTGCACACCCACATGTTCATGACCGGGAGCTGGCACGTCTATCGGCCCGGCGAACGTTGGCGCAAGCATCCGAGCAAGCTGCGTGCCGCCATCGAGGTGCCCGATTGGCTGGCGGTGTGCTTCTCCGCACCGGTCGTCGAGACGTTCCGTCGCGCCGATCCTCGGCGGCACGCGTCAACCGGATCGCTGGGCCCTGATCTGTGTCGCGCCGGGGCCAACCTCGCCGAGGCGGTGGCCCGCATGAGCCGTTACGGCACCGCCGAGACCTCGATCGCCGAGGTGCTGCTCGACCAGCGCGTCGCAGCCGGCATAGGCAACGTGTACAAGAGCGAGGTGTTGTGGGCGTGCGGACTCGACCCGTTCACGCCACTTGCTGACGTCCCGGTGGCGGTTCGGGCTCAGCTCATCGAAACCGCCGCGACGATGTTGCGGGCCAACCTCCACGGCGGCGCTCGGATCACGTCGCTCGACACGCCCGGGGGGCTGGCGGTGTACGGCCGGGACTCGAAGCCCTGTGTTCGTTGCCGCACCCCGATCGAGCGCGAGCGCCACGGCGATCAGGCCCGCGTCACGTTCTGGTGCCCGGGGTGTCAACTCGAGCCGGAGACCTTCGCCATGGCCGACGACTGGGCCAACTGACCGCTTTTCGCCCCACATCGTGTCGTCAGCCCTCCCGACTTCGCCGGGTGTGGCCAACGTGCCGCGTACCGGTTCGGAACGTGTGAGGCTCTAGGGCGGTGACGAAGCCGCAGGTGCTCGGGGTCGGTGAGGTGGTGTCGCTTGACACGACGCCCCTCGATCCGGTCGACCGCGCCGAATTCGACAACTTCGTCTCTCGGGTGGAGCCACTGGTGCGTCGCTCGCTCGTCGCTACGCACGGTCCCGGGGCTGGTCGCTCCGCAGCGCTCGACGCGCTGGCGTGGGCGTGGCTGCACTGGGATCGGGTTGTCGATGTGCGTTCACCGGCGGCACACCTCGTCCGCATCGGGACCATCTCGACCCGTCGGGGACGTCTGACCGGACTGGTCGATGCACAGCACCCTGCCGATCGAGAGCAAGTAGAATTGACACAGACCTTGGCAACGGGTTGTGGAGCACAACTCGCGACGGAGCTGGCTGCGCTGGTCCCGAGCGATCGTGTCGCGCTGTTGCTGCACCGCGGATGGGATACCCCGATCGGTGAGGTTGCTCAGGTGTTGAGCATGCCTCGATCGACCGTTCGGCGCCGTGGTGAGCGAATCGAGGAGCGGCTCGGCTCCGATGCCGGTTCGAGTTCCATCACCGGCTCCGCGGCAGATGCTCTGGCCGGTGCGGCGGCGGGCCTGGAAGCGTTGGCGCCAGTGATCTCATCGGCAGAAGTGGTCGAGCACGCCGAACACTTCAGTGCTCGCTTGCCCGATGAGGACGAGATCGTCGAGGAGCAATCCCGCCGACGGATCATCGTCGGGGTCGTGACTGTCGTCGTCATCCTCGCCGCGGTGGTGTGGTGGGCTGGAGGCCGGAGCAACACCATCTCGGCGGTCGCACCTAGTACAACAGCATCGAACGATGCCAGTGTCTTCGCCCCGACGGGTATCGCTGCGCAACCGGAGTTGACGGTGTATCCGATCCTTCCCGACCCGCCGGACGGCTTTCGACTCATCGATAGATCGCTCATGCTGGAGCCGTCGCAGACGTACGGTCAGGTGATCACCGGGCTGGTTCGCAACGATCCTGAGCCGTGGCGAAGGCGCCTGTGGCTGTTCGATCCCAACGGAACGGTGGTCGCGTCGATCGCCACGTTCGACGGCGACAGCGCCGGCGGATCGGACTTCGCTCGCACCGTCGACATCGGTGGGGTCTCGGTCGAGATCGGGCAGGACACATCGGACGACTACCGATGGTGGGCGCTGGTGCACGGGGTCAGCGCCGGGTCGTCGACCACCGGCGCTGTGTACATCGCAGGAGTGGCCGGCGAGGCGATGGCGACACTGGTGGCAACGCAGGTTGTCGGTCTCGATCCGCGGGACCCACAGTTCGCGGTGTCGCTGGCGGCCGATCTCGGGAGCGGGTGGCAGATCTCTCGCGAGCCGCGCACTGTCGACATCGCCGCCGCGCGCTATCTACGTGAGGATGGTGCGTCGATCTACGTGTCGTCGTTCGCTGCCCCGGCCCAGTCCGACTTCAGCGTCATCTATCCGGCCGCTGAACCATCGATCGCCATCGGGCAGGTCGATGGTCCGCTGTTCGTGTCGATCGCCGTGGCCCCGCCTGGGGCGTTCGATCGGGCAACGGTGCAACGCCTCGCCGAGTCGGTTCGCCTCGTGCGGGGTGATGATTGGAGTGCATACGCCGTCGAGAGGACATCGCTGCCGACTCCCGATCCCGCTGGGGATCTCATCGCGACCGGTCTCACCAGCGCCGAGGGCGGGCCGGTCACTGTTGGCATCCCTGACGGGCAGTTGTGCATCCGGGTGGGCAAGAGTCCCAACCCGATCCGGGCGTCGGGCACGACGTGCAACACCCTGCGACCGCAACCGTCGATGTCCACTTCCGCCGTGGTCTGGGTAGCAGCGACGTCAGGGGAGCCTTCCCCGGAGCGGTTCGTCGGTGGATCGGCGAACACGGCTGCGGACCGCATCCGCTACGCGATCGTGGATATCGACGGTGCAGTGACCACCGCGGAGGCACCGCTCATCCGGGATCCATCGCTGGGCCCGGCCTTGTGGGCGGTGCGCGTTCCACCGGCTGGACGACTGCTCAGCGTCGAGTACCTCGACGATGTGGGCAAGGTGCTCGATCGCCTCGGCCCGAGCGGCGCGTGATCGGACCCTGAGTCCTCAGGCCCCCTTGGGCCGCAGTTCCTTGCGCAGGACGAAGCGCAGGCCGCTCCACGTCGCGTCGATGGCGCACACCTTGTTGTCCACCCATCCCGTGGGGAGCAGCAGATCACGCAGCGTCTGTTCGGTGATGTCGGTGGGAACACCCGATGACCTCTTGGGCCACGCCACCCACAACCCGCCGGACGGCGTCATCGATGCGGTCAGCTTCGGCCAGCGCGCGTCGAGACGGGCGGCCGACGTGGTGAAGAACACGCACACATCGAGCGGACCGCGCACCGCAGTGCGCATCGTCACACCGCCGGGCAATGCGAGCGTCAAGCCATCGGGTCCGTCGATCACCGCGAGGCGGCAGTCGGCGACGATGCCGAGCTTCTTGGAAAGCGGCGTGCCCGAGTAGCCAACGGTGTCGCCGGCGGCCATCGGATCAGAACCGTCCCATGACCCGGGTCACCTCGATCTCGAGCGCAACTCGTGTTGACGCCCGTGCCGAACGCGGCTCTTGATAGCGGGCCGTGTACGCCGCCACCGCAGCGGCGATCCCGTCGGCATCGGTGATGAGACGTGCGGTGCCCTCCAGCGTGATCCACCGCGGCCCGTCGATCTGGGTGATGGACGCTGCGCAGCCAAGTGATGCGTGACGCGCTTTGGCGCTGTGGGCCTGGGTGATTACCCGGACGAGGCGCTCCGATGGCGAGTACGAGAACCCAACGGGCACGCCGTGAGGAGTGCCATCGGGTCGGATGGTGACCAGCGACCCGAGATGACGCTCGTTCAGGAAAGCGAGTGCGTCATCGCCGAGGTCGGACGGATCGTGTGCCACGGGTCAGTTCGTAGCACAACGATCATTCGCTGCTGATGGCCGAGAGCACATCGAGCTTGGCAGCGCTACGAGCCGGTCGAATGCCAGCCATGACCCCGAAGGCGATGCCGATGAGCGTGATGACCGCCAGAGCGGTCCAAGGCACCACGACTTCGGTGAACCCGTCATCGCGCAGCGATCGCATGATGAGTACGCCGAACCCCACCCCGAGGGACATGCCGAGCAGTACCCCGATGAGGGCCATGATCACCGACTCCCAACGCACCGCAGCGCGCACCTGAGCTCGGGTCATGCCCACGGCGCGCAAGAGGCCGAGCTCCCTGGTGCGTTCATGGATGGAGAGCAGCAAGGTGTTGGCCACGCCGAACAAGGCGATGAGCACGCTGAGGAACAACAGGAAGAACACCACGTACACGAACTGGTTGACCTGATCGGAGATGGAGCGTTTGTACTCGGCCTGGTCGAGCACCTGAGCACTCGGGTAGTCGACGAGAGCGCTCTCGATGGCGGTGGACACTGCGTCGAGGTCGCTGGTCTTGGATACCTTGGCATAGACCTGGAAGTCGAGTTGCTCGGTGAAGCCGGCGTCGTAGGTGTCGATGGAGATGATGACCGCCCCGCCTTGCAGGATGGAGCGGATCTTGGTGTCGTCCAAGATGGCCCCGATGCGCAGCTTGGTCGGGCCGAGCGGCATGAGCACGTCGACCTCGTCGCCGAGCTCCAGCGATCGCTTGGACGTCACCTCGTCGCTCAGGGCGATCTCCCCCTCCCCGACATCGGAGATGGCTCCGGCCACCACGGGAAGGTCCACCAGACGGCCGATCGCCTCGGTGTCGAACGCCGCGGCGAACTCCTTCTCGCCGTTGACCTCGAGCGAACCGAACCGGATGCCGGTGACGGCTTCGACTCCTGGCACCTCGCTGACCTTGCGCGCCACCTCCGGTGAGAAGCCGGTGAAGCTCCGCCCGGTGATGATGTAGTCAGCGGAGAACTGGCCGTCAATCGTTCTTGACACGAGGCCCTTGAACGAGCTGGTGAAGGTGAGCACCATGGCCACCACGCTGATGCCGATGGTGAGGGCCATGGCGGTTCGAGCGGTTCGCTTGGGGTTGCGCACTGCGTTGCGTTGCGCGAGCGCCCCGGTGGTGCCGCGCCAACGGGCGATGACCGCGCCGATGGCCTGGCCGACCGGACCGGAGATGGTGGGACCGAGCACGGTGACAGTGATGATCCCGGCGGCGAACGCAGCACCAACCGTGAGCGGGGAGCCGTTGCCCGACAGGCCCTTGGCGGTGAGCGCGGCAACACCGGCGGCCATCACCAGGCCGATGATGAGCCGAACCCGAGAGGACGCGGAACGATCGACGGCCACGTCGCGCATTGCGGCCAGAGGTGGAACCGTCGAGGCGCGCCACGCCGGGATGACCGCGGAGATCACGGTGATGCCGACCCCGGCAATGAGTGACGCGATGACGGTGCGGGCCAGCACCACGAGCCCACCGCCAGGCAGCGTGAACCCCACAGCGGTGAACAGGGCGCGTAACGCCCAGGCCAACCCCATACCGGCCACCATGCCGGCCAACGATGAGATGATCGCCACGACGCCGGCCTCGAGCAGCACCGAACTCACGATCTGACGACGTGACGCACCGAGCGTGCGCAGCAGCGCCACCTCCCGAGTGCGTTGCGCGACCAGGATGGAGAACGTGTTGGAGATGACGAACATCCCGACGAACAACGCCAGATAGGCGAACGCGGTCAAGAACACCGTGAAGCCGTTGAGTCGATCACGCAGATTGCTCTGCGTGATCTTGGTGATCTCGGTGCCCGACAACACCTCGCGGTCGTCGTTGCCGATGGCCTTGCTCACCGCCTCGGTGACCGCCACCTCGCCGAGACCCGGCTTGCCGGCGATGCGGATGGCGTCGAACTTCCCGTCGGTCTGGAACAACTGCGATGCGCGTTCGGGCGTGAAGGCAACTGCCGACGCACCCGCCGGTGAGTCGGCGGTGCCGAACCGCATGATCCCGACCACGGTGAACGACTGCGTCGGCGAGGTCGACAGGACCTTGACGGTGTCGCCGACAGCGAACTCACCGATTCGGGCGCTCGCTTTGTCGATGGCGATCTCGTCGGGACCGGTCGGGGCGCGACCATCGACGATGCGGAAGGGGATGAGCCGCTCGTCATCGATCCATCCGAACCCGAACGTCGGAGCGCTTCGTCCACCGAGGGGCTTGTTGGATCGCTTCACCAACTGCGCGTAGCCCCGTACGTACCCCTCGGCTCGCTCCACTTCGGGCAGGGCGCGCACCTCGTCGAGGAGAGACGCTTCGAGCGGGGGTCGGCGCTCATCGGAGCCGGGACCGTCGCCTTCGACGGTCTGCACCGATCGCACGACCGTGTCGGTGCCCGAATAGGCCGACGAGAACAGATCATCGAAGGTTCGCCCGATGGTGTCGGTGAACACGTACGTACCCGCCATGAACCCGACGCCCAAGATGATGGCCACCGCCGTGGAGACGAGCCGGAGCTTGTGGGCCCACAAGCCCTTGATCGTCACCAGCCACATGGAGTGTTCAGCCTCCCACGTCGGCTCGACGTCCGCCGATACGGAGCGACCGGTTTGGAACGGTCGCCCCGCATCAGGCGCGTCGCGCTCAAGTGGATGCCAACGCCGCGAGCACGTTCAACTTGGACGCCCGTCGAGCTGGCCGCCAGGCAGCCACCACGCCGAAGAGCGCCGCGATCACGGTGACGACGATGAGCGAACCGGTGGGAATGGCCAGCTTCACCGAATCGGAGTCCATCGCGCTGACGATGGAGATGCCGAAGATCAACCCGAGCACCAATCCTCCGAGAGCGCCGAACAACGCCACGATGACCGATTCCCAACGCACCGTCTGCTTGAGCTGTCCTCGGGTGGTGCCCACCGCCCGCAACAACCCGAGCTCCCGGGTGCGTTCGTGGATCGACAAGGTGAGGGTGTTGGTGATGCCGAACACCGCGATGAGGATCGACAATCCCAACAGTGCGTAGACGATGCCGAGGAACTGGTTGAACGGCCCGAGGAACGAGTCGGTGAACTCCTTGCGGTCCTGTACCTCGGCCGTGGGGTAGTCGGCCAGTGCCGTCTCGAGCGAGGAACGCAGTTGTGTCACCGATGTTCCTGGGGTGGTGTTCAAGAAGACGTACGCATCGAGTTGGTTGATGACGTTCTTGGCCACTAGGTCCCGATTGAGCACCACCGGTCCCATTGCCTCGGTGTTCTCGTAGATAGCGCCCACGGTCACCGACACCTCGCCAGTCGCGGGGAAGGCGACCGTCACCGGTGAGCCGATCGTGAGCTGGTGGTCCTTGGCGAAGGTCTCGCTGAGGGCGACCTGATCGATGCCCAGGCCATCGAGGTTTCCCTGCACGCGCCCCATGTCGATCACCTTGGTGAGCCCGCCGGACTGCACTGCGGAGATGAACTCGGTGGATCCGTCCACTTTGGCCTCGGCGTTGCCCACTGCGGTCACGTCGCGCACGGTCGGGAGCGCGCTCACCGTCTCGGCCACCGTGGGGGAGAAGCCGCCGCCGAACTGTGATCCGGTTGCGTGTACCACGAGGTCACCGGCCAGTTGCTTGTCGATGGCATCGGTGAGACGTGCCTTCAACGACGACGACACCACCAGGATGAAGCTGACGAGGCCGACACCGATGAGCAGCGCCATGGCTGTCGACGAGGTGCGCTTCGGGTTGCGCATGGCGTTTTGCTTCGCCAGGGTCCCGGCCATGCCGCGCATGCGGGGTAGCGGTGCACCGAGCACTCGGGCTGCCGGTAGAGCCACGACAGGACCGAGGATCGATGCGGTGATGAACCCCAGCGCGGCCGACACACCGACCGCAGCTGCGGCCGTATTGCCATCGAGGGCGGTGAGGCCGAGTACCAATGCGGTGCCCGAGATGACAGCGACGACGATGCCGACGACGATGCGCCCGCGAGACGTGGCGCTGTGATCGATGGCGACGTCGGCCATGGCGGCCAGCGGCGGGATCGATGCGGCGCGTCGTGCCGGGAACCACGCCGAGATCACGGCCACGCCGATGCCGACCACGAAGCTCAACAAGATCGTGCGTACAGCGATGACCGGTGAGCCGCCCGGCAACTCGAAGCCGATGGCTTTGAACATAGCGGTGATGCCGTAGTCGATACCGATGCCGCCGACCAGTCCCACTGCGGCACCCACCATGCCGGTGAACACCGCCTCGATCTTCACGGCGCGCTTCACCTGTCGGCCCGTGGCGCCGATGGCCCGCAACAGCGCCAGTTCCTTCGTGCGTTGGGCGACCACGATCGAGAACGTGTTGTAGATCACGAACGTCGAGACGAACAAGGCGATGACGGCGAAGATGGTGAAGAAGATGCGCAGACCGGCGAGGGCGTTGTTGAGGTCCTTCTGGTCGTCCTTGGTGAGTTGTTCACCGGTCTTCACGGTCACGTCGTTTCCCACCGCGCTACGGATCTGATCGACCAGTTGCTGTTGGCTCACCCCGCTCTTGGCCGACGCGTAGATGTTGTCGATCTGTCCCGGAGCATCGTTGATGCGCTGCAGTTCGGGGAGTGTGAAGAAGATGGCGGTCGAGCCTGCCGCCGACTTCTCCTCGCCGAAGGTGACGATGCCGACGATGGTGTAGGTCTTGGTGGCTGAGCCGCTCACGACCTTGGCGGTCTCGCCGAGCTTGTACTTGGTGCGATCGGCCATGGCTCGATCGATGGCTATCTCATCGGCGGTCTCGGGAGCGCGACCCGATTGGATCTTGTACGGATTGAGTTCGGTTGCGCCCGTCCACGAGAACCCGAAGCTCGGTGCGCCACCGGCGGTGACGACCTTGTTCTTCTTGTTCACCAACTGGATGCCGAGCGATTGTATGAATGGCTCGGCATCCTTGGTGCCCGGAAGTGCCCTGACCGTGTCCACCATGGACTCGGGAATGCGCGGCGTGTCCTGCGTGAAGTCGCTGTCGAACGAGCCCTTCCCCTCGACGTAGGCGTCGGTGGCCTTGTTGGCGTTCTCGAACAGCGTGTCGAAGCTGCGCTTCATGGTGTCGGACAAGATCAACGTGCCGGCGAGGAAAGCGACACCGAGCAGCACCGCGATGGAAGATCCCAGCAGGCGTCGCCAATTGCCGAGGATGCTCTTGAGAGAAACGCGCAGCATGATCAGTCCCCGAAGCGCTTCATGCGGTCGAGCACACGCTCGGCCGTGGGGTTGGCCATTTCGTCGACGATGCGACCATCGGCGAGGAACACCACTCGATCGGCGTAACTGGCAGCAACCGGATCGTGGGTCACCATGACGATGGTCTGACCGAGCTCCCGCACGGCCCGGCGCATGAAGTCCAAGATCTCGGCGCCACTGCGCGAGTCGAGGTTGCCGGTGGGCTCGTCAGCGAAGATGATGGACGGCTGGCTGGCCAGAGCGCGGGCAACAGCCACACGCTGTTGCTGGCCACCGGACAGCTCGCTGGGTCGATGCGAGAGTCGATCACGCAGACCCACGGTGCTGATCACCTGGTCGAGCCATGCCTGGTCGCCCTTGCGACCCGCCAGCATGCTGGGCAGCGTGATGTTCTCGATCGCCGTGAGGGTCGGTACCAGGTTGTAGGCCTGGAAGATGAAGCCCACCTTGTCGCGGCGGAGCAAGGTGAGCTCTTTCTCCTTCAACGACGACAGGTTCACATCACCGATGAACACCTGACCGGCGGTGAGCGTGTCGAGTCCGGCGGCACAATGCATGAGCGTGCTCTTGCCCGAGCCCGATGGACCCATGATGGCCGTGAAGCGTCCCTGTTCGAACGAGACCGTCACATCGTCGAGTGCAGCGACGACGTTGTCGCCCTTGCCGTAGATCTTCGATGCACCGACCACACGCGCGGCCAGCGCGGCGCCAGGTGCACCTCCGGGGATGCTGGGAGGCGGGGGCGGGGGAGTGGTCATCATCGACATGGACGAATCGTCGCACCTGGAATCATCGTGCGCATCGGCATATGGGTGGATCCGCAGTCGTCCTTTCGGACGATCGGCGTCCTCGATGGCGGATCGGGCGGACGTGGCGTCAGTCGTGGCCCGGCACGACGAGACCGTGCTCGTAGGCGAACACCACGGCATGGACGCGATCACGCAGGTCGAGCTTCATCAGGACGCGTCCGACGTGGGTCTTCACCGTCGTCTCGCCGAGAAAGAGCTTCTGCGCGATCTCGGCATTCGAGCACCCCTTCGCCATCCACGCCAGCACCTCGCGCTCGCGTTCGGTGAGCGATTCGAGAGACGACGGCGGTGGCGTCGTCGCTGTCACCGTTCGTTCGGTCGTATTCCGTGTGAACTGCTCGATGAGTGTGCGCGTCACCGACGGGGCCAGCAACGCTTCACCGGCTGCCACCACCCGAATGGCGCTCACCAACTCCTCCGGCGGTGTGTCTTTGAGCAGGAACCCACTGGCGCCGTTGCGCAGTGCCGCCAGCACGTAGTCGTCGAGGTCGAAGGTGGTGAGCATCAACACCTTCGGCGGCCGTTCGAGCGCCGTGACGTCTCCACACGCCTCGACGCCGTCGCGTACCGGCATTCGGATGTCCATGAGCACCACATCTGGCGCGCAGCTCACGACGAGATCGACCGCGCCGGTACCGTCGGCGGCCTCGCCGACCACCAGCAGATCGGGCTCGGCCTCACAGATCATGCGGAACCCGGCGCGCACGAGGCGTTGATCATCGATGAGCGCGACGCGGATCGGACCGGTTGCTGTCACGGGACCACCTCATAGGGGAGCGTGGCGCGCACCTGCCAACCGCCGCCCGGACGCGGCCCAGCATGCACCACACCGCCGAGCAACGACGCACGCTCGGCCATACCCACCAGACCGTGACCGGTCGATGCGGCGCGGGTTTCGTCCCAAGCGGTGCTGCCGCCGCGACCATGGTCGTCCACCCGCACCTCGAGTGCATCCGATCCGAACGACAGTGCGATCTCGGCCACCGTTGGGCCGGCGTGCTTGCGGACGTTGGCGAGCGCTTCTTGGATGATGCGATAGGCCGACACCTCGACGGCAGCGGGCAGCGCGCGCGATTCGCCCTCGACCGCGAGGTGCACGGGCAAGGTGGGATCGCTACCGATGAGTGTGGGGAGCTGATCGAGCGTGGGTTGCGGAAGCCGATCTGCCTCGCCGTCGGGATCTCGCAGCACGCCCAGCAGACGGCGCATCTCCCCGAGTGCCTCACGACCCGTCAACTCGACTTGCTCCATCGCAGTCGTGGCCCGCTCGGGATCGATCGCCATGATCCGGCGAGCTGCACCGGCCTGCACCACCATGACGCTGACCGAGTGAGCGATCACGTCGTGGAGCTCGCGGGCGATTCGGCTGCGCTCGGCCGAGACCGCTTGTTGGGTCTCGAGCTCGCGAGTGTGTTCCAGCGCGAGGGCGCGTTGTTCGAGATCGTTGACCCGCTCACGGCGGCGATGCACGTTGTCACCCAAGATGAACGCAGTGGCGAACACGATGTAGTTGGCGAACAGGTTCAGCCAGTTGGCGCCGTCGTATTCATGCACGATCCCGAGCACGAAGAAGATCGAGAACGCCACCACGGTCACGGTCCCCACGACGAAAGCCTTGCGACGGGATCGCTCGAACGCTGCGAGCGAGTAGACGGCGATCAAGGTGGCCAGCGTGCCCGGCCCCTCCTCGAAGCGGGCGGTCACCGAGATCATCATCGACAACATCGAGATGGCGAGCACCGGGGTCGGACGCAGCCTGCGCCAGATCAACGGCACGGTCATGCCGGCGGCCAGGAGGTACGCGAACACGTTGGCGTCGCGGGCGTCGGTGGTGTCCGACGTCGGCACGACCGCCAGCGTGATGACGGCCACGATCAGGAAGACGGCCGCGAGGAGCCCATCGAGCCGGCGGGGATCGGCACGGAACCAACCCACGAACGCGCTCTTGCTGGCCACGTGGGCAGGGTACCCATCGGGACCGGTCTCGGGATCGGTCCCCAGGACGACCTCGACTCGTCCTCGCGGATGATCTCCGGCTCGATCGGCCGCCGTTGGGCTCAGGATCTCCTCCAGATCGAGGAGGATCGGTACGTGACGTCGGACACGGCCTAGCCTGACGGCGTGCTCCAATGCTCGTCGTGCAATTCTCTCGTGCCGGACGGCGCGCGGTTCTGCCCGAACTGCGGCGCGGCCCTGGCCGTTCGGGGCGACGAGCGTCGCGTCGTCACTGTGGTGTTCGCCGACCTGGTCGGGTTCACGTCGCTGGCGGAGAGCAGAGACCCCGAGACGGTGAAGAACCTGGTCGACGGGTGCTTCGAGCATCTCGTGGCCGAGGTGCATGCCTTCGGCGGTCGAGTCGACAAGATCATCGGCGATGCGATCGTGGCGCTCTTCGGTGCTCCCGAAGCGCACGAGGACGATGCTGAGCGTGCTGTTCGGGCAGCGCTGCGGATGCAAGCTGCCCTGGCCGAGCACGTGGCCAAGCTCGACGTGAACATCCAGATGCGCATCGGCGTGAACACCGGCGAGGTGCTGGTGGGCGCATTGCGTTCGGGCGGTGACTACACCGCCATGGGCGATGTCGTGAACGTGGCGCAGCGCCTGCAGACCGCGGCCGAGCCGGGGCAGGTCATCGTGGGGGCAGCCACGCACACTGCGACACACCGAGCGATCATCTACACCGATCGTCCGCCAGTCGATGCCCGCAACCGAGAGGAGCCTGTCGAGGCCTGGGTAGCGGAGATCGCGTCCGATCTCCCCGGCCGGCGCCCGCGGCGGACGCGTGTCGCGCTCGTCGGACGCGACGAGGAGTTGCGGGCCATCACCGCAGCCCTCGGCCTGACACTCACGCGCAACCGCACCGTCCTCGTGGTGGTGATCGGCGACGGCGGAGTGGGCAAGGGGCGGCTGGTGGAGGAGGCAGCCGACCTGGCCGAGGCCCAACACGCGGCACTGGTGCTCGAGGGTCGTTGCGTCCCCTATGGCGAGATGAACCCCTGGTTCCCCATCGCCGAAGCCATCCGAGGGAGCCTCGGTGTCGGGGACTCCGACACCGATGAGGTGTTCAACCGTCGGGTCACCGAGGTGCTCGAGCGTCTGACCGGCAATCCGACCATCGAGATCGACGTACCGCGGACGCTCGACGCGCTGCGCCATCTCTTCGGTCGCCCGGACTCGCTGGCGACGCTGGAGCCGAATCGTCAACGTGAGGAGGTCAACCGGGCGATACTGGCGTTGCTCGCCGTGTGGTCGGAGTCGCGTCCGGTCATCGTGGCCATCAACGATCTCCAGTGGTCCGACGAACGGGTGACGACCCTGCTCGGGTTCGCCCTCGAACGGCTCTCGTATCGGCCGATCGCCGTTATGGCCACGACCCGTTCGGTGGAGGATCTCAGCCAACAGTTCTCCGGCGCCCGACACACGACGTTGGCCATCAGCCTCGATCCCCTCGAGCGCGATGCGGCGGCCGAGTTGCTCGATTCGCTTCTGTCAACTCCACTTGACAGTAGGCAACGCACTCTGCTGCTCGATCGCTCCGGTGGGAACCCGCTGTTCCTCGAGGAGCTGGCCAGCGCGTTGGGAGAGGGGAGTGCCCAGGCGGTGTTGCCCGATACGTTGCGAGGCCTGGTACTCGCTCGTCTCGAGCGCCTGCAGCCGGAGGCCCGGGCCATGCTCGAGAACGCTGCGCTGCTCGGAAGCTCCGGTGCCATGTCTGCTCTGTTCAGGGTGGGTCAGCTGCTCGGACAACATCCGAGCCGTCAGGTGCTCAACGATCTCACCTCCGGCGATCTTCTGGAGCTCGCCGGTGAACGCTGGCGGTTCACGTCGGAATCGTTCCGTGAGGTCGCCTACAGCACCATGACCAAGGCAGTTCGCGTGCAACGCCATCTCGGCGTAGCACGGGCACTCGAAGAGCTGGGCGCCAAGGGCTTCGAGGATCAAGTCGGCCACCACCTGGCCTCCGCAGCCGAGCTCGGCAACGAACTCGGCGGGGTGCCAGAGGTGCCGCCCAGCATTGCCGAAGAGGCAGCGGTCTGGTTGATGCGAGCGGCCAGTCGTGCCCGCTCGATCGACTCGCAGACCACCGCAGTTCGGCTCACCAGCCGCGCCCTGGCGTTGGTGCCCGTCGGGTCGGTGCTGGGCAATCAGCTGCTCATCGAACACGCGCGTGGGCTGCTGCAGTTGCGCCGCTTGGACGAGGCCCGTGCCATCGGCCAGGGCCTCGTTGCCGGACCGGACAACACCGGCACGGCCACGATCCAAGCGTCGGCGCGCATCACCATCGCCATCGCCGAGCAGATGGCCGGCAACATGGTGTTGGCCAACGAGTGGGTCGATGACGGCCTGGCTCGCTGGCGGGCCATCGGCGATCGCCCAGCGGTGGCCGAAGCGTTGCGACTGCGTGGATTCATCAACATCTTGCGCTTCGACGTGGCCGCGGCCGAGGAGGCGCTGAGCGAAGCACAGGAGATCAGCATCGCCGACGGCGATCGACGCGGCGCCGCCTGGAGTCAACAGCATCTGGCGTGGCTGGCCTTCATCCAGGGCAAGGCGATCTTGGCCGAGGAGCGACTCGACTCCGCGACGGCGACATTTGCCGAGCTCGGCGACAAGGGTGGCCTCGGCTGGGCGGCCGGTCTGCGAGCCTGGGTCCACTTCCAGCAAGGCCGCAGCGAATCGGCCGAGGCCATCTGCCGTCAGGTACGTGCCGAGGCCGAAGAGCGCGGGGACCGTTGGGCCACGGCGATGATGGTCACCCTCCAAGCCAGTCTCGAGTTGTGGCGCGGCCATGCCGAGCGTGCCGCGGCCATTTCCTCCGATGCCGTGGCGGTGTTCCGGCAGATCGGCGACGCGCACGGGCAATCCACGGCGTACGCACCGCTCATCCGATCGCGTCTTGCGCTCGGTGAGTTGAACGAAGTCCAACGACTCATCGCCGAAGCCCGTGAGCTCGGCGAGAAGTCGGGGCAGCGGGCAGTCGCGGCACGTGTGACCACCGCGGCCGCGGCCCATCTCGGTGCCGGCGGGCCGGTCGCTCCCCACGAGGAACTGGCGACCCGGCCCGGGCTGGCCAATGTGGAGTCGTTGGCATCGGCGGCGTTGCTGTCACTGCAGCGCGGCGAGTTGGATGCTGCGCTCGGGCATCTGTCAGCGGCAACCGCGCTCGCCGAGCAGCCTGAGCCATACCTCGAGTCGGTCCGCTCGCTCGTCCTGGTCGCTGCTGGCGACCTCGAACGCGGCGTCGAAGCAGCGGAGGTGACGCTGTCCCTGCCGGGCGTGAGCTATCTCGACGGAGCCGTGGCGTCGTTGGCATTGGCGCTCGCCACGCTGCGAGAAGGGGACGTCGAGGGATGCCTCGCGATGTTGCACTCCACCCGCCTGTCGGTCGATGTCACCGATGATCGGGTGGCCCAGCTGATCATTCGTATCGCGGAGTTGCAGGTACGCGATCGTTGCGATCTCCCCGCTGACGAGATTCGCTGGGTGGTTGCCGAGCGTGTCGATGAGCTCGGCGCAGATCTGGCCGGATGGCGTCAGGCCATATCCCTCGGGCTGGGAGCGCTCGCGGGCGACACTCGCTGACATCTCCGCCGGCATCGCTGAGAGCGCTGAGCCGAGGTCGGCAGATCGCTACTTCGCTGTCGGCTTCGGTGAGCTGGCATCATGCGTCGATGCGTTGGGCGACCGGACTCATCGTGGGCAGGTTCTGTCCGCCGCACTTGGGGCACTCGTACCTCATCAGTCGCGCCGCGTCGCAGGTCGACTCGCTCGTGGTGTTCGTGAACACCCGACGCAACGAGCCCATACCGGGAGTGTTACGGGCGCAATGGTTGCGTGAGCTCCATCGCGATGTCGAGGTCGTGGAGGTCCGCCACGACCTCGAGACGAACTTCGATGACCCTGATCTGTGGGAGCGCTGGCTCCACCTGTTCATGGTCCACTGGCCACTCGAGGACGGGCCACACGCGCTGTTCAGCTCCGAGGGCTACGGCGACGAGTTGGCTCGGCGGCTGGGAGCAACCGCAGTGTCGGTGGACCCGGAGCGGTCGGTGGTGCCGGTGAGCGCCACGATGATCCGCGAGCAGCCCCTCGAGCATCTCGATCGTCTGGCCCCGAACGTGCGGGATTGGATCGAGCAGTGGGCCGCCAACCGCTGACGGCCCACCGCTTTCCGGGTCAGTTGTCAGGCTGGGGGCTCACTTGCCGGGCTGGGGGAGCACCCGCAGGTAGGGCTTGACCGTGTTCCAGCCGCCGGGGAACAGGGTCTTGGCCTCCTCATCGCTCACGGCCGCGCCGATGATCACGTCGCCGCCGTCGGTCCAGTTGGCCGGCGTGGCCACCTTGTACTTGGCCGTCAGCTGCAGCGAGTCGATGACCCGCAGGATCTCCTCGAAGTTGCGACCCGTCGAGGCCGGGTAGGTGATCGTGAGCTTGACCTTCTTGTCGGCACCGATCACGAACACGCTGCGCACCGTCATCGTGTCGTTGGCGTTCGGGTGGATCATGTCGTAGAGGTCGGCGACCTTGTGATCGGGATCGCCGATCATGGGGAAGTTGACCGGGGTGCCCTGGGTCTCGGCGATGTCCTGTTCCCACTTCACGTGGGAGTCGACGGGATCGACCGACAGACCGATGACCTTCACGTTGCGCTTGTCGAACTCGGGCTTGAGCTTGGCCACGTAGCCCAGCTCGGTGGTGCACACCGGGGTGAAGTCCTTGGGATGGCTGAACAACACGCCCCAGGAATCACCGAGCCATTCGTGGAAACGGATCTCGCCCTGGGTGGTCGGAGCGGTGAAGTCAGGAGCGGTATCGCCGAGTCGGACAGCCATGTGTGGTCCTTTCGTCAGCCGGAGCAACTCGAAGCGGCTCCGGGCGTGCTGGTTCGCCCGGTCTAACGTAATCCCGACCAACTTCCTCAACAATCGTCGATTTTCAAGATTGGCACGCTCCGTGGCGAATGCAGGTAGTAGTTGCTCAAATGCGGACCGTGAGATGCCGATGGATACCACGGATAGTGATAGTTCCAACGCCCTATGGTGTTTTTCGCTCCTTGTGTTATTGTCACCACTCGTTGTGACCGAGTACCCCTCCAGGCTGGGGGGAGACAGGGGCGAGTGACCCATGAACATCGAAGCGATGGAGACCGTTGAGCAGTACCTGCCACTGGTCGAGCAGATCGTGGTCCAGGTAGCTGTGAACTTCCCACGTCACGTCGATCGCGGCGAGCTCGTCCGCGCCGGCGTGCTCGGGTTGGTCGAGGCCGCCCATCGCTACGAGGAGGGCCGCGGTGTTCCGTTCGACCGGTTCGCCGCCCGCCGCATCCGGGGCGCCATCTTGGACGCCGTGCGCTCCGCCGACTGGGCGCCCCGCTCGGTCCGTGCCCTGAGCCGTCGGGCTGACGCTGCCGAGCAGAAGCTTGCTTCCGATCTCGGGCGTGTCCCGTCCACCGAGGAACTGGCCAAGCAGATGGGCACGACCACTGCCGAGCTCGCCAACCTCCGTGATCGCGTGTTCCGTTCCGTCGTGCTCGCCCTCGACTATCGCCTGGGCGACGAGGACGAGGATCTGAGCCTGGTGGACGTGCTGGTCGACCGCACCGCCACCGAACCCAGCGAGGAGCTCGAGAACCGGGAGCTGCGCTCGTATCTGCGTGACGCGGTGAAGCTGCTCCCCGAGCGTCATCGCCTGGTGATCGTCGGCTACTTCCTCGAGAGTCGTACCAGCGAGGAGCTGGCCACGTTCCTCGGCGTCACCGAGAGCCGCATCAGCCAGCTGCGCTCCGAGGCGCTCGAGATGCTCCGTGAGGGCATCGAGGCGCAGTACGTGCCGTCCGAGCCCGAGGAGATCTCGCCGCTGTCGGGACGCGTGGCTCGCCGGAAGGCCGCGTATGCCTCGGCCATCGGTGTCAACTCCGATTGGCGCAACCGCCTCGACCGCGACGCCACCGTGATCCCTCCGGCCGCCAAGGTCGTTGCTACTGCGTAGCTCGCACCATCTACAACGAACGATGCGAAAGGGGCGGCCCGTGAGGGCCGCCCCTTTCGCATTCGGCTCGTTTGCCGCTACTCGTGGAGATCGGCACGAATTGGCACGGCCAGCGTGCATTTCTGTGCCGATGTCGAGTGAGAGTGAACCGGTCGAGGGACCGCGTCCCTCGTTTTGCTCAGCGGGTGAGGATCGAGATCTTGCCGCTGCCGTACCCTTCGACCGTGAGGTCGAAGTCACGACGCTGGCTCGGCTGAGCGATCACATCCCACACGGCCTGTGGCAGCTCGTCGCCGGGGTGCGCATAGGTCTGCGTCAACTTGAGATGCGGTGTGCTCGGCGTGTTGAGGACGCTGGTGAGGATGTTCACCACCTCTTGGTAGTTCTCCCGGAGGTTGTCGGGAAGCTCACCGGCCTTCTCCACTTCGGGCAGCGTCGAGGCTGGCGCCAACACCAGTGCCGAACCGGCGATCGCGGCCAACATCAACTCGCTGATGCACAGGGCGCCGACGCGCTGGTACTTGTCCTCCCACACCGACACGAGAAGTTTGGGAGCCTCGGCCCCCGTCTTCACCTTGAGTTCCTTGGCCTTCTCCGCAGCCGCGCCCTTGCCAAGGAGGTCGACGAAGAAGTCGCGCAACGACTCCTGGATGGGAAGCGGGATCTTGGCTGCGGGTGGGATGAGGGGCACAGGACTCGCCGTTCAGTAGAAGGGCCTCACACGACAGCGGAGAGGAGTTCCTGGAAATCGTCGGCGCTGAATGGCTTGGCGAGCAGGAACGCAGCGCCCGCCTGGGCGGCGGTCTCACGCATTGCCGGTGTCGACTCGGACGTCACGAATCCGAACGTCGTGGTGATGCCATCGGCGCGGAGCGCTTTCAGGAAGTCGATCCCGTTCATCTCGGGCATGTTCCAGTCGCACAGGATGAGGTCCGGTGATTCGGCTTTGGTCAGCTCGAGGCCCTGCACGCCGTGCTCTGCTTCGAGAACAATGGCTTCTCCGTAGCCTGCCTGACGCAGGTTCCGGATGACGATCATGCGCATGGCCTTGGAGTCGTCGACGACCAGGATCTTCATGGTGTCCTCTTTGAGTGTGGCGAACGGATACTGATGGGACAGTCGGCAGTCATCGCAGGAAATCAACCAGTGAGGGCTGGATGACTTTCGCAGTGACCGAAAGTGCGGCCTGGTAGGCCATCTGCTGGGTCTGCACGTCGATGATCGTCTTGGGCAGGTCGATGTCCTCGACCTCGGCCAGTGACGTGGTCAGCTCCAACGAGACGTTGGCATTCCGAGAGCTCACGTCCTCGAGGCGACGTGACCGAGCACCAAGCGATGCCTGCACGCTGGCCATGCGTTCGCGGGCGGTGTCGAGTGCCGTTTGCCCTGCGGCCACATCGGCGCCGGGAGCAGAGGGGTTGCGGATGTCAGCGGCCAGCTTGGTGATGACCTCGAACGTGCTGCCGGCGTAGTCGCCGCCGGGCGTGCCCACCCACGTGCCATACAGCGCCGTGGTGTCGGTGTTGATCTGCACGCTCACACCCGGAGCCACCGCGCGATTCACTGCTGCGGTGTTGGCGGCGCCGGTGGGCTGCCCAGAGGGCTGCAACGCCGTGGTGCCCGTGCCGGTGCCGGCGAAGATCGGACGCGAGTTGTAGCTCGTGTTGCCGAGTTGCACGAGTGAGTCGCGCAACTGCTCGATCTGGGTGGCGATGACGTTCCGAGCCTTGTCGTCGACTCCGCCGCTGCGAGCCTGGATCGAGAGATCCCGGATCTTGTTCAGATAGTCCTGGCTGGTGACCAGCGCCGAGTCGGCGGTGTTCAACCACGCCTGGGCGTCAGCGGTGTTGCGCTCGAACTGTTGCGAGCGACGCAACTGGGTCCGGGTGTTCATGGCCAAGATCGCGCCGGCCGGGTTGTCGGACGGGTTGCGGATCTGCTTCCCCGACGACAGCTGGTCCTGCAGCTCGAGCAGACGTCGATACGACGTCTGGAGATTGGAGTTCATGAGCCGCCCCCCGGCAGTGGACGGCACGCGCGCGGAGAGGCTCATGGCTTCGTCCCTTCGATCTCGACGTCAACGTGCATTGCCATCACCTTCGGTCCGTCAGCTGCCGAGGTTGATGAGGGTCTGGATCATTTGATCAATCGTTGTCATGAGCTTCGCCGAGGCGGCGTAGGCGTGCTGGGTCATCGTGAGGTTGACCATTTCCTCATCGAGGTTCACGCCACTGACGCTCTTGCGCTGGGCATCGACCTGGGTCGTGATCGCATCTTGGATCTGCGAACGCCGCTGCGCGGTCTGTGAGGCGACTCCGAGATCGGCCATCATCGCCCGGTAGCTGGCGTCGGCGCCGGTGGTCGAGTCATGCATGGCGGCGAGCTGTTGAGCGATGGAGCCGTCGAGCTGCCCCGGAGCGCTCGACACAGCCACGTTTGCCGGGTTGCCGCTCACGCCATTGACCCCCGTCGTCAACGTGATGCCAGCGGCCGCGCCGACGCCGGGAGTGAACGCGAAGAAGGCTCGTGCAGGGCTGGCCGGTCCGGCGTCGTTGAGGCCGAAACCGTTGGCGTGCACGGCGTTCACATCGTTGGCCAGCGTCGTGGCGACATCGTTGATGCGATCGAGGTAGCTCGGCAGCATGTTGTTGGCAGCGTCGACGAGGCCGCCGATCTCGCCGCCGGGGAACTGCACCGGATACCCGTTGGCGCTGATCGACACCGACGGCCAGTTCACCGCATCGGTGGCGGCGTTGCCGGACGGGGGAGCGGTCTCGGCAGGAGCGCCGAGGGCGTTGGAGCGAGTGCCGCTCACCAGCAATGCACCGCCGATGCGCACTTCGACCATGCCGTTGGCGAGGTCGCGCGTCGATGCTCCGGTGAGCCTGGCCACCTTCTCGATGAGCACATCGCGCTGGTCCTGCAGATCGTTGGCCGGGAGATCGGACGACACCGCGTTCTGGATGGCGTTGTTCAACTCGGCGATGCGATCGGCGTAGCCATTGACCTCGCTCACCATCACCTTGAGCTGGTCGACGGTGGAGTCACGCAGACCGGTGAGATCAGCAGATGCGCGGTTGAGGGATTGAGCAACCGTGGTGGCGCGCTCGAGCAACTGGGTTCGGGTCCCCAGTGACGCAGGGTTGTTGGCCACGTCGTCCCACGCAGCCCAGAACTCGCTCATCTGCGCGGCCAGGCCGGTGTCACCGGGCTCGGGGAACGATGCCTCCACCCGACCGAGGATCTCCTTGGTCTTGGCGAGCTGGGATGAAGAGCCCTGCTCGGTGAGGCTGCGCCGTTCGAGGAATTCGTCGCGCACGCGCAGCAGGCTGCTCACGTTGACGCCATCGCCCTGCATGCGAGGGCGAGCGAACACCGCAGGCACCGCTCCGGCGCCGGCCGAGGTGAGCTCGAGACGTGTGCGGCTGTAGCCCTCGGTGTTGACGTTGGCGATGTTGTGGCCGATCTGCTCCGACGCGCGGCGATGCGCGACGAGACCGGACAGCGCGGTGTTCAGGGCAGCGAAATCACTCACAGCTCAGTGCCTCACAGCTCGAGACGCCCATGGCTCAAAATGCCCGGTCGATCACGTGGGTGGTGCCGCCGAAGGTCTCGCCTGTTCCCTTGGCGGAGTAGGCGTCAACCAGAGTTGCACCATGCAGCGCGCTCAGATACTCGCGTGTGGCGTTGTAGCCGCGGGTGAGCAACTCGCTGTTGGACCGTGTCAGCTCCTCGACCTCTGCGGTCATCTGCAAGAAGGCCTCGTGGTGATCGCGCAAGATGGCATCCCAGGGTGCTGGTGCGGCGTCGATGAGCTCTCGAAGGCTCGGCTCGCTGGTGGACAGGCCGAGTTCGCCGGCGACAGCCGCGGTCTGCACAGCGCGTGACAGCTCGGTGCCCCGCATCTTGTCGAGCGTGTCTTCGACTTCTGCAGCTGCAGTTGACACCCAGCGCGAACGTCCCGCGGCCAGCATCAGTTGCTGGACCTCGAGCTTGTAGAGCAGGCGCTCCAGCGTCCGACGCTGGCGCCACAGGATGTTCGACAATTCGGTCAGGGCGCTCATGGGCATCACCTCGCTTCGCTCCTGCGGCATGCCACCCGGCAGCCGTGGGCCTTCAGATCGGCACGCCACGGCCTCGGATGAGCGCTCGGTCGACGAGGTGGCGCGATCTTGAGCCTTCTGGCTCATTGACAGCGCGGGCCCGGATGTCGCCGGATTTTTCGCTCAAGTGGTTTTCATGCTGCGTCGATACGCCCTTGTCCCCTCCGGGCGGAAGGGGAGACGAACCGGCACGGACTGCCGGGGATCATCCCTCACACAACACAACCACACGCTCACATCACGGAGGATGAAATGCGTATCAACCAGAACATCATGGCGTTCAACGCCTATCGGAACGTCGCCAACACCAACAACTCGATGGGAAAGTCCCTCGAGAAGTTGTCGTCGGGTTTCCGTATCAACCGGGCCGCCGACGATGCCGCTGGTCTGGTGATCTCCCAGGACCTGCGTGCGCAGGTGTCGGGTCTCAAGCAGGCCACCCGTAACGCTCAGGACGGCATCAGCGTCGTTCAGACCGCTGAAGGTTCGCTCAACGAAGTGAACGCCATGCTGCAGCGCATGCGTGACCTGGCTGTGCAATCGGCCAACGGTTCCAACAGCCAGGCTGCTCGTTCGGCTGCTCAGGCCGAGTTCTCGGCCCTCAAGACCGAGATCAGCCGCATCGGTTCTTCGACGACGTTCGGCGGGTTGAACCTGCTCAACGGTGGCACGTTCGGTTCCGGTGTGAACTTCCAGATCGGCGCCAACGCTGGCGACACGATCTCGGTGGGCATCTCGGCGCTCAACACCGGCACCGCCATTGCGGCGCTGTCGGCGGTGTCGGTGTCGTCCGCTACCGGTGCTGCTTCGGCGATCACCGCTCTCGATTCGGCCATCAGCGAAGTGTCCACCTCCCGTGGTTCGCTCGGTGCTCTGCAGAACCGTTTCGAGTCGGCGATCAACTCGCTGCAGGTCGCCACGGAGAACGTGATGGCTTCGGAGTCCCGGATCCGTGACACCGACATGGCTGCGGAGATGACCAACTTCACCCGGAACCAGATTCTGATGCAGGCCGGTACCGCGATGTTGGGCCAAGCCAACCAGCTCCCGCAGTCGGTCCTGCGACTGCTCGGCTGATCGCTCACCGCGACCTTCTGAACGCAACTCGCTGAACTGACAAGAGCCCGGTGGCCCAGAGCGGTCACCGGGCTCTTTCGCGTCCGGGCTCGGCTGGGAGCTTCTTCAAGAATCCTTCTGGTGCCTCATCCAACGGGCGGGTGCACCGACTGCTGATCCAGCGAGGGAGCGGCATCGCTGAACTACCGGCACGGATGTCGGGAAACCCAACACACTCACGCAGAACATCACGGAGGATGCAGTGCGTATCAACCAGAACATCATGGCGTTCAACGCCTATCGGAACGTCGCCAACACCAACTCGCTCATGGGCAAGTCCCTCGAGAAGTTGTCGTCGGGTTTCCGCATCAACCGAGCCGCTGATGACGCAGCCGGTCTCGTGATCTCCCAGGACCTGCGTGCGCAGGTGTCTGGTCTCAAGCAGGCCACCCGTAACGCGCAGGACGGCATCAGCGTCGTTCAGACCGCTGAAGGCGCGCTCAACGAAGTGAACGCCATGCTGCAGCGCATGCGTGACCTGGCCGTGCAATCGGCCAACGGTTCCAACAGCCAGGCTGCTCGTTCGGCTGCTCAGGCCGAGTTCGCGGCTCTCAAGACCGAGATCAGCCGCATCGGTTCGGCGACCACCTTCGGCGGGTTGAACCTGCTCAACGGTGCTTCGTTCGGTTCCGGTGTGAACTTCCAGATCGGCGCCAACGCTGGCGACACGATCTCGGTGGGCATCTCGGCGCTCAACACCGGCACCGCGGTTGCGGCTCTCAGCAGTGTCAGCATCGCCACCGCTTCTGGGGCCACCTCGGCCATCAGCGCTCTCGACTCGGCGATCAGCGAGGTCTCGACCTCTCGAGGTGCGCTCGGTGCTCTGCAGAACCGTTTCGAGTCGGCGATCAACTCGCTGCAGGTGGCCACAGAGAACGTGATGGCTTCGGAGTCCCGGATCCGTGACACCGACATGGCCATGGAAATGACCAACTTCACCCGGAACCAGATCCTGATGCAGGCCGGTACCGCGATGTTGGGCCAAGCCAACCAGCTCCCGCAGTCGGTCCTGCGACTGCTCGGCTGAGTTGAAAACCTGAGGCGCCGGCGGCTCGAGAGCCGCCGGCGCCGATTGGTCAGGGAACGCGAGAACCCGAACCACACCGCAACACACCTCGTGCGCGACGCAAACGCACACCAGGCCTCTGTGAGACGGCAATCCCTCTATCGGCATCACGGACGACGCCGTGAGGGGTCCGCCAATCAGCACGTCTCATCACGGAGGATGAAATGCGTATCAACCAGAACATCATGGCGTTCAACGCCTACCGAAATGTTGCCAACACCAACTCGCTCATGGGCAAGTCCCTCGAGAAGTTGTCGTCGGGTTTCCGGATCAACCGGGCCGCCGACGATGCCGCTGGGCTGGTGATCTCCCAGGACCTGCGTGCGCAGGTGTCTGGTCTCAAGCAGGCCACCCGTAACGCGCAGGACGGCATCAGCGTCGTTCAGACCGCTGAAGGTTCGCTCAACGAAGTGAACGCCATGCTGCAGCGCATGCGTGACCTGGCCGTGCAATCGGCCAACGGTTCCAACAGCCAGGCTGCTCGTTCGGCTGCTCAGGCCGAGTTCGCGGCTCTCAAGACCGAGATCAGCCGCATCGGTTCGGCGACCACCTTCGGCGGGTTGAACCTGCTCAACGGTGCTTCGTTCGGTTCCGGTGTGAACTTCCAGATCGGCGCCAACGCTGGCGACACGATCTCGGTGGGCATCTCGGCGCTCAACACCGGCACCGCGGTTGCGGCTCTCAGCAGTGTCAGCATCGCCACCGCTTCTGGGGCCACCTCGGCCATCAGCGCTCTCGACTCGGCGATCAGCGAGGTCTCGACCTCTCGAGGTGCGCTCGGTGCTCTGCAGAACCGTTTCGAGTCGGCGATCAACTCGCTGCAGGTGGCCACAGAGAACGTGATGGCTTCGGAGTCCCGGATCCGTGACACCGACATGGCCATGGAAATGACCAACTTCACCCGGAACCAGATCCTGATGCAGGCCGGTACCGCGATGTTGGGCCAAGCCAACCAGCTCCCGCAGTCGGTCCTCCGTCTCCTCGGCGGCTGATCGATCACCTTCTCGTGTCTGACCTGGCTCCTACGCCTGAGCTCGCGACTCATCATCCTCCCCACAGGTCGGGCACGATCCAAGGGCGGGCGTGCACCCTTCATCACGAAGGGCACGCCCGCCCTGGCGGATCGTCAAGAAGGGTTCACGTTTGGCGAGGGCGCTCCCGTGTCGTTCGCTGGTGCCGATCATTGGTCTCGAGGGTCTCGGTGCCTGAAGTTCTCTGACGTTCGAAGGAGGTTGCGATGACGAGTTTGGGCAGTGTCGACGGCCTGGTGAGCGGCATCAACACGACGCAGATCGTGGATCAGCTCATCGCCATCGAGGCGCGTCCACAGACGCTCGCCAAGCAACGCCTGGACAAGTTCAACTCCCAGTCCGCCGCCTACGCCGATCTTCGAACGAAGTTCAACTCGCTCAACACTGCTGCGCTCGCCGTATCGAGCGCGGTCGACTGGCAGGCCATCAGCGCCACCAGCTCCGATCCCGACACCGTCACCGCCACCGGATCGACGGCCAGTGGGACCGGCAACCTGAGTTTCGTCGTCAACTCCCTCGCCTCACCCGATGTGTATGCATCGGGTTGGACCGCAGCGTCGTTGACCTCCACGGTGGTCCCCGCACCCGGTGGGGGTGGTGCCCGCACGATCGCTGTTGGCGTCGGTAGCGACAGTCGCTCGATCGACGTCGGCGACGGCTCGCTCGAGTCGGTTGTCAACGCCATCAATGGTCAGTCGAACTTCAAGCTCTCGGCCTCGGCGGTGAAGGTCTCCGAAGGCAACTACCGCTTGCAGCTCACCGCCACCGAAGCTGGTGCCAGCAACACCGTCTCGTTCAACCCGGCCAACTTCAGCGGTGTCGGGTCTTGGCTCCACGTCTCGACCGGCACCAGTGCTCAGATCACCGTTGGGTCGGGTGCGGGGAGCTACACGGTCACCTCCAACACCAACACGATGGCCGATGTCCTCCCCGGCGTGACGCTCTCGCTGAAGCGACAGTCCCCAGTGGGCACGACGGTGACCGTGGCGACGGCCAAGGACCCGAGCGCCATCGCCAACAAGATCGATGCGATGGTCACGGCGTTCAACATCGTGGCCAACAACATCGCCGACCTGTCGAAGTACGACGCCGCCACCAAGAAGGCCGGCGTCCTCATCGACAGCTCTGCCCTGCGTCAGGCCCGTCAGCTCATGTCCACTGCGGTCAGCGGTTCCGGCGGAAGCGAGAGCGCAGTGATGGCCGGCATCACCTTGAACCGGGACGGGACCGTTGCGTTCGATCGGGCCAAGTTCGTCGACCAGTTCGCCAAGGACCCGACCGGCACCCAGGCACTGTTCACCGATGGTGCGGTCAAGGGCCTCGGCAAGCGCGTCTACGACGTGGCGCAACGCGTTGTCGATCTCGACAACGGCCTGCTCACTTCCAGCGAGAACTCGCTGAAGGCCACGACCGCCCAGTTGCAGCTGTCGATCGATTCGATGCAAACCCGACTGGATCGCCACAAGCAATTCCTACGTAGTCAGTTCAACGCCATGGAAACGGCGTTGGGAGCGATGAAGAACCAGAGCAGCTGGCTGGCAGGTCAGTTGTCGAGCCTGTCAACGGCATGAATCGGAGACCCTGAAGATGGCCACCAATCTGCGAGCGCGATTCACCGACACCATGGTGTCGACCGCCTCGAAGGATCGTCTGCTCACGATGTGCTACGACCGCGTGGTACGCGATCTGAGCGAAGCTCGCGTCGCCATCGATGCCGGTCGCACCAGCGACGCCCATCATCTGTTGGTGCATGCACAAGAGCTCATCTTCGAACTCGATCGAGCCGTCGACGTGTCGGTGTGGCCCGACGGCGTCGGGCTCAAGCGCCTCTATGAATACGTCCAGCATCGATTGATGGAAGCCAACGTCGGCAAGAAGCATCAGCCGATCCTCGACTGTCTGCTGGTGCTCGAGCCGCTGCGCGACGCGTGGCACAGCGCCTATCGCGCTGGTGCTGTGCTGTGATCGAGCAGCTGGTCGGGAGCCGGCCCGCGTCCGACGTGGCACGGTGGAGCGAGGCGCTCGACGAGATCGAGCGCCATTTGGATCGGTCGGAGCGCCTGCTCGGCGATGTGAGCGAGACAGCTTCTGAAGTCTTCGGTAGCGATGAGTTCCGGTGGACTGCCCCGACGGACCTCGGCCCCCTGCCCATCGCTCTCCAAGGCCGAGCGGTCGTGCTTCTCGACCGGCTGGCCCAGACAGAGCGAGCGTTGTCCGATCAGGCGTCCCTCACAGCTCGACGTATGGCTTCGGTGAATCGGCCAGATCCTCGCCGGAAGATCAACAGCGGCAGTCGCTTCGACTCGAGCTGCTGAGTCGCGTCAACCAGAGTTGTCAACGAGCATCGAGCGCCGCAACCACATCGCGGCGACCGATCTGCTCTGCGCCGTCGCGGATGATGCGCTCGAAGTCTGCGTCGAACGCTGGCAGGGGCGATGATGAGAGCGCCGAGGCGTGACCGAACACGGCGACGGCCTCATTGAGATGACCCCGCTCGGCCAACGCTCGCGAGATGGTGATACACCGCGCTGTCGAGGTCGCACCGGCAACGATGAGCGACTCGGCACCGCCGATGGCGTTGTCGAGCACCCACGCGAACACTTCCGACAGCTCGGCGTCGTCGAGTCTGCTGGTCTGGTCTTCGAGTTGGGCGGCTCGTGACGCATCGCCGTCGTCGACCATCACGGCGAGGAATCGCACACGATCACTGAGTTCAGCCGTGTCGAGCATCGACGGGAGCGGGCAGGCCTCGGCGAGATTGAGATCGCGCAAACGGCGAGCCCACACCAATGCTCGGTCTGCTGTCAGCATCGGGGCCAGCTGCGACGAGAACGCCAGCGTTGCCAGATTGCCGGGAGCGATGGCCCACACGGCTTCGGCGATCCGGTCGGCCCCGAACGCGGGGGCCGACAGCAGCTGGGCGTAGACGCTGGTGAGTTCCTGTTCGGGAACCATGGACAGCACCGAAGCGATGTCGATGTCCGGATCTTCTGCGGCGACGCGGGCAAGCGCGACGTAGGCGTGAGACGAGCGGATGTTCTGCTGGACGGCGATGCTCACCTGCTCGAGCGCCTCGCGGTGGCGACCGGCGTGCACATAGGCCATCGCCGTGAACACCGCCAGGCCATCGGGACCGACGTTGGAGTATCGATCGTTGTAGTTGGTGAGCCCCTCGACGAGCGGTATCGCTTCGGCCACCCGATCGAGCATCGCCAGCGCCTTGGCCTGCAACAGCTTGCCGACGCCGAGGTTGGGGAACTCCTGCGAGTGTCGCTGGCCCCATTCGAGTGCCTCATCGAATCGACCCAACTCGCGCAATGCGTCCGATCCGAGTTCGAGGGACGAGCGACGGATGACGTCCTGGGTGCAGTTGCGGGCGATGTCATCGAAGGCCTCGATGGCCTCCGCGTGACGATGGGCCATGTGCAGCGATCGAGCGAGGTTGAACCTGGCACGATCGGCATCGGTCTCGTTGTCGGCCTCGACCGATGAGATGCGCAGGTTGCGCGCCCGCTTGTCGCGCTCGGTGATGGCTTCGCTGAGATAGCCCGAGTGCAAGATGGTGAGGGCGCTGCTCTTGGTGTAACGGGCGGGCGGTTTGCCTGGACGTGCCACGGGCTCCTCGTGCAGGGCACCGCGCCAATGGCAATGCAACCGACGGAAGAACCGGGCGACGAGGTTCGGTGCGAGGGACCGCACGGGAGCGATGCGTGACCCTTCGAGGTTGAACAGATTCACGGCCACCACATCACCATTGGTGGCGTTGGCCAGCAGTTCCCGCATGACCGGCCCGCTGTGAGCGGTGTCCTCGATGATCTCGTCGGCATCGAGATGGACGATCCACTCACCGCGGCACGCCGCGAGCGCGGCATTGCGGGCGCGCGAGAAATCGTCGTCCCAGTAGCCCTCGATGACGGTGGCGCCGAACGATCGAGCGAGTTCGATGGAGCCATCGGTCGAGCCGGTGTCGTAGATGACGACGTCGTCGACCAGTCCGATGAGGCTCGCGAGGCACTCGGGGAGGTTCTCGAGTTCGTCTTTCATGATGAGACATGCCGACAGCAGCACCGGGGTGTGATCGTGTACGTACGCGCCACGAGCGACGCGCAGGGGTAGGGCGCTGGCGACGACGTGCTCGATCAGACTGGTCACCGTCGCGATCTGTCCGTCTCGGCAGGCGTCGACGAAGACATCGGTGGGTACGACGATCATCGGGCCACCGGCAATGGTGACATCGAGGTGGGTACCACGGTTGGTCTGCTCGATCCGTCGCGTCGCGTCGCGCAGATCGTTGCGGCTGGCCGACGATGTCGGCGCGTCGATGGGGCACTGCGGCCATGGCGCCCCGTTGGTGCTCGGCACCGCGGCACCGTCGTCACCGGCCACGGCGAGGAGTTCCGGAAGCCAACGGTTGCCGCTCACGCGTGCGGCATCGGTCAGGACCACGACATGGGTGAAGTCGCTCAGCTCGCCGAGCGACGCGACGTCGACGGCGTGCGTCGTGCGGCTGCTGCGACGACACTCGGCGGCGAGCTGATGGCGGCCGACCACATGAGCGTGATCGTTGCTTCGTCGAACTGCTTCGAGATCACCGAGGGTCGCCCGCAAGGTGGTGGCATCGTTGGCGTGGATGACGAACAGCCATCGCATGAGAGGCGCTCGATTCGTAGGGGTCATGGGGTCCGGCATCGCAGACATCAACGGGCCGACAGCGCGGCGCTCTTGGCGGTCGAGACGTCGATTGCCGGTCGGGACGACCGCACCAGGGCATTGGGCACTGTGCGCAATGCCACTGCGTTGAACACGTCGTTTACGGGCGTGGCAGCTGCGATGGTTCGGAGGTGGTCGGTCGTCATGGCTCGCACTGCGCCATGCGATCCGAGCACCTCCACTCCGGGATGCTGCTGCAGCGCGTCGTCGAGGAGGCGCCACCAGCCGGTGGTCAGCACGACGCCGGGAGCGAGGCGCACCAGACGCGTGGTCTCGATGCCCGCCAGCGCGTCAGCGAGCTCACCGATCGTCATCGATTCCTCCGGTGTGCTCACCACCGCGACCCCGTCGAGTTGTTCGATCAACGCAGCGCCGGACTCGGTCGCCTCACTGGCATCGATGAGGACGCGGAACGACGCGCCGTCGATTGCCGTGCCTTCGAGTTGCTCGAGCATCGCCATGGTCTCGGTGGCATCACCGACAGCGATCAATACGGCAACGTCGGACGGCGGGTTCACCGCTCCCGGCGCTCCTGGATGTTGCGGGACCTGATCGGCCGGAACGCGTCCGGCCCGCGACGACGGCGAGGAGGCCAACGCCGCGATGCGCTGGTTGACCAGTCCGACGGGTTGCGTCCACGACAACGTCTGGGCGTGTGCGGCGGCACGCTGGCCGAGCGTGGCGATCTCACTGCGGTCGCAGGCCACGCGCCGCATCGTCTCGGCGAGTGCGCGTGGATCGGGCTCCAGCCACCACAGTGGACCGGCACAGATGGGGAGGCCGAGTGCCCCGATGGCGATCGCAGTGGGCGTTGCGGGGATCCGATAGGCGATGTCGGTGGGGCAGAACTCATCGGTGGGTCCACCGGCGGTGGTGATCACGGCAAGGCCACACGCCATCGCTTCAGCGACGGGAAGGCCGAAGCCCTCGCCTCGATAGGGGTGCACCAACACGTTGCAGGCGCGGTACAGCCCGGCCATGTCGCTCGGGCTCAGATCATCATCGATGTAGATGACTTCGGGTGCACCTGGCGCGGCGGCGATCGCCTCGATGATCTCGGTGAGCGAACTCCCGGCGTACACGCCACCGGACCCGTAGCCCTTGATCACCAGCGTCACGTCGTCATGGGCGCGGAACGTCTCGACATAGGCCGACAACAACACGTCGATGCCCTTGCGCACGATCGTTCCCCCGACGAACAGGAACTTGGTCGCCTTGGTGGTGGGAAGGGCATAACGCGGGCCGTCGGGGGCGAACCGGTCGAGGTCGATGCCGTTGCGGATGGTGACCACGCGCTCAGCCGGAACCCCTGATGCCAGATAGCACTGACGGACCCACTCCGACGGCACCCAGAACTCATCGACAGTGGCCAAGGCGTCGACCCAGTTCAGCGGTATACAGCCGAACTCCCACGGTTGGATGACGGCGAGCGATCCCGACTCGACCGGCTCCAGCACGGGTGGCCATTGATGACGAACGGTCACTTGGGTGGACGGTGCCGGTGTCTCCGAAGCACCGCGAGCCAGTTGGGCGAGGGTGCCCGTCGGTGTGATGTCGGCCCCTTCCCGCTGTGCTCCGATGGCGACGCGCAGCGACGGGTTGTCGGCCAGCGCTGTCACGAGATGACGGTTCACCTCGCTGAGGCTGTGGTGTTTGAGCAGTGCGCCTTCCCACCGCAGCGAGGTGCGCTTGTCGGAGGTGCGTGCGGTTGGGGCCACGGCCCGTTTGGTTCGGCCGGATGCTGCGGCCGTTGTCTGCTTGCGGCGAGGGGGAGCGAGTCGCTCCAAGAAGTCTTCGTACTGGTCGATGACATGGTTCCACTCGTAGCGGCGTTCGGTGTAGGCGCGACCGGCCAGGCCCATCCGATCGGCGAGACCAGGTTCGTCGAGCAGCTTCAGCAGAGCTGCTTCGAAGTCGTCATAGTTGCTGTAGGGGAGTGCTCCGCCGCTGCGCTCTGCCTGACCGCGTAGAGGCCCGCAATTCCCATTGACAATGGCGGGCCGACGCAACGCCCACGATTCAGTGAGCACCATCGAGAAGCTCTCGAATGGCGACGGCATGATGAGGCCGAGCGAGCGCTCCAGCACCGCGTTGCGCACACCATCTTCGAGGAACCCGGTGGTGGTGATGCCGGGTTCGGAGCGGAGCCAGTCCTGGGACTTTCCGATGATCACGAGCTCGACCCGCCGGCCGTGGCGGGCACGGAACTGGCGGATGAAGTCCACGGCGTCGGCGATCTTGTGGGGATCGCAGCGGCCGACGTAGCAGACATACGGAACGGTGGGGAGTTTGATGTTGCTGAGAGCGGCGCGGTCCACAGGCGGGTCGAGATCGCAGCCCACACCGTGGATGAGGCCTGGCTGCCTGCATCCGAAGCGACCGCGCACCAGGTTCTCTTCCTCTTCGGTGAGGAAGCCGAAGCCGGTGGCCAGATCGAACACCTTGTCGAACAAGCTGAGGCTGAGCGAATGATCCTCGTGTGCCAAGGGATGGAACAGCGTCGGAAGTGAGAGGCGCTTCGACATGAGCAGCGCTTCGGTGGCCGGAAAATAGAACTGGGTGACCGGCACGAGGATGTCGATCTCGCGCTGATGATCGGTGAGCCACGAATCGAGCGTGTGGAGCAGTGGTCCTTGGGCCCGTTGCCACGCGTAGTGGAGTTCGACAGGGCCCGCGGGGTTGGCAAACGTGGAATTGTGGATCCACTGCAACACGATGTTGTCGGCCTTTTGATGGCTCGGAAGTCGGTGGACGGTGACCCCGTCGATGTCCTCGCTGCCCTCGGGGTAGTGATCGGCCCAGTCGAGGTAGTCGAGGGCACGTCCGGTGACCACGGAGACCTCATGGCCCCGTGCCGCGAGCCGGGTGGCAAAGGAACGGCAGAACGATTCGCCACCGCCGACGACCTCGCGTCCGTAGCGCTGGATGACGTAGGTGATGCGCATCAGCGCGCTCCGATCCGAGTGCTCGAGCGACGGCCAGGACGATCCGCGGCCCGTGGGTTGGATACGACACCGTGGCGGGCCAGTCGGGCTCCCAACCACTGACCGGCGGCGACCGGGCTGCGATCGCGCATCACGACGGCGCGCTGCTCGCGTCCGAGTTCTTCGGCGGTTTCGGGGATCTCGAACACGGCGCGCATCACGCGGGCCGCGGCATCGGTATCGGCGACCGCCCAGTGAGCGCCGCTGCCCGCACCGGGCACTGATGGCGCCGACTCGAGGGTGCACGCGACGAGCTGGCCGGGACCAGCGCGCAGCAGCTCCGCAGCTCCTCCATGGTCCATTGCCAACACCGGCCGGCCCAGACCCATCGCTTCGCACACGGTGAACGACGCTGCGCTCCAGCGGTGCAACGACACGAGCGCGTCGCAGCCCCGCAGGAGCGCTGTGTGGCGCTGGACGTCGAGCACGGTGTCGACGAGATCGATGTCGCGGTGCCGGGCTGCGGTCGCCTGCAATCGACCGAGCGCGACGGGGTCGAGCTCCCCGTTGATGGTCTTGACGATGAGGTAGCTCTCCCCTGGTCCGAAGGCCATGGAGAAGGCGTCCATGACCCGTTGCGGATCGTGGCTGTCACCGAGGGCCACGTCGCAGACGGTGAGGAACGTGAACGGTCGTTCCCGCAACGACTGGCCGCGTCGCGTGATCGCTCCGGCAGCCACCGCAGGTGCGACCGATTCCACCGCCCGGCCGGTGACAGCGCGCAGCAGCGTGGCCGCCTGCCTCGTCGTGGTCCACGTCTCGTCGAACTGGCACAACGCGGCGGCCAACTCGGCCTCGATGGCGTCGGGATGCCAGTTCCAGTAGCCGATCGTGTGATGGTCTTCGATCATCGGGGCCAGAGCCGACCAATCGAGATCGGCCGCGATCAACGGGTCGATGCACAACACGGTCACCGGATGATCGGTGATTGCTCCGTCAGCGATGTCGAGTGCTGAGGTGATGTCGAGCGCGTCGGTCATCGCCGGATGGACGATGTCGATCATCGACCATTCGATGCCGGCTGCGTCCAGCGATGAACGCAGCGACCGCACGAGCTGGCCGGCGGCGCCGGGATGACGATGATGGCCGACGAGATTGACGCCCCGGCCGTGGCGATCGTTGCGCGACGGAAGGAGTACGACGGGCCGGGCGGGCGTGCGCGGCTCGACCATCGGTGACTGGTACCAGTGGTTGATCTGCGCGCCGCCGTCGGGTGTGAACGCGTCGGGCACAGCAGTGGTGCCCCACAGCTGTTCCTCCTCGAGGACGCGAGCGCGTATGGCGTTGCGGGTGGACGCGTCGAGCAGCAAGCCGTCGGGAGTTTGGTTGTAGCCATAGGCGACCTTGGCCATGTCGCTGCGCTCTTCCTGGAGCGCTTGCGCGTAGTCGCGGCACAGCTGAGCGAGCACCGGATGATCGCGTGGTGGGCGGCGTGGCCGATCGACCTCGTGCTTGCTCAGTCGATCGTCGCGCTCGGGATCGAAACCGCTGAAGTGGAAGAAAGCGAGCGGCTCGTCGGCGATGTGCACCACACCATCGACCACGCTGAGGTCGAACTCGTGGATGTTCCAGTAGGCGAGGTTGAGGGCGGGGCTGCGGTTGATCTCCACGGCGCGCATCGCTGGCACGAGGTCGATCCACTTCTGATCGACGTGGTAGCCCTCTTCGACGCGCATGATGCAGTCGCGGGCCAGGCGCTCCTGCCACCAGCGCAGGACGTCGAGCCCGGTGGGCGCCACGCCGATGAACCCGAGGTTGTAGACACCAGCGCGCAAGATGACGAGCTCATCGGGCATCTTGCCGTCGCGGGGCATGGGCGCTCGCAGATGTGGTGTGAGGACCACACCGTGGCGCTCGAGGCCGGGCGCCACGTGCGGTTCGAGCTCGCGGTAGAACGCGATGTCGGGGTCGATGTAACAGATCGGCCCACCGGTGACCTCCATGGCGGCCTCCAACACCCACGGCTTCACCGACGTCGCGTACTCGGTGACGTCGTAGATCGTCGCCATCAGATGCAACTCACGTTGACTGATGGGGAGTGCCTCGGTGGGGAGCACCTCGAACAGCTCCGCGCTGAGGTCCAATCCCTCGGGGACCTCGTCGATGAAATAGACGAGGCAACGGCACCCGGGGTTGGTGGCGGTGAACGTCCGAGCCAACACTCGGATCTGACCGAGGTAGTTGAACGATCCGATGGTGATGATGTTCATGACTGGGTGACCAATCGCCGCACATCAGCGAGGTTCTCCGCTGCGTCTGCGTAGTCAGGGTTCAGCGCGATGGCTCGCTCGAACATCTCGGCGGCAACGGCAAGTTGGCCCTCGATGAACGCGCACACCCCGAGCCCGTTGGCTGGCTCCGCGAGATCGGGCCGCCAGTTCGACGCCACCTCGAGTCGTGATCGGGCCGCGTCGACATTGCCCGACTCGATGAGGCGACGGGCGCTCGACAGCAAGCAGCGATAGGTGCCGAGGCAACCAACGACATCGATCACTGCTTCGAGGTCGCCGAGCGGAGCAACGATCGCTGCCGCGTTGGGCGACCCGACGAGGGCGCTCGGTTCGGTTGCCCAGAACAGATCGATGCCACGGGCGTGAGCGATGGCCCCGGCGCTGTTGCCCACGGCAACGATCGGCACATCGCCGCTGTCAGGAGCGTGGACGACGTGGTCGCTGTCGCAGCCCACCACGATGAGATCGGCGGGGGGTTCGATGAGACGGGCAGCACGCAGGGGATCGAGCCCTTCGGGCAGCAACACGACGTCGTGGGTCGAACCGGCCACGGCGATCAACTCACGGACGTTGGTGGCGATTCGCATCGGAGGAACCTCGATCGACGTTGTGGACTCGCGGGATTCGGTGTTCGGCACTTCGCTGCGTCCAGCATCGGATGTTGCGGCGATGGCTTGGGCGACGAACCCATCGATGAGTTCCAGGATCTGATCGATGCCGTGGCCGGAGGCGAGCAGGCTTCCCATCTCCACCACGGGGGAAGCGGCATCGAAGCGATTTCCTGCGCTGCGTACGTCGATGATCAACATCGGTTGCGCCGACTCCAGGGCCTCGACCGGGTCTGACGTGGCCAAGAGCGCGATGTGGTTCTCGGTGGTCAGACGCTCGACGTCGATCGGGTCGGTCCCCGGACCGGTCCCGCTCCACGCCAGAATCGAACGAGCACCATGTCGAGCGGCGATCGTCGCGACGTCGACGATCACACGGCGCAACGCT